>JAKAOF010000001.1:105052-190363 GCA_021823345.1 Thermoplasmata archaeon
CGAGAAAAAGTGCATGGTGGTCCCTTCGGGGGTCGAGTCAAAGGTGTCCGGACCCTTCTTGATCCCCCGCCCATACCATCGGTCCAGCGTCGTTCGGACGGAGTAGAAGTGGTGGCCCCCCGGCCGCAGGGCCCGCTGGACCTCTCGGAACATCGCATGGTGCTCCGTTTCGGAGAAATCCATGTTGTAGAAGAGATTGGAATAGACCACGTCGACCGTCTCGGTCTCGAGCTCCTTCAGGAAGTCGAAGGCATCTTGGCACTCGATCTGCAAGGCACGGAGACTCGCCAGTTGCTTCGCGGGGACGTCTCCCGCACAGTCGACCCCACGTACCCGGTATCCTTGCGCTTCGAAGTAACGTAGATCTCTTCCGTTCCCGGCCCCGAGCTCCACCAGCGTGCCTCCGGAATGTTGGGATCCCAAGTGCCGCTTTGCCCAATGGGCAAAGTCGCTCTCCCGGCTCCCAAAGAAATTGGGATTTGCCCCGTAGCGTTCGGCCCAGAACTCTCGTTGGGCGGCGGTGCGGTGTTCTCTTTCCAACGAGGCGCGGGACCGAGGAACGGGGGGATCTGAGGTTCCGGCCGCGAGGAGGCCTGGAATCCTTCGGGTTACCTTCGGCAAGTTCAATCCTCTACCGGCATCTCCTACGGGGCCCTTGTGCGAAAGGGAATCCGATGCGGAGTACAGGTGCGGGGGTCACGTCGACTTCTTCCGAGATAGGGACCGCGCTCGGATAAGGATGGCTGACCGATATCCCCAATTTTCGGAGACCGCTCGGAGCTTCTGTGGACAAAGGTCGACCGCGCCGGGGAAGGTTGGGAGCCCCTGACTATGCGGCTCCGGCCGACTGCATGACGAGCTCCAAAGCCCGCTGATACTCACGCAGGGTCCCGCGCCGGTCGAACCCCATGAAATACCGTCTCCGGGCACAGAACGAGAGCGACATCCATACGAAGGCGAGCACGTCGGGGTCGACATTGGAGCGGATCCGTCCCGCCTTCTTGAATCGGACGGCGATCTCCCGGAGCCGCCGGAAATCATCCGTCAGGTTGTTCCGCAGGAGTTCCCGGAGCCCGTCGTCGTGGTTGGCCTCGGCGAGCAGCTCATAGCCGAGCGCGATCTGGGGGATGTTGTCGGCCTCAAGGAGGCCCGCAAGCACCGCGGAGAACCCCTTGCGGACGTCCTCCGGATTGTCGAGCATCCGGAACCGCTCGTCCGCGTTCGCGCGCATCTGCTCTTGGAGAGCGCTCAGCACCTCGGTCTTGGATTTGAAATATCGGTAGAGCGCCCCCTTGGTCACCCCGACCTCGCGGGCCACATCCTCCATCGTCGCCCCTCGGAACCCCTTGCGGGAAAACACCTCCCGGGCCGCGGCGAGGATCCGCTGACGAGCGTGGGTCTTGTATTCGGGAACTACCCGGGGCACGATTTTCTATTGCCCCGATCGTGCGAACCGGCAGGTCCGAACTTCCCATGCGACTTCTGGTATTCCCAGTTGCACCATGCCGTTCATGACTTCCGGGCCACAGGGCCCTCAGGAGATGGTATGGGGGCCGGGTATTTAAAATATGATGCTGCGGGATACAAACATTTACGCATGTTCAAATTAGATGACTGGAAGAACTTAATATGACTAACAGTTACTTGCGAACATGGACAAAGTGGAAAGCCCGGCGCACCTCGAAGGGGTCTCCTTTCCAGCGCGCCGCAGCTCGGGGCTTCGGCAGGGCCCCCCGAGCGGGACTCCATAGTCCACGGAGCGAAAATGAGCGGCACGATGTTGATGGAGGTCGCACACGAAACGCAACACTTCTCGCGGGAAGAGGAGGAAGAGTTCCTCTCGGCGCTGGGGGATGAATCCTCTCGGCGGATGCTGCTACTTCTGGACCGGGTGCCCGGAACCGTGCAGAGCCTGGTCGCCGCGCTACATCTCCCGCAGAGCACCGTCTACCACAAGCTGCACGAGCTCCAGAAGGCCGGCCTCGTCGCCGTCCAGTCGGTCGTGATCAACCCGGAAGGAAAGCGCGTCATGTACTACCGCAGCCTCATCGAGGATGTCCAGGTCGAGATCGCCTTCGGGAAGCTCGATGTTCGGATCCGGTGCCGGGACCTTGCGGTAGAACGGTCCGCACCCCTTTAGAGTTGGGACGTTCGTCATCGGCACGCAACACGTCGGGTGGCGGCTTGAGCGGCTCGGACGGACGGATGTTCCCGGATGAGCGGGGGAAAGAAGTCTGGCCCCGAGTCCTTATCCCCGTCCGGTTTCTGGACGGCGCCTGAGGAACCGTGGATCTTTTCACGCACATCGTCTTCTCCTACCTGCTTTCCTTCGTGATCTGGGGACCCAGCCGGCCAGAGTACATCGCCGCCGGGGCACTGGCGGGGGGATTGCCGGACGCCGACGCCTTGCTATTCCCGCTGGCCCGCCGATTCCCGATCCTTTCCCACCATGGGATCACCCATTCCCTCCTCGGGGTCACGATTATCGCCGGTGCCGGGAGTTTCTTGCTGCCGTTCCTCCCCTACTTCCCCCATGCTAACCCCTTGCTGTACTTCCTGGCCATGGAGATCGGGGGATTGGCCCACGTCTTCTTGGACGGGTTCACTCACTTTGCCGTCACGCCGCTACTTCCCGTCTCCTGGCGTCAGTTGCGGCTGGATGCGGACGTCGCCATCAATGTGGTGATGCTGGGCATCACCTCGGTCACCCTCATCGTGCTCGCTTCCGAGCGCGGCACGGTGCCGTTCAACGTGTGGATCGAGACGGCATGGATACTAACGGCCGTCTACGGAGCCTACCTTCTCCTGCGTTGGATTGCCCGGTGGCGTGCGAACCTTGTGGCGAGGAGCATGGGCTTCTCTCACGCCCTCCCTACGACGAATCCTTGGCGGTGGACCCTGGCGGAGCGGGAGGACCTCCCGGACCGGTACCGGATCCGGTTCCGTCATTTGACGCTGGGTCGCCCTACGGTATCTGCCGAGCGGAGCATGGAGGTGGCCAAGGTATCCCCCACGGCCGAGGGTCCGGTGCATACCGCCCAGGAAGCCCTCGAACGGTCCTATCCTGCCGCCATGGAGAAGAACCACTGGCTCGCCATGCGCTACCACTTCGGGGAGGCGACGGAGCGCAACGGTACCTTCGATGTGATCTGGTTCATGATCGAGGGCTCACCGTTCGGACGTACCATGGGGGTCCGCGTGCTCATCGACGGCAGCACCGGCAAGATGACCGTCCGATCGGCCTTCCCTCGGATGCCGAGGGGCTGATCCGGAACTTCGAGCGGGCCCCGTCCCCTATCCTCGGCGCGGCCGTTTCCCCTCCGTTCGATGACGGGGCGAGTGGTGTCGCAACCGGGATATACTCTCCCTCTTACCAACCCCGTGATGGTGGGCTACAAGAAGCCGTGCCGGTTCTGCGGGAATCTGGTCGAAGAACTTTCCGTCATGTGTCCGTTCTGCGGACGGGCCCACCCGTTGCAAGCGGTCTGTCCATACTGCATAGCGCCCATCCAGCCTGGGTGGGCCGTATGCAACACCTGCACCAAGCCGCTCGTGATCCCCTGTCCTCGGTGCGGTGCCCAGGTCGGCCCCGACACGGATGTTTGCGATCGTTGCAAGACCGTGGTCCGGTATCGCTGTCCCACCTGCGTCGTGGTTATCGCCGTCGGGGACAAGAAGTGTCCTCGGTGCGGCACGAAGCTCAAGGAGTACTGGAAATCCAAAGGGCTCTAGCGAGGAATCCGCGGATTCTCCGACAGTTTCCCTTAAGTAGTACGAGAATTTCCAAGTAGCCAGGTAGCCAATGCCGTTACTGGATCATCCGAAGAACGTGGACGACTTGAGCGGAGACAAGGGCTTTCAGTGGAAATTTCACTGTGATGTTTGTGGGAATGGTTTCGACACCTCCTTCATCCCCTCCCGCAGTGCGAACTCGCAACGGCGACTTGGATTCCTGAGCTCCGGACTGGGGGCGGTGGGTTCGTTCAGCGGAAGCGGCGGGTTCTATGGTGCCAGCCAGGCCGCCAGCGGGGCCCAGCAGTACAAGAACCAGTCGGCCGAATGGCACAAGGAACACGATAACGCGTTCCAGCAAGCCGTGAACGAGGCCCGGGTCCATTTCAAGAAGTGCCCGAAGTGCAAGGCATTCGTTTGCGACGACGACTGGAACACCCAGGCAGGGCTTTGCACCACGGATGCTCCATCGATGGCGGCCGAGTACCAGGCGGCGAAGTCCCAGGCGGCCGTTGAGCAGATGAGGACTCAAGTTGCCTCCCAGCAGCAGTGGAATGGCGACACCTCGAACCGGACCACTGTCTGTTCGAAGTGTGGAAAGACCGCTGGTGCCGAGAAGTTCTGTCAGAATTGCGGTAACCCCCTTAGCTTCAAGGAGTGCCCCAGCTGCCACAAGCAAAACCCCCCCAACATCAGCTTCTGTGGCGAGTGCGGTGGCCGTCTCGCTTAGACAACCGTAGGGGGGACACCGCCTCCCAATCGGCGCGTTACGGGAGCTTCGCTCCGCAGCTGCCGCAGAACTTGATCCCTGGAGCGGCCGGCTTCCCGCAGGACGGGCAAGCCCGGGGGGCACCTAATGGGGTCCCACAGTTCTGGCAAAACTTTACCGAGGGCGGGTTCGGGGAACGACAAGAGGGACAAACGGTAGGGGACCCACCCTGGGTCGGAGCACCTCGGGAGCTCGCGGGTCCCGGAGGCGGAGACATCGGTCTCGGGGGCGCCCCTCCCTGGGCTTGGGCCGCGGCGTGGCGTTGCATGGCCTCGTTCATGCGAGCCTCCATCATCGCTCTCACCTCGGGGGGCATCCGGTTCAGCATCTCCTGGTTCATCGGGCCCATGCCGGCCATGCCCATCGATGGACCATAGGCCTGGATCGAGATCGACCGCACGGTCAGCCCGGCCTGCTCCATCGCACTCCGGGCTTGGGTTTCCACGTCCTTCACGTTGGAGGAAAGGCTCTGGGGTTCCTGACTCTCGATGGCGGCCTGGAGTATCGGCGTGACGATCGGGGCGATGGTCTGGTCGGGCTTTGAGCTTCGCCCGAGGGTCTTCCCGGCGACCGACCGTGCGAGCTTGGCAGGATCCGCTACGCAGAATCGTACGGTGGCCAGCAGCGATGTCTGGGTCCCGCTCTTGGAGCGACCCGAGGACTCGGCCCGCGCATTCTGATCCCGAGTGGAGACGAACACCGGCCGGGCGCGTAGCGCCCATCGTTGTTGGGGCGTAACCGGCTTCCGGGAAACTCCGGCGGCCAGGGGGGCCGTCTCACCGGAGAGGGTGTACTGTCCCGGGAGGAATGCATCCAGTGCTTGACCCTCGCGACCGACGAGGAATGCCACGACCCCCGGGGGGACGACCAGCCGGGTCCCGGCGGCTATCGCTTGGATGTTCAGGCTGTGGTTCCACTCGGAGCCATCGAGCAGACTACCGTCCACGGCCGGCAAAAGGGCAGCGAACACCTCGCCCGGGTCTTTGTAGGACCCCTCGGGGAGATGGTCGGACAGCCATCGGATGTCATTCGGAGAGTACCCTGCATCGGGGTCGTCCGCCGCCTGCTCGTTGCAGAACTCCTGATATTTCGCGAGTATCTGGGAGCGATTGGTAGGGTACGAGTCGAACCGGCCCCCCTCTTCCCCTTCCCCTCCCAAGAAGCCGCCCACGAGGGGGGGAGCATTGAACAGCCCCAGTCCGTAATGCCACTCCCAGCAGACGTGTCCACAGGAGGGACACCGAGGGTTCCCGCTGAGTTGGCAGGCGCAAGATCCTCCGGAGTCGGCGCAGCTCGGGGTCTTGCAGCCGCTCTCATCGCCCTCACAGTATTGACACATGGCTCACCACTTCTCCGAAACGGGTCCGTCCCAGGCAGTCGATGCGTACGGCGTCCACCGGTCTCCCGAAACTTTAGGGAGGTACATCGAGGAAGTGATCCGCTCTGCCCGCGCCCCTTCACATTGGGCCTGTCCACCGCATCGCATGCCCGGGTCCAGGTGCTCCCTCCAAATAAGCCCGCCGGTTTCGGGGCTGGTCAGTGTGGTTTGTGGGGGCTCTACTTCGCGTGCGGCTCGTTCGCTTTTGGGGGAGGTCGGTCAACTCAATACATATGTATATGTATATGTATTGTCACGAGCCGATTTCGGGTGAGCCCTAGTCGCTTTCGGTACTCGATCAAAGGGGGCTAGATCCCTGGTGGTGTTCTCTGGATTCGCAGTCCGGGGAGATCGGCTCGAGGAACGGTCTTCGTCGACTGCACGCCACGTCACTACGGGTGCTCGGATGGGCTCCTGGACCCGTTGCTGGGCGCGCTTCGGGCCCTGGGGACAGTAGGGACCGGAGGAGCAATGACGGTTCCCTGGTCGAAGGAGTTTTCTATCTTCGGCCTTGGTCGGGTCCACCCGCCGGCCGAACGTCACAATACCTCGGTTTTCCGAGGGCATTCTCCGGGAGGGCCCCTGCCGGGGGATCCTCGATGCCACCTTGGGGGGCAGCGGGCGGCTCAAGTTCCGGTGGATTGGAAACGGGGGGGGTTTCTCGGCGAGAAACGCCGCCTTTAGACCCTCCTGGGGGGCCCGCCTCCGGTATGTCGCATAACAGGAGTTATACGACTTTCCTCGAGGGGGAACTTCGCAGAGCTTACTGCGTCACTAGAGGTGCGTAACACTGCTTATTGTGTTAGCTCCCCGAGGTGCGGGCTGAAACCGGGCCCTCACAAAAACGGCCTCAGACGGGGTTTTCCTTGCCATCAATATCTTTGGACCTTCAAGGGGCCCAAAACGGCCGGGAGGGCCCTTTTCTTGTCCGTCCAAAGGTGAGTGCTCCCATGGGCAAGTGCGGTGGCCGCTACCAGCGTCCCGGGTAGGTTGGCCGTTCGCCCAGGATTCTTTCGGAGCAGGACGGAGAGCGTCCGATAGGACTCTCGGTCCACGGGGAGTACCGTGAGCTCTCTTCGGAGATTCTCGAGGGCCTCGACCCTGTGCAAGGGGCTCCCCTTCTGGCTGTGCGCCTCGAGGGCCAGCTCCGTCATGTTGTATTCCGTGGTGGCCAATTCGCCCTCGGTGACACTCGCCCCCTTCAACCACCGCCGAGCGGAGGGTCTCCCGAGTAGGAGATCGAGCAGGAGGGGGGTATCGATGCACTTCATCGAGACCGCCTCCAGGAGCCGAAGCACGTCTCGACCCCTCGGGGCTTCGAGAGCAGCCGCACCATGAGCTGGGAGAAGCTCTCCCCTGGCCTCTTTTCCCGGCAGAGGGCTTCGTACACTGGTTTTCGGATCATCAACGTCTTCGAGGACATGAGAATCTACATATGATGATAGATATATATAGTTACTCAAAACATGAACGACGTGCGCGCGTAGGAACGTGGCAACGACCCCCGAGGGATCGACCCCGCCCTCCCTCTCTCAGCCGGGGGGGGAAACTTGGGTCGAGGTCGGGACATGGGACGATCTTACGACCTGTTGGAAACCCACGGTCCAGGGGACGGGCAAGTTGCCCTCTGGATGTCCCGGCTCCCTCACGTAGCAGAGACCCTGCCGAAGGAGCTCACTTCGGTGAGGCCCGGGAGTTGAGCTGGCGATACAGCTCGGCGGAGCGGGCATAATATTGGCGGAAGAGTCGGAACATTTCGTCGTAGATGGGGACATTCTCCGGCTTGGGAGAATAATGGAATTCTGTTTTGGTGGAGGACTCGATGGTTTCCAGGGTCACGCTCCCGACACCGAGAGCCCCGATAAGGGCGGCCCCCCGCGCCGTGGCGTAGGCCGGGTCCGCCACGGTCTCGATGCGACGATTGAGGACATCGGCAAAGATCTGGCACCAAAGGGGTGAAAGGGCACCCCCGCCCCCGATCCGGATCGTCGGGGCGGTGCACCCGGCCATCTTCTCCACCGGCTGGAGCATCCACCGGGTGTTGTAGGCGACACCCTCCAACACCGCTCGAACAAGTTGGGCCCGCCCCGCCCCCAGCGACAGGTTCACGAAAGCCGCCCGTAAGTCCCGGTTTTCCACCGGGGCTCGTTCTCCGTAGGGCCAGGGGGCGAAGAGGATCCTCCCCTCCGCCGTCCTCGCCTCCGAAGCCAACTGGGACAGTTCGGCGTAGGATGGGACTCCTTCTCCGGAGCCAAAAAGGAGGCCCCGAGCATAGGTTAGTGAGCTACCGGCGGACTCCTGCGTCGAGGCGATCACGTACATCCCGCGGATGGCCGAGGGCAACGCGGCGATGTTGTGGCGGAGGTCCGTCTTCTTGTGAGGAACGTGGGTCGTAAGCCAAGAGGACGTCCCGATGTAGAGGTGGAACTGCTCGGGACGTACGCAGCCGCTCCCGATGAGCGATGCCTGCATGTCGCCCGCCCCGGCAATGACCGGAGTTCCCTCGGGAACTCCCAGGTCTCGGGCCGCATTCTTGCTCACCCGGCCCACCTCATCGGTGGAGGCATGTAGGGGAGGGAATTTCTGCGGGTCCAGGCCCGCCAATCGGATCAATCCAGGGTCGTAACGGACGTTCTTCGCGTCCCGGTTGTCGGTGATCCATCCGACCACCACATTGTCCCAGGAGGCCGATAGGGTCCCCGTGAGCCGTAGGTTGAGGTAGTCCTTGGGCTCGAGAAAGCAATGGGTGGACCGATAGATTTCTGGTTCCGCGTGTCGGAGATAGAGGATGTGGGCAAGGGAGTCCTTGCCCGCATGGGCGGGTGCCCCGCCTGTCTTCTTCAGCCACTGGAGGAGCTTGTCCAAACGATACCCCGAAACGCTCGGAAACCCTCCGGTGAGGGCATGGATGTACGGGGCTCCGCGGGTATCCATCCAGACGATGGCATTCCGCAACGGAGTTCCTTGCTTGTCGACTGCGACCGTGCCCGACCACTGACCCGTGGCGCTGACGGCGCGGACCCGCTTCGGCTCCACGTGAGAAACCTCGAGGGCCCTCTGGGTCGCTTTGCTTATCGCCGACCACCATTGGGCAGGGTCTTGTTCCACCCCTCCGTGGTCCCGTAAGATCAAGGGGTAGGCCGCGGTGTCCCGCCCGAGTGTCTTCCCGTTGCGCTCAGTGACCACCACCTTACACGAAGAGGTTCCCAGATCTATTCCCAGGAATACCGGATCCGATGTAGGGGTGCTCACGGTATCACGCCCTCACGACCCGTGGTAGATCCAATCGATGACGGACTCGAAGAATTCTCCCACCGCCTCCTCGGGCAAGGCCTCGGCCATTCCGTATATGGGGGCCAGTCCCGACGCCGTCGGAGAATTTCGTGCGCGCTCGAGTGCCCAATCGAGGTCGGAAAGGAAGCGCTGGGTTACCGGGCGGGGGGTCTGTCGGAGCGTCACGGCGAGATGGACCCCGGGAGGATTCTGAAGTCCGTTGAGGAACCACCCCCGCTCCGACATGCGTTCCATGACCTGATAGATGTCCGGGGACTCCGTGGTGAAGGCGGCCACGATGCGGGAGTCCCCCATCATTTTCACGCCCGGCCGTTGGGCAATACCTCTCCGGATCCGCTCGGCGGTTTGAAAGATCTTGCGGGCCAACTGACGGTAACCCGCCTCTCCCAGGGAGAGCAGGGTGGCCCAAGCGGCCGCCACCAGCCCGCCCGGCCGGCTGCCGGCCATGGACGTGGAAAAGTAAATGCCCCCGGGCCACCGCTTCGCCACGTAGTACTGTTTGTGCAGGAGTTCCGCGTTGGAGTAGAGGATGACGGAGGTTCCCTTCGGAGTGTAGCCATACTTGTGCGGGTCGACCGAGATCGAGGTGACCCCCGGTAGCTCGAAATCGAATGGAGGGACGGAGTAACCCAACGGTCTCGCCCAGGGGAGAATGAATCCTCCGAGGCAAGCGTCACAGTGGAATCCGACTCCATGGTCGTGGGCGATCTCGGACATCGAGCGGATGTCATCCACCACTCCATACGGGAAGCACGGGGCGGATCCCACGACCGCCACCGTGTTCGGGGTAATCGCCTCCTTCACGGCTTCCACATCGGCCGCGTAATCCGGCCCCAAAGGAACGATCCGAGCCCGTAGACCGAAGTAATGGCAGGCCTTGTCGAAGGCGACGTGGGCCGACATCGGGAGCACTACCTCGGGCTCGGTGATGCCCTTCTTTTCCCGCGCCCAGTCTCGGTACGCCTTCATGGCCAGCAGGATGCTCTCGGTCCCCCCCGAGGTGACCGCCCCTCTCGTGTTCGGCCCTCCCTGGAGAAGGTGAGCGGTCATGGCGACGATCTCTCCCTCCATTTTCACGAGGCTCGGCCAGACGTCCGGGTGGAGAGGATTCGACTGTGACGTCAGGGAGTAGGCCCGCGCAGCGAACCCGGTGTGCACCCGCTCTCCGTGATAGACGGCCCCGGATACGAATCCCTTCTTCCAGCGCATCCCCTCCGAACTCTGCAACTGTCGCAACAGGGAGAGGACCTCGGACTGGGCCACGCCTTTCCGAGGAAGTCGGGAGAACTCGGGGAAGGAATGAATGTACGGCCGGAACCGCTGTTGGACCGCACCGAGCACCTCGTCGAGATCCATTGGAGAGTTCGCAGGTGGACATCATTTAGAATGCTTTCGCATTGCCCTATCCGTGGGAGCAAACGGCAGTAAGAATCCGCCACCGTCTCCCTACCGGTGGATCGTCCTCGGCACCTTCATGGCCACCAGCATCGTCGCTCAGATGCTCTGGTTGACCTTCTCATCCCTTCCCCCGTGCGGCACCGCGGTGCTCTGCGCGACCGCGGACAACGTAACGCTGCTGACGGCGATCTATCCCCTGGTCTTCGTCATGATCTCGATCCCGACGGGGATGTTCATCGACCTCAAAGGATTCCGTCCCTCCGTCCTGTTGGGAGCTGTCCTGCTCGCCGTTTCGGGTGCGCTTCGCCCCTTCTCCACCAGCTTCCCCCTGCTGCTCGCCATCCAGGGAGTGGGGGCGGTGGGCCAGCCGTTCATCCTGAACAGCATCTCCAAGCTCGTCCGAACGTGGTTCCCGGCGTCGGAGGTCGCGACGGCCACCGGGCTGGGGACGCTCTCCATCTACATCGGTCTGGCGCTTGGTTTCGGGCTGACGCCGGTGCTCGCCGCCACATGGGGAACCCTGGGGATGTTCGAAGCGTATGGCGCCTTTGCCGTGCTGGCTTTCGTGCTCTTTGCGTTGGCAGGCCGGGAGGGTCCTCACCCGGGCGCGGCGGGGGAGACCACCTCGCTGCGGGCCATCTTCGGGATGCTGCGAATTCGGAACGTAGCCCTTCTCTCGGCACTCTTCTTCGCCGGTATCGGGGTGTTCAACTCGTTCGCCACGTACGTGCAGCCGATGCTCGGGGCCCGCGGGGTCTCTGCAGATACCGCGGGGGAGCTCGGGGGGATCATGATCATCGGGGGGATCGCGGGGGCCCTGGTCATTTCCCTCATCGCGGACCGATACCACACGCTCCGCCGTCCTCTATGGGTCTGCGTAGCGGTCGCCGTAGGGCTGTGGGCGCTCCTAGGGATCGGATATGGCGTAGTTGAGGAGTCCATCGTCCTTCTCGCCCTCGGCTTCTTCTTCATGGCCGCCCTCCCCTTGGGGCTCGAACTTTCGGCACGAAGTGTTTCCACCTCCGCCGAAGGAGCCGCCAACGCCGTGGTATGGGAGTTTTCCCAGGTCGGGGGAACCATCATGATCTTCAGTTTCGATGCGGTCGGTCTATCGATGGGGTGGACCGTGACGTTCTTCCTTGCCGCCGGGATCTCGTTGGCCATGCTCGCCGCGGGCCTCCTGCTGCGAACGGAGTGATCGCCCTCCCTTCGAGCAAGCCGGCGGGCACCGTTGAACGACCCCGTTGGAAAAGTCCAAATACCCCGCGCGCCATTTATACGGTACGACTGGGACTGGCGAAGTAAGAACCCGTCTTTGTTGAAGAACGCCGATACCGACTGTTCTGGATGGTCCAAAGTGATCGATAACCCGAAAGCCTCTCCGGGGCCGCCCCTGGTGTGCCGTCTTCAGATCCCCTTGACGGCCGGCCAAGGACTTTTCCATGGAATATCCGCAAAGTTCCCGGGCGCGGTGTTTGCCATCTCGAGCTACCAGCGGGACCCGCGGGGGATGATCCTCGTCTTCCGGGTCACCGCCCCTGCCGACCTGGACCGCATCTTGATCGCGGTGCAGTCCCATGAACTGGTCACTTCATATGAGTTCTTGGGAAAGACCGGGAGGACTGCCACCGTGCTGGTCACCGTCCGGACTCCCGAGGGACATATCACGACCGTAACCTCCAGTTTGGAGCTGCTCCCGCTCCTCCCGATCTACGTGAAACAGGGGGTCATGACCCTCATCATCGCGGCGCCGGCCCCCAAGGTTCGGACCTTCATCCGCCAGATGCGGGGGCGCTTTCCCGACATGCTGGTCACCTCGATGCGCAACGCCTTCTTGGACATCCCGGAGCACCTGATGAGCCCCTCGCAGCACAACATCTACCTGACGGCCGTGACGTCGGGATACTGGGACGTGCCTCGCCGTACCTCGAACACCGACCTCGCCACGCTTTACCACATGTCGAAGTCCACCATCATCGATGTGCTGGGCGGGATCGAGGAACAGTTGATCTATGGCTCGGGGAACCCGCCGTTTCTGCGACTGCGGCCCGACTAAGCCCTCCCGTGGATTCTTCGACCGTCGAGGGTCGACCTAGATCACACCGAATCGCGCGAGCGCTTCCAGGATTCCCGCTCCATCACTCTGGGTCGTGACGTAGTCGGCGGCGGCCCTCGCCTTGGGCATCGCCTCCGGAAAGGTCACGCTCACCGAGGCGGCCCGCATGAGGTCCACGTCGTTGTCCCCGTCCCCCGCCACAAGGCATTCTTCGACGCCGATGCCCGATGGTTCAAGGGCGATGCGAGCCGCGGGAAGCTTCCCGGCCGATGGTTCGAAGAGATGGATCGCAAAGCCGGTGCTCTCCACTCGGACGCCCATCCCTCGCACCAGGGGTTCGATGGCTTCCACCGGGTGGTCGGGGACGAGCGCCACTTCGGTCTCTCGCCACCGGTCCGTGAACAGGGGACGGACGGGCAGGTGTTGGCGGAGGTGCTCGTACGCGCGTAGCGCCACCTCGCGCCGGGCCAGGTGGACGATCCGTTCCTCGTTGAAATAGACCAGTCCTCCGTTATCCGCGATGATCGGGCCGTGCAGGCCGAGGAATCGCTGCAATCCGAGGGTGACCGGCAGCACGTTCCCGGTCGCCAGTATCACGGGCATCCCCCGGGCGTTGATCTCCCGCAGCGTCCGGGCGGCCTCGAAATGGAGCATCCGGTCGTGGTCGGTGAGGGTGCCATCCACGTCGACGATGATCGCGCGGATCGGTCGGCGCGGGTTCACGATCCCTTCTCCGGGGCGACCCTCTCCCGGAGCCGACGGTTGAGGGCCTCGGAGACCTCCCGGCCGTCCCGCTTGCCCCGTACCCGCGCCATCACGTCTCCCATGAGGGGACCGATGGCGCCCATTCCTCGTTCGCGGATCAAAGGCTCGTTCGAATCCAGGACCGCCAGGACGATCTTGTCGAGCTCATCGGTTCCCATCCCCGAAAGCCCGGACGCCGTGATGGCCTCCTCCAAGGATAGCCCGTCAACAAGCATTTTCTTGAGGACCGGTGCAAGACCTTCCTTTGAGAACCGTTTTTCCTCCACGGCGCGCAGGACCGGTTCGAGGAGGTCGGGGATCGCCTCGGCGCTCTTGAAGAGCGGTCGGGCCGCCTCCCGTTCCAGGGCGGGCAGTTCTTGCGTCAACGCACGGGCCACCAAGTTGATGGGCAATTTCCGGAGCACGAGCAGATCGAACGACTCGAGGTCTTCTCCGCGCAACAACTGGACGGCGAGTTCCCGGCTGAGGCCCAGGGCTTCGAGCCGGTCGCGGGTCGCCTCGGGCCGCTCGGGCATCTGCGTCCGGATATCCGAAAGGAGCTCCGTTCCCACGCGGCACGGGGGAAGGTCCGTCTCCGGATACATCCGGTTCCTCCCAGGGAGCGGCCGAGAATAGCGAGTGCGACCATCGGGGAGCGGGTCCCGGGTCTCTTCCGGTACCCCCTCGAGTGCCTGGAGGGCGCGCGCCCGGACGGCCGAGATCGCCGCCTCGGCCTTCGACCGCTTGTTGCTGACGACGATGACAAAACCATCTCTCGAGGGGTCCGCTTCGAGGGCCTGGTACACCTTTTGGACCTCCTCCGCGGTCACTCCATACGCCGGGAGCTCATCCGAGTGAAGGAGGCCCGAGACTCCGGAAGCCCGCGCATAATCCGCGAACTCTCGCCCGAGTCGCTCCTCGACTCCCTCCGGCGAACGCAGGAGCCCGGCGTAGCCCGGGAGTCGTAATCCCAGCACGCCTCCGCCTGGGTGTAGCCCTGAGGCAAGCACTCGGGACGAGGCACCTCGCAGCGTCGGGGCAAGGTCCACCGTCGACGGAGGGGGATCGGGGTGGCGGGCCCGCAGCTGCTCCCGACGCTCCAGGAGGATCCGCTGCCGTCGGACCTCGTTCTCGACGTAGTCCTCGATGAGGGCCAGTTCCTGGACTCCCTTGATCTCCACCCGGGCACCACCGTCCGTCGAAACGTTGAGATCCTCCCGTATGGTACCGATCCCTCGTCGGACCTTCCGGGTGGAGCGCAGCAGCATCCCGAGGGCCTCGGCCACTTCCCGTGCCTCCCGGCCGCTTCGGATGTCGGGCTCTGTGGCGATCTCGATCAGCGGGATTCCCAGGCGGTCGAGGCGATAGAGGACTTCCCCGTCCTTCTCGCTCATCTTCCGCGCCGCGTCCTCCTCTAAGCAGATGGAACCGATGCCGTAGCTTCGCTCTCCGATCTTGAGCTCCCCATCCAATGCCACCACCACGGTACGCTGGAAGCCGGTGGTGTTCGAGCCATCCACGACGATCTTCCGCATGACCAGCATCTCGTCAGGCGCCTGGGCACCCAACATCTCGGTTAGGGTGAGCGCGACCCGGAGAGCGGCGGGATTCAGCGGTCGAGGCGGCTCCTCATCGGCTTCGACCAGGCATGAGTTCGTCGTCACCTCGTACCGGTAATGCTCCCCCTTGGCGGATTGGAGCGCGGCCGCTCGATCCCTCTCGCCGCCTTCCCCTCTCGTCGCATGGAGGATGCGAACGAAATGGCCCTCGCCTTCTTCGGAAAGCTCGCCGGAACAGTGACAGAACAGCTTTCCTGTTTGGAGCTGCTGATGGATCTCCAACCCCACTTTCATGAGGTTCCCCCCTTGAGGGGACGTCGGTCGCCCATTTCCCCGGCCATGTCCTCCAGCATCTGCTCACGGATCCCGCGGGTCCCCTGCGTTCGACCGAGCACCCAGAGCAGCTTCACGTAGGCCGTTTCCGGTGCCAGGTCTTCCAGGTAGACCGCTCCGGCGGACATGAGCTCCCGGCCCCGAGAGTAGACGTACGGGTCCACCTCCCCTTCCAAGCATTGGGTGGTGATCCCGACGAAGACCCCCTGCTCCGTCAGCCCCCGCACCCAGGGGACGAGTTCAGATGGCATGTGCCCCATCCCGGTGGCGGCCACGATCACGCCACGGGCCCCCTGGCAGAACGACTCCGCTGTGGCCGCGCCGAGTCCCGGAGTGATCCACACGAGCCGGCCCCGCGTGTCGAAGCCCTTCTCCAGAACGATGCCGGCGGATGAGCGCGGACGGTGAGTGGAATTCAGATGGACCCCTGAATCGTCCACCACTCCCAACCGGACACCGTTCAAGGTCCGGAACGCGTCTCGACGGGTGGAGTGCATCTTGCGTACTCGAGTTCCCCGATGAATCGCCCCCACGTCGTCCGACGGGCCCGCATGCATGACCACCACGACCTCGCCCAATTCCGCCTCCCGGGCGACGCGTACGGCCCAATGCATGTTCTGGATCCCGTCCGAAGATGGCCGATCGATGGAACGTTGGGCTCCCACCAGTACCACCGGTCCGGGAAGGTTCCTCAGCTGGAAAGAAAGCGCAGAGGCCGTATGGGCGAGCGTGTCGGTACCGTGGGAGATCACGATCCCCCGGGCCCCTTCCAAGAAGGTCTCGTGGACGGCCTCCGCCAATCCTTCCCAGTGGGTGGGTCCGATGTCTTCGCTCAGGACATCGAAGACCTCTCGCATCATGATGTCCTTCGCCCCCTCCGGGAAGAGGGCATCCAGCGCAGCGGTCCCACGGACCGGCTTCACCCCTCCCGTAGCATAGTCGATGGACGAGGCGATGGTGCCGCCGGTCGTGAGGAGAGCGATGGACCCCTTCGGGATCGACGTGTCCCTGGTTGAATTGTCCGACCGGGGAACCGCGGAGAAGTCCCCTCCCAACACGCCTGGGAGCTTCTCAAAACGCTCGACTTCCCGGATGAGAAGCCCCACGTTGTACCCCGAAGCGAGCTTGAGGCGCAACGATTCTGGGGGAGCGTAGGGATCTCTCGGAAGGAGCCATCCCTCCCACTCCCTGCTTCCACGTCGAAGTATCTTCACATGCGTGCCGGGAGGCAGGGCGCTCAGCTGAGCTCCGATGTCCTCTGCCCCCTTCTCTTCCCCCCCCATGAAAAGCACCTGTTATCGCCGACTATGCGTTCCCCCATATGAGAGTTGTACTCGCAACTCCTTCGAGAGATCCGGAGTCGCCAGGGCAGTATCCACTCCCCCCTAAAATCCGTGCTCGGACCTCCTCGACGTCAGAGCATCTTTGCCACATGGGCCGCCGTTATCCACCCTGACGAAGCAAGCCGTAGCTTGCACGGGTCCGACCCTGTCGAAGATTGACGGGGTCAACTCGCCGGTCGGAAGGGGTCGCATCACGAAATTCCTGCGCGCGGCCGATGAAGATCTCGAAGTCACTTCGGTTTGACCAAGCTTATATTCCCGTCTCCGATAGTAATGTCGTATGAGCTATCATGGCTCATGGGTCTCGAACGAATCCTACGTTCCCCTCTCTCTCGCGTTTCTCCTCGGCTTGATCACACTCTTGGCCACCCAGTCCTTCTTGCCAACCATCTCGGAATCTTCGGCCGATCGCCCATCGCCTTATGCCTCCCACCAGGGTCCCGCGCAGTCTCCCTCGGCCCTTCCCGCGGTAGGTGCGAGCACCCTTCGAGGTATCGACGTCTCACAATACCAGAAGACTCCGTCCTGGGGGAGCGTGGCGGGGAGTGGAGTCGTGTTCGCGTTCGCGCGTGCCGTGGCCTACTACGGGCAGAACGACCCCGACTTCGGCTACGACATGTCGAATGGCCACGCGGCAGGGGTGTATATGGGCGCTTACGACTTCGTCTATCCTTCGTACGAGTCGGCTTCGGGCGACGCCGACTACTTCAACGGCGTCATCAAGCCCTACGTCAGCGCTGGCTACATGTATCCCGCGCTCGACCTCGAGGAGGATTGCGTGGCCTCCGGGGGCAGCATGAGCGCCTCGCAGATCACCGCTTGGGTGAATGCCTGGGCCACGGAACTCCAAAAGGACCTGGCCAGTGACGGATACCCCGGGGTGAACCCGATCATCTACATGAACAGCAATTACGCCTCCAATTGCATCACTTCCGCCATCGGAGGATGGCACGTGTGGATCGCGGACTACTGCGGTTGCGGAGCCCCGAGCACCGGCATATTCGGCTACTGGAACTACTGGCAGTATACCAGCAGCGGCTCGGTCAACGGCATCTCCGGGAGCGTCGACATGGATCTCTTTGCCGGCACGCTGTCCAACCTCCAATCGGGGTTCCTCTTCGGCGGAGCGCCTTTGACGGCAAGCTACTCTGTGCAGGATACGACCTCGGGGAGCCCCCTGTACTGTGGAGGTACGTTTTACACGGGCGACACGATCAGATTCCAGGGCTCGGCCTCCGGGGGCTCCGGAGGTTACTCCTATGCCTGGAACTTCGGGGATGGGACGAGCGGGACTGGAAATCCGGCGAGCCACGTTTACACGAAGACGGGGACGATCGATGCCATCCTCACCGTGACGGACTCGAGCGGCGGTTCGAAGCAAACGGGCAGTGGGTGCCCCTTCACCGTGAGCCAGGGGCTCGCGATCGCATCCCCCCTGGCGGTCTCACCGAACCCCGTCATCGTGGGGAACGTGACGACCTTCTCCATATCCGCTAGTGGCGGGGCCACACCGTACTCGTACTCCTATTCCGGGCTTCCCCCGGGTTGCAGCTCCTCCAGCACGAACTCCCTTTCGTGCACTCCCAATACGGTCGGGAACTACCAGATCACGGTGACCGTGACCGACGCCCAAGGGCGAAAGGTCACCTCGACGACCTCCCTCGTCGTGCGCCCGACCCCGCTCGTCATCGCGGCCTTCTTGGCCACTCCGTCGAGCTTGATGGTCAACAACAGCACCACCTTCACGGTCCGACCCTCCGGCGGACTGCCGCCGTACTCGTTCTCGTTCACGAGCCTCCCCCCCGGGTGTGTGTCCGCCAACGTGGCCTCCCTCACGTGCGCCCCCAACACCATCGGCTGGTACACGGTGTCCGTCCAGGTCAATGATAGCTATGGCCAGACCCAGCGAGCCAACACCACGATCGACGTCACGCCCCGTCCGGTGGTCATCAGCGCCTTCACCGCGATGCCTTCGATCGTGATGATCGGCAACAACACGACCCTTCAGGTGAACTTCACCGGAGGACTGGGGCCGTACTCGTATTCCTACGAGGGGCTGCCCGCTGGGTGCGATACGCACAGTCTTCGCGTGTTGCTCTGCACTCCCTTCCAGTCTGGCGCCTTCACCGTCACGGTGATCGTCAACGACTCCCAAGGTAGGGCCGCCGTCGCCACCACCAATCTGACGGTGCAAGAGGGACTCACCGTATCGTCGTTCGTGGCCACTCCCGCTCTTATCAAGCAGGGGCAGAGCAGCACACTTACGGTGGACGTGACCAGCGGGATCGCCCCGTACTCCTACTCTTACCTCCAACTTCCCCCCGGGTGCAAGAGCACCAATACTTCCTCCCTGGTATGCACTCCGACCCGCGCCGGCACCTACCACCTGATCGCTCTGGTCAGGGACTCGATGGACCGGCTCGGGAGCTCCGTACTCACGCTCACCGTGATCGCCCCGATCACGATCCTTTCCTTCTCGGCATCTCCCACGCTCGTGACCGTGGACGAGCAATCGATACTGACCGTCCAAACCACGGGCGGGTCATCCCCCCTCAAGTACACCTACACCGGGCTGCCGACGGGCTGCGTGAGTGCATCCGTGACCACTCTGGCCTGTACTCCTTCCGGCGCCGGAAACTTCACCGTCACGATCACCGTCACCGACTCGCTGGGGGACCAGGCGTTGAGCACGGTCAAGATCACCGTGGAGCCCGCCTACCTCGCTTCGCATCCGGCGAGTTCCCCGCTCTTCAGCCCCCTCGCGCTCGCCCTCGTCGGTCTCGGGGTCATCGTACTGGTCGGCCTGGCGCTGTGGACCCGGCGCCGGAGACAACGCGCCGCCGAAGCCACCAAGGACAACCCCGCTTCGTGATCACCGACCGGGGCATCGGAGACCTCCTTCCCCGTACTCCACTGAGGGGGGGCTGCGACCGCACGGCTCGTTCTCGTCCGCAGGTTCTCGGTGCGGACAATGAGCACCGACTCGCCCCGACTCAACATAAATACCCCCGGAGATAACAATCCTTGCGAATGCGCGGATATCCATCGGTCTTGGCGAGGAACCACCCGCTCCCCGCGCTCGCCTTGGTGCTCCTTCTATCACTCCCTTCGGGGGCCGCTTGGGTCGGGCCTCATTCCCCCGCGGTTCGAGGACCAGCGGCACCGTTCTTGCCTCGCGGGGCCTTTCTCAATCGGAACGTAAGCTTCTCCGGAAACCTCGGGTTGGATTTCGGGGGAGGACCGCTGTATCAGAACACCAACGCCTCAGCCTGGGGGGCGGGCAATGCCCTTCTGGGCCTCTACGCCGCCTACAACCGAAGCGACCTCTTTCTCGGTATTCAGGAGAACATTACGGGAAACAGTCTCATGGTCTTCGTGGGAGGCGAGGGAGTCGGCGGGATGGGTACCTTCAATCTCTCGGGCCTCAACGCGTGGTCCCGGTCGATCACCTTCACTTCTCCCGTAAGCGACATCGCGGCCCTCTATTTCGGAGGGAACAACATCAACGTCTCGGGGTACGGGGTGTACCAGGTCCTCACCCCCCCCTCGGACAGTAACTCCACGCCCAGCGACCGCATGGTGTCTTCGACACATCTCTTCTCCGCCGTCAACGGCTCGGTGGAGATCGCGCTGCCGATCGCCTCCGTCTTTCCCTCCAATCCGTCTCCCCAGGAGAACCTCACCCTGGGGGCGTTTGTCGTGGGGAGTTCGGGCTCGTGGGTCGGCACGGGCATCCCCTTCCCCCAGGCTGGAAAATACAATGCGGGAGGTACACAGACGAGCTTCCTCGTGAACGATACGCTCCGGCTTCCCCTCGCGGGCCTTCCCGTCTCGCCGTCCCAGCCCATCAATGTGGCGATCGTCTTCAACGATCACCAACCGGTCTACGAGGTCGCCGGCCAAGCGACCTACAACCTGCCCTGGACCGAAGCCCATGCCACCGCGGAGTACATCGAGCAACCCCTCCTGCTCCGCCAGTATCCGGGCATCAACATCACCTACGAGCTTTCCGGGTCCCTGCTTTGGCAATTGGAGAACATCTCGACCGATCCTGGTTTCAATGACTCCTTCATCCAGGGAGCTTTCCTCCCGTACTCGCAGCTCAACACCACCCAGAACCAGACCCTCCTCTCCAATCTTACCTCGGACTACTTCAGCGTCCCCGGCTATGTCTATGATTTCAACGAGACGGCCTCCCGGACCTATCGCCAACTCGAGACGCAGTGGTCCTCCGGGAAACCCCTCAACGCCTCACAGTTCGAGGACGCCAAGGTGCTTTGGTTCCTCTATGAGGTCAGCACGGACCTCGTCGAAGGGCGCTTGGGAAGTTCATGGATCTCCCCCTCCCTCTGGGCCCTCCACAACCAGTCCTCGTTCACCCAGTCGGACCTAAAGACCATCCTCCAGTACAGCCAGTGGCTCACCGGCCAGGTGATCCCCGCCTTCCGCTCCGTGATGCTCGGGAATCAGACGGGATCGGACAATACGGAGCTCTTCACGAGCCCCTTTTACCACCCACTGACCCCCTTGCTCCTTACCCCCTCGATCTCGGGTCCCTCCGGTTCCCTCACGAAGGGGGTCTACACCTCGGACGTCCTCGCTCAGATGAATTTGAGCCGAGACCAGTTTGACCAGATCTTCGGGCAGTACCCCCGTGGGCTCTACGCTTCCGAGGCCGCCGTTTCGGAGGCGATGGTGCCCCTTGTCGCAATGTCCGGCGCCCAGTGGACCGCGACGGATGAATGGACCTTGCAGCAGTCGGGAGTTCCCGCATCGGCGTGGGGGGACCCCTCTCACACGGTCGCCTCCCTGGAGGACCTCTACACTCCCTACGTCGTGCAAGACGCGAACGGCACCTCCACCATCATGCTGTTCCGCGATGCCCCGCTGTCGAACGCCTGGGCCTTCAACTACGGCAATCAGAACACGACCACCTCCGTATCGGACATCGTGAATTACCTCAAGGCGATCAACGGGGCGATTCCGGTGGGGGATCACCCGCGGACCCTGGTCACCCTGATGCTTGACGGGGAGAACTGGCAGTTCATGTCCCCCTTCGCGGACGATGGGATCCCCTTCCTGGAGGCGCTCTACCGCGCGCTCGAACAGAACCGGAGCTACCTGCACACGGTGACCCCGAGCCAGTTCCTCGACTCGCTTCGCGGTCAGCCATGGTTGCTGCCATCCCTCGGTGCGGTCGCGACCGGGACCTGGAACCAGGGGAGCGGTTCCTCCGCCCCGGACCAGTCCAATCCCTCGCTCACCCAATGGTCGGGGTACCCGGCCCAGGATTGGATGTGGCAGGATCTCGATACCGTCCGGCAACAGGTCGTACAATTCCAACAGCGATGGGGGCTCACCCAGCTCGAGAACCTCACCGCCTTTGACCGGAACCTGACCGCCTCCACCCTCGAAGGGAACCTCACCCGGGCATGGTACGGCATCTACAACGCGGAGGGCAGCGACTGGTACTTCCAGATGGCCCCTTGGACCATCTCCGGTGCCAACACGGCACCCTTCAACGCGACGTTCCAAGGTGACCTGGCATACGCGCTGTCCCAACTTCATCCGATCTTGACCCCTCCTTCGATCACGGCGTTCACCGCATCTCCGAACCCGGTACCGGTGAACGGGACCTCTCGGCTCGACGTGAGCGTGAGCGGGGGCGTAGCGCCGGTGAGCTTCCAATACGCGGGGCTTCCGCCGGGTTGCCACAGCGCGGATTCCTCCGTCCTCAACTGCACGCCGACCTCGGCCGGGAACTTTACCCTCCGAGTGTACGCGAACGATTCCCTCGGTCATTCCGCGAACGACTCTTTGCTTCTTTCGGTAACGCCACGCAATTCGCTCGTGTCCGTGGCCATCACTCCTTCCCAGGCGTCGATATTCCCTCTCCGTAGCGAGAACTTGACGGCTACCGCGTTGTGCTCGGGCGCCCCCACCCCTTGCCCGTCCGGGCTCACCTACACTTGGAGCACGTCCAATGCCCTCGGGACCGTGATACCCTTCGCGAACGGTACCGCCCGATTCGTGGCGGGCAATCTCTCGGGAAACACTTCGGTCACCGTGACGGCCCGTCTCAACGGGACCAACCGGACGAGCGCCCCCGCCTTCCTCACGGTCCTCCCGCTCGCCCCTCCGATCTCGGTGAAGGCGTCTGCTTCGGTGCTCTCCGGGACCACCCCGCTCCCGGTCAACTTCACCTCGTCGATCTCGGGGGGAACTGCCCCGTTCTCCACCGTGTGGACCTTCGGGGACGGGAAATCCTCGCTCGTCCCCGACCCCGCCCACACCTATGTCCGAGGGGGTCGTTACATCGTGAACCTCTGGGTGAACGACTCCTCACTTCCCTCCCCCCAGCGATATCATGCGACCTTGGAGATCAACGTCACCGGCCTTTCGGTCACCCTCTCCCCGATCGCTGAGATCGCACTGGGCGGAACGATCCAGATCACCGCGGTGGTCTCGGGCGCGGTGGGGGCCGTGACGTACCAGTGGACGACCTTGCCTCCAGGTTGCACGGGCGGCAACCTGAGCCAGATCAGTTGCATTCCCTCCCGGGTGGGTTCCTTCCCTATCCAACTGAACGTCACCGATAGCGCCGGCCAGACGGCGAGCGGCAACACTTCCGCCGCGGTCCGGCCGCCGCCGAGCTGTGGCTGCGTGGGCCCCGCCGCTCCCTCGCCGGTCATCTGGGCGGCCCTTGGGGTCGCAGCGGTCGCGTTCCTCATCGGGGTTTACGTGCTCCGGTCAAGGTCCCGGCACCGGGGCGGTTCGCCCAAGAATGACGCGCCCGCCTCCCGGACTCCGGAGGAGAGCGTTTCCAAGAAGGCGCCGGAACCCGAGCCCCCCGGGCCGTCACGGTCTTAAGTCGGCTCTTCTCGCTGGGATTTGATGTCCGAGCGGAATTCCGGCAAGCCGAAGGAACGCGATGTGATCTCGATCGTCGACCTCTCCGCCGACCTCGAGGGCCTCTTCAAACGAGCGAAAGAGCTCAAGGCGCTCCGCCGGAAGCATGCTCCCCACCGGAGCTTCGAGGGCCGTGCCCTCGCCATGATCTTCGAGAAGCCCTCCACCCGCACGCGCAGCTCCTTCGAGCTCGCCATGACCGACCTCGGCGGCCACGCCGTCTACCTTTCACCGAAGGACATGCAGCTGGGACGGGGCGAGACGGTCGCCGACACGGCCCGGGTGCTCTCGCGCTACTACGACGCCATCATGTATCGGGCGTTCCGGCATGAGGACATGCTGGAGCTGGCCAAGTGGGCCGACATCCCGGTGATCAACGGGCTCGACGACATCGAGCATCCGTGCCAGGCCGTTGCGGACCTGTTCACGCTCTGGGAACGCTGGGGCGGGAAGTTCACCTCGCACCAGCTGACGTACATCGGGGACGGCAACAACGTCCTCAATTCCCTGATGCTCGGCGCCGCGACCGTCGGGCTCAATTTTGTGGCGGCGACCCCTCCCGCCTACAAGCCCAAGCCGTGGGTGATGAAGCGGGCGGAAAGCCTGGCGCTGGCCAAGGGGTCCATCGTCCGCGTGGTGACGAGCCCCGAGGAGGCCGCCAAGGGCGCGGATGCCCTCTACACGGATGTCTGGGTATCCATGGGGGACGAGGCCGAGGAAAAGCAGCGGATGGCCGCGTTCAAGGGCTACCAGATCAATGCCGCGCTCCTCGCACGGGCCAACCCGGGCGCCTTTGCCATGCACGACCTCCCCGCCCACCGAGGGCTCGAGATCACCGACGAGGTCATGGACGGGACCGCCGAAGCGATCTGGGACCAGGCGGAGAACCGCCTCCACGCCCAGAAGGCTATCCTCGAGCTCGTGCTTTCGTAACGCCGCCCAGCCGCTCCAGCGTGCCGGCGACGAGCAGCGGGAAGAGGGAGGTCACGTCCCCTTCGACCGTCACCTCTCTCGCGTTCGGTCGGATCTTCCCCCAGCTCACGGCCTCCCGGAGCCGCGCTCCCGAGAGCGAACCATCCCACTCGACCGCCGTGGTCATGTAGACCGCCGAATCGAGACCGCCTCGGAACTGGTTCCACCAGATGGTGTGGTGCTTGGAGATCCCTCCGCCCAGCATGATCGCGTGGCTCTTCTTCGCCGTGAAGACGAGGTCCGAAAGGGCTTGCTCGTCCGCGAAGAGATCGATGGAAAGACCGCGGTGGTCCTGCCAGTAGAGCCACATCTGGCTCCCGACCGCACCGTCCGTGATCCCCGGCACGAAGACCGGGACCTTGCGCTCAAAGGCGGCCCGGCAGATCGATCCCTTTCCCTTTTTCGGCCCGAGATGCTCCCCGATCGCCCAGACGAGGTCCCGCGTCGACACCGCCCGCGCACCCTGGCGCCAGAGGCGGTCGAGGATCTTCCGCATCTCGGACTCGATGATCCCGCCATAGTTCGCCTGAGGGATCACAAGATTCCCCAGACGATAGACGTGCTTGCGGGCGAGTTCCCGATCGTCCAGGAGCCAGTCCCCTTGGTAATAGTTCTTGGTCGACCGGGCGAGGTCATGATCGAGGGTGCCACAGGTCGTGATCACCGCGTCGACCAGGCCCGAGGCGACCAGGTCTCGGATGAGGCCCCGGGTCCCCGTCGCAATGATGTCGGCCGGGAAGGACAGGAAGATGGTGGCTCCCGGGTCCCGCCACATGCCCGCCAAGATATCCGAGGCCGTCGTGAGCGCACGCGCGCTGAACCCTCCCGCCTTCCCGTACGACTGGAGCAGCCGATCGGGTGAGGAGAGCGCATCGATACGGAGATCTTCCACGGGGGATCGCGGCATCGGGATGGCCGACCCAGCGGCGGAATCAATTTAAGAGTGACCGGAGCTTGCCCGCCCCTGATGCTCTGGCTCGTGGCGATGGCCGGTGCCCTCTGGGTCTTCCTCCCGACCTACGTTGCGAACGGGACCGCACCGTTCTCCCTGGGGAAGGGACCCCGCATGGACCTTGGGGCTACTTGGAAGGCCGATGGGCGCCCGCTCCTCGGAAAGTCGAAGACCTGGGCCGGCTTCTTCATCGGCGGGACGGTGGGCCTCCTGGCCGGCCTGCTCGAGGAATACCTGCTCCTGCTCGCTCCGCCATCCCTCCAGCTCGTCCCCCTGTTTGCCGGCTCGCTGGTCGCGTCCATCTTGCCCGTCGCACTGCTGAGCTATGGAGCGCTTGCCGGGGATGCGCTGGGCTCGTTCGTCAAGCGACGCCTCGGCACGGACAGCGGGGGTCGCTCTCCGCTCCTGGACCAGCTTCCCTTCCTGTTGCTTCCGATGGCCCTCATCGGGATCGCCGCTCCTTCGCTCTTCGTTGCGGCGATCTGGCCGAACGTTCCGGAGGGGGTACTGATCGTCTCCTGGGTCCTCGTCCTGTCGCTCTTCCTTCACGCAGGATTCAACCTGGTGGGCTTCTACGTGGGATTGAAGAAAGTTCCCTGGTAGCGGTTCCCGAGGGCGTCGCTCCGAGCGTCCCCGAAGATATCTACGAGGTCCCGAACGAGGGTCCGAGCGCTTCGCGGTCCTTCTTGGACAAACGGACGATGACCAGGCTCGAGGGGATGATATCGAAGCCGCGCTCGGTGGAATCTCCCCGGATGCGGACCGCCATGTTGGGGGGGAGCCCTGAGACATCGATGGCCTGTCCGTCCTGGTGCCAGCGATCGACCACGGTCTTGAGCGCTTGATCGACCGAGACGCCCTTGGTCTTGTAGAGTACACTGACCTGGACCACCTTCTTCTCATCGACATCGTAGAGCGCGACCGGGGTCGCGGTCAGGAGTTCGTCCTCTTCGTGCTTCTTGACCACTTGGTCGAGGAGTCCTTGCAGGGTCGCGAGCTCCGTCGTCTTCTCCTGAAGCTTCTGGGCCAGCTGGGCGATCGCGAGCTTGATGGTGGTCATCTCGTTCGCGTGGGTCTGCGCGAGACTCTTCACCTCATCGTGGGAATGCTCGGGCAGTTCGTGCTCGTGGGCCGGGATGTCCCCATCCGTGTCTCCTGAGTCGGCGTCCCCCGATCCATTCGTGGTGGCGCGTTCCGGAAGAGGGGGGGCAGACTCCGTCTTCCGAGGAGGCAGCTCCTTGTCGGAGATCCACATCGGGACCGAGGTATCTGGCGCATCGGGATTGCGCGGTGGGGGGGTCGGAAGCGGCACGTTGTGCAGCCGGTTCCGATGGACAGCGAGGATCTTGAGGGGAACGACCTGGCCACACTCCGGGCACCATACATTCTCCGGTTGTTGGGAGTAATTCCCCCCGGGATAGCTGTCCATTCCAGCTGCGCCAGAGAGAGAAAGGAGAAAAGGCTACCGCCATCGGCACCCACGGGGTCCGGATCGGACCGTTCGGACCCTTTTTCTGGACCGAGCGAAAGGAAAGAACCAAATAGTTCGCTATCCCTGTGGATGAACTGGGGACACGAATTCCACACGGCCCATTTCAAGTGGACTAAGGCGCTACGATCAAAGATGGTTTCGCGATCGCTGTCACTGCGGATTGGACCCCCCCCTGGCGTGGGCCCTGGGTCGCGTAAACTCCTCGCATCCGGTCGGAACCGCTACTCCGCTTGGGTCTGGTTGTGTATCGCGATCACGGCAAGTCTCAGCGTGACCGGGTTGCCCGTGGGGTTCAACGGACTCGGGAACCCCGGGGCGACGCTCGCCGCACCGACGTTGTATGACGGCCCCGCGGTCCCATTGCCGCACGTCAATCGGGCTTCTAGCTCGGACCTGCGCTCGACCCTGAGATCGCCGCTCGGCATCCCGCTGACCACGCGCGCTTCCACCGCTTACGAGGTCGGCACTCCCGTCGAGGTCAGTCCTTTGTCCATTGGTGGGGGCGCCAAGTCGAACTATGTGGCCAACTGCGCCGTCTACGACCCGAACAGCGGGAACATTTTCTTTGCGAATGGGGCCGCGAGCACCATCGCGGTCTTCAACACCACGACGGACCTGCAAACCAGCAGTTTTGTTGTCGGTAACCGGCCCTGTGCGCTGGCGTTCGATAACACGACCGGTGTCCTGTATGCCGGCGATAGCGGTGTGGGTTACGTCTACGAGATCAACCCGACCACCGGGGCGGTTCTTACCCAGATAGCGGTTCCGAGCCAGGTGGGGGGTTTGGCGTACGACTATGCGAATGATACGCTGTTCGTCACCATCTCGGGAACCAATGAGATGGTCGTGGTCAGCACCGTCACTCAGGCGGTGGTAGCGACCCTGGGAAGTGGAAATCGCCCGGTAGGGGTCGCCTATGACCCGGCGGACAATTATGTGTATGTTGCCAACTCCGGGACCAATAACGTCTCGGTGGACAATGCAACGACCTACCGGCTGGTCACCAATGTTAACCTTGGCCTTACTCCGAACGATGTCATCTACGATCCGCAGAACCAATCGGTCGTCGTATCGGTCCCCCAGTCGGGTCAAATCATTCTGCTCCATGGTATAGCGGCCATCACCTACTCAGGAGGCTCGTTCCAACCGGGACAGATGGCCTGGGACCCGGTCAACCAACTCCTCTACCTAACTCCCTATTCTGGCGCACCGGGCTCGGGCCTTGAGGCACTGAACATCTCGAGTGGCGCGTTCATCTCGCTCGGTCAGAGCTGGGGCAACTCCCCGTACTTTCCCGCGGTGGATCCCTCGACCGGGGAACTCTTCGACTATTCGAGCGGCATAGCACGAGTACTCGTCGTCTCGACGGTGCTTCACCTCGGCACGCCCAGTGTGGCCTTCAGTGGGATCTCCACGACCGGGTCCGGTGTGACCAATCTGACCAGCGTGCCCTCTCCTTACGGGCTCGCCTACAACCCGGGCAGTTCCATGGCGTACGTCTCAGATTACTCGAATGCGACTGTCAGTGCCTACAATCTGACGACCAATGCGCTGGTCTTCCGCGCAAGTACGGGAAGCTCCCCTGTGGGAGTCGCCTTCGACCCCACGGCGGGAGAGATTTTCGTCGCCAATTCCGGGTCGGCCACTTTTACCAAGATGAACGCAGCCACCGGGGCGAGTCTAACGACCTATGGGGTTTGGCCGAACCCCCTCTCCGTCGTGTATGACGAGGCTCGGGGGTACGTGGAGGTAGCCAACAACAACAACGTGACGATCTTCAACTCCAGCGAATCCTTGACACTATCTCGAATTCAAACCGGATACCCCGACCCGTACGGGGAGACGATCGATGGAGCGTCCGGGATGCTGATCGTCGCAAGCTGCACGCCGATCGGTGGCGTGCTAACCATCGTCAACCCTGCTCCGCCTTCGGCGGGGAGCGTGATGGGGGTGGGCAGCTGCGACACGGCCATCACCTACGACCCCGCCAACGGAGACCTTTACGTGGCGGATGAAGCCTCGGGTCAGGTGGATGTTGTCGGAGGGGTCAATTACACGCTCATCGATCATATCCCGGTGGGCTTGAAGCCTCTCGGGGTCGCCTACGATCCGGCCAACGGCTACGTCTACGTGGCCAACGCCGGATCTGGCACGATCAGCGTCATCAACGACCTCTCGCAGTCCGTGATCTCCACCATCTCCGTGGGAGGGTCGCCGCAGTCCGTCGCCTTCGCATCGCGGAGCGCATCGATCCTCGTGACGAATCCCGCGTTCTCCTCCCTGCAGTCCGTTCCGTCGGAGAAGGATATCGTCCCCGCAACCTCGAACGTATTTGACGTGGGCAGGAGCGCAACGTTCACGGCCCCGCTTCCCGAAGAAGGCGCCGGCCGCCTCCGCGAGTCCCTTTCCGTAACCCCTGGATATGGCCTCATCTGTCAGGTGGAGTCGCCGGGCCATGCGCTCTTGCCCTTCACGTGCACGGGGAACACCAGCGGGAATTACACCGTGGACCTCACGGTGAACGATAGTGTCGCAACGGTCGTTTCTTCGGTGAACGTCACGGTGGCTCCATTACCATCCGAGGGGCCGATCACCGCCTCCCCCCCTTCCATCGATCTCAACAACGCTTCGGTCACCTTCAGCGCCTCCCCGATCGGCGGGACACCCCCCTACACCTTCCGGTGGACCACCGCGAATGCCACGCTCGTCTGCCCGGGATCGACCAGCGTGACGCTCTCCTGCTTACCCACGGCCGCAGGGAACTTCACCGTGACCACCGGTTTCATGGACGCCGATGGCGTGTACAGTGGGAATGTGTCCACGGTCTACCAGGTCTTCCCGCGCCCGGCCGTGACCCTGTCGGAGTCCGCTTCTGCGATCGATGTGGGCCAAGCCGTCAATTTCACGGCGGTGGCCACCCTCGGGAACGGCATCTACCACTACACGTACTCCGGACTCCCGACGGGATGCCTTACCTCGAACGTTTCGACCCTTCCCTGCCTTCCGACCCAGTCGGGGAACTTTTCAGGGATCACGGTCAGGGTACGCGACACTTCGGGCGGTGCCAATCTGTCCTCGCCCGTCAACCTCACGGTGTACCCCCGCCCTCAGATCGTGCTCTTCCGCGCCGTACCCGCGAACGACTCGGTGGGGGTCGGCATGAGCTTCGCCGTGATCGCGACCGGAGGCGAAGCCCCGTACTCGTACGCGTATTCGGGGCTTCCCGCGGGATGTAACTCGGTCGATACGGGACAGCTTAACTGTACTCCGAGCGCAACGGGCACCTACAACGTCTCCGTCCTGCTGAAGGATTCGCTCGGGGAAACTTCCCTGGGGTATGCCCTCCTCACGGTCTATTCGCTTCCCGTGGTCAGCGGCTTCCACATCCTTCCGGACCCCGTGGTCGCCGGCCAGGCGGTCGCGCTCTCGTCCTCGATCTCCGGTGGAACCCCCCCGTATTCCCTTTCCTATACTGGGCTGCCGCTCGGTTGCCTGACGGAGAACCTCGCGAACTGGACCTGCACCCCGGTCGCCGCCGGGAATTATTCCATCACGTTGTCCGTGGTAGACGGCCGAGGTTCGACCACGTCCGCTCAGGCGCCGCTCACGGTGACCCCTCAGTCCGGGGGCCCGGTCATCACCTCCTTCGTGGCCACGCCCAACCCCGTCGGCCAGGGGACGAACACCACGATCCGCACCACCGTCAGCGGCGGGAAGGCACCGCTTTCCTATCTCTATTCCGGGCTCCCGCCCGGGTGTTACGACACGAACGCGAGCGCGATCTCCTGCGCTCCCACCTCCCCTGGGAACTACTCGATCTCGGTCCTCGTGCGGGATACCTTGGGGCGGCTCGCCCACGGGAACCTCTCCCTCGAGGTACTTTCGAGCGGGAAGGTCACTCCGCCGACCGTCACCTTGGTCAGTAGCGGTGCCACGATAACCGCCGGTGGAACGGTCAATCTTACGGCCCAGGTCACGGGCGGGCTCGGGCCGTTCCGGTACGCCTGGTCCCTCAACGGGACGAACGTCTCTACGGCCCCCGATGCCCCGCAATGGTCCGAGGCGCTCGCCCATCCGGGAACCTATCAGTTCCGCTCCTGGGTCGTAGATGGACGGGGACAGGCCGCCGGGAGCAACACCGTGACGGTCTCGGTGGTCGCCAAGGCGCCGACCACAACTTCCCAGAACGCTCTCGCGTTCAACACGTGGATCTACGTGATCATCGGCGCCGTGGTGATCCTGGCCATACTCCTCCTCCTGTTCCGGCGGCGGAAGGCCGGCCCGGCCGACCGCTCCGCCGACCGTCATGGGGTTCGGGACTCGGATGCGGGCACTTCGGCAGAGAGCGCTCCTTCGCCTCCGGGAACTCCTCCCTCCTCGCCCGTGCCGGGGTCTTCCTCCGACCCCATCGCTGCCGGCTCCCCGGTGGCCGAATCCGCGCTTCCGTCACCCACACCGTCGCTCGACGACGTCGAGGAGGCCCGGAAGAAGCGGATCTCCGTCATCGGGCTCACCGAGTGCCCCCTGTGCCGGGTCGCGCTCCCCCAAGACATGAAGTGCCCCCAATGTGGCATGGACTGGAGCCCCAAGCCGGCGGGATCCTCCTCCGGGGCGAGTTCCACCGCCCCCTCCGGCTCAGAGAGCTCGGTGGCGAAGGAACCCGCGGGCGGAACGGGGTCCTCCGCTCCCTCGAGATCTCCCGACGACATCGAGGAAGAACTTCGCCGGGCGGAAAAGCGCATCCGGGACCGGAAGGAATCCCCACCGTAAGGGTCGTCTCGCCGTCCGTACCTCGCCTGGTCGCAGTGTACGAAATCTTAAGATGAAGTGGTCCCTGCGCGTGGGCTAGGGCAACCCATGGACTGGAAAGCGCTCGTAGACGGGGAATGGACGGACGCGATCTCGGGATCAAAGACCACCCTTACGGACCCCTCCACCGGAGAGGTGATCGGGACCGTTCCGAAATGTGGCCGAGAGGACACGCTACGGGCTATCGATTCCGCCCGGAATGCGTTCGACCGTGGACCGTGGCCCCGCATGAAGCCGAAGGAACGGGCACAGATCCTCCAGAAGGCGGCCCAGATCCTCTCCGACCGTCAAGCGGACCTCGCCCTCCTTGAGACGCGGAACGCTGGCAAGCCCATTCGGCAGAGTACCTATTTTGACCTGGCGCTCGCGGTGGCTCATCTCGCCTACTTCGGGGAGCTCGCGACGCATCTCAAGCCGAAGAAGATCAAGCAGCCGGACCTGGAGGGAAGCCACGGGATCGTCCTGCACGAACCCATGGGGGTCGTTGCCGGGATCTGCCCCTGGAACCTTCCCCTGTTGATGGCGGTCTGGAAAGCGGGACCGGCGCTCGCTGCCGGGAACACGGTGGTCCTGAAACCCGCCTCGATCACTCCCCTCACCACCCTCGAGCTGGCCAAAGCGCTCCTTGAGGCCGGACTCCCCAAGAATGCCCTCCAGGTCATCACGGGGCCGGGGGAAGAGATCGGTACCTTGCTCTCCTCCCACGAGAAGGTCGACAAGGTGAGCTTCACCGGCTCGACCGAGGTCGGCCGGGACGTCCTGCTCAAGGCCGCCCCGTCGATCAAGCGGACCACGATGGAGCTGGGCGGAAAGAGCGCGAACATCCTCCTCGAGGATGCGGACCTCGACCGAGCGATCGACGGATCGCTCTTCGGCATCTTCCTCAACTCCGGGCAGCTCTGTGAGTCGGGCAGCCGCCTGCTCGTGCCACGCAAGCGGGAGCAGGAGATCCTCCAGAAACTCACCGACCGGGCCCGTCAGATCCGGCTCGGGGTCACCACCTCGTACGATACGGACATGGGACCCCTGGTCAGCCGGGGACAGCGGGACCGGGTCGAGGAGTACATCCGCTCGGGGGTGGACCAAGGGGCCCACCTTCGTACCGGTGGAAAGCGGCCCGAGGGGTCCGAGCTCTCCCACGGCTTCTACGAGGAGCCCACCATCTTCTCTGACGTGAGCCCCGACATGCGGATCGCGAAGGAAGAGATCTTCGGGCCCGTGCTGGCTGTCGTCCCGTACGATTCCCTGGACGACGCGATCGAGATCGCCAACAATACCATCTTCGGACTTGCCGGCGCCGTATGGAGCCAGAACCTGCGCAAGGCCACCCAGGTCGCCCGTTCGCTCAAGGCCGGTACGGTCTGGGTGAACGACTACCACATGCTCTCCTGCCACGCTCCGCGGGGAGGTTACAAGCAGTCCGGGATCGGACGCGAGCTCGGGGAAGAAGCCCTGCTCGAGTTCACGGAGACCAAGCACCTCTACTTCGATGAAGCCGGTGTGCTCTGGCCGATGGCCCGTGGTCTGGTCCTCCCTTCGGATGAATGAGGGGACCCATCGCCGGGGAACGAGTACCGGGGGCTTCTTTTCAGGGCTCAGTAACGTCTAAATAGGGCCCCAACTGTGCCCTCGCCCGATGGCGAAGACGGCAAAGAAGACAGCCAAGCCCAAAGCCCGCCCCCACAAGGCTGCCCCCAAGACGGCCAAGCCGGCTAAGGCGACCAAGAAAGCATCCCCGAAGGCGGAAGCGCCCCCGGTGGAAGAGTCGACCGTAGCTGTCCCCGCCACGTCCAACCTTCCGGAACGCCTCTTGACGCTCTCTTTTCTCCGCGACGACGGGGAGTTCTGTGTGCGTCTCGAGAAGAACTCGGGGACCATGACCGAGCTTAAGAATCGTTCTCCAGATCTTCTCCTGCGGATGGTCGCAGGCGAGCTGGAGGACCTGCTCGGCTGATCCGGCGGTCCCTCCGCGGTAGCACCCCATCCAAGATCCCTTCTGCCACCACGATCCGTATCGGCCGCGCCATCGGCTGAGCGTGGATCTCCGCCAGTTCGCAGGGCTCTCTCAGCAGGAGCCGGGGCGGAAACGATTCGAGCACGCGGTAGTAGGAAGCCTCCTCCAGCCGCACGTGTACGATGGGCCGTCCCGCCGCCAGCCACCGCAAGGCATGCCCGGGTCTCGCCAGGATCCAGCGGGGGGTCCGGTAGAGGGTGAGGAAGTACCCGATCACCAAGGCGAGCGGGAGGATGGCCACCATGTAGAGGAGGTCCGGCGCTTCGAGGGAGAAGTACGGCTGGGAACTACTGTAGAGCACGAAGGCGGCCACCAGGGCGAGCGGGGCGAAGAAGTATCCGTAGAGGAAGATCCGGGCGGACCATTCGAACGCCGGGGTGTTGTTGAGGCGTTGCCAGGCCCCCCCTTTGTCCTCCTCCATCCCGTTCGACGAGGACGGCAAGATGAAAAACCTATTGTACCCCCCCTGGTTCTTCACCTACCGAAACTGCTCCAGGAGAATTCTCCGTGAAGGACCTCAAGCTCACTATGCTCCCCATGGCCTCGGGTACCCGCGGCCCCCTGTCGGTCGGATGCGAGCAGTGTGAGGAGGGCCGCAAGATGGTCCTCTTTGTCTCGGGGTTGTGCCCCTTCCGTTGCTTCTACTGCCCGGTCTCCGAACGACGTAACCAGAAGGACATGGTCTACGCGAACGAGCGCCCGGTGAACTGCGACGAAGATATCCTGGAGGAAGCCCGGGCCATGGACGCTTCCGGGACCGGCATCACGGGGGGCGACCCACTCTACTCCTTCCCCCGGACCCTGCATTACGTGCGTCTCCTCAAGCAGGCTTTCGGCAAGGACCACCACCTCCACCTCTATACCCGCGAACCCAATCCGATGAAGATCCGCGCCTTGGCCGCGGCGGGCCTGGACGAGGTCCGCCTCCACATCCCGCACTACCTTTGGGGAGCCATGGAGACGCGCGGCCAGGCCTTCCACAAGATCTTCCGGGACGCCCCCCGTTGGGGGCTCCGACGGGGTGTGGAGATCCCGCTCATCCCCGACAAGGAGGACGACCTCCGCAAACTTCTGCGCTCCCTCCGGACGGCGAAGGTCGACTTCGTGAACCTGAACGAGTTCGAGTTCTCCGAGACCAATGAGCAGAACCTCGGCGCCCGGGGCTACCGGGTGAACCCCTCCGGAGGCTGGGGCGTCCAGGGCAGCCGCATCGTCGCGCGAAAGCTCCTCGGGGAGGATTGGGGGTTCCCCTTGCACTTCTGCTCCTCGGGATTCAAGGACTCGGTCCAACTGCGCCAGCGGCTGCTTCGCCGCGGGGCGAAGACCGCCCAACCATTCGACGTCCTCACTGACGACGGCACGTTGGTCAAGGGGATCATCGAGCCCCTCCGGGGGGAGCGGTCCCTTCTCCAGTTCGTGAAGCAACTGCGCACGGACCTTCAGCTCACGGAAGGCTCGTACTTCGTCAACAAGGAACGCCGCAGGGTCGAGGTGTCCCCTTACCTCTTGCGTCGTGAGGCTGTCCGCTTGCGGTGGCCGGCCTTCGAGGTAGAGGAGTATCCCACGGCCGAGGCCATCGAAGTGGAGCGAGCTCCGCTCAATCGGCCGGCCCGGGAAGCGGTCGCCCTCCCAAGGGCGATAGGAACGGGCGGAGTATAGTTCTCATCGCACTCGTGCGATCCGAAGGTGATGAAACGGACATCTCCCCGTTGATGCTTGATGGAGCAAGGTCCCCAGCCCTTGTCCTCCTCGCCGTACCACATCGGGCAGTCCCGGCAGTGTAGGTCGCTTCGCTCGGAAGGGGTCTTTTCAGCCCGGCTCATGGGGGGACCCCCTTTCCGGTCGAGATCTCCCAACCCTTCACGGTGCTCCGGAGCAGTTCCGCCACCGTGACCGGACCGACCCCCCCCGGGACGGGGGTCAGGGCTCCTGCCCATCCCTGAAGGTTCTGGGCATCCCCGGACATGCGCACCCCGTTGGGGGCGGAGGGGTCGTCCACCGTAGAGAGCCCGACATCGACCACGGCCGCCCCTCGGGCGACGTTTCCCCGGTGAAGCATCTCGGGCACTCCGGCGCACGAGATCACCACCCTTCCCATGCCGATGATCCGGTCCCGGTCCCGGGACTGGCTATGCACGACGGTCACGGTCGCATCGGCGGATTCCCCTTTCATCAAATGGAGCAGCGCCGTCGGAAGCCCCACGGTCTCCGAACGGCCCACGACCACCAGGTGCTCCCCCTGGGTTGGGATATGGTAGGCGCGCAAGATGTCCTGTGCGGCCAGGGCCACGGCGGGCACGTGTAGCGGACGGCGAGCGAGGAGCCGGCCCAGATTCACGGCGCCGACCCCGTCGATGTCCTTCTCGGGCGCGACCTTGGACATGAGGGCAAAGAAATCGAGTTGCTTTGGGAGCGGGTGTTGGACGATGATGCCATGGATGGTCGGGTCCCCGTTGAGGTCGGCGACCGCCTCGACCAGCCGTTCCTGGGTGACCCCCTCGGGAAGCAGCAGCCCCCGGAAGTTGAACCCGAGCTTTTCGACCGCCCTCTTCTGCTGACGTTGATACAAGTGGAAGGGGCTTCCTTCACCGATCGCGACCGAGGCAAGGCAGGGTACGGGGTCTTCCGGGCGCTTCGTGGTCTCCCACCGCCGGGTCGTCTCCAGGTTCAGGGCTTCGGCCACCGGGCGCCCCGACAGGACCACCGTGGCGATGGCTTCCGAGGCGTCGCTCATCGAACGATCCTCTGACGGAGGATTCGGGGTGAGAGAACATCCGGCGCGGGCATGCGAGGGGGCGGGAGGGGAGCGGGTGATTTAAGAGTTCTCGAGCGGAAAATCCACACTCTCTAACCTCGGTGTTAGGCCAAAGATATATACGTTGATGCGGCATGGATAGGATTGAGAGCGCATGACCGACACGAGTGCTGAAGCCCAGAACGCGCCGCCCCCACCCCTCGATACTTGGGGGGCTCAGCAGCCGTTCGCTTCGACCTCCGACGTGGACGTTCCGTCCCGTCTCCTGGACCAGGTGATCGGTCAGGATGAGGCGGTCGAGGTGGTCAAGAAGGCCGCCCAGCAGAAGCGCCACGTGATCCTCATCGGAGAGCCCGGCACCGGCAAGTCGATGCTCGCCCGAGCGATGACCGACTTCATGCCGAAGAAGGCCCTCCAGGACATCCTCGCCTACCCCAATCAGGAGGATCCGAACGAGCCGAAGATCCGCGTGGTCCCCTCCGGGAAGGGCAAGGAGATCGTGGCGGCCCAGAAGCTCGAGATCGCCCAGAAGAAGGAGGCCAAGTCCATCTTCGTGATCGTCATCGCCGTGGCCATCTTCCTCTTCATCGCCTACGGCCTCATCACCAACCCCTCCCAATGGGTGCTGATCGTGCTGGTCGGCGTCTTCATCATGGTCGCCTTCTTCTTCCTCATCGGATTCTCGCGGATGAGCGCGGGCCGCTCCGACCCCACAACCACCGTGGCGAAGCTGCTCGTTGCGCACTCCAATGACGAGAAGCCCCCGTTCGTGGATGCGACCGGGGCTCACGCCGGCGCTTTGCTCGGGGATGTGAAGCACGATCCCTTCCAATCCGGTGGACTCGAGACCCCCCCGCATGAGCGGGTGGAGGTCGGCGCCATCCACAAGGCGAACGGCGGAGTGCTCTTCGTCGATGAGATCCACCTGCTCAAGATCGAGAGCCAGCACTCGTTGCTGACCGCCCTCCAGGAGAAGCGCTTCCCCATCGTCGGCCAGTCCGAGCGCTCGGCCGGAGCCATGGTAAAGACCGAGCCGGTCCCGTGCGATTTCATCCTGGTCGCGGCAGGGAACTTGGACAGCATGCAGGAGATGCACCCTGCGTTGCGCAGCCGTATCCGGGGGTATGGATACGAGGTCTACGTCAAGACCACCATGCCCGACAACATCGAGAACCGGAACAAGCTGGTGCGCTTCGTGGCCCAGGAGGTCGCGAAGGACAAGAAGATCACCCACTTCGACAAGGGGGCGGTCATCGAGATCATCCGGGAGGCACAGCGCCGGGCCGGCCGGTCGGGACAACTGACCCTGCGGCTGCGGGAACTGGGCGGGCTCGTCCGTGTCGCGGGAGACATCGCCAATACGGAGAACAGCCCCGTGGTCACCGCCGACCACGTCGTGCGGGCCAAGCGGGCCAGCCGCTCCTTGGAGCAGCAGATCGCCGATCGCTACATCGAGCGCCGCAAGGACTACCACATGTACAACGTTGAAGGCTCCGCCGTCGGAGTGGTCAACGGGCTCGCCGCCCTGGGGGGCCAGAGCGGGATGAGCGAGTTTTCGGGCATCGTTCTACCCATCGTCGCCGAGGTCACTCCCGCCCAGTCCCGGAACAATGGGGGGGTCATCGCGACCGGGAAGCTTGGGGACATCGCAAAGGAAGCGGTCCAGAACGTCTCCGCCCTCATCAAGAAGTACACCGGCACGGATGTCTCGAACTACGACATCCACATCCAGTTCGTCGGAACCTCCGACGGGGTCGAGGGGGACAGCGCGAGCGTCTCCATCGCCACGGCGGTCATCAGTGCCCTGGAAGGGGTACCGGTGGACCAGGGTCTGGGCATGACCGGGTCCCTGTCCGTTCGGGGTCTCGTGCTCCCGATCGGCGGAGTCACCGCCAAGGTCGAGGCCGCCGCCGAGACCGGGCTCAAGCGGGTCCTCATCCCCGAAGACAACCTGGCCGACCTCATTCTCGAGCAACGGTACCGGGGCAAGATCGAGGTGATCCCCGTCCGCACCCTGAGCGATGTGCTGCACTATGCGCTCGTGGGTGCCGGGACCATCAAGGAAAGTCTCCTGGAGCGCCTGGCGGCCATGGTCCATGCGACCGCGGGCGACCAGCCCCGCGAGAAGCAGCCGATCCGGGCACCGATCGCCTCTGCGCGTCCTGGCAACTAGGGGGACCGCCTAACCTACGATATGCCTCCCAAGAAGACGTCTCGGGCGCCTTCTCCGGAGCCACCTCCCTCCCCTCCTCCCTTCACGGGACGTCCGTGCTACGAGTTCAATCTCCGGCTCAAGAGCGGGTTGAATGATACGGCCTGCTATCATTGCCGGCACTATCTCACCACCCGCTGTCCTCACCTCGATGAGTTCATGGACCGCCTGGACGACCTCGAGGGCGAGTATGACGCGGCCCCGGATTCCCACTCCCTGGGATAGTCGTTTTGTAGCCCGCTGGTCTCGTCCGTACAGGAGGGGTCATGCGACGGGGGATCTACGTGGGGCGTTTCCAGCCGTTCCACAACGGGCACATGGAGCTCGTCCGGCACGTGATGAAGACCTACGCCCTTTCCGAGCTTCTGATCGGGATCGGTAGCGCCCAGGTCTCCCACACCGCGCACGATCCCTTTACCGCAGGGGAAAGGTTCGAGATGATCGAGGCCGCCCTTCGGTCCGAACAGTTCTCCAACTGCCGGGTCGTGCCCATCCCGGACATCGACCGGCACGCGCTTTGGGTGAGCCACGTGGCCTCCCTCGTGCCTCCGTTCGAACAGGCCTACTCGAACGACCCGCTGACCCGGATGCTCTTCCACGAGGCAGGTTACGAGACCCCCGAGCTTCCCATGTTCAACCGGGGCCAGTACGAGGGCCATGAGATCCGCCGCCGGATGGTAGACCACGAGCCGTGGGAGGACCTCGTGCCCACCGCCGTCCGCAAGATCATCGAGGAGATTGGGGGGGTCGAACGCCTCCGGCTCCTGACTGGTTCCAAGGAGGCCCATCGCCTGGAGCGCCATGGCGAAGGGTGAGGACGAAAAGCCCCGCGACCGATCGAAGAAGGCGAAAGCATTCGATACGCGTGCGGTCCACGCCGCCTCCCCGCCCGACTACAATGCCGGGGCCGTGGTGGCTCCGATCTACCAGACCACCACCTTCCACTTTCCCGCGGAACTCTCCGAGGCGCGCAACCATGGGGAGGTGCACCTCTACACTCGCCTCCGGAACCCTACGACCTCACAGGCGGCGCAGGCGATCTCCGAGCTCGAGGGGGCGGAGACCGGGAGGGTCTTCGCATCCGGGATGGGCGCGCTCTCCTGTGCCGTGCTCTCCTTGCTCGGCACCGGCGATGAGATAGTCGCCCTGGAAGATCTCTATGGCAACACCATCACCATGTTGCGGGACCTCCTTCCGCAGTGGGGTATCCGCGTCCGATGGGTCCCGCAGGGGGCGTCATCCACAGTAGCGGACCTCGTCTCGGATTCCACTCGATTGCTCCTGATGGAGTCGCCGACCAATCCGACCCTCCGGGTGCACGACGTCCGGGCGTGGGCGGCCGCTGCCCGGAAGGCGGGAGCACTGCTTCTCGTCGACAACACCTTTGCCACGCCGGTCAACCAGAACCCGCTCGATCTCGGGGCGGACCTGGTCATGCATTCGGCGACGAAGTACCTCTCCGGGCATTCGGACGTCATCGCGGGAGCGCTGGTGGGTCGTACGGAACCCATGGAACGGGCGACACGTTGGGCGGACACGTTGGGCGCCACTCTCGACCCGATGGCGGCCTTCTTGCTCATCCGAGGGATCAAGACCGTGGGAGTGCGGGTACGCCGACAGAACGAGACCGCACGCATCCTCGTGGAGACCTTCTCGGAGGACCCCCGGATCGAACAGGTCCTTTACCCGGGACGGCATTCGGCGGAAGAGGAACGCTTGGCGAGTGTTCAGATGCGGGGCAGGGGGGGAATGGTCTCCCTCAGCTTGCGGGGAGGAAGGAGTTCCGCCCGGAACTTCCTGGCCGGGCTGAAGTTGATCCATCCGGCGAGCAGCCTCGGAGGAGTCGAGAGCCTTGCGAGCCTCCCGGTCGAGACCTCGCACCGCCACCTTACCCCGGAAGAACGCCACGCTCGGGGGATCGACGACGGCCTGGTCCGCATCTCGGTCGGTCTGGAAGACCCCGATGATCTCGCCGACGACATCCGTCAAGCCCTCTCGTCCCTCTGAGGGACCTCGACCCTACTTGGGGGTACGTTCTTCCTCTTCCTTCCCAGTCGTCCTGGGGGAGTCACGAGCTTCTATGCCCGGAACCTGGGAGACCAGGGCCCCCAGGTGGGTAAGGCTTTTTTAAGTCGGTTCTTGATATTGATGTCGGAGGAGCCCATGGCGGAAGCATCTCCCCCTGACGAACCGGTGACGTCTTCCGGCCGGGACGTCCCCCTCGAACCCGAGGAGGCATCGATCGTCTGCAAGCTGTCGATCCCACTGCCTCCGGGGCAGGCCTATATGGAGCGCGTCACGTCCGCTCACCCGGAGTCCGTCTTTGCGGTCAGTGGCTATCTTCTGACCGGTTCCGAGGTCATCATCAACTTCGAGATCACCTCGCCCGGGAGCCTCGAGGAGATCCTGGACGAGATCCGCCGCTCCCTTGATGTGCAGTCCTGCCAGGTCTTGACCCGTGACCCGGGGCGGCTCTCCCTTCGGGTGACGTCAAAGGTCCCCAAGGTGAGCGCCATCCGGATCCAAACCAACCTCGGTCTCCTTCCCTCATTCCCGGTCTTTCTGCAGGACGGCAAGCTCTCCTTGGTGGTCGTCGCCCCGGGGAACACGATCCGCCGGCTCTTTGCCGAGATGCAGCGTCAGTTCCCTGGCACCGGGATCTCTTCCGTGCGCCGGGATCGGCTGGAGCGCGCCAGTGGGCTGTTGACTCCGCACCAGCTCGAGATCTTCCACACCGCGCTTTCTTCTGGATACTGGGACGTTCCCCGGAGAGTGAGCCTCACAGACCTCGCCGGGAAGCTCGGCCTCTCGAAATCCACCCTGTCCGAGTCCCTGGCGAACATCGAACACAAGTTGATCCGAGAGATCGCAGACCAGATCTACGTCCCCTCTCCGCACCCACCACCGAAGATACCATGAGCCCGGGATCCGAGGAGCGCGCTCCTGGGTCACGTCCTTCCGCCGGGTCCAAAGCACCTCCCGCCGGATACACTTGGGAATACGTGGTGTCCGGCGGGACTGAACCCGGACCCCTCCCTCCTCCCCCGGTCTTCCCATCCTTGAAGGCCCGGGCACGCCGGGCCGATCGCATCGAGCAGGTGCTCGTCTTGGTCAGCATCGCCGTCCTGCTCTTCGCCGCCCTCGCCTCCGAAGTGGAGGTCGCAAAGCGGTCCTCGGTCCCCCGCAGCCCCTTCTCGATGACCGCCCTATCGATCGAGGGTTGGAGTGGATGCTACCCCCAGCTCGGGATAGCGAGCAGTGGTCCGACCGTGGTTGCCGGGTTCCTGGGCCGATCCTCGCTCAACCTCTCCCGGAGTTCGGATTCTGGCGTGCAGTGGGTGACATTGCCCTCGCTCGTCCTACCCACCCTGAACACCACCGTCGGGTTCCCCCTCGAATGGAACTCGCTGGCGATGAGCGCCCAATCCTCGGACTTCCTGGCGGTCGTGAGCAGTGGCATGTCCGTGTGCGCGGTCGCCGGACCCCACTCGGCCAATCCTCCAACCCCTCCTGGGTTACCCCAGGAGGTCGTCGCATTCGTGAGCGAAGATGCGGGAATCTCCTGGAACGAGACCGTCCTCCTTAATCGGACGGTCCCGAGCACCTTTCCCGGGATGGCCATGAACCTCTATGCTTCCGTGAATGGCGGTTCGCTGGGAGTCCTCTTCGAGCCTCCGATCTTGCCCTCCAACAATTCGACCAGCCCCGAGCCGCTGGCTTCCTTCAGTGTCGATGGTGGAAAGAGCTGGGACGGTCTTCAAAACGTCTCTCGAGCGGTCGGCGTATCCAATTCCACGGCCTTTGGTCTTGCCCCATCCGGGACCCAGGGTTTCGACGTCGTCGTGGGCCGTCAGGATCCGACCAGCTTCGAGTACAACCAGTACTTCCTTGCGACCCTTGCCGGCTCGGGAAACACCACGTTGGTCGGCGAGGGACCGATCGCCCCCCTCCCCTCCGGGTCGAATCCGTACTCTCCCATCAGCGGAGTGGCCGCGGGACCCGGGACCGATACCTACGCCCTGACGGAACAAGGGCTCATGGACCTGTCGGCGCACGGTTTTCCCTCCGTAACGCTGCCGAATTTCTTGCAACCGATGATGGGTTCTCACGATCAGGTCTTCTTACTTCCCGGGTCCGGTCCCGGTATCGAGGTGGAGGAGCTGAACGCCACGGGGGTTCAATGCTGGAACGTCACCCAAGGTGCGCCTTCGGCGACGCTCTCGTGCAGCATGCGCCCTGGATGGGGTGGACCGTACGATGTCCCCCAGGTGATCACTCCGACTTCCAACGGATGGGTGGCGGGCGTCCTCAAGGGATGCTTCGGAGGGGTGGCTCAGAGCCAATGTCCTCCTCCTGCCGTGGTCTTCTACGCTTACGTTCCGGTAGCCTGACCCGGCGGCGGGGTTCCGGTCGACCCCACGGGTTGCTCTCCCTTCAGTTGCCACAGGACGGAAAGGTCGAATTCCATCCAACCGACCGGTTCTTGGACCTTGAACGCGGCCAGGGATTCGGGGTGGATCTCCCCGACAACCCCGATCACCTCCCCGGCGAACCGGAGATGAGCGACTCGTCCCCGAATGGTGCCAGGCACTTCCGCCGCATCCTTGGTGACCGTGATCCCGACGACGCGCAGCACCCGCTCGGCGAGGGCCATGAGCGCGGCAAACCCGGCGTCTCCTCCCGCCATGGCGGCCCCCAAGTTCATCCGGGTCTGAGATCCGGTCTGGCTTCCTGGCTCGGGGACCACGACCTCGCCCATCTCGTAGATCCGCTGGGGGTAGCCGTGCCCATTGTTCGCTTCGAACGCTCCCATCAGCGTCGGAAGCAGCGAAGGTCGGAGGATCGACAGTTCCTCCGAAACGGGATTCTGGAGCTCAAGGTAGGAGTTCGGAGGCAGGAACCGCCGGGCCGCCTCCTGGGAGATGAGGAGGGTGGTGTGGATCTCTTGGTAGCCCATGCCGACCATCACCTCGGCGAGGTGCTCGCAGTACCGGGAGAATGCGAGGGCTCTTCCGCGGGTAGGGTGCCCCCGTTCTTCGGGGACAAAGTTCGACAGTCCCTCCCAGATCATCACCTCCTCGGAGAGATCCACCGCTCCGAGTAGGTCGGGTCGCCAGGGCGGGATAGTCGCCGTCCACGGCGTGTCTCGGTCCGATACCGGAATGCCGAACGCGGTCAAGGCGTTTCGGACGGTGGTTCGCTCGAACCGGCGGCCGAGCAGGGTATCGACGCTCTCTGGGGTGAACGACACCTTCCTCTCCGAGAGGGAAAAGGAGGGGGACTCTGCGCCGCCCGCCACGATGCCGAACACTTCCTGCGCCGACCAACCCCGGGTCGCGAACGGCAGGAGCATGTACCCCACGAAGTCGCGTACGGTTCTCGGATTGCGCCCCGTGGATTCGATAAGGACCTCCGTATCGCCGGGGGCGATCTCGCCGTATCGGGCGGCGTTGAGCACCGGCGGAAGCGATAGGACGTGCTCCTCGGCGTCGCGGAGGACGAGGGCCCGATCCCCGTCCTTCCCCAGCGCGCCATACTTGATCGCCATCGGGTGGCGGGCGTAGAACTCTTCCCCGTCCATCAGCCCCGAGGGGACATCCTCGAGGGGGAGCGGGTCGAATCGGAGCCCCTTCAACGACTCGAGCCGGTAACGGTAGGGCGGAACGAGTCGTCGTGACGGGTAGAGCCCCAGGCTCCCTTCCTTGCGATCGAATCCGAGGGAGGTATGGAGGACTTCCTGGTAGCGGATGAGTTCGGAGATGAGCTCGGCGTCCAGCGGTTGCTGCGGGGGAGCCCGCACGTTGACCATCGCGATCTCGCCACGCAACGGGGCGACAGAGGCATCAATATCGACCGTGAGCCTGGGTCCATCCGAAGCCTTCGGAAGCTGTCCCAGCGGTCTTTCGTGAAGGAGCCCGCGGATCAGGTTCGCGATCCCACTTTCACAGAGCAAGTCGAGCCGGTCATGGGTCACCTCAATCTTGAGCTCGTCCCCATCCATCTCGACAGGTTCCGCCTTGGTGCGGAAAAGGAGTTCTTCCAGTTGCTTCGAGTCGAGGGAGGAACCCACGAGGCGTTCCACCGTCCGCTTGGAAAAGGTCGCTTGCGGCACGGGGTCAGATCCTCGCCTCGGAGAGGGATGTCAAGGGATTCGCATAGATCTCTCGGATGTCGTTGATGCCGAGCGCCACCATCGCCAACCGCATCACTCCGATCCCCCAGGCGGCCACCGGCACATGGATGCCGAGGGGTCGCAGCACCTCGGGGCGGAACATCCCTCCTGGAAGTATCTCCATCCAACCGATCGAAGGGTGTCGCACGTAACCTTCCACGCTGGGCTCGGTGAACGGGAAGTAGGCGGGCTTGAACTTGACCTCCCCCACTCCCAGCTCCCGGGCTACGGTCGTGAACAACCCCAAGAGGTCCCGAAGGCTCACGTCCTTCCCTCCGTAGACGCCCTCGCACTGATCGAACTGGATGTGATGGCGAGCGTCCAACGACTCTCGGCGGAAGACGGCCCCGATGGAGTACATCCGGAAAGGCGGGGTCGGGTGCTTCTCGAGGTACCGGACTGAAACGGGAGTCGTCTGGCTGCGAAGCAGGAGTTGCTGGGAGCGTTCGAGATCGAACGGGCTCCCCCATCCCTCGGAGAGCCGAGGCTCCCCCGGAGCCAGCGGACGGCCCTCGTGGGCGTTCTTCACCGCTTCGAGGGTCTTCGGCTCGGGGTGCCTTCCCGGGGAACCCTTGAGGAAGAACACATCCTGGGCCGTCCGGGCCGGGTGATTCTGCGGGATGAAAAGGGCATCGTTGTTGTAGAACTCCGTCTCGACCAGGGGGCCCCGCGCCTCCTCGAATCCCAGCCCGATGAGGAGTTGCTCGACTTCCCGGAGCCAGGAGAGGTACTCATGCCGACGCGCCCCCTCCAGGAACGGCACCCGGGCCCGGACATCATAGGGTCGAAGGAGCGCACCCCGCCAGGCCCCGGACTTGAGATGCATCGAGGTGAGGGCACTGAGGGATGGGCGCTCGTCAAGGCTGGGGAGAAGGGAGCGTCCGTTGTCCGAAAGGCTCCATTGTTTCCGAGAAACCGATACGGTCTCGATCAGGCCACGACGTACGAGTTGTTCCGCGCGTGGGCCACCGGTAGCGGCGGGCAAGGGGCCCTGGGACAACCTTCCGAGCAGTTCCTCATCGGCCTTGAGCTCCGGGGGATCGTTCTGGACGACTTGCAACTCGCTCCCGATCGTAAGTGCCTTCGCTCGCCGGAGCTGTCCAATGGCCGCCGCGAACTCCTTGTCATCCAGCCCGCTTCGATGCCGGGCGTCGTTCTGGACCAACGGTCCCGGTTGGAGGGCGGTCAGCAGTCTTCGTTCCGGCAACCCTCGTTCCAAAGCTTCCCGGCCGCGAACGGTTAGCTCCAGCCGACGATCATGTTCTTCGGAGGAGACCACGAGTCCCCTCGCCTTGAGCCGCTCGAGCCCCCCCCGCACTCCCTCGATGGGCAGGGTCAGCTGCCCCACGAGGTCTTCCTCACTCGCCGTCGCTCGAGGTTCAAGTGCCCCGAGGCGCCAAAGGATCTTGGACTCCTGCGGAGAAAGGGAGATTGCGATATCGGGTTCAGCCATGTCCTGCGCTCACTGCGAGCCGGACTTGGTCTTAGGGGTTTTGGCCTTTCCCTTCGTTTCGGTCTTGGCCGGTTTCGAAGGCTTTTCCGGTCGGCTGTCCTTCTTTGCCGTCCGGGGGGCCGCCCGGCGCGGTGCGGTCTTGCGGGGCTCCGCGGGTGTCACAGCGGAACTCGCCTTGACCGACGGCGACCGAGCGACCTCTGCCGGGGGCGGGGAAGGAGGAACGGGTTCGGGTACGGCCTCAGGTGGAACTTCCGGCGTCGGGTTCTCGGCCGGAAGCTCTTCCTCGACCGGGGTCGCTTCCAGAGGCGTCTCGACGACGGCCGGGGTCTCGGGCGCCGAAGGCGCGGCCTCGTCCGCTTGCGGAGTCTCTGCGCTCGGGAGGTCCTCCGGCGCCACCTCCGGTGCGCTCGACACGGGTTCCGCCCCCGCCTCGGGCTCTTGCGCCGGAGCGGCGGCCTCTTCTTCCTCGGTCTCTGGAACGTCTTGGGCGGGGACCGAGCTCTCCGCAGGTCCCTCGACCCCCTCCACCGGCGCGAGGTCATCGCCCGGTTCTTCGGGGGCCTCGGTCCACTCAGGTTCCTGGGATTCTGCCACCGGTGGTTCTGTCTGCGGTGCGACCGTCACGTCGTTCCCCTCGTGGGTTACTGGGATATCATTGGTGTGGACCATCTGCGGGTCCTGTGGTGCGACGGCGGGAACAATGGTCACCGGTCCGCGGGACTCCATCGGAATGTCGGAACGGGGCGCCGGTGTCCCGGTCGCACGAACCGGTGCGTTCGGGCGGGATTGCGCCACGACCGGAGGACGGGACGGCGCTCGGACGGGTTGGGTGGCCGACGGGGCGGCCGGTTGCGGGGCCCCTATGGGTCCCCTGGGGGGAGGGCGAGTCACGGGAGGCCCCGTAGCCGCTCGCTGAGGTGCCGGTCCCGGGGGTGGTCTTTGGGTCACCGGTCGAGGTTGCGCTCCACCGGCGACCGGGACCCTTCTCCGAACCGGGGCGGGTTTCTTCCGTCCCAGGGCCCAACCCACCGCGGTCGCAAGCCCGAACAAGAGCACGAAGAACAGGATGCTGAGAGGGTACGAGAGCAGCGGGGACAGAGGACCCCAGTACGAGCCGAGGACCGAGACGCCGAGGATGCCCGACGCGGAGCCTACGTAGCTCCCCGTCAGTACCCCGGCTTTCACGAGCACCGAGTCGAAGGCGTAGGAAACGGGAACGGTAAACGTGCCGCTGCCGCTCCCCGAATTCCCGACATAGACGGTGAGGCTAGAGACCACACTGGGTGCTTCCCCCAGCGTGGGCTGGGAGAATATGTTCACGCTCACGTCGAGTCCCGAAACTGTCCCGGAGCTCGAGGTCGCCGTCACGGTCAAGGTCTCTGTCTGTCCCGGAGTTGCCGTCACCGGGTTGAAGTTCATGGAGAGCTTGAGCAGTCCATGGATTAAGTTCCCGTAGAGCACGAGTACGTCTTGGGGGGAACCCCAACCAGTGACCGGGTCCCATCCCGCCCCGGCGGAAAAGATGCAGTTGGATCCCTGCACGACGTCATTGAATGAGGGGGATCCGGTCGCGTTCTCTTGCTGGGCTCCCAGGGAGTAGAGCGACGGGGCGAGTAGGCCGAGGTCCTTTCCATGCACCGCATCAAGCTCTGCGGCGATCCCTCCCCACATCGGAGAAGCAAAACTGGTCCCTTCTCCCGCCGTCTCGGTGGAATTGTAGTAGAGCATGTTGTTGGCGGAGGGCCCGGAGATGTCCGGGACCCCGCGATGTCCCCCTCCCTGAGAAAGAATGAGCTGGCGCGCATTCCCTTGCAACTGCCACGAGGGCGCGGGGAACGTGCTGGAGTACCCTCCCGTGCTCGAACCCCAGGCGTACTCCGCAAGAAGCGAGTCGGCGTTGCTGTTGCCGATCCCGATGTTCACTACCGGGGCCGTGCCACCGACCGCGGTGATCCACGGCGAGGTCGCGGGAAACTCGACCTGAGGGGTCGAAGAGCACGTTCCTTGGGTGGCCTCCACCGAGCCCCCGTTGTCTCCCGATGAAGCGAAGACGCTGACTCCGCGGGCCGCCGCCACCTGGAGGGCATTGTCCATCGCCGCCTCGAAGCTCAGGTCCTGTCCGTCCGGGGCCCCGAAGGACATGGAGATCACGTTGATCCCGGAAGCGTTCACAAGGTAGTTCAGAGCATCCTCGAGGTCGACATCCGAGGGGGAGTATCGGTTGGATGCGGGCCCGTCCGGTACGTAGACCGGCATGAGGGTGGCCCCCGGGGCCTGCGACTCGCTCCACTCCATGTCCAGGGTGAGTTCGAACGGCGCAGTGCTCGGGTCGTTCACCGCCCCCGGACTGGGGGACGGCGCTCCGTCCAATGGGACCGGCTGGATCACGAACGTGGGCTGGGTCGAAGGGTAGAGCTGGCTCGCAAAGGCGCTGAGATCGTTCGGATTGTACCCATCGCCCCACAGGATGAGCCCAATGGTCTCCCCGGTGGCCCATAGGCCCGTTGCGGTCAGATTGTAGATGTGGTCCAGGCCGTACATGAAGTGGGGGTAATCCGGCAGTATGGCACTGCTGTTCACGGCGGGCATCGGGGTCAGGTCATAGGTGAAGGTCGCCACATTCTGGGAAAGACCCGACACCGAACTCACGAGCGGGGCGAGGTTGGCCGGCAGCGATGGCGGGCTCGCCGGTACCACGACCATCCTTCCCTGGTAGCTTCCGGTGAGGAGGGTGGTCGAGAATAGGCGATCGGCGGACTGGGCCGTTCCTTGGGCCGTGAGAAACAGGTGATCGGAGTACGTCCGAACCGGTGTGAACCCCCCCTGGCGTAGTGCGGACTCTACGGCCGCATAGCTCGACGTGGTCGGGGCATACGCCGCCAAGATGTCGTGCCGGGACAGGAAGTGCCCGTAGGACGCCGAACCGGGGGTTGCCGCCGAGACGGCCACCGAGTCGAGACCGCTTGAGTTCCGAAGTTGCAGGGTAACGCCAATGGTGACCGGGGCGATCGGAGAGACCACTTGGGGATGGGTCAGTTCGCCGAGCACGGTCGGCGAGTAACCCATCTGCTCGGCCCGAGCGACGCGGGAGGGACTCGCGCTCCCCAGTTCAGAGGTCCTAAGGGACGTCGTAGCGGAGATGGTGTGACCCACGATTGGGGCGGGACTCACCAGACTGAACATCAACAGACCGGCCAGGAATGGTAGGGCAAGGAGCGGGGGATTTGGAGGATACAACCGTCGATCCTTCATCACGGGTGATTATCGTATGTACAACCGCTTCGGGGATGAAGGCATCGGTCGGTGCCGAGCGAGTGGTAAAACAATCCGACGAACCGCACCGTTCAAAGCTTCCAAGTGGGTTTGCCATAACCCCGGGGGACCGGTGGGGGTGGAATCGCACTTCCCCAGGGGTCGGGGCGAGGAGTTGGTTCTCCGCCCCGTTGACGAGCCAGGTAACGATCGATAGCTTCCGCCGCTCGGGTTCCGGCCGCCATCGCGTACACGACGGACTTGCCACCGGCCGCGAAGACCCCTTCTCGATCCGTCTCGAAACCTTCACGTCCACCCTGCGGCCATCCTTGACTGCCGAATCCAAGGTGAAGCTCGGTCGGAAACGACGCCACGTTCGCTTGCTGACCGACCGCCACGATGACGGTGTCACAGGGTAGGATGGAATTCGTTCCCTCTACCGGGACGGGCGACCGCCGACCGGAATGATCGACCGGACCGAGCTCGACCCGTTGCACTTCGAGCCCCTCGACCCGCTGCGTACCCACGATGCGAACGGGGTGCGTCTGGAATAGGAAGGCGACCCCTTCTTGCTCGGCTTCACGTACCTCCTCCTTGTCCGCCAGCATCTCGCTCCGTCCTCGACGGTAGACCAGCGTGATGGGTACACCGGGAGACAGTCGTGCCGCGCTTCGGACCGCGTCCATAGCCACGTCCCCTCCACCAATGACCACGACCCGACCCATCGGCTCCTTGGACGGAGCATGCGCGTCGTTCACCGCTCGCAACCACTCGAAGGCCGGGACTACTCCGGGAAGCTCTTCTCCTGGGATCTGGAGAGACCGATGCCGGGTGGTTCCCAGCGCGAGGAAGACCGCCTGGTACCCGTCCTTCATGAGGGAGTCCACCGAGATACTCTTCCCGATTTCTCGCCGGGTCTCAAAATGCACGGGGAGATCCCGGAACCGGGCGAGGTCCTCCGCGAGCTCCCCCCCCGTCATCCGATATCTCGGGATGGTCGTGATCTGGCCCCCCGCGTGTTCCAGTTCCTCGAACACGGTTACGTCGTACCCTCGAAGGCCCAGTTCCCAGGCGGCCATGATGCCCGCTGGTCCCGCTCCGACCACCGCTACGCGTTGATGCTTGGGCGCGCTCGGGACATACAGCAGTTTAGAATTGCCGAGTTCCAGCCCCGCCCGCTTGAGTTGGCGGATCGCTACCGGGATCCCCTTCTTGCTCACGATGCACGCGTCCTCACAGTAGTGGTAACACACCTTGCACAGGGTGGTGGCGAGGGGATCCTCGGTTAGTATGGCCCGGGCTGCCTCGTCGAACTTTCGCTCGGCGACCAATCCGATGTACTTCCGTGCATCCTGGGTGATCGGGCAAGCTTCGACACAGTACGGCTTCCCGCACTGGATGCACCGCTGCGCTTCCAGTACCGCGTCTTCGAGCCCGTAGGGGTGGAGCACCTCTCGGAAGTCTTTCGTACGGGTCCGCGGGTCTTCCGTGGGAATGGCCACCCGGACGGGGTTCAGCTTGACGGGCACTGACTTCACGCGGGCCGTGCCGGGGGCAGGGTCATCAGCGGACATCAGCGCAGAGTTTCATCCGAAGCCCCCCTAAAAGGTTTTGGAGAATTTCCGGGTAACCGCGTGCGGTGGCTCGGACCTCGCGGAACTCTTCGAAGTGGGTTGGTGTGCGTTGCGGCGCAAGGTTATGTAGGGGGGTTGGCTGACCGCGCTCGGCAATCGAAATCACCTTGCCTTCGGTGCTGAGGTAGCCTAGCTCGGTCAAGGCGCCGGTCTCGAAAACCGGTGGGGGTTCACTCCACGGGAGTTCAAATCTCCCCCTCAGCGCTTCCCCGATTGGTCACGACCCTTGCATGATGCAGGCCACGGAACGGGCCGGTCGATCCCACATTCTTCTTGAGTGATGACCGCTTTGGGTCGGCCAGGTAAGCGTACTTTCGGTTTGTCCGCTGAAATCAACTGAGCTCCCGCTAAAGGTCGAACAAAGGTCAGGAAGTATCACCCTCTAAGGCGACCTTCGGGTTACGTCTCTTCGGGGGGGGCCCGTGCCTTCAGTCGCATGAGGTAGGTCAAAATGTCCTCCCCGGGAGTTTGGGGCGTGTCGAGTTCCTTCCCGACCTTGGCGGTCAAGTCCGCGCCGACGCGGATGAGGGCGCTTAGGTCCCGCTCGGGAAGCCGGCGGAACGCTTCTACGAGATCGGCGTCGATGGCATCGAGGATCTTGAGGAACGATGGTTTCACGTGGGTCGGCGGCAACGCGAGCATCCGCTCGAGATACGCACCCGCGGCCTCCTCTTCCCGCCGGGCGATCCCGCGTCGGGAGGCCTGTTCAAGTGCGGAGATCTCATCCTCCAATAATTGGTTGACGATGCCTCCCGTATTCTCTCGGGCCACACCCAGGGCTTGGTCTACAGCGGTCGATATCGCCACCTGGGAGCCATCACCTTCCGCACCGAGGCTGCCCACGAGCATCGCCTGCCCCTCGGAGGCGGAGAGGTTGGCGAGGGGGGGCATTTCGAGTGCCTTGGCGGCCTGACTACCCCGCGGGAGGGCGGCGATCCGCATGAACGATGGTCGGATGACCCGGTCTACGTAGGATAGGGGAACCCCCAGGGTCGGTAACCGCTCGATCTTCAACTTGCCCTTGAGCAGGCCGTTCAAGATGAGGTTGCGTGCTGTACCATCGAACCCCAGCACGGGAGATGCCATGTCCTCCCGGCGACAGTCGGGGCACAGGCTGTGCTTGCTCCAGATCTCGTCGTCCCCGATCGCATTGTGGACCTCGCGCTCCGCCTTGGGGGACGTGCGAAATGGGATGCCGCATCGGTGGCAGATGACGAGCCGATAATCGCTGCCGAAGTCGGATGGACAATGGGGGCATCGCCACGGATAATGGGAGGCATCGATCCGGGTCCCACAGAGCGAGCAAGGGATCTGGGTGAACTTGGGTTCGGCGGGGAAGCGATAGATCGTGACTCCGAGCTTGCGCGAGCCTTCCACGACCGCGTCCGGTACAGTGACCGCCAACATCACTCGATGCACTGGCCGATCCCCGGCGGCTCCCTTGTGCTCGAACAACGTGATCAGGTTGGCACGCGTCGCCGTCCGAGAAGCGAGGATGAGCCATAGTTCGCCCTTCGACTCGTAGGCGATACCGCGATGGACCCACTCCCCCTCCACGTCGAGCATGGAAGTGATGAGCCCACGCCCTGCTGGGCCCGACCGCAGGAACTGATGATAATAGGGAAGTAGGTAAATACGCTCACTCGGTATCATGCGAAGTGAACCCCGAGAATGGCTATGAGTGAGCCAGTAGATAAACCCGTGGGGTCGGCGCTCACAAAGCACTTCGTGGCAACGGCCCTCATCGTCCGGAACGACCGGATTTTGCTGGTGCATCACCGCAAGATCGGCCTGTGGCTGCCTCCGGGGGGCCACGTGGAAGCGCATGAAGATCCGGTCGAGGCCATGCACCGGGAAGTTCGGGAGGAGACGGGGCTCGACGTCACGATCGTTCCCGCCGCGGACCCTCCCGTATCCACGGATGAGAACGTTCGAGTGTTGCCTCCTCCCCACCATGTACAGGTCGAGCGCATCGCGGAGGGGCCCCACGATCACGTAGATCTCGTCTATCTCTGCGAAGCCCTGCCGGGGATCGAGAAGGGGAATGCCGAGTCCCTGGGTCTCCGGTGGTTCACTCTCGAGGATCTGCGCTCGCCAGAGATCGTCCAGAATGTTCGTTACTATGCGCAGAAGGCGATCGAAGAAGTCGCGGCTTACCACTCATCTCAACGGGCAAAAGCTTCGGCCAACTCACAACGAGGCAGCCCGTGAGCGACGCGCATTCCCCCCCTGCTCCCTCCGAGACGGTGCAGATTCGTTTGCTCACCCATGGTGTGCATCCCGGTCTTCCCGCCTCGGTCGCTGTGGCCCCGGGTACTTCCGCCCGAGCGCTCCTCCACCAGCTCCAACTTCCCGTCGAAGGTTGCGGGCTCTGGTGGGAGGGAGAACCCGTCCCCTCCGACTTTGAGTTTCTTGCCGACGGAACGTTAGAGATCGTCCGGACGTTCTCGGGTGGGTAAGCGGTCGTATCTATCCGGGGTCAGTGGCCCTGGTCCTCGGTGGAGCGCAGCAAGCTCTCCCGAGATTGTTGCAACTGTTTCCTCCGGTCCGTGAGCGCGTTCAATTCCTGAGTTGGAACCCGGTCATCTTTTCCGGACTTCCGGAGGGAGCGGATCTCGTGCCGGAGCCTTCGTTCGGTCCGGGCCATCTCTTCCAAGGACTTCCAGTAATCCCCGGTGTCGTCCTCGGCGGGAAGTTCCTCTCCGCCCACGGGAGCCGGGGCGGGGGCCGTGCGAGCGAACGCTCCCCGGAACCAACCCGCCACAAAGAAGACCGCGGACAGCGCCCCCAAAAGCGCTTCGAGGTACGGCTGCGAAGGTCCCGCTTGGAAGAGCCCAACGTTTCCAAGATAGAATCCGATCAGGATCGACAGCACCGTGCTGAGCACGACCCCGCCGGCCAACCCCTGGAGGAGCCACAACCTCCCGCCGGGTCCCCGGACCCTATGCTCGGGCCACAGGGCCTTCATGAGAAGGTACCCGGGAAGGAAGAAGAGGAGGACGAGGGCGGCCAGGGAAAAGAGGGGATCGACCGCCATGGCATCCGGCCCGGAATTCACTCCGAGGGCGGGGTGGCCGCGTTAAAACCACCTTGGGCAAACTGCTTCTCCATGTGCCGGCGAAGCTTCCGGTTCGAGGCGAGGCCGTGGGCGGCCTTCTTCGTCTGCTCATAGTACTTGAGCAGGGCGCGCACTTCCTGCGGCTTCTGGCCGCTGCCCCGGGCGATGCGGTGGATCCGGTCCCCCTTGATCAGATTGGGGTTCGACATCTCCTCCTTGGTCATCGATTCGAGGATGTTCTTGAAGCGTTTCATCTGGTGCTGGGTGTTCTCCATCTGCTTCTCGTCCACCTTGGCCGTGGCGAAACCCGGAAGGAACGAGAGGAGCTTGGAAAACGGACCCATCTTGCCGAGCGAATCGATCTGCACGTAGAAATCTTGGAGCGTGAACTTGCCGGACATGAGGTTCGCCGCGGCCTTCTCGGCCTCCTCCTTCCGCTCGATTGTCTCGAAACGTTCGACGAGGGATTTGATGTCCCCCATCCCGAGGAGACGTGAGACGAACCGGGTCGTTTCGAAGTGCTCCAGTTCGTCCATATGTTCCCCGGTCCCCACAAAGAGGATGGGCGCGCCGCTCTGTGCGACGGCGGAAAGGGCACCCCCCCCTTTGGCGGAACCATCCAGCTTGGTGAGGATGACCCCCGTGAGCCCAACCGCTTCATGGAACGCAGCGGCCGAACGCCCTGCCAGCTGTCCCATGGCCGCATCGAGCACGAGGAGCACCTCCTCCGGCTCGAACGCCTGCTTGCAGCGTTTGATCTCGGCGATGAGCTCGGGATCGATCGCCGAGCGCCCCGCCGTATCGAGGATCACCGTTTCCGAAGGCGCCGCACGGGCGCGTCCCTCCCGGGCGATCACCTCGGCCCGTTTTTCCTCCCGATGGGCGTAGAACCCGGCCTTCACCCTCCGGGAGATCTGCTCCAGTTGGTCGATCGCCGCCGGTCGATGGATGTCGCCGGCGATCAGCAGCGTGTGAACTCCCTTCTTTTGATAGTACCGGGCGAGCTTGCCGGCATGGGTGGTCTTCCCTTGTCCGAAGAGCCCCACTAACATGATCCGTTTCGGCTTCACCACGTAGGGCGCCTCCTTGCCGAGGATGCCGCAGATCTCCTCGTAGATGACCCGCACGAGATAGTCCCGAAGGTTGGCCCCCGGGGGGACCTTTCCCGCTTGGGCCCGCGAACGGACCCGTTGGGAGAGCTCTAGCGCCAATTGGACGTTGACGTCCGCCTGGAGCAGTGCTCGTTGAAGGTCCTTGACCACTTCGTTCAGCAGCTCCTCATCGATCGTTGAGGAGCGGGCGATCTTCGAGAGGATCGAACGAAGGGACTTGCCTAGGGAGTCAAGCGCCATGTACCGGTCCGCCAGCGAACGGTACAACAGGTCATATACCTTTGCAGGGCCCGTCTCCTCCGAACCCTTCGACAGATGCCGTCCTCACCGATGTTGGAAAGGTCCCGCGAGCGACAGTTAACGTGGGTCAGGTCGCAGGATCAACTCCGAGGCGAACCGGGGGGGCCCGAACTTCCCTGCGTCGCGGATTTCGGGGATGGTCCGGGAGCACCGAGGGGGGACACCAGCTATTAAACCCGAGGCACTCACGGGGTCGTGAAGGATTCGGAGTCCCCGGTCATCTTCCCACTGGTCTACCTCTTGAACGGCCAGGCGGTACGTCCGGCTCCGGGGGGGTACGTCCCCCTTTCCTCCCCAGGTCCGGACCCGGTCGATGTCTTCGATGTGACAGATCGGCTCTTCACAAAGTACCACCGTCTCTACCTGGTGGACGTCAACGGCAAGGAAGGCAAGGATCCTCAACTCGACTACTTGCAGGAGATTTCCCGCGGTCAGGAAATGTGGGTGGAGACCTCTCCAGGAACCGCCGAAGAGGTCATTGACACGCTCGTTGCCGGCGCGACCCGGGTGGTCATGGCGACCAGCGACCTCAAGGACCTGCGTACCGAAGTCCGTCGGGCCCTTGCCCTCACGGAGGAGATCGCCCTGGAGATCAACCTGGAGGGGAACCGCGTGCGGGCCTCGGACCCGCTCTATCAGGGACTCGGGCCCCAGGACCTCATTTCCGAGGCGGAGGAGTGGGGTGCGAGCACGTTCATCCTGACCTCGCCCGGGATGGGATGGGAGACCATCGCGGATCTTTCTCGATCCTTGGAGATCTACCTGAAGAACCTGCGCCCGGAGGAGATGGAGAGCCTGCGGGCCTCCGGGGCCGCGGGAGCGATCATGGAGGTCGCCCATGACCGATGATCTCGAGGTCGTGGGGGCCTTTCTGTGGCGGCAGTTGGGCCACCGGCCCGCAACCTCCAACCAAGCGGAGGGGGCGCTCTCCTACGAGCTCCACCTCTTCAAGCCGAGCGAAGCCCGGATCGTCCTTGATGCGCTGATCTCTCGGGGCCTCTTCCACCGAGAAGGCGATCAGCTCACGGGGGTTCCCGATCTCCTGGGGATCGACATACCTTTGGGCTATCACCCACCCGAGTCCTTCCTCAAGGATCTTCCGCGGGGCGTGTCTCTTCCCCTGCTGCCACGGCTGCTCGAATTCATCAGTACGGGACTGTCCGAGGTCGAGCAGTCTCGAGTCCCCGAAGAGGTGGCCGAGGTGGCGAAGCACCTGGGAGTATCCCGGGAAAGCGCGGCCCTGCTCGTGGGTTGGAAGAAGGGTCGCCGAGACCCGACGCTCATCGAGGAGTGCGCTCGGTCGATATCACAGTCCGTCCCGGCCAAATGATGATACCAAGAACCAGCTGAAAAGTGATGAGTGATGGGCGAGCTGATGGCCGGGGCCGAGCGCGCCGCGTCGAGGGAACCGACGAGCACCGCGGCGGATCTCGGTGGGCGCCACACGCAATCTTCATTTCCTGACCCCGCTCGATAACCCCGTGGATCTCCCTGTCTGTCGCCTGGTAAGTTGGACCGACATCGACAGATGGGCCGACATCGTCGCGGAACGAGTGCGATTGGCCGCACGAGTTCCGGAGACCATCGTGGGACTGACCCGGGGGGGATGGATCCCCGCCCGCCTGCTCGCGGACCGGTTGGATGTGAAGCATCTCGCCGCGCTCCGGGCCCAACACTGGGGGGTCACGGCCACACCGAACGGCAAGGCCGAGATCACCGAGTCGCTCAATTCCTCCGTTCGAGGAAAGACCGTCCTCGTGGTCGATGACATCACCGACACGGGGGACAGCCTCCGTCTTGCGGTGACCCACGTGAAGTCCGACCGGCCGGCTCGGCTCGAAAGCGCCACCTTCCTCCATATCAGTCACTCCACGTACACCCCGACGTACTACGGGGAGGAAGTCCCCAAGGAGGGTTGGGCGTGGTTCATCTTCCCCTGGAACTACTGGGAGGACCTGCGCACCCTGTCGAACAAGGCGCATGCCGAAGCTGCTACACCCGAGGAAGTGGCCAGCCTATTGCTCGAACAGGCCAAGATCCAGGTGCCGGCGGAGGATGTGGCCCAAGCACTGGGTCACCCCGCGCCCGTGGGTTCCCGAGGCCGGACTAAACGCACCGGTACTCGCGCCGGCGGGCGTCGCGCATCGAGATCGACTCCGCGATGAGTCCCTGACGCTCTAGTTCCCGCACCGCCATCTGGACCGTGCGCCGAGGAAGTCGAGAGAGACTGACGATCTCTCCTTGTTCGAGCCCTTGGTGGTTCTCGATCAGAAAGTAGACGAACTTGGCGGCGGGGGATCCTTCGGGGAGCGCCCGGTGGGCCGGGAGCCCGAAGGTGTCCCCACGTAGACCGAGGCGTTGCGAGGCGAGTGGAAAGACGGAATCGGGGGAGACGTTGCCGAGATTCACCTCGCCTCCTAGTTCCTTGATGAGCGCGATCTGCTGTTCCTCCCGGGGCGCCTCGAAGATGATGTCCTCCATCGGTAGGGAGGCGGTGATGGCGTGCACCCAATCCCACTTGACGCCACCGATCTCATCGTAGATCCCGACCCCTTTCCCGCTCTCTCGGCTCTCGAGGATCACCTTCCGTGGGGAGAGCTTCCGGGCGTGCAGCAGCCGACTCATCGTCTCCCGCAACGAATACTGGTGCTGAATGTCCTTCTTGCCGACCTCGATCAGGACCTCCAGCCCTTTGGAGCGCACCAGTTCGGCCATCTCCTCGACCTGTTCGGGGCTGAGGTCGATCACCCCTTCGCTCACCTCGACGATGTTGAACCCGAGGTCCCGGGCTTCCGTCACGAACCGCTCCGCCTTGCCCTCGCGGATGGTGAGCTCGAGGAGCGTCCCTCCCGTGGAAACCTCGATGGCGTGGGATTGGTACTCGCGGATCCGCCGCCGGATCGTTTCTCGGGGAAAGAGGAGGGGAAGCCCCCACCCGATCTTCACGATGTCGACATAGGGCGCGGCGTGGGCCCACCACTCGCCGGAAAGGGGCCCCTGCATTCGGTCCAGCACATGGGTGACCCCCGTCACCCGGGGGGCCTTCTTTTCCGGTCCTTTGGCGGGGAACACCGGGCCGTCACGTTCCAGCTTCAATGAAATGCTTTATATCGGGCCCCCCTTTGGCTTTTGCTCTAGCAATGGCGCTCGAAGAGATTTCGTTTGTCTTGGGGAACAAGCCGGGGGCGCTCCAGAAGATCTCAAAGCTTCTCGCCGAGGGAAGGATCAATGTGGCGGCCATCTCGGTGCATTCCCAGTCCCAACGGGGATTCATCCGCATGGTGGTCAGCGATACCGAGCGGGCGCTCTGGCTCCTCCGCCGCGAAGGGTACAAGGTCGATTCGAACGAGCTCATCGTCGTGGGCCTCGAGGATCGCTCCGGGAACCTCCTACGGGTCCTCGACATTCTCGCCCAACACCGCATCAACATCATTTCGGCGAACGTCTTGGTCTCCCGGGAGGGGATGAAGAGCCTGATCGCCATCGGGGTCGACAATCCATCTCGGGCCCGAGAGCTGCTTTCCTCCGCTGGCTATGTCTCGGCCCGCGCCGAGCAACTCATCACCAACGCCGCTCTCGTGACGAGCAGCATCGTGGACTCTGGCCGGGAATCCGTCGGCATGCTCCTGTGAACCGGCCCCCGTGCGGACATAGTGTAGTGGTTAGCACGCAAGCTTCCCAAGCTTGCAACCCGGGTTCAAATCCCGGTGTCCGCACTTAACCCGCGTTCCATGGCAATGGGGTTCGAGCTCCTCGACCGGGATGGCCTGGCCCGTTTGGGTCGGCTGACCACCCTCCACGGAACGGTCCGGACCCCGGTGTTGCTACCTGTCCTCCACCCGGATCCCGCCCGGCAAGCCATCCCCTCTTCTGAGATTCAGGCACGTTTTCACGCCGAGGCGGTGATGACCTCGAGCTATATCTTGCGTCGTCAGGCGGACCTTTCTACCGAGGCGCAGACGAAGGGGATCCATTCGGTGCTCGGATTCCCCGGTACGGTCGTGACCGACTCCGGCGCCTTCCAGCAGCATGTGTACGGGGGGGTGGAAGCGACCCCACCGGAGATCCTCGAGTTCCAGAACGCGATCGGCACCGATGTCGCCACTCCGCTCGACCTGTTCGTGGAGCCAGAGGTCTCGCATGCCGAAGCCTCCCGGGGCGTGGAGGAAACGGCCCGTCGGGTGGAGGAGGCCCGGAAGCTGCGCGGCGAACGCCTCCTTGCCGTACCCGTCCAAGGTGGTCTCCACGATGACCTGCGACGGCGTTCGGCCGAGCTGACCTCGTCCTTCGCCGATGTGTTGGCGGTGGGGGGCATCGTCCCGCTCATGGACTCCTACCGGTTCGCCGAGCTCCTACGGATGCTCTGTCGCTTGCGTCCCCACTTGCCCCCCGAGAAGCCTCTGCATCTTTACGGCCTCGGCCATCCCATGCTCTTCGCCTTTGGTGCGCTCTTGGGCGCCGACATCTTCGACACCGCCTCCTACTACAAGTTCGCCGTCCGCTCCTCCCTTCAGTTCCCCACGGGGTCCATGCCGCTCTCCTCCGTCCGGGAAGAGTTCTGCGGGTGCGCGCTTTGCTCGGAGGTGCCCTTGCAGAAGGTCGCCGAGCTGCCGGCCCCCGCCCGGGAGAAACACCTTGCCCTCCACAACCTCGAACAGTGCTTTCTCGAGATCGCCCGCGTCCGGCAGGCCATTCGCGAAGGGGAGCTCTGGGACCTCGTGGAGCAACGCGCCTCCGGCCATCCCGCCCTCATGGCGGCCTACCGCGAAGTGCTCCAGCACCCCGAGGTCTTTCTACCCACCGAGCCCCCGAGCCGGCGACGGCTCTTCCTTCGAGGCCCGCTTTCCCTCCAGTTGCCGCCCGTCGTTCGGTTCCAGCGTCACCTTCACGAGTACACCTCCCGCCCCTCCCGGGACCACTCGTCCCCCCAGTGGCCATCCACCCCGTTGGGCAAGGTTCCTCCCGAGCTCGCTCAAGTGTATCCGGTCGGGTGCGTGGTGGCCCCGGAGGAATACCTGCCCCGGGATCGCGGCACGGCATCCGCTCCTCCCGCACCCGTCCCTTCCTCGGTGAGCGCGGTCGATCCCATGGAGCAGGCCTTGGGGATCCTCGAATGGACCTGGGGTGAATCCGTCCGGCAGGCGCTCAACGGCAAGTCCATACAGCTCCGACATTCGAAGGGGTCGGGTCGGCTGCGAGAGATCTTCATCGACGGGAACGCGGCCTTCGTGGTCGGGAACGACGGCCTTCCCCACCCGACCTTCCGCGGAGGCGAGTTCCTGCACGCGACCCTTCCGGCGGGACACCATCGTGTCACTGCTTCCGACGATGCCCAACCCTTCGTCGAGACGGGTCGCAGTCTCTTCGCACAGCATGTACTACGCGCGTCCCCGGATGTCGTCCCGGGGGCCTACGTGCTGATCGTGAACCAAGCGGACGCGCTGCTTGCGGTGGGCCGGTGCCTGTTGGGCTCCGCCGAGATGGTGCGATTCCGTCACGGCGTTGCAGTGCGTCCGGTGGCCCACCGAAAGCCGGCTACTTCGTCCGCCGCATCAGGGGATTCGGCGACCGGGGCGCTTCCGCTCCCCGACGCGGGCCCGGCACCGTAGGGCGTCCTCGAGGATCTCCTCGTGGTCGAACGCCAGGGGAGGGCGGCGAGCGAGGGGCCACCAGGCGGCCTCGCGAGCATCATCTCCTCCCTGGAGCCGACCGCCGGCAGCGGAGAGCAGATACACTGCGCTCGCCACGTGCCCCCGAGGGTCGCGGTCCGGGTCGGAATAGAAGCCCACTAAGGTCTTGATCCGGGTGCGCAGTCCCGTCTCTTCCAGGATCTCTCGGACCACTGCATCTTCGGCACGTTCTCCCAGTTCTACGAAGCCGCCGGGGAAGGCCCAGTGTCCTTCGAAGGGAGCGTGGCCGCGCCGGATGAGCAACACCGCCCCCTTCCGGAGCAGCACGCCATCGACGGCCAGCGCCGGGGTCGGATACCGGAACCTTCGAGACCGGGGGGGCGTCAAAACATCGAGGTCTCCCGGAAATGCCCGTAGACCTCCTCGAGCGCCTGGACGATCTCCCCGAGGGTCGCTTGGGCTCGAAGCGCCTCCAGGATCGGCCCCATCGTGTTCCCGCTCTCCGTCGCGGCGACCTTTCGAAGCTTCTCCAGGGCACGGCTCCACTGGGCCGCATCTCGGCTCTGCCGGAGGCGGCGCAGGCGGCGGATCTGCGCATCCCGCGCGCTTTCGGGGATCCGGAGCGGGGGGACCTTCGGCGGTGCTTCGGCCCGGGCATAGTTGACCGCCACCACTCTCCGCTGCTCCGCCTCGATCTCGCTCTGGTAGCGGAAGCTGGCCTCCTGGATCTCCCGTTGAGGGTAACCCTTCTCGATGGCGGCCACGACACCTCCCATCTCTTCGATCCGGTCGAAGTACTTGTTGGCCTCCTCCTCCATCCGGTCGGTGAGCCACTCAACGTAGTACGATCCTCCGAACGGGTCGATGGTGTCGATCACGCCGACCTCCTCGGCCAGGATCTGCTGCGTCCGGAGGGCAATGCGGGCCGCACTCTCGCTCGGGAGTTGCAGCGCTTCGTCGTAGGAGTTGGTGTGCAAGGACTGCGTTCCCCCTATCACGGCGGAAAGCGCCTGCAGGGTGGTGCGCACGATGTTGACCTCTGGCTGCTCGGCGGTGCAGGAGCATCCGGCCGTTTGGGTATGGAACCGCAGCCACCAGGAGCGCTCCTTCTTCGCCCCGTAGACCTCGCGGGTGCGCTGGGCCCAGATGCGCCGAGCGGCCCGGAACTTCGCGATCTCCTCGAAGAAGTCATTGTGCGCGTTGAAGAAGAAGGAGATCCTCGGGAGGAAGTCATCCGGGGCGATCCCCCGCTTCAATGCCTCCTCCACGTAGGTGAACCCGTCTGCTAGCGTGAACGCAAGCTCCTGGACGGCGGTCGACCCCGCCTCCCGGATGTGGTATCCGGACACCGAGATCGGATTCCACCGGGGCATGTGCTTCGTGGCGTACTCGATGGTGTCGGTGACGAGCCGTAACGCCGCCCGGGGAGGGTAGACGAACTCTTTCTGAGCAATGTACTCCTTCAGGATGTCGTTCTGAAGGGTGCCCCCGAGGAGCGCACGGTCGATGCCCTTCTTCTCGGCATCGACGATGTACATCCCCCAGATGATCGATGCCGGGGCATTGATGGTCATGGAGGTCGTGATCTCGTCCGGGCGGAGGCCCTTCAGCAGGCGTTCCATGTCGTCGGTGGACGAGACGTTCACGCCGCATTTCCCTACCTCTCCGAGCGTCTGCGGGTCGTCCACATCCAATCCGTAGAGGGTGGGATCGTCGAACGCGATCGAGAGTCCGGATTCCCCGTGCTTCAAGAGATAGTGGAAGCGGCGGTTGGTGTCCTCGGGGGTGCCGAACCCGGAGAACATGCGCATCGACCACTGTCGCCCCTGGTACATCGTGGGATGGATGCCGCGGGTGAAGGGGTACTGGCCCGGATAGCCCAGTTGGGCAGCGTCCCGGTGGGAGTTCACCGGGGTATACAGGCGGTCGATGTCAACCCAGGAGAGGTTGCGGAAGCTTGCGTTACGCTCGGGCCACTTCTCCAGCGCAGGCTTGACCGCTTCGTCTTCCCACCGACGCTGGGCCTCGGGAAGGGAGGAACTCGTATTGGGTGAAGAAGGCCGTTTGGTGGCGGCCATTCGACCCTCCCCTACAGGACCATCTCGAGGAGTTGGACGTCTTCCTTCCAAAGGTGCTTGTGGAAGACTCCGGTCTCGTGAAAGCCCAATTTCTTGAAGAGCGAGATTGCGTGCGCGAAGCGGGTCAGCGGCTCCGTCCAGAGGGACGCGGCGTTCGCCTTCTTGGCCCATTCGATCCCGGACATGAGGAGCGCTCGGCCGACGCCCTGCTTGCGGTACTCCGGTTCGACCGCCACGTGCACGATGCGCGCAGAGCCATCCGCCATCGAGCATCCGAGGATGCCGATGAGCCGGCGATCCCGGCGTGCGGCGAAGAATGTCACCCCTTCCATTTGACTCGTGAATTCGAGCGGGGTCGGTTGCCAGGTCTTCTCGAACTCGTTGGGGATCTTTCCCTTGAACTCCTCCCAGATCTTCTTGTACAGCGCACAGATGTCCGGAATATCGCTGTGAGTCGCCTGCGCCACCAAAAGCCCGGGAGGGCTTGGTTCTGCGGGTGACGCGCTGGTGTTTCGTTCTTGAGAGGCAGGCTCCTTCTTCTGCGGGGGTACGGCGGGCGCCCCCTCAGCCTTGCCCTGTGCACTCATCTTGGTTGCCGCGCTAGACATAGCAGACGGAGGCCTTAAATCTAGCGCATGGCGACCGGGAGAATCCGCTCGCTTTCGCGCGTGGGGGACCGAAACGGGGCCCATCGCTGGTTCCGCAAGCATTTTGGACAGGCACTCTCTTCCCTGCCGCTGGTGAGACGTGCTGTGAACCGGAACATCGAAGGAAGGAGCTCCCTGACCTGGACGATCTTCATCGTGGCGATCGGCGTGCTCCTCCTGACGCCGGGAGGTTTCCTCTCCACCGGGTCCACCGTTGCCTCGCACCCGGTCGCGCCGGTTTCACTCGTGTCCCGGTCGTTGACTCGGGCGCTACCCTTCGGGGCTCCGGGCCACTCATCCTCGAGAACGATGGCCGGTCCGGCCCTTTCCTACTTCCCCTCCGTTAACCAGTCGATTGGCGTCAACTATCAGGCGACGAGCAATCCCACCGCACAGAACGAACCGGGGATCGCCGTCAATCCGACCAACCCCCGGAACATCATCGTCTCCGGGAACGACTATAATGTCAACGCCACGGGCTCGGTGTTCGGACCTTGGGCCAGCGAGTGGACCTCCATGGATGGCGGGGCCTCTTGGTCATATCATCCGGCCGCGATGAACTCGACGTTCCCGGGCGGACATCCTTGCTTCGGCGGTGACCCCAACGTCTTCTTCGGCCCGGATGGGACCGCCTACTTCGCCGGTATCGGCTATTCGGACCCGGTCGCCTCATCGACCTGTGGCAGTGCAAGCTCGACCAATGGCGGGCTCTTTGTCGCCCACTCCACCGACGGAGGATTGACCTGGAACTATGTGTCCGTGGCCAACGACTCGGCAGGGTATTGGTACGACAAAGAGTGGATGGGTGTCGACCCATCGACCGGGACGGTCTCGATCGATGTGATGCAGTACGGCCTCACGAGCTCATCCGCCCTCATCCAGTACTTCTATTCCACGAACAAGGGCGTCTCTTGGAATGGCCCGATCGACGTCAACAATCCCGCCGTGGACCAGAACATGGTGGCCGCGGGGCTCGCCGTCGACAACCAGGGAGGCATCGATGTCGTTTGGCAGAACGAGTCGGCCGGCAACGTGATCGAGTTCTCCCGCGCCAGTGCCCCCGGGAACCCCTTCTCCGCCGAGATGGCATTGGGGACCATCAACTGCGCCCCGGCCCCCCCGGGAGGATTTCCCGAGATCAATGGGGTCCAACGGATGAACTGCTTCCCTCAGATATTTGCCGATGACTCCTCGACCAGTCCCTACAAGGGCAATCTCTACATCGTCTACTCGACGAACACCACCTCGTTGCAGATCCAGCTCCTCCGGTCCACGAACTACGGCTCCTCATGGACCTCTCAGGCTTCCGCCGTTGCGGTCAACAACGACCCGAGCGACGGGGCGGATCATTGGTTCCCGCAGGTGACCGTCGGGAAGAACGGCACGGTCTACGTCGAGTTCCTGGACCGCCGATACAACTCCGGCAACCTCCTCGTGGATACCACCGTAGGGGTCTCCACCAATGGCGGGGTTTCCTTCTCCCGGAACATCCGTGTTTCTTCCGTAAGCGGGAATCCTGACGTATGGACGGGTTTCATGGGAGACTACCAGAACGTGTGGTGGTCCGCCAACGGGACTTTCTCGGTGTGGACCGATTTCCGTAACGGGGTCGCGGGCAACATGAACGAGGACCTCTACGTGGGCCAGTTGGTCTGGGTCAATGTGACCGCCAACATACCGGGAGTCACCGCCACCGTGGATGGGACCTCCGCACCCCTGTCGGAGAAGGTCTGGTGGAACCATGGTACGATCCACAACGTCTCCGTACCTTCGACCGTCACCTACCTCGGTAACACCTATTCCTTCCAGCGGTGGCAGGGGTATTCCACCTCCACATCGCCGGCCCTCACCGGTGTGACGGCGCTGGGGACCGGTCGATTGACCGCGGTCTATCTGAGCCCGAGCCTCAAGAACCTCTCCGCCGCCGTGACCACGCTCCCTTCCGGGAGTGCCTCCACCAGCCAGCGGGTGACGGTGAAGGTCAATGTGACCTCCTCCGGATCCCCCGTTTCGGGCGCCAAGGTCTCCTTCTCGGATTCACTTTCCGATGCCTTCACTCCGTCCTTGGGCACCACCTCGGCGACGGGACTCGCCTGGGCCAACTTCACCACCCCGCTCGTTGCAAGCGCCACCAACGACACCGTCTCGGTGACGGTGAACGCCACCGGCTACAATCCGGGATCGGGTGGGGCCGCTCTCAACATCACTCCCTCCTCCACGGGACCGGTCATCAACCGGTTCCTCCCGGGCCCCAATCCCATCGACCAAGGTTTCACCACGTTCCTCAATGTGAGCACTTCCGGCGGAAAGAGTCCGCTTACCTACCGTTACACTGGACTTCCGCCGGGCTGCAGTTCTCAGAACGTCTCGTCGCTGCCATGCTCCCCTACCTCCTCTGGTAACTACTCGATCACGGTCAATGTCACCGATGCTTCGGGACTCTCCCACACCGCGACCACCCTCCTCGAGGTCTTCCCGGCTCCCGCGATCTCGTCGTTCACCGCCACTCCGTCCTCCGTCAAGGTCGGGAGCGCCACTTACCTCAACGTCACGGCCACCGGGGGTTCCAGTGCGCTCCGATTCGTCTACGTCGGTCTCCCCCCGGGCTGCGCGACGTCCAACACCTCCTCCCTGCGCTGTGTGCCGACTCTCGCCGGCAGTTTCGCGGTCACGGTCTTTGCGAATGACTCCTTGGGAGGAACCTCCCAGAGGACCTTCGACCTGAGCGTCTACCTCGCTCCGGTGATCACGTCGTTCACGGCCGCGCCCAACCCCGCCTTCGTGGGGGGGACCGTCTATCTCAACGTCTCGACGACCGGCGGCGAGGGGGTCATCTCGTTCGCCTACGGTGGGCTTCCGAACCTCTGCGTCTCTGTCAATACCCCCACCTTCACTTGCGCGGTCAACACTCCGGGGAATTACTCGGTGCGGGCGTATGCGAACGACTCCTTCGGCCATTCGACCTCGGCCCTCGCCTCAGTGAGCGTTCTCTCCCTTCCTGCGATCAGCGTCTTCACCATGTCGCCCGCTCGCATCGATGTCTCCCAAACAACTTATCTCAACGTGACAGCCACCGGGGGAGAGGCTCCCCTCACGTACTCGTTCGTAGGTTTGCCGGGGGGATGCCTTTCGACCAACTCCATCCACCTGCCGTGCTCGCCGACGACCTCCGGAAGTTTCCCGGTCCAAGCGCAGGTGAAGGATGCCGCCGGTCATGTGGCCACCCAGTTCGCGACCCTCTCGGTCGCTGCCATTCCCACCATCTCCGCGTTCAATGCCTCTGCAAATCCCGCGACGGTGGGCACCGTGGTCGCCTTCCATGTCCTTGCTGCCGGAGGCCAGGCGCCGCTCACCTACTCGTACTTGGGACTGCCCCCGGGTTGCCAAAACACCTCGGTCCCCAACTTCTCCTGCACTCCCGCCACCGCCGGAACCTTCAACATCACGGTGGTGGTCGAGGACGCGAGCCATGAGTCGGCTTCGGCCGTTCTCCGGCTCAGCGTGGTCTCGCCCCCGGCGGCCTCCAATGGGTTCTTGGGGATCGGGTCCACCACCCTGGTGATCCTGCTCCTCGTGGCCGTCGTGGTCGCGGTGGTCATCGCCACCCTCGTGGTCCTGTCGAGGCGCCGGCGGCAGTCTCCCCCCGGTAATCCCGTCTCTGCTCCTCCGGGACCCCCGCCGGGGTGGCCCGCGGGCCCGCCTCCTCCCGCCCCGGGTTACTACCCGCCCCCTCCGGGGGGGTACCCTCCGCCGCCGCCGGGATGAACGGAAGGGGACCCTGGCCGCTCCGTTCAGGGAGTGACGCGGGACGGGGTGCGCGGGAACGGTGTGGTGTCGCGGATGTGCTCGCGCTTACAGATCCATCGGACCAAGCGCTCGACACCGAGACCGAAACCTGCATGGGGCACGCTCCCGTACCTCCGCAGGTCGAGATACCACTCGTAGTTCTCAAGACGCGCTCCCTGCCGGTCGAGCCGGGACCGGAGCGTGTCGATGCTCGTCTCACGGCAGGAAGCCCCGATGAGCTCGCCATAGCCTTCGGGTGCGAGGAGGTCGTTGCCGTCCACGACCCGGTCGTCGTCCGTACTGCGGAGCATGTAGAAGGCCTTGATCTCGGCCGGGTAGTTCGTGACGAACAACGGTTCGCTACGGTCGGCCGTGAGCGCTCGCTCCTCGTTGGTCCCCAGGTCCTTGCCGAAGGGGAGCTCAACGCCCTTGGCGCGGAGCCGGTCGAGCGCTTCCTCGTACCGGATGCGTTCGAAGGGCGCCTTAAGGGCCAGCAGCTCTTCCGGCTTTCGGCCGAGCGATTCGAGTTCCTTCGGTCGCTTGCGAGCGACGTCGTGACAGATCCGGAGCACGAGCCCTTCCTGGAGTTCCAGGTTGTCCCGAAGGTCCGCCCACGCGCTCTCGACCTCGAGGTGGGTGTACTCGGTCAGGTGGCGATTCGTCCGCGACTTCTCGGCCCGGAACGAGGTGGTGACCGAGTAGACGCGCTCCAAGGGGAAGATGAGGGCTTCAAGGTAGAGTTGGGCGGTCTGGGCGAGGTAAGCCTCCCGTCCGAAATAATCGAGGGTGAACGCTTCGGCCCCTCCCTCGGCGGCGTTGCCGGTCAAGAGCGGTGGGGTCATCTCAAGATAGCCCCGCTCGTCGAGGTACGCTCGGGCGGACCGAAGGATCTCGGCCTTGACCTTGAGGGTCGCCACGATGTCGCTCGAACGGACGGCGAGGTGCCGTTGGTCGAGCTGGAATTCTTCCGTCTGCCCGCTGAAGATCGGGAACGGCGCTGCCGCGGAGACGACCCGGGCGACCTCGACCCGAAGCTCGAAACCTCCCGGGGCCCGAGCATCCTCGGCGACCGTCCCCGTCACTTCCACCGAGCTCTCGATGAGCGCAGACGAATACTGGGCAAAGCCCGCCTCTCCGAGCGTCTGCTTACGCGCGGTCGTCTGGATAAGTCCGGAGGAGTCCCGGACCACCACGAAGGCCAAGCCTCCGGAGCTCCGGGTCCGGAAGATCCACCCTCGAATCGAGAGCCGTTTCCCCACCGAAGCGGTCGAGTTGGCCGTGGCGATGGGGACGAACTCCCAGGTCACTGATACTCCCTCCACTTGTGGTCGCACTTCGTGCACTGGAAGATGCGGGTCTCGGGTTCATCGGCCCCTCGAGTCTGCCGTAGCACCCAGTAGGCCTCGTTATGGCCGCATTTGGGGCACTCCTCCTCCTTGGAGACGGGCAACGGGTTGACCTTCTGCTCCACCACCGCCACTTCCTTCGCCTTTAGCTGGTGATGCTCCACGACCTTGCCACTACCCATCTTGACGTTCGTACCGCATTTGGGGCAGATCCAGAGCCCCTGTGCGGTGTTCGGTCGCATGAGCTTCTTGCAGGCAGGGCAAAACATGGTGGGGGTAATGCGCACCACCGCTAATTACCCCTTCGGAGTCCAACGTGAGAACGGGACCCTTCGTGCGCCTACCAAAAGGATGAAGAGCCCCTCGCGCCATGGACGTCCGGATGAACGAGCGCCACATCGCCGACCTCCAGGATGTCACCAAGGTGTACGGTTCCGGAAGGAACACGGTCACGGCGCTCCGGGGAGTGAACCTTCGGATCGATCCCGGGGAGTTCCTGGCGGTCGTGGGGCCCTCGGGAAGCGGCAAGTCCACCCTGCTCCATATCCTCGGATGCATGGATGTCCCCACGACCGGCACGGTCGAGATCGACGGCGAACCCGTTCCGCGGGAGAACGAACGCAAGCGAACGGCGCTGCGGGGGGAGAAGATCGGCTTCGTCTTCCAGGCCTTCCATCTGCTCAATGAGCTTTCGGTCCGAGAGAACATCGAACTGCCTCGGATGTTCCTGCGCCGGACCAACGGGAGCCGCCTCCTCAAGCCCGAGGAGCTCATCGCGAAGGTCCACATGCCGGTCGCCCTCCTCGACCGTCGGCCCACGGAGATCTCCGGGGGCGAACGACAACGGGTGGCCATCGCCCGCGCGCTCGCCAACAACCCCTCCATGCTCCTTTGCGACGAGCCCACGGGAAACCTTGACTCGGCCAACTCCGAGGCCGTCATGGCGATCTTCGATTCGTTGAACCGGGCCGGGGGTACGATCGTGGTGGTGACCCATAACCCCGAAGTGGCCTCCCATGCCTCCCGGATGGTCACGTTAAAGGACGGTCAGGTGGTCGAGGCGGAGAGCCCATGACCGGACGTAGCACCCTCGCGTTCCGCTACCTGTGGCGGCAGAAGATGCGGACCGGGTTCGTCGTCCTCACCTTCACGGCCGCGGTGACCGTCACGTTGTTGCTGACGAGCGCGATCGTGGGCACGGAGCAGACGTTCATCGGCGAGATCAACGCATTGGGAGTCACGTGGATCTACGTGGAACCGGGCACCTCGAACAGCGCCGCGATCTACCCGCTCACGGTCGGGGACGCCCAGGCCATCGCCCATAATGTGTCCCATCTCTCGGCGGTCGCCCCGATCATGATCGACGGTCTTTCCGTCAACCTCCCTTCCTGGGGCAAGTCCCTTTCGGATATCACGGGCACAAACGCCTCCGTCCAAACGATCTTCAAGTACGGCGTGTCCGAGGGAACGTTCGCCCTGGACTGGCAGGGGAACCTGTCCGCTCCGCTCCCGATCGTCGTGGGATACAACATCTGGACCCACAACGATCTGAGCGTGGGCCAGGAGCTCCCGGCGACCATCGTCTCGCTATCCGCCTCCGGGGGCGGCGGAGCGACCCAGGTGAACCTCATCGTCGAGGGGTTGCTCGGACCCCGCGGCTCCCTGGCCGGCACCAACCTCGATGACGCCATCTTCACTCCCATCTCCGCCCTGGAAGACCTCACGAACAGCATTTCGCTGACCTACATCTTCGTCTCGGCATCTTCCTCGCAGTACGTCTCGCAGGTGACGAGCGATATCAGCACGGTCGTCCAGGCCCGTCACCAGGGCTATCAGGACTTCACCGTGCTCAGCGAGCAGTCCTGGGTCTCCTACGTGCACGATCAGCTCGCCCAGTTCACCTCGATCATCTCCCTGGTCGAAGCCACTCTGCTGATGCTCTCCTCCATGAGCGTCTTCGTCGTGATGACGATGGCCGTCAAGGACCGACGGCGGGTCATCGGGGCGATGCGGGCGATCGGCGCGCATCGCAGCGACATCATGGGGCAGTTCCTGCTCGAAGCATCCCTGATGAGCGTGACGGGGATCGGCGTGGGGGTGATCCTCGGCACCGTGGTGGCGGGCTATCTCAAAGCCAATGCGGGCGGGTTCTACAGCTACCTCCTCACCAACCCGATGGACCTGGGGGCGTACTTCTACGAGCTCTTGGGCATACTGTGGGCGGTGGGTTTCCTCTTCTCGATGGTCCCCGCCTACCAGGCGTCCCGGCTCGAGGCCGTGGAAGCGCTCAGTTCGCTTTAGATCGTTCCCGGCGTCGGAACCAGATGCCCACGTTGAACAGGATCCCGGCCGCGATCCCGAGGCCGATCGCGATCACCAGCCACTGCGTCGCATCCGACGGTGGGGCACTCACGTTTCCAGAAACGTTCCCAAGGATGAAGTGCATTGCGGCCGACCCGGAGTACAGGAGCCCCGAGGCGTTGACCCACAGGGTCACCTCGGTGGCGTTCTCCGGGGCGGTGTAGTTCCCGTAGGTCATGCCGTTCGAGTCGGTGACCCATGGGGCGTACGGCGAGAACGAGCCTCCCCCGATACTCGCCGAGGGTAGCAGGGTCACCCCGGCCGCGGGCTTCCCTCCGCTCATCACCTCGATGGCGAGCGCGATCACGCGGGCCGTCCCATTGGTCTGCACGTGGTCGTGCAGGCTGATCGTCAGGGTCTCCGTCCCGGAAGGAAGTACCTTGGCCGAGAGGTTCCCAGAACCGAACACACTGTCGTTGAGGACCATGGACGTGAGTTCAAAGGTCGCTGCCCCGGTGACCCGGGGCACCGGGTACGTGCTGTTGGCATAGCCCTCGGCATCCGTGACGGAGGTGCCGGGGGCTCCGCCAAGGTTCGACCAGTAACTGACGCACACTCCGGGGAGCACCCTCCCCTGGGAGGTGACCCGCCAGCTCACGTTGGTCACGGTACCGGACACCAGCGGCGTGGGGGCCACCGCTCCGGTCACTTGGGCGTCCAGGATCGGAGTGCGGTTCCAAAGCTCGATGAGCTGCGCACCGCGGTAGATCGATGCGAACGAGGTCCCAGCCATGAACTCTCCCGAGAAGAGCGAGGAGTTCTGCACCTCTCCGGAAATGTTGAGGGGTGCCGTTCCGTTCCCTACCCAGCTCGCGAACGCGTTCTGCGGGCGGTACCAGTGGGTCGAGTTGAGCACCTCGAGGGTATCGGGAAGCAGGATCTCCTGTGGGAGCCACGCCCCATCCTGGGACGAGGAGGTCACCGTGACAAACGTGTCCGACGGAGTGGACACATTTTGCACTCCGGCGGAATAGTTCAGGATCGGGAGGCCGTTGACCGAGGCGGTCCACACCCCATTCGAACCTCCGGTCATGCGGACCTGGACCAGGCTGCCGACGGGTACGGGGTTGCCGGTGGAATATGTGATCAACTGGTCGGTCACGATGCTGAGGACCGCCGCGAACGGATAGGCCGTGCTCCCTCCGAGCGTCCAGTTCGCCTCCAGCCCCACCGCAATGAGGTCGGTCGAGTTGACCAACTCGTCCACTGCGACCTGGAAGCTTGCGAACCCCTTCCCCGGATAGGGTGGGAGCGAGAACTGGGTGATGTTCATGGCCGCCCCTGAGTTGGGCCAGACGTTGGGGTCGGTGGTGTTGATGAGATATGCGCCGGCAAAGGGGCTCTTGATCCCGGGAACGCCGGTGTGTGCGGGAACGCTTCCCACCCGAGAGGTCGGGAGGCTGTACGCTCCCGCGATGAGCAGGCCGACGAGGAGGACCGTCACCGGTACCGACGTCATGGCTTTGCGAGCGCCTTCCGCATCTTTTCGATGCCGATGATCGGCATCGGATCGATCCCCGACCGCTCCGCGTGCCACAGGGATGCATAATCCCCGATCCAGACCGCTTCCATGATCTCCGTCAGCGTATCCTTGCTCTGGAGGCGGACCTCCAATGTGACCACCCCAGCGTCCCGGAGTGCGCCGGCGAGGTACGTCACTCGCCGGGCCACCTCTCCATCATCCGTGGGTCCATGTATCAGAACGACCCTTCGGTTCGTCATGGACCCCCCTCGCTGCGCGTCCCAGGCGACGATCGCATTGTGGAGCACTTCCGGCACGGTGTCGAAATGGGCGAGGCGTTTGGCGTTCTCCTCCGCTTGGGTGGTCCAACGGCGGCCCACGGGGGCAAGTCGCTCCGGTACGTAGACGAGCAGATCCCCTTCTCCCCATGCCTTCGCCACGGTTTCCGACAACCCTCCTCGGTCGGCGATCCCCGGGCGCAGTCGACGAAGTTCGTCGGCGGTCCGATGAACCATCTCTCCAGGAATGGACAGGTCCTTTTGCAGCATCCCCAACAACCCCCCGAGCTGGTAACCTAAGGAGGCCCGGGGAGGAAGTCCTGCGGGAACCAGGGTACACGGCGCTTGGTCGTTCATCGCCCGCTGCCGGAGGTCCCCTCCCGAGGTGATGACCCCCACTCGAGCCCCCTGGCTCCGGCAGGCATCGTAGGCCGCGAGGGTCTCCACCGTGCCTCCTCCGTAGGACACGGCGAGGACGGGGGTTTGGGGTCCGACCCATGCCGGAGGACGGAAGTTGCGACATACCACCAGCGCACGTTTCCCCCGCTGGAGCAAGTAGGAGCCGAGGAGGTCCGCGGCGATCGAACTACCCCCCATCCCGAGGACCACGAGCGGTTCTGAGCCCTGGGCGGCATAGGGGTTCTCCGAACCGGCCTCGAAGCCGGTCACGAGTTGGTCGGGGAGATCATCCACCCATTTCCGCATCCTCTCGAGCCCCTCCATCGCCTTCCTTCCCGCCCGAGGCGATACTCGATAGCCGTAAAAGAGTTATTTCCTACATCCCTTCTCGGAATGGCTATGGCGTCACCGAAAAGTTGGGCCGTCCGGTACGTGGTGGACCCCCTGGACCTCCCGGGACACACGGTGCGGGTCACCACGGTCGTCGATCGAGCGCCCGGAGCACCACCGGTGCTCCAGTTCAGCTTGCCCGTCTGGACTCCGGGGTCCTACAGTGTTCGGGAGTATGCCCGGAACCTTCGGGGCGTTCGGGCCACCACCACGGAAGGAACGACGCTCGCCGTCACCAAGGAGACGAAGAACCGTTGGGGCGTTGCTGCCGGCAACGAGTCCCGGGTGCGGTTCGAGTACTCCGTCTATGGGCACGAGCCCTCCTGTCAAGGGGTCGACATCTCCCCCGAGCACCTCTATCTCAACGGGGCCGGAGTGTTCTGCGAGGTCGAGGGCACGAAGGGGCTTCCCCTTGAGCTCGAGATCCATCCCCCGGGCGACTGGAAGGTCTACGTGGAACTGCCGGAGATCTCCCGCCATCCCCCCCTCTTTCGGGCCCGAGACTTCGACCAGCTGATCGATTCCCCGATCGAGGTCGGGACCCCGCAGGTCCATACCATTCGTCCGGCGGGGGTCCCCCATGACCTCCTGTTCTGCGGTCCCTCGGAGATGGTTCCGGCGCACCAGGTGGAGGAGGATGTGGGAAAGATCGTCGAAGCAACGGCCCAGCTCTTCGGCAGCCTCCCGATGCCCCACTACACGTTCTTCTACCACCTCACGGAAAAGTGGGACGGGGGACTCGAACACGCGGCCAGCACGTCCATCGTGATGCCGCACACGGTCTTCCGACCCCGCAAGGAGTACGAAGGCTTTCTCGGGGTCACCTGCCATGAGTACTTCCATCTGTTCAACGTCAAGCGCATCCACCCCCAGGCTCTCGGTCCCTTCGACTACTCCCGGGAGAACTACACCCACCTGCTCTGGCTCATGGAGGGCACGACGGACTACTACACCGACCTCCTTCTGCGTCGGGCGGGACTCTTCAGCCCGCGGCATTATCTCTCCGAGCTCGGCAAGAAGATCAAGCGGTACCGCGAGACCCCGGGGCGGCTCGTACAGAGCCTCGAGGACTCGAGCTTCAATTCATGGATCGACTTCTATCGGCCGAACGAGAACACCCGGAACACCTCGATCTCCTACTACCTCAAGGGGGGACTGGTCTCCCTGTGCCTGGATCTCGAGCTTCGCCACCGCACCTCCAACGCGAAATCCCTGGACGATGTGATGCGCTATCTCTGGAAGGAATACGGGGTCCGCGGCGTGGGATTCCCCGAGGACTCACTTCCCGCGTCCATCGAGAAGGCCACTGGGGTCCTCACGCAAGATTTCTTTGCGGCCTATGTGGCGGGGACGGAGGAGATCGATTTCAGCGCCTTCCTGGGGCATGCCGGCCTTTCCGCCTCGCCGGCCGAGAAGGAGCGGAAGAACTCCGACGAGGAAGAGGAGACCCCCGGGTACCTCGGCATCGAGTCGGAGAAGGTACGGGAGATCCCCCGTGTCCGGGTCGTCATCGAGGGCTCCCCGGCCCAGAAAGCCGGATTGACCCCGGGCGACGAGCTCCTCGCGGTCGACGGGACTCGACTCACCTACGACTCGCTGCCGGACGTCCTCAAGCGGTACTCCCCGGGAGATGTCGCCGAGTTCACCTTCTTCCGTCGCGCCAAGCTGCAGAGCGTCCGGGTCGAGGTCGGAAAGGCGCCCCCCGAGAAGTGGTCGATCAAGCCGCGGGAGGGGGCGACCCCGGAAGAACAGGCCATTGCGGTCGACTGGCTCAAGTTGGCCTGGAAGGACCTCACACCATGACCCCGTCTCCGTCCGGAACGGTCGTGATCGGACTGACCGGAGCGAGCGGTGCGCCGATCGCCCTGTCGGTGCTCCGGGCCCTCAAACACGCCGAGGTCCCCGTCCACCTCGTCGTCTCCGAGGGGGGGCTGGCCGTGCTCCGGGAAGAGTGCGGCCTGGGTCTCGACGACCTGCGCCCCTTGGCCACCGCCGTCCTCGGGGAAAAGGAGTTCACCGCCCGGGTCGCTAGCGGCTCGACCTCGACCCGGGGAATGGCCATCGTCCCCTGTTCGTCGAACACGCTCGCGAAGATCGCCCACGGGATGGCTGATTCGCTGATCACTCGGGCGGCGCACGTTCACCTGAAGGAACACCGCCCGCTCATCCTGGTCCCCCGGGAGACCCCGCTCTCGGTCTTCACCCTGCGGAACATGACGACCCTTTCCGAGGCGGGAGCGACGATCCTCATGGCCGCGCCACCGTACTACCTCAAAGCCACCCAGGTGCAGGAACTGGTCGATTACCTCGCGGGCAAAGTGCTCGACCACCTCGGCGTCGCCCACTCCTTGTACCGGGGTTGGAAGACAGAGGAGGACCGTTCGTGAGACTACCCGACCTCCCTCGTCAGGACATGAACGTGCACCTTTCGTTCGGAGGGGTAGCCTTGCTCCTCGTGCTGCTCATCCTCATCACCCCCGCGCTCGAGAACGGCAGCACGTCGCCTTCGGGGCCGTTGTTCAGCCGCGGCGAGATATTCGTCGATTATCTGCCGAACTCCACTTTCACCCTCTATGTCGAGAGCTACGGGCACGTGCGTTTCTCCTCGATCTCCATCGCCATCAACACGACGGCCAACAACCTCACGACCGGCAGCCACCCCCAACTCCTGTGGAATCTCTGGCAGAACAGCACCGATCGGCTGGACGCTTCCCTCTCAGTGACGAACACCACGGACTTCGTCGTGAACGTCACCACCGTCTATGAGAGCAGTCCCCCCATCACGATCACCACTTCCTATGGAGAGTACGGGTTCATGCTCGGTTCGGGTTCCAGCGGGCTGGTCCTCACGGCCATCCCGCTCGGCAACCTTCCCGCAACGGGCCCGGAGTCGTGGCCGGTGTCCCAGCTCCCCCAGGCCCTCCTGCTGGAAGAGACCTCGAGCTCCGGGGTGAAGGCATGAAGCCTTCCCGGGCGATCGTCTTCTGGACGCTCGTCATCGCCGTGCTGGTGATCCTCGAGCTTGCCGAGGTGTTCAAGTTCTTCACCTTGGGCTACGTCGCCGTCCTGGAGAACCCGCTCGCCTTCATCTTCTCCATCGTGCTCATCACGATCCTCGCCCTGGTCGGGGCCGTTTTCATCGGAATCTATATTGCCCATCGCATCCTGTCCCCTCAAGGATTCACCCCTTTCGAGGAGGAAATGCTCCACATGCGTGAGGATGTCACCAAGCTTCGTCAAGAGCTCGAGACCGTATCGCAGACCCTGCGTACCGGGGAGAAGAAGTGAGGGTCCCCGTCGTCGACAATGGGGGCCAGTGGACCCACCGGGAGTACCGGGTCCTTCGTGACCTCGGGGTCGACACGGCGATCGTACCGAACACGACCCCCTTCGAACGGCTCGAGGCGGACGGGATCGTGTTGAGCGGAGGTACCCCGAGCCTAGAAGGGGCGACGCACGGTCTGGGGGTCGAGGGGACCTACCTTGAAGAGGCGAAGGTGCCCATCCTCGCCATCTGCGTGGGGCACCAACTGATGGCCCAACACTTCGGCGGTCAGATCGGGAAGGCCCGGACCCCGGAGTTCGGCCGAGTTCTGGTCCGGGTTTCCGAGGACGCTTCGCCCATCTTCCTGGGCATTCCCCAGACGTTTGTGGTGTGGGCCTCGCACAACGATGAAGTGACCCGACTGCCGGACCACTTCCGTACGGTCGCCCGGTCGGAGAACTGCTCCGTCGAGGCGATGGTGCATGATTCCCGCGCCCTGTTCGGTCTGCAATTCCATCCTGAGGTCGAGCACACGGAGCACGGAGAGCGCATCTTCCAGAACTTCCTGGCGCTCTGCCATCGGTAAAGGGGGAGATCAAGATGCCACGGATCCGAGCGACATCGGGGGGAAAGGAGGAGCAGATCGTCGGTCGCGCCCGCGAGCTCCGACGGAACCCTGAGGCGCTGCTCCCGAAACTCACCGACGATTGTCCGACCGCTCCATTCGACCGCCTCCGGGAGGAACTGAAGAAGGTCCAGGAGGCCGCCGATGACCCGGAGGCGCTCAAACGCTGGATCGTGCGCGGGTCGGACCTCTCGCGCGCCTACGCCGCCCTCCTGCTCTTCCTCAAGGAACGTCCGGACGTGGTGACCGCCGTCGGCCGGTTCTCGACCGGGACTATTCCCTACCTCGCCCTCGGCAACCCTCCGCCCGAGGCGCAGATCGCGGTCCAGTACTACAGCGACCCCCGGCGCCTCCTCATGGGATACTACAAGCTCGCCAAGGGGGGCCTGTTCGGCGGAGGGGGACTCCATTTCTATGCGATGGAAGACCGGGTGATCTGCACCGGGAAGGAAGGGAGCCCGCCCGACCGGTTCGTGGCCCAGGCGGTTGCCCGGCTGCCGTATCGGTTGAACTTCGTCGAGTCCCCTGAGCGAGGGTACGTCTGTCAGCATCTCCAGCGGGGCGAATTGCAGCCCCACCTTGCCATCACGTGGGAGGCGGCGCGGGCCACGATCAAGGTCTGCCGGCGTTGCGCCCGGGAAGACACCCATCTCTTGGGCTCGCTCTTGGACAACATGGCCGTTCCGGACCCGATGAGCGGGTTCTCCATCACCCTCGAGTATCCCGTCCAGCACCACCATGAAGGGAGCTGTCTCCTCGCGGATCTTCAAGGGCACGACAGCGGGAGCGAGAAGACCTACCGCCGGGGAAAGCTCTCCGACGCGGCGCTCCTCGCCGAGTTCGTCCGGAGCTCCGAAGAATCGATCCGCTCGAGCCGCAATCCGTGCTTCGTGGCGGGGGGACACTGCTACTCGACCGACGTGAAGGCCTTCACCGAGAGCCTCTCGCCCACCGAGGCGGAGAAGATCGTGCTATCGGAGATGCTTCCGACCCACGGATCCCCCCTCCTCGTCCCTGAACGCACCTCCGGGAAGACCCTCGAGGTGCTCTGGAAGGACCGGGCCCTCGATATCCTCCGGATCATGGGGACGGACGACGCCGAGGCGGAGCGACTCCTCAGCGAGTTCCAGAGTTCCCCCGGGCGCGTCAGTGAACTGGTGGAACGACTTCACCGCAAGGGACGCGAGCGGGCCATCCTCTCGCAACTTCCCGAGTACGCCGAGACGGCGGCGGAGGCCGCCTTCGCCATCTCGATCTCTCGACTCTACCGGACCCAAGGCCCTGCCGCCGTGGAGCAGCAGCTCACCTCTACGCTTCCGGAGGAAGAGAAGGTGAAGGGTCTCGCCTGGGGGTTCCTGGTGGCCATGGGCCGCGGAGCGGACAAGCACGAGTGGCGTTTCACGAACACCGAGCGAGAGTTCGGGTCGGCCCATGCGGCCCAGGCCAGCAAACTGCTCTCCGCCTCTCCGGAAGAATATCACGAGGCGCTCTCGAACTTGCTCGCCGCCGCCGGTGTCGTGCACTGGGGCCGAAAGGTCCCGTGATCCCACCGCGGGATCAACGGATGTATCGGTCCGTGGTCTCGCTGTCGAAGCTCTTGACGAAGCGCATCCGGGCGCCATCGCCTTCCGGGAGCATCCGAAGGAAGGGGTATCGCTCCCAAAGGTCGCTCCCAGCAAGCCGGGTCACGAGGTGCTGGGGTCCGAAGGCCGCCTCGGCCACGCGCAAGGTCACGTTCCGGACATCGGGTTCTCCCCAGTAGCCCAGGGTGTGAAGATACTCGTGGGCCAGGACCACGAAGACGAAGGCGTTCGTGTCCTCTCGAGAGTCGACCATGTGACGCATCCCTTGGTAGAGCGTGTCGTTCATCACGATGACATTCCCCGTCAATTGCCAATACGCACCGATGCTCGTGGGAAGGTTCGCCAGGGCGAGGCTGAGACCCGCCCGCTCGATGCCCAGGACCGACTTGACGGCGCGCCGCACCACCTGGAAGACCTCCGCAAGGTCCTGGGCGCGGTGCAGGGCTCCGGGGAAGTCCTTCTTCGGTACGGGGGAGCCAGGGAACCGCGGGGCTCCTTGGGGCGCTGAGGGCGGGCGATCGAGTTCCAAGAACCGGGCGTTGAGATCGTTCATGTGATTCCTCCCTATCGGTTGGATAACTTACTATAGTTGCGAAAGTATTTATACTATACTGGTTATAGTTTGGACAAGCCCTCGCGATAAGGTCCATGCCCAGTAATCCAGAGAAAAAGATCCCTCCGGGCCCGTCCGCAACCCCGCGAGTTGTGCCGGGAGCCCCGGGCATCGCCGGGCTGGAGGTCAGTGGGCCGTGCGCCCACTCCTGCCAGCTTTCGGATCTCCTGCGTCTTCTCGGCAAGAACCACATGCTGACGATCCTAGTGGCGTTCTGCGACAAGGGTCCCCTGCGCTTCGTCGAGCTCCAACGCTCGCTCCGCCTTTCCCCCAACACCTTGTCCGGAAGATTGCGAGAGCTGGTCGAGGCGGGGCTCCTGACCCGTACGACGTACAACGAGATCCCCCCGCGCGTAGACTATGCGCCCACTCCCAAGGCGAACGAGCTCTTCTCGATCTTCGGCGACCTGATCTCGTGGTCGTCCCGCCATGACCTTCAGCCCGAGCCGATGGCCAAATCCTCCGATTAGCGGTTGAGCGGAGACGCTCCGCACCGGCAACGGGTCCCCGGTGGTCCGGAAGCGTCCGTCACGGTCTCGGACCCTCTTCGGCCCAAGGATGTCGATTCCCGAAAATTAAGGGATTTCGAGTGCGGTCGCCGACCGTCACCTTAAGAAGCTCCCTTGCCTCCCTTCGCTCATGTCGGAGAAAAAGAACCATCCTCCCGTGACCTTGACGACCGGATCCGTCCTCCTCTTGCGCTCCGCAGATAAGGGGGAGAGTCCGCTCATCACCCAGGGCACCTTCCGGGGGTACGTGAACCTAGGCGGAGATCAGGCGATGTCCATCGAGATGGATGGAAAAGACTCCGAAGGTAAATCCCTCGTACGGCTGGTACCCTGCGCGGCCATCCTTTCGCTCGACATCCTCACTCCGGCAAAGCCCGAGGAGGAGAAGAAGAGCGTCGACGTACGACCCGTGTACTTCGGTTAGTTTCGCCGGCGGGGCGAAGCGCCAAAGCCACACGAGGCGCAGACGCCTTTCTGGGCATGATAGGCGTGCCGCCCGCAACGCCGACAGACGATGTGGGTGATCTTGCCTCCGCGCTTAGAAGGGGTTCCTTTTCCCATGCTCGCTCCCTCCGGTGAAAATCGAAGTGCCTATTACCTTTTCGCCAGGCCTAGGTGTACTCGTAGAACCCGCGGCCCGTCTTGCGGCCGTAGTGTCCGGCGTTCACGAGCCGCTTCAGGGACTGCGCGGGGCGGTACTTGGGATCGCCGTAGTCTCGGAAGAGGATGTTCGAAACATCGAGGCAAACGTCCAGCCCGATCATGTCGGCGAGCTCCATCGGCCCCATCGGCATCCCGGCCCCCGCCTTGAGCGCATTGTCGATGTCGCGGGTCGAGGCGACCCCTTCGTCCAGGGCGAAACAGGCCTCGTTGAGCATCGGGATGAGCAACCGGTTCACGAGGAAGCCCGGAACCTCCTTCACGCGGATGGGGACCATCGGGTATCGGTGGTTCTTCAGTCCCTGCACGAAGTCGACCACGTCGCTCACGACATCCTCCCTCGTGTCGACCCCGCTCACGACCTCCACCAACGGTAGGGTGTAGGGGGGGTTGAAGAAATGGGTGATGAGGATGCTCGGGCAGTGCTTGAGCCCCTTCGCCAGTTGCGTGATGGAGAGCGAGGAGGTGTTGCTCGCGATCACGGCGTGCTCCGGGAGCACCTTGTCCAGTTCGGCGAAGATGTTCCGCTTGACGTCAAAGCTCTCGAAGGCGGCTTCGATGACGAAATCGACGTCCTTGAAATCCGCGTAGGAAGTGGTTCCCTGAACGCGCTTCTGGAGTTCCTCGGCGCGCTGGGTGGTGAACTTGGGCTTGAGGCGCCCCTTGAGCGCGGTCTTCTGCTCCTCGGTGAGGGTGATCCCCTCGCCCTCGATCCGCTCGATCTCCTTCTCGGCCCGAGCCCCGTGGAACTGAGCCAGCTCATCCGAGATCGACTTGATCCGAGCGATGCCTCGGGCGACCATGGCCTCGTCAACATCCTTGAGGACCACCGGGATCTCGTTGAAGGCGAGAACTTCGGCGATCGCTGCTCCCATCGAGCCCGCTCCGATCACTCCTGCTTTCCGTGCGTAGAGCATGAACCTATACCTGCCCCTTCGGGTAGGTCAGGTGCATATCCCTTTTTCGGACTGGGAGCGCGAGGGACGCGGAGTCCGCGATAGGTCGCCCGACAGCGTCTCCCCGGCGAATCTCCCAGGCATCGGCGTCACCGTTGGACCATCGTGTTTATCTCCCAACGAGGCATTGGGACAGTGAAGTCATGGAGCCGCTCACTTCCCGGAAGCAGGATATCGGGTCATCTCGAACGAACCGCCCGCAAGAACCGCTCCGGACGGCAGGAACGTCGGTATCGGAGGCCCGCGTTTGAAGCCGAACGTCCGACCCGCAGTGCCCGTCGGCGAGGACCCGAACCGCGCCACCATCATGGAGATCCTGAAGGAACTCAACCGGAGCGAGGAATCCGCCGCCAACAGCACGGAGAATGGCCTCGAGGCCGCCGAGATCGAGGAGCGCCTGGTCGAGTTCTGGGCGATCCGCGAGGGTCGCGTCCAGGTCACGGAGATGATCGGGATGCTGAGGGCCAATCGGATGATCGAATTTGATGACGCACAGCGCTATTCATGGGTCCGGAAGCGTAACCTGAACGGGGTTTACCGGATCACGATGGATGGCAAGGAATACCTGCGCACCAACCTCGAGAACCGCGAGCGGATCTTCTGAAGGGCTCAGAGGGGCGGAAACCCGCCCCTCGTCATGGACGCCTTGGCGCTGACCTTTGGTGCGACTATTCGTTGACCCAGCCGCGCTCGATGAGGTCCCCGGCGATGATCAGGCGTTGGATCTCGTTCGTTCCCTCAAAGATCTCGCTGATCCGGGCATCCCGATAGGCCCGCTCGATCGGGGTCCCACGGATGTAGCCGATGCCCCCGTGGATCTGGAGCGAGTCGGTGATCGCCTTCGAGGCCCACTCGCTGGCAAGACACTTGATGATCGCACTGTCCCGGCTCTTCTGCTTGCGCTCGGTGCGTCCCCACTTGGACACGTCGTGCCCCATGCGGTCTTGGTAGGCGGCCGCCTGGTAGACCATGTTCCGCAGGGCCAGGATATGCATCGCGATGTCCGCCAGCTTGAACTGGATCGCCTGGTACCACACGATGGGTTGGTCGAACTGCATCCGGTTCTTCGAGTACTCGAGGGCCAAGTCGAGTGCCCCCTGCATTCCTCCCAGCGAACCCGCACCCAGTGAGACCCGGCCGACATCCAGGGCCGTCATGGCGACCTTGAAGCCTTGTCCGACCTCGCCGATCACGTTCGCCTTGGGCACTGCGCAGTTCTCGAAGATGAGTTCGGCCGTGCTCGTTCCGTGCAGTCCCATCTTCTTTTCTTCCCGGCCCACTCGGAACCCCTTGGTTCCCTTCTCGACCAGGAAGGCCGTGATGCCGCCGTGCGAGCCCTTCTTCACGTCGTTGGCCGCCATGACCACGACCTGCCCCGCCTCGACGCCGTTCGTCACGTAGATCTTGTCCCCGTTGATGACCCAGTAGTCCCCTTCCTCCTTGGCCTCGGTGATGAGTCCGCCGGAGTCCGAGCCACTGACCGGCTCGGTCAAGGAGAACGCCATGATGCGCTCCCCCTTCGCGGCGGGAGTCAGGTACTTCTGTTTCTGTTCGGGGGTTCCGTAGTAGAGCAACGGGCTTGTGCCGAGGGAGGTGTGCGCTGCCAAGATGGCGATGTGCGAAGCATCGACCTTCCCGATCTCCTCGAGCATGATGCAGTAGCCGACCTTTCCGAGTCCGAGCCCTCCGTATTCCTCCGGGATCGGGACGCCGAAGAAGCCCATCTCCTTCATCTTGGCCACCGTCTTCGTCGGGAACTCCTCCTTCTCGTCCATCTCGTGGGCGACCGGAGCGATCTCGTCCTTGGCGAATCGGGCCACGGTCTCCCGCAGCGCCTTCTGCTCGTCGGTGAACGTGAGTTCGATGCTCATGGTGGGTCTCCTACTTCCCCGCGAACTTGGGTGGACGCCGCTCGAGCTGGGCGCTGATCCCTTCGATGAGGTCCTCGCTGCCCACGACAGCCTGGAATGCCTCTGCTTCCCCCTTGAGCCCGTGGTCGATGTCCGTCTCGAAGCCGTTCAGGAGCGACTTCTTGGCAGCGCTGACGGCGAGCGGGGCAGACTTCTGCGCGATGGTGTGCGCCATGTCCCGCGCCGCCCGGAGTTCCTGGCCCGCCGGAACGACCTTGTTCACGAGGCCGATCCGCAGGGCTTCGTTCCCTCCGATGAGTTGACCGGTGTAGATGAGTTCCCGCGCCTTCGGGAGTCCCACGGTCCTCGTGAGCCGCTGGGTTCCCCCGTACGCGGGGATCAGTCCGAGCGTGACCTCCGGGAGGCCCACCTTGGAGGTGTCTCCCGCGATCCGGATGTCGCAGGCGAGGGCCATCTCGAGACCTCCTCCGATGGCGAGCCCGTTGACCGCGGCAATGACGGGCTGAGGAAGCAGTTCGAGCGATCGGTAGACACGGTGTCCGGTCTCCACGATCTTGGGTGCCTCGGTCTTGAGCTCGGAGGCTTTGCCGGCCATCTCCTTGAGGTCGGCGCCTGCGCAAAAGTACTGGCCATCACCCGTAAGGATCACGGCGCGCACGGAACGGTCTTGCCCAATCTCCTGGACGGCCGTTCCCAGTTCTGACATGAGTTTCGTCGACAGGGCGTTCACCGGTGGGTTCTTCAGCGTGAGGATGACGACCCCGTCCTCCTCCTTCTTGACCCCCAACATCTCGTAGGTCATGGCGGCATACAATCGTATGAAAGTTATAAAGGCGAGCGGGAGAACGCCCAGAGCGCTCTTCGGTCAGCGACGGGGTCCATCGGGAGAGCTTCCCGGGTCCCGGGCCCAATGCCCCTCCATCAAGCAGGTCGAGCTCGATCGTCCCCCTCGGCGAGGTTCGGAAACGTCGAGCGCACCTTCTCCACCTTCGGGCGGACGACAAAAGCGCAATAGGACGCGTTGGGGTGTTTCTCGAAGTAGTTCTGGTGATACTCTTCCGCCGGGTAGAACTCCTTCAATCGCTCCACCTTGGTCGCCAACGGTCCGCGGTACACGGTTGACTGGTGCCGCATGGAGCCTTCGATG
>JAKAOF010000001.1:190463-192552 GCA_021823345.1 Thermoplasmata archaeon
TCCCGAAGCCACTTGTCTTCCATCCCCTCGCCGTCCTTGACTCGGACAGCGTCCCCGCCCGCCGCATCGTCGGATCGCGGGCCGCTTTCACTTTTCATCTTTGTCGGAGTCGATGGGCTTGAACGGGAGAAGCGCGAGGTAGGGGATGTTGGGCCGGGTCTCCTCGGTCTTCGATTCGACCTTGGTCTGTTTCTTCTTTTTCGTCCGATACCAGAACAGAACGGCCAACACGATCACCGCCCCCGCGACTGCGGCGCCCCAGAGCCACGGATTGTCCCACCAAGGGCTCGACACATGGGGGGGCGAGGACGTGGAGGGAGGACTCGTCACCGTGAACGCGGCAGATTCGTTCGACACTCCTTCCGCCTCGACACGGAGTCGATCGGTACCTGTGGAGTCACCTACCGGGAGGCTCACCTGCCCGACCCCGTTGGAAATGTTCACTTGCTGGGGGTGGATCGCTCCACTCGTATCTGAGACGTTCACCGAAGTGACGTTCACCCAGTTACCGAAGGCATCCGTCGTGAACAGCGTCACATTCAACCGACTTCCGACCCGAACGCTGGTGTTCGACACCGTGACTCCCAACCGGGCGAACGCCCCGGCCGCCACCGTGAAGTTCACGGTGTTTCCACCGAGCCCGTTGGTCAGCGCGGTGGCCGCGTAGGATCCCGCGTGGTCGAGCCGCTCCGGGACAGCTCCCACACCGTCGACAACCACCGCGGTTTGGACCGTGGTTCCAGGCAGCAGAAAGATACTCGCCGTCCCGTTCCACCAGGGGACCAGGGATCCTTGGGTGTCTAGGACCTCCAGACTGAGGTTCCAAGCGGCCCCCGCCCGCAGCCCGGTGGGGGGAGGCAGCAACTTCACCTCCTTCGGCGGGCTCTCTATCGACACGGTGAGGTTCGCACAGGCTCCCCACTGACAGGCCGACAGCACATCAGGAGTTAGCGGGGTCCATACCGTAGCGACCGTTGCACCCCTCCCGTCCAGCAGCGATATTTGCCGAGGGAGAAGTGTACCCGTGCTGTCCATGAGGTTCAGCGGCACACTGAGGTTTTCAACCGTGCCCGACGGAAGGATTGCCTCGGCGCTGAGATTGAACGCCACTCCAGCAAGCAGAGGTGGGGTCGTTTGGAGCGAGAACCACCAGCCCACGTCCCGGACCACAAAGGTCGAGTCCAGCTGTGCGACGATGATGAGGCCGCCGTTCGTAAATGTCCCCATACCCCCAAAGATTACCGCCCCCTCCATCGATGGATCCCACGCACATCCGGCGCCGGTGACATGCGGGGGAAGCGTCGCCCCGGCCCGTGGTAGCAAAGACCATCCCCGGGAGTAGGTCCATACCCACGTCGTGTTGCCAGTGGCGGTAAAGTTGTTGCCCGCGATGTAGAAGACGTCCCCTGCGTTGGGGTCGTACACCCCGCATCCCAGGATGGGCGTGGGGCTTGGTAAGGTCTGGTTCAGATCCTCCCACTTGCCCGCTAGACGCGAGAAGACCCAAGTATCCGAGAGTTCGGAGGGAAGAATGCTGCCTTTGCCCACCCCCCCGGTGAGAATGAAGGCGTCCCCTGGAAGAATGGTGTTGGTGCCCACGTAAGTCAGGGATGCGCCAGCGCGGGCCGGTGGGATTGGTAGTGTGGTTTCGTTGATCCAGCCACTCCCTGCATTGTATCGCCAGGTGTCGTCGTAGTAGGATTTCGTGCACGTCGCATTGACGATGGAGTTTCCCGTGCAGTACTGTCCCCCGAAGATGAGAAAGCCCGCATTCGCCTGAATGGGTGCCGCCGCAGCGAGAGTCCGGGGCGGGGGAGCGATACCGGGGGGAGCCAATGACCAGTCCAAGGTCGTCAGGTTAAACAACCAGGTGTCCCCATACACCACCGTGGCGTTCGCTCCGCCATAGAGCACGAACTCTTTCATGGGGGCAACGTACTCCATCACGCTGCCAACACGGGGGGAAGGAGCGGTTGAGGGTGCCAGACCCACCCACGTACCTTGCGGACTCATCATCCAAGTTTCGTTATCGAACCGGGTAAGGGCGCCTATGGGTGAGACGGCGACCCCTCCGAAGAGCAGGGCTTCC
>JAKAOF010000034.1 GCA_021823345.1 Thermoplasmata archaeon
CGACCGGAGGGTGCCCGAACGCGATGGCCTTCGGTAAGGACCTATCCCATCTGTACACCGCGGGTCCCTGCCCCGCACCGATCACCGAGTGGAAGATGTCCGGACTCGTCAATTTCAGCATTTCGATGAGCGGGTCAGGAGGACTGTACCTGGACGGGGCCTTTGTTCCCCCCAACTATCCGCTCACGGTCTACCCGGGGTTGCATTCGCTCTTCACGCTCGCGTCCGGGTACGTTCCCTTCGGCACTCAGTTCTATGTGCTCACCGCGGGCTCCTTCGATGCTCCGCTCGGTCCCTCCTTCGTGTCGGTGGAGAACACGCAGGAGACCTTCACCGAAGAAGTGACCGGGGCCGCGGGCCTCATCCTGCTCGCCACCGCCTCGCTTCCCCTCTGGGGGCGGGGCCCCGGGAAAACCACCGCTGCGGCGCGTAAGGCGGATGAGGTCGAACCTACCCCGTCGAAGAAGCGCGAGCCGAGCTGACCGGGCGCAGGACCTCGATGATCCCGCTGGTCACGGCGGCCTTGAGGTCCAGGGGGTGGACCTTTCCTTCCGTCCATTCGTTGAGTAGCTCGGTTGTGGAAAGGAACTCCCGACGTCCCCCGTGCTTTTCCGGGCGGTCCAGAATGATCTTCCCTTGGGAAGGCAGCACGAGGTGGACCGCGAGCTCGAGGACCGGGTTCCCCTCGACCTCCTTTGCCGGGCAGAACGCGGACTGGATCCGGGCGCGCACCGTTTCGGGCGTGTCCGTGGCGTAGATGGCGCTCGACGCGTCGCTCTTGGACATCTTCTTCTCCATGAGCCCCGCATCGTCGGCGTTCATCCTCCCTCCTCCCTTCAGCGAGGAGATGAGGGGGGTATGCAGCGCCACGGGGGTGGGCCACCCGTACTTGGCCGCGACCTCTCGGGCCAGCACGTGGGCTCGGCGCTGATCCATCCCGCCGTAGGCGAGATCCACCCCGAGCTCGAAGATGTCCGCGACCTGCATCGCGGGGTAGTAGAGCTTCGCGGAGTCCATGTCGGCATCGGCTTCGCTGCGACCCATGATGGTCATCGCCCGACGTACCCGGGCCATCGACATCGCCTTCGCGGAACGGATGACCCGGCTCCAGTAATCCTTGCTCCCGACAAGCTCGCTCGCCCATCGGAATTGGACCCCCGGTCCGGCCCCCAACGCGCGGATCACCCGCTGCATCTCGTCGCCGGCCGCGACGATCCGCTCCATGGAGCCTCCCAGCTTGTCATTGATGAACGCGTGCCAGTCGGCAAGGAATACCGTGACCTCGAAGCCGGCGCGTTCCAGGTCGAGGATCTTCGCGATGGTCACCAATTGACCGATGGTGAACGGTCCGCTGGGCTCGTAGCCGATGTAGGCCTTCGGATGCTCCTTCGTCTCCAGGAGCCGTCGGAGCTCGTCGGCCATGAGCACCTCGCTCGACCCTCGCGTCACCAGGGAAATCCGCTCCTCCAACTCCATGCTGACCGGGTATTCTTGGCGTCTTTATAAAGTTCGAAGGTGTTTGAGTGTTGGTTATCCCGTGCGAACTCTTGTGGCGGCCCCTGGACTCCTCCTGGTCATGGGAGTCGTGGCGGTCGCGTTTTTCGCCGCCCCCCAGGTGATCAGTTCCGGTACCCTCAACACCACGACCGGAGCGTCGACCGGGGCCGCTCCCACCTCCATCGCAATACCGTCCGGAAGCGACAGCATCACGGGAACCTTTCCCGTGACCATCTCCTATCAGAACCTCCCCGCGGGTTACTCTGTGTCCATCGCGATCTGCGCTTCGGGCGTGACCTCGGCGTGCACCAGCATTCCCCCCATGATCGTCTCTCACTCCTTCTCCGGGTCCATCACGGTCGACCTCCAGTCCGGCCAAACGTTGCTCATCTACACGGGGGCGACGGATGCCCAGTACCAGGTGACCGTTCCCTACTCGTTCCTCGATTCGATCTATTTTGTCATCATCGCGGTCGTCGGCCTCGTCCTGGCGGTGGTCGGCATTGCGCTCAAGACACCGTCCGAGAAGGAGGACGAGGAGTCGTCACACCCTGGCACTCGGGACGACGAGCCGGAGAGTCCCCCGAACGCTCCCGCCCCTCCTGGCTCGGTGGAAGGGGACTGGACCAAATGATCGCATCTTCCTGCCTCGGGGGTCGTGCCGATGCGTCCTAGTTGGGTCTTTCCCGCCGTCATCTTGATGCTCATCATGCTGCTCTTTGTCTACGTCCCGCTTCCCTACTCGGAGTCCCACGAAGTGTACGCCTATGGGCCGCCCGGCTCGGGGCGGGGACCCCTCATCCTCTACTGCCCCCAGGTGCTTCCCTCGTCGACCCCGTCCCCTTCCTACTGCCTCGCGGACACCGCCCCGGCGACGATCACGTGGCAGGGGGGCAACGCCTCCACGTGGGTCGAGGTCATCCAATGCGCGACGTTCACCTGTTCGGACGTCAATACGACCGTCACCCCCAATCCGCGGGCGACGTACCCCTGGGTGATGGTGGGCCATGGTCCATCGGGAACGATCTCGGGATGGGAACCCACGGCATCGAGCCTCATGCTCCTCACGAACTCGACCGCGGGCGTTCTCATGTCCCTTTCGTGGAATGTCATGCCCGAATTCAACCAGGTCTGGCAGGTGTTTGCCGTGCTCGGGTTGCTCTTGGCCATGGTGGGCATCTTGTTGCCTGCGAAACCCCGGGCCGGTCGCAAGCGCCGTCGCCCCTCCCGTTCTCCGGAGCCGGAAGTAGACGACGCGGAAGGACCTGAGCCCCCCTCCTGAGGGATTTAGCGAGCCGGTCGCCGGCGACGCAGCTCGTCCGGAGGAGTTCACCCAGCGTTCTTTGCCCGCCTGCCGTTCTCCCCGAACCCGTACTTGAGCAGGCCGCTCAACAGCTCGTCATGCTTGCGTTCGTCCGCTCGCATACTGTGGGCAAGGAGCGCCATGACGCCTCCCAGGTGCTTCTGGATGTAGACGCTGGTCTGGGCCTCCGCCATCCGCTCGCTCTCGATCAGGCGTTCGATATCCTCGCGGGTGATCCCGCTCGCGAGGGTCCGGCTCACGCCCTGTTCCAGGTGGTTCGCGATGGAGGCCACGATCTCCGCATGACGCAGGCTGTCGGAGGCGATCTGGCGGAAGATCGCCCGCGTCAGCTCGTCCCGGGCCTTCTGGGCAAGCGACATGCACTGGGAGACCGATCCCTGCTCGGCCGAGATCCGGAGCTTCAGCTGTCGGGCCAATTCACGGTCGGGCGCGCGCCGGGCGCCTTCGGGCTTGGGGGTCGCGCTCCCTTCCCGCAGCCCATCCGCGAGGCGAGCGGCCGCTTCAAGGAGCAGCCGGGCCGAAGAGCTTCCCGGGTGGGTTCCTTGGGCCAACTTCGTGGCGAGGGTCCGCGCTTCGACCACGGCCGGGTCGTCCGGGGCGAGCCGGTCGACGGGGACCTGCCGTCGCTTTCCGGAGATGTACTGGGAGACGGCCGAGGGGGCGATCCCGAGCACATCCGCCGCCCTCCGCACCGGTAGACCGATGTGGTCCACCAGCTCGCGGGCCACGAGGGCCTGAAGGACCTGCACCCATTGCGCCGGGGATCGGATATCTCTCGCCATGCCCCCTTCTAATGGCCCGAAGTATATGAGGTGTTCTTATTGTGAACGAGCCCGTAACAACCTCACATACAGAACGGTTATAAACCGGGTCACGGTCTTCTCGGGAGGTCGAGGAACTGCTCCGCGAATGGCGCTCCCGGGATTCTTGGAACTGCTCGTCCTTTCCACGGTGATGGGCCTCGCCATCTTCCTCTCCCTCCCCTTGGTCCTCCGGAGGAGTCGGACCGAACGTCTCGTCAATTTCCTGAGCGGCGCCTCGATCGGGATCCTCGTGTTCATCCTCGCCGACGTCTGGGGGGACGTGGCCGCCCTCCTCTACGGGGGGAACTCGTACTTCACCGATCCTGCGCTCGACGCCATCTTTCTGTTCGGGGTCGTCGTCGCCTTCGGGGGGCTCTTTGTGCTGGAGAACCGCCCCGGCCGATCGGGGGAGGTCTCCCCCACGTCCACCGCCCTCATCGTCGCACTCGCCATCGGCTTTCAGAACCTGACCGAGGGAATGGTCTTCGGGACGGCCTGGGCGGCGGGAGCGCTCGGTCTCCTCACGGTCATCTTCGTGGGTTTCATCCTGCAGAACATCACCGAGGGATTCCCGATCGCCGGACCGCTCCTACGGGCCAAGGAACGCCGGTTGACCCAGTTCTCCTTCTACTTCTTCCTGGGAGGGATCCCGACCGTCCTCGGGGCCGGGATCGGGTTCTTCTGGTTCTCCGTGCCCCTCGCGGTGTTCTTCGACGCACTCGCGATCGGGACCTGTCTCTACGTGATCCTTCCGATGCTGAAGGCCGCCTTCCGCCCGGCCGAGACTCCGGCGGCTTCCCTTTTGAAGCAACGCCTCACGTACCTGGGCATCGGCCTGGGATTCGTCGTGGGGTTCCTGGTCAACGCGATCTAGGCGCTCGTTGCGTCGCGTCCCCTTGGGGAGCGCCCTTCCCTCCAGGCGTTCTTATTGTGAACACATTCCAAATGTTGCTCACGAAGAGAACACTTCATTAGCCCCTTCCCCCCTGAAGGGTCCGGAAGGAGGGGGAAGCGTTCATGAGCAACGAAGCGGCCCACTCGTCCCTTCTCTCGCGAGGCGTCACTTTGGTGACCCCTCCGTTTTCCCGGGGGATCCCCCGATGGCTTCGGAGTTGGGGTCCGGCGTGGCTCGTCATGATCGCCGACGTGGACGCCGCGAGCATCCTTACCGGGGTCGAGTCCGGGGTCGCCTACCACTACGATCTCGTCTGGTTCCTGCTTCTTCTCATCCTCCCGCTCTTCTTCGTGCAAGAGGCGGCAGGACGTATCGGGGCGGTGACCGGCAAGGGGCTGGGGGAGCTGATCCGCGAGACCCGGTCGCCCAGGATGAGCGTCGCCATCTCGTTCCCCATGGCGCTGGCGGACCTTGCGACCTACGTGGCCGAGTATGCGGCCATCGCCCTGGGCTTGGGGGTGTTCGGGGTACCCCTGATCCTCTCACTTCCGGCCGCGTTCGTCCTTCACATCGGGCTCGTGGCGCGCGGGAAGTACGTCTGGGTGGAACGGGTCCTTCTCGCCATTTCCGCCCTCTTCATCCTCGCCGTCGGCTCGGCCATGGTGGTTCGAGGGGCCCTTCCGTACGGTCCTGTCTATCTTTCTTCCAGCCCGTCGTTCCTGTTCCTGCTGGCCGCGAACGCCGGGGCCGTCGTCATGCCGTTCATGCTCTTCTATCAGTCCTCCGCCACGGCCGAAAAGTCCGGAAGTACCGTCCGGGGGGTCCGCTGGGAGACCTTGCTCGGAGCCATCGTGAGCGAACTCCTGATGATCGCCTTCCTCGTGCTGGGAGCCGCCATGCCCGCGGGTTCGGACCTCTTCACATCCACGGGACTCTTCACCGCCCTGGCGGCTTTGGGGGGTGCGGCCCTTCCCTATCTCTTCGCCGTCGGGCTCGTCGCGGCCGCCTTCCTGGCGCTCGTCGTGGTCTCCTTGGGAAGCGCCTGGGGGGTTCTCGAGTCCCTCGGCATCCCCCGGGACCGGGCGTTCTGGATGTACCTCGCCGAGAGCGTCCCGGCGGTGATCGTTCCCTTCGTATATCCCCACCCGCTGACCATCGTCCTGGCCTTGATGGTCCTTCTCGTCTTCCTGCTGATCGGGCCCGGGTTCCTCGTCGGGGTCTTGTCTTCGGATGCCCGGGTCATGGGAGCCGAGGCGTCGGGCCCGCTCTGGCGGACCGCGTACTGGCTCAGCCTCTCCTCCATCGTCCTCTTCGGTGTCCTCGCTGTTGTCTAATGTCGAAAGGGTAATCTATCCTCCGGAGTCGGTCCTTCAGAGGGGCCGGAAGTCCCTCGATATCCGAAAGCACCTACGTTGAACCGTGACATGAAAGGCGGCGCAGAACCCACATCCCGAGGAGAGAACCTGCTGGCCATGGTGGACCAGAAGGTCAATGCCTTCTGGCAGCGGGAACGGGTCGCCGAGCGGGCCCTCCAGCTCCACCCCCAGGGCACTCCCTTCCGCTTCACCGAGGGCCCCCCGACGGCGAACGGGAAGCCGCACATGGGTCATCTCCTGACCCGGGCGCTCAAGGACTCCGTCCTGCGATACAAGCGGATGCAGGGCCATCACATCATCACCTCCATGGCCGGGTGGGACTGTCACGGACTTCCCGTCGAGCTCGAGGTGGAAAAGGCCCAGGGGTTCCGCAGCAAGAAGGACATCGAGCGCTTCGGCCTCGCGAAGTTCGCGACCGCCTGCCGGTCGAGCGTGATGACCTACGAGGCCCTCTGGCGGGAGATGAGCGAGATGGTCGGATACTGGCTCGACTACTCCCACGCCTATTTCACCATGGACAATCGCTTCATGGAGAGCGTCTGGTGGTCCCTCAAACAGCTCTACGAGAAGGGCTATCTCGAGAAGGGCCGCTACATCGTCCCTTACTGTCCCCGGTGCGAGACCCCGGAGGCGGCCCACGAGGTCGCCCAGGGGTACAAGGAGGCCGAGGACCCCTCGGTCACCATCGCGCTCCAGATCCAGGGGAGGCCCGCCGGAGCCCCCTCGCGCTACTTCCTCGTCTGGACCACCACGCCCTGGACCCTGCCGTCCAACCTCGCCCTGGCGGTGAACCCGGGGATGCGCTACGTGGTCGTGGCGGGGGAGAACGAGAAGGAGCTCGTGCTCGAAGAGAGCGCCCTCGCCCGGTACTTCCCCCACCCGGAAGAACGCCCCAAGGTCCTTTCAAGCATCGAGGGACGAGCCCTCGTGGGCGCCTCCTACCTCCCGCCCTTCCCGGAGGTGACCCCGGCCGGGGAGGGACGGCACCGGGTCTACGCCGCGGATTTCGTCACGGCCGAAGATGGGACAGGGATCGTCCACATCGCGCCCTCCTTTGGCGCCGACGACTTCACCCTCGGATCCCAGCACCACCTCGGGTTCTTCGATCCCCTCGACTCTTCCGGGCACTTTACCCCGGAGGTACCGCAGGTGCGGGGAAAGTCGTTCAAGGCGGCGGACCCCATCCTGACGGAGGAGCTTCGGGACCGGGGCGTGCTCTGGAAGGAGGGGCGGATCCGTCACACCTACCCGTTCTGCTACCGTTGCGGGCATCCCCTCATCTACCGCGCCCTGGAGACCTGGTTCATCCGCACTCACCTCGCGACCGAGAAGCTCATGGCGAACAACGGGACCGTCAACTGGATCCCTTCGCACATCAAGAACGGCCGCTTCGGGAACTTCGTCGGGGAGGGGAAGGACTGGGCCCTCTCGCGCAACCGGTACTGGGGGACCCCGCTTCCGATCTGGAACTGCCCTCGGGAGCACTCGATCGCCGTGGGAAGCTACGAGGAGCTCGCCCGGTTGCACGGCCAAGCCCTCGCTCCGGATTTTGATCCGCACAAGCCGTTCGTGGACGAGCTCCCGGTGCGCTGCCCGGAGCATGGCGAGACCATGGTCCGCGAGCCCTACGTCATCGACTGCTGGTACGACAGCGGCTCCGCCTCCTTCGCCCAGTACCACTATCCCTTCGAACTAGGGAACGGGTTCGAGCCCCAGACCCCGCTCGACTTCATCTCCGAGGGGCTGGACCAGACCCGGGGATGGTTCTACTCGCTCCTGGTGACCTCGACCCTGCTCTTCGACCGCCCCGCGTACCGGAACCTCATCGTGAACGGGATGGTCCTGGACGAACGAGGGCAGAAGCAGTCGAAGTCGAAGGGGAACGTCACCGACCCGGTCGGGATGATGCGCCAGCTCGGCGCCGACGGGCCCCGCATGGCGATGTACCTCGGACCCTACACGGAGCCGCTCCGGTTCTCCGAGCATTACGTGCGGACCACCGGGGCCCACATGCTCTCCACGTTGGTGAACGTCGCCGAGTTCTACCGGGAGAACCGCAACGCGGACCAGTACCGGTACTCTCCCGATCTCCCGCACCCCGAAGGGGTGCTCGACCGGTGGCTGCTTTCGCGCCTACAGTCCCTCACCGAGACGGTCACCCATTCGCTGGACGCCTTCGACCCGCACACGGCCGCGGAGAGCGTCGAGAAGTTCGTGGAGGAGCTCTCCACCTGGTACCTCCGGCGGTCCCGCAACCGGTTCTGGAACGAGGCCCCCTCCCAGGACCGCTCCGATGCCTATGCCACGATCTCGTTCTCCCTGGCCACCCTCGCCCGGATCCTCTCCCCACTCGCCCCCCACGTGGCAGAACACGTGTATCAGGTGGCCACGGGGTCGGAGTTCGCCGCGGGAGCCTCGAGCGTGCACCTCGAGTCCTGGCCGAGCCTCAATGGCCCCAAGGACCCCGTCCTCGAGGGAGCCATGGCCCGGGTGATGGAAGTGGTCGAGGCCGGGAGGAACCTCCGGATGAAGGCCACCGTCAAGTCCCGGATCCCGCTGCCTGAGCTGGTCGCGGCGGGCCTCACCGAGGAGGAACGCCGGGTCCTCGGCACCGCCCTGACCGAGCTCGTCGAGGGCGAACTGAACGTGAAGCGGGTCACGATGATCTCCAAGGAGGAGTTCGCCGTCCGGACCTTCTCCGAGGAAGGCTGGGTGGTGATGGCCACGGGCGACCAACTGATGGTGGCCCTCTCCCGCGCACCGACCCGGGAGCTCTTCCTCGAGGGACTCTCTCGAGAGATGATCCGCCGGATCCAGACGGTGCGCAAGGAGCATCGCCTGAGCTACACCGACCGGGTGGCCGTCCGCCTCTACCTCGGCCCCCAGCTCCTGGAGGCGCTCGAGCTCTTCCGGGAGCACATCGAGCGGGAATGCCAGATCTCCTCCCTCGAGACCACCCCGGCACCATTGACCGGGGAAGGGGTCTACGAGTGGTCCGACGTGGGCGGGGATGCCATGGCCCTCACCCTGAAACGGGCGTGAGCTCGCGGAGGGACACCGTTCCCCCCGGGGAGTCTTCCAGGAATATCTCGCTCCGGAATCTCCACAGCGCCGCTTCCTTCCGCTTCCAGCTGCCCTTCGGGAGCCCGGCCTTGGCGCAGATCCCGTCGAGGAACTGGGCCGTGTCCCACCCCTGTTCCACGGGGACCTCCGGCAAAAGGAGCCCGGAATCCGTTCCCAGGGCGAGATAGAGCCCATCCCGCCCGACAACGACCTCCTTCAGCACCCGAAGGGGTTCCGTGTTCCGGAGCCGCTCGAGCGGGGTCAGGACGGACACCTCCACGATGATCCTCTTCAGTTCCGGCGGGGCCACGGGGGGGAAACGGGGGTCCTCCTGGGCCGCGAGCCACGCGGTCCGGGCGATCCCCTCGCCCAGCGGGTAGAGCGGGAGGGGGAATCCGATGCAGCCGCGCAGGTCCTTGTCGGGATAGGTGAGGAGCGTGGTGAAGAGCCCGCGCTTTTCCGAGAATACCGCGGGGAGCGGGAGGGGGTGCACCTCCTTCAGAAGGTCCCCGTCATAGGATCGCTCGAGGCCGTGGTCCAGCACCTCCCGGGCGATCGCGACCGCGAGCTTCCCTTCGGTGAGAGTCACCATCTTCCGCTTGGTCCGTTCCCTTCAGGTCCCCGCCGGGACCGTGGCCCCGCAGAGATTGCAGAACTTGGACCCCGCCGGGAGCGCGGCGTGGCACGACGGGCATTGGATCGAGGATCCGGGGGCGGAAGGAAGTGGGGTCGACGGAGCCGGCGGGGGCGGGCTCGGAGCCGTGGCGGGCGGGGGGGGCGACGGGGGAGGCGGGGCAAAATTGCTCGCCCTCGCGCTCGGCGTCTGCAACAACGAGTTCCACAGACGGTTGCGGGTCTCCTGCCAATCGTTGTTGTACTTGTCCCAGGAGATGGCTCCCCCGACGACCGCCACGGGGAAGAAGACGATCGCCCCGACGACCCCGACCGCAAGGCCCTCGTCGGTCGGGGCGGCCCGGAAATCCACCCGGACCGTGGCCCCCTGGTTCCACGGGAGCACGTTCACCTCGATCAGCCGGTGAAGCCCCCAGGTCGGGGAGACCGACTTGCCTCGGAAACCGTACGCGCTGGTCTGGGAAAGGGGGAATCCGGCGGCGCTCAGGGACTTCCAGGCCGACTCGTAGAGGTCCTTCGGTGCCGGGGCGTCGAAGTACCACGTCTCCTGGCGCTCGAACATCGGCCCCTCACGGGGTGCGGAGCTTGGCCAGGGCCACCGGGAACGCCTGGACCATCCGGTCGACGTCCTTCGGGCTGTTCGAGAACGAGACCCGGATGAACCGGCTCCCGAACTTCGGGGAAAGATAGGTGCCCGATCGCAGGAACACGTTGTGGTGCTCGAGGAGTTCCCGCTGCAGCCGCACCGGGTCCACGCCCGTCGCCGAGATGTCGATCACGAACATGTTTCCCTGCGAGGGATACACGGGGAGGAAGGCGCCCGGGATACTGTCCACCATCCGCTTGATCTTCCGCTGGTTCATCCGGGTACGCTTCTTGATCCGGGGGAAGACCTCGTTCTTGACCTTCATCGCGGCGAGGCCCGCCCACTGGGAGACCACGTTGATCCCCAGGTCGTTCGTGTTGTACTTCCAGATCCGGTCGAAGAGTTCGCCGCGTGCCATGAGGCCGCCGATACGCAGCCCGGCGAGTCCGCAGTTCTTGGAAAGCGACCACACGGTGATCGTCTCTTCCGGGGCGGTCTTCGCAGCGAGGGTGTGACCATCGGCAAAGTCCCGGTAGGTGACGTCGTTGAGGAGGATGAGCTTGCGATCGTGGGCGATCTCGGCGATGGCCCGGACCTCGGACTCGGGGTACCCGCTCCCGAGCGGGTTGAGGGGGTCGATGAGGAGGATCATCTTCGTCTTGGGCGTGATCGAGGCGTTCACCCGGTCGGCCGTCAGCCGGTAGGGTGCCGAGTAGATCTCGTTGTTGATCGTGTGCGCGCCGGAGAGCTCGATGAACTTGTGGATGATCATGTAGCTCGGGTCGCTCGCGACCACCTCGTCCCCCGGATTGAGCAGGGCGCGGGTGATCATGTAGAGCGCCTCGGTCCCTCCCGAGGTCAGGCCGACCTTTTGCTCGGGGAGCGCATAGTCCTCCCGCAGCAGCGCCTTGAGCTCCTCCATCCCCGCGGGCATGGGGTACTCCTCGTACCGGGCTTCCCGCATGGCGGCCTGCACGGCCGCGCGGATCGCCGCCTTCGGATAGAGGTGGTTCGTGTTCTGCCCCATCCAGGCGACCTCAGAAAAGTGACCGTGGGCATACCCAAAGACGTCGAACGGTGGTTCCATGTGCCGGGCGAACGGTCCGAGCTTATTAAGCGCAGCGCCAGGCCCGAATCTCGGGAGGTCCCGGCTCAGGGCGCCCCGGAACTTACGCCCACGCGGCCGAGGAACCCGGTGACGATGCCCATCCACTGCGGGTCGGCGATCGCCGTCGAGAACCCGACGCGCTGCAGCAGGCGGACCACCTCGGGGCGAGGAGGGATCTGCCGGATGGACCGTGCCAGGTAACGGGATGCGGTCCCCAGCCCGAAAGCGGTGCCGATCACCGGGACGATCGTGTCGAAGTAGGCATGGAAGAAGCGTCCGAACGCCCCGCCCCCAGGCTCGGTGACATCGAGGGCGAGGACCACCCCTCCGGGCCGCAGGACCCGGGCCATTTCCTTGAGCCCCGCCGCAAGGTCGGGAAGATTGCGCAGGAGGAAGGCGCTCGTGACCAGGTCGAACGTGCCGGTCTCGAAGGGGAGATGGAGGGCATCCCCTCGGACGAACTGCGCCCGCTCCTCTCCGGTGGAACGCGCGTCCCGTGCCGCCCGCTCCACCATCTCCCGGGTGAAGTCCACTCCGATCACCCGGGCGCGCGGATAGTGGCGGGGGAGAAGGAGGGTGAGGTCCCCGGGACCACAGCCGACGTCGAGGATCCGCTCCGGCGGGCGGTCGAGCAGCCGGTCCACCTGCCATAATGCCCGGGGACGCCAGATGAGGTCCCCTCCGAACGTCGACACGTGGTCGAAGAGGCTGTAATGCGGGGTCATGGTCCCGAACATCCGCTGCAGGTCCTTCCCAAAGCTGGGCGAGCCCTTCGTCGGGGTGAGTGGCGCATCAGCGACAGGAGATGGGGTCATCGTGTCTCGAAAAAGTCTACCCGGAGTTTGCGTTCAGTCGCTCAAGGGTTCGGTCGAAGATCGTCTTGGCCGCCGGGATGAGCTTGTCCCGCCCCACGCTGTCCACGAAGTCGATCTCCTTGCGGGACTCCTCCTTCTTTCCCCAGTCGAGGTACATCTCGGCCAGGCGGGCATGGAGCTCGACGATGAGCAGGGTGTAGCCCAACGCCTCGGCCCGGCGCAAGGAGTCCCGGTAGCCCGCCTCCGCTTCGGGGTAGTTCTTGTGATAGTGACCCAGGATGCCCCGGTTCAGGGCGACCTGTTGCATCCCCATCGGGTCGCTCAGCTTGGAGAGGATCGCCTCGGCCTCATCGTTCGCCTTCTCGGCCTCTTCCGTACGATGGAGGACGAGCAGGAACTCGACGCTGTTGAACAGGGCCCAGCCGACCGACCGGCGGTCCTTGGCCTTCTCGGCGTACTTGCGGGCCTCGGCCAGTTCCTTCAGGGCCTGTTCGGGCCGGGTGTTGGCGATGAGCACGGCTAGGTTGTTGTGGGCCCGGGAGATCTCCCGGTAGTCCTTGAGCGGTTCCAGGGTCTGGATCGCCTTGCGATAGTATTCCGCCCCCGTCTGCTGGTCGGCTTCCACGTCGGAGGTCGTGTAGATGTTGCCGAGGTCGATGTAGCAACGGGCGATCTCCTTGGCGTCCTCGACCGGGTCGAGGAGTTCGAACGTCCGGTCGATCTCCTTGCGACCCACGTCGAACAGGCCCTCCTTGAAGGCCGCCCGGGCGAGGAGTCGGTGCGCCATCGCGAGCCCCTTCTTCTGGCCGGCTCGTTCCAAGTGGGTGATGGCCTCCGCGCAGTAGAGCTTGGTCTGGTCCAGCCGGTCGATCTCGCGGGCCGCCTCGGCCCGGGCAAGGAGCACGAGCGCCCGAAGTGTCCCGCCGTCCTCCGAGGGCATGAGCTCGAGGGCCTTACCGTAGTACTCATCCGCCTTGCCCCCGTCCCCCGTCGCTACGGAAAGGTCTCCCAGCTCCCGATAGATGTCCGCCCGTTCCACGCTTCGGGTCCCCCCCATCTCGTCGATGTCTTCAAGCACCCGTTCCAGGTACTGGATCGCCGCGTCGGGAGAGAAGCTGTTGCGGGCCAAGGTCGCCGAATAGCGGTTGTAGAGCAAGGATTTCTCGTGGACCTTCCCAAGGTAGAAATGCCGGGCCAGCTCCGGGATGACCTCGGCGGTGGGGTTGGGATTGAGCTTCTCCGCCGCCTCCGCGATCTTGCGGTGGATGACCCGCATCCGGCTCGAGGAGATGTCCCGCGTGGCCTGGACCATCGCTTCCTCCCGGACGAAACTGTACTGGTCCCCTCCACGGCCCTCTCGGAAGACCCCTTTGTGAACGAGGTCCTCCAGGATCTCCGCCAAACGCTCTTCGTCCATCTCGAGCGCCGTCTGCATCAAGGGAAAATCGAAGTCTCGCCCGATGGCGGCGGCATACCCCAGGACCCGCATCTCCAACTCGGAGAGGTTCTCCGGGACGACCGCCTGGACGCTGGAGGTGCTTTCGGTGTCGCCTTCCTCGGTCCTCCCCATGGCGTCGGGATTAACACTCCGGGAGGATAAGTACTCTTCCCGTGCCTCCTGAGCGGACCCGGGGTCCCTCCCGTCGGGAACGAGCGGTGGCCGGGGTACCCGGCAGCGCCCCCCGCTCGACCGAAAGGTATATCAAGCGACCCTTTCTGGGAAGCCTCTCGTGGCGGAAAAGGAAGCGGTCAAAAAGACCAAGAGCCCCGGAGTAACGGCCACCGATGTGGCGTTCCTGCTCTTTGCCGTCGTGCTCGTATTGGGAGTGGCCTTCTACCTCTGGTGGGGGATCTCCTACAACGACTGGCTCGACAACGGCGTGTATGCCGTGACGATCACCCTCCTGGGCTTTGGGATCGCGGGGATGCTCGTGACCGCGCCCCACCCTCCGGGAGTCGAGGCCGCAGCGTAACGCTGCGCCCTACGCTTCGGGAGCTTTCTCCGAGGATTCTTCGGTCGCCGACTCCTCCTTGGCGGAGGGAGTCTTGTACTCTTCCACCAGGCGGATGGAGGAGGGCTTGAGGTGCTTGCGGACGAGTTCGACCACCGAGCTCTTGCTCGCGTGCCAGTTGAGATCGAACTTCATCCGGTCCGGGATGGTCAGCGTCAGGGCTTCCTTGCTGATGTCCACCTTGAAATCCTTGGAGTGACCGTATTCCATCTCCACGATGGCGAGGGCAACCTGGGAGGGGTCGGTGATCTTCTCCCGCACGGTGAACTTGACCTTGATCTTCTTCCCGGCAAGGTCGGGGTTGAAATCCACTCGGACCCGGCCTGGGGTCACGTTGAGGACGCGTCCCTTCCGGCCGCGGATGTTGAGCACGGTCCCGATGTCGAGGGAGGCCCCCTCCTTGCGCATCTCGGGGAGTCGGGAGACCTCCCGGATGGAGAAGAGCTCGATGAGCTTGGGGTCGCGTTCGCCGTACGCCTCGTTGGGAGCGAACTCCTGTTCGGCCGTGGCGCCGACCTTGAGCGACTCGATGAGCTTCTCCATGGCGGGAGGGAAACGTCCCCGTCCCACTTCGTAAGGCTGAGGTACGAGGTCCTCCGCTTTGCGACCGGTCCAATTGGCTCCCTGGGCCACTTCTGCACTGGTAGTGTCAACGATCTCACTCTTGCCGCCGGACTCCGCCCATACCTCATAATCGATACGAACGAGGTCTCCACCACCGATAGTCTGCTCGGGCATACGGCCCCAGGCAAGAGCATCCCGAATTAAAGATTACCTAACTCAAAACCCCGGGCCTTCTCCGTGCTGCGAGGGGCACTTCGGGGAGAAGTGGGGGAGGGACCACGAGGACGGTGTCCCGGGACCGGTTGGGGGACGCGGACCGGGTTGATGGTCGATCGAAGGGCGGGCCCCGCTTGGGCCCGGCCGGATTCGAACCGGCGGCCAAGTGGTTATGAGCCACTCGCTCTGACCGCTGAGCTACGGGCCCTCCTCGGACCGGGGAGCGCCGCCACGCGGAATCCCACGGCCAGGGGGGGTTCCCCTGGCCCTTTTGAACCGCGGACCATTCGGTTAACAGCCGAGCGCTCTAACCACTGAGCTATGGCGGCACGCCGGGGGAGGGGATGAGATGGCGGATATTACTTCTTGCTCTGCACCGCCTTCTTGGACGCGATGACCGACCGCTTGAGTTTCTTCACCGAGTCGTTGAGCTGGTCGATGGACTCGTCCAGGGTGTCCCAGTACTCGCGGGCCCGGGGGGTCGGAACGGCGCCTTCCGCCGAAGGTTCGATGATGCCTTCCCGCTCCAACAGGTGCAGGGAATAGCGGACCTTGTGGTTCGGGAGCTTCATGACCTCGGAGAGCTTGAGGATCCCCATCGGCTTCTCGGTGCTCAACTTCTCCAGGATCGTGACATTCCTCAGGAGGAGGTCCATCTCGGAGAGTATGCGGCCGACGAGGGGTGTTCCATTCTCATCGTTCTCCTCGAGTCTCAGGGTCTGTTCAGGGTCTGACATGCTACACCTTCTACCGCGTATGTGCTACTAGTATTAAAACCCTTGGCTCCCTGTTTCGCGACTCTTACGCGGGGCGGGCACTCATTCCATGGGGCGAAATATCCTACTCTTGGGAGGTGTGTTACATCTCGCCCGACTGATTATCGAAGGAAGGGCGGGGAATAAACTCCTCCTTTTGGGGTAAGCTGATGGTTTCGGCAGGGCTTTTATGGCGCGTCCGTGGGATCCCAGCATGTACGGTACTCCTCATGCAGGGAATCGAGCATTTGGACTTGGGTTCGATCAAGGGTAAAGTCGAAGACATCGAAGTTCTCTCGCAGGCGGGCTTCGTGCATGCTCTTCGGGATGACGACGAGACCGTGCTGGATCCCCCAGCGCAGCATGACCTGGGCGGGGGTGCGACCGGTCTCTCGCGCGACCTGGGCGATGGCGGGGTTGGAGATCCGCTCGGCGCGGGCGAGGGGGGCGTAGGCCTCCAGTTGGATATGATGGGAGGTGCAGTACTCGAGGAGAGGCCGCTGGTAGAGGAACGGGTGGAACTCGACTTGGTTCACCGCGGGAACGGTGTCGGCGACCTCCTCCAACTCTTGGAGGTGGCGGATGGCATAGTTGCTGACACCGATGGAGCGACAGAGTCCCTCCTTCGCCAGCGCTTCCATGGTCTTCCAGGAAGCGGCCCGGGTTCCATGGACTGGCCAATGGATGAGATAGAGGTCCACGTAGTCGGTCTCGAGCTTCCGGAGGCTCTCGATGAGGCTCGAGCGGGCGAGAGCCGCACCGGCGTTCGACGGGGA
>JAKAOF010000007.1:0-58799 GCA_021823345.1 Thermoplasmata archaeon
ACACCAATTGACTTAAGGTCTTCGTAGAGTCTGGGGAGAAGTGCGCGATGGCTGGAGTCGCTTGTAGGGCGGGGAGATCTCAATGTTGGTGCTGCGGCCGGCCCTCGACCCCCACCGCTTGATAACCACCCCTTCGCGCGATGGGGAAGTCAGTGGAAAATGACCCCAGGAACTTTCTTCAGGTGAGGGTCGCTCGTATGCAGCTCTGCCCGGTATCTCCGAGCTGTTGCGTAGATCAGGGCGTCAGAGAAATGCAGACCGAGAGACAAGCTGTAGTCTGCCGCTTCGAGTGCCAATTGGTCATCGATCGGGACAAGTCGTGTCGCTCGAAGTGGCACCACCGCCTCCAGGGCGATAGCTTCCCCACGGATGGGTTTGAGTTTCTTGTAGACCTCGTAGACCGTAACAACTGACGTGACAATGTCCCTCGGAGCCGTGCTATCGATTACCCGGTCGTATTCGCTCGCCTTCGGTCCTTCGATCAATCGCTCCAGCCATCCGAAGCTATCGATGCTCACAGGCTTGGAACTCTGCACAGGTCTCAGGTCCTCTCGGCGTGATCCCGCAGGTCTCCCAGATCAAGCTCAAGCCCTCGGAGCATGCCCTTGGACTTCCCAAAGGCGAGCACAGGAACCAGGTGGACTACTCCATGCTTGACGATGACGGCCATCTTGTCCCCAGGATGAATGTGATTCTCCTGACGGACGCGTTCAGGGATCACGACCTGGTACTTGGAAGAGACTGTGACGGTCTCCATCGATTCGCTCATCGTTCAACCAATGTCATATCGATATAAATGGCTTTTGCACGTCTCGGTCGACGCCATAGTGACCAAGTGATCCAAGGGGGGTCAATTCGTGTAGATATTGGGCACGGGGGTTGGCGTGGGCCTATCCCGTCCCTCCCCCTAGGAGACAAGCAGTGAAGGTCTCGCACGAGATAGGGGGACGCATACTCATCACGGGGTCCTCTGTCTCCAGAAAGAGCGCTCTCTAGCTCGCTACTTTCGAATGCATGGGACCCTTGCCGTTGACGGTGATGTCATTCGTGGGCTCGGCCGCGCGGTCGACCTAGAGTGGTCGCCCACTCCGCCGAGTCACCCACGAACGGTGGCAACGTGCGGACTACCGGTTCTTCTGAAACGAGGCCACCCTGAAGCGCTTCCTCGCTCGGACCCCCAACATCGCCATTTGTGGGGTCCGTGACAACATGTTCGATCTGGTCCTGTCTGGGCTCTTCGACCGGAAGATCTTCCAGAGCTCGAGTGGGCCACTAGTCCGGACTCGGTTGGCAGATTCCACCAGTGACAACGGCTGCGGCAGCACACCCGAGAGAGAGAGCCTAAGCCCGGAACACAATCCGTACGTGGTCTCCTTTGGCCCAGGCCGCGAGCTTCGAGTTCGTGGATGCCGCTCTGCTCGTTATTCATCCCCTTTGGGGTAGGACGACCGGTTCTCAAGCGTCTCTGACGACGGTCGAGGAAGATAATGACGGCCATCAACGCGACAGCGACCACGACCAACAGGAGCCAGATGACCAACTGCGGAATGTTAGACCCTGTGGAGGAGCAGGCAAGTCCTGGTTCTACAACAAGATTGGCTAAAGATCCGCCGGCAACATAAAGCCGATGGTTCGCGGTATCGAATGCCAAGGGTTCAGCGTCAAGGTTCCCCAGAAGGACAGGGGTGATGAAGGAGCCTACGACCGCGTCAGAGGTAGCATTGACCTCGACAATGGAGGTGTTCTCTGATAGGAATAGCAGACCCGATTTCGGGTCCACAACCATACTCGACCCATACCAGGGCTGTGAAGCCAGCCCACTGACATTCCCTATCACTCTCCAAGTGTTCGCATTCAGAACGGTAACACCGAGTCCCCAAGGATTCATTCCGAATTTTTCTCCGGACAAGTATAGGTTGCGACTCACCGGATCGAAAGTGACATGTCCAGGAAAGAACCCAAGGGCAATGGTCCCTAATGTTGCCCCGGTCGAACCATTAAAGACCGACAAGTTCCCAGCATCTGTCCCGACAAACCAGTTTCCATCATCTGGGTCAAAGGCGGCACTAGGCGGAAGCATTGGTGCGTTGATACTGGTATTGTTCCAGAGTTCGATGCTTCTGACGATCGCGTCCGAAGTGCCATTGACCCACGTCGCGTTAGAGAACCAAGTTTCATTGTTGGGTCCTCGGCGCTCAGAGCTGAGGGTGGAAAGGAGCAGGGAGTTTGTCGAAGAGTCGAACGCTATCGCCGAGGTATAGAAAGGGAACGTTTGGACGACATTTCCGCTTTGGGGCGAAAGGAACTCCGTGGAACCATTCAACCCTTCGGAGCTCGCAATCAACTGACCATTCAGCGGATCGACCCCTAAAGTAGTGTAGACCCCGAAGGAGGGATAGGGTTCGAAGTTACGGTCGGCCCCCGTCTCGTTGTCTACTGCATACGTTCCCAGGAGGGGAAAGGCGGGGGGGCTGTATCCGATGCCAAGCGCATAGACCTCCTCATTCTTGGCATCAAAGGTCATGTCGATTCCGTTGACCTCATTGGACGTGTTTGCAAGGATACAGTTTGGGAGCCCTGCGGAGTCGGTGGGTGTAACCGGATTTCCTGGAGCATGTGCAGAACCAAGAGCGCCCACGTCTAGAATCGCAACAGCTAACACCATAACTAAAGGAGTAAATCCAGACCGTGAGACAGCCACAGGATTTCAAAAAAGAGCGAGGATGAAAGCTTTGGGGGGCGCCATGGTTTCAAACGACGGGAGGTCAAGGCTGGCCCCTCCCCCGAAGCCATCCGGAGTGTAGCCAGAGCTTCGAGGGAGCGACCACCCTCCGATTGAAGAAATAGGGGGAGGCGGATTGGTCATGTCGGTAGCATTCGTAACCAAACTGCAGTACCCAACGCCGGGTACCTTGAGCCGGGGCGTGAGAGCGGGCGAGCCGGAAGACTTGGCCGTGCCGTGTGCTATTGACGATCTTCCGTGGGAGCTTTGTCGACCATCACCACCGCCGCAGCATCTCCGTCACGGCGTGTTCCATGAGCACTTCCAAGTTCACCGTGTCAGCGCGGTTGTAGGCGACCAGCCGTTCCAGGGCCCCCTTCACTCCGCGGCAGTGCTGGTACCAGAGGTGGATGGCCTCGAGGCCGTCGATGCCCTCCACTCCCGCGCGGTCTCCCAGCTGGAGCTGCCGCTCGATCGACTTCAATCCTCCGCGCAACCCTTGTCGCTGGAAGACCCACCTCAGGTCCACGTGGACCGGCGGGAACTGTAGCTCGGGGAAATGGGCGGCCAGGAACGGGACATCGAACTGGGAGCCATTGAACGTCACGAGGAGAGCGAAGGGACGAAGGACGCTTCCGAGCTCCTCGAGGTCCTCTCCCTGCACGAGGGTCCGGGTCGTTCCTCCCCCGTGGACGGTCACGCAAGTGACGACCCCATAGCTGGGGCTGAAGGAGGTGGTCTCGATATCGAGGAACGCGGTGCGCTCGCGGAAATCGGGATACATCCTCCAGTGCTCTCGGGAGGGAACGGTCCCGGCGAAGTAGGCGGCGTTGCCCGTTCGGAGCGCCTCCTCACTGAACTGGAGTTCGTCCCGGATCTGGGCGAGGTGCCCGGCGGACATCCCGGGAAACTCCTCTCGCTTGGCCAGGTCCGACCAGTCGTGGATCCCGGCCTCCCAGAGGTGGGTCTCGATCTTCTCGCCCACGCCCGGGAGGTGCTGGAAGGTGGCGCGAAGGGGGGACGGCGACCCTCGGTTCCCCACCTCCCCGGAGCGCATGCCGGTCCCAACCGCGGTGGACTAGAAAACGGTGGCCCCGCCTAGTTTCCCTCAGCTAAGAGGAATTCCTCGGAACGACGTCCGGGGGAGGTACCCCCGCCCACCGTCAGCGGTCTTTCCACCGGGCGGGTCGCTTCTCCAGGAAGGCGCGGAGTCCTTCGGTCGCGTCTTCCGTGGACATGAGGTCCTCGAGGTAGAGACGTGTCGCCCGCGCCCGGGCCTCTCCCCAGTGCACCGCGAGACCCTCCCGGATGGCCCGCTTTGCGAGGCCGAGCACCGCGAGGCTGGAGCGGGCGAGCACCGTGGCCGTGGCGGCGACGGTCGACTCGAGCTTCCCTTCGGCCACCACCTGGCTCACCGCGCCCATCCGTTGCGCCTCAAGCGCCGAGACCGGGCGTGGGTCCAACAGCAACCGGTAGGCATTCTGGAGTCCGCAGATCCGGGGATAGAGCGCCGCACCCACGGGAGGGAAGACCCCGACCGCCACCTCGGGCTGACCGAACTGGGCGCCCTCCGTGGCGAGCACGAGGTCGCAGGAGAGCGCCAACTCCATCCCGCCGCCGAGGCACTTCCCGTCGACCGCGGCGAGGGTGGGCTTGGGGTACGTGACGAGCCGGCCGCACAGGTCGACGAAGCTTTCGATCATCGTCCGGAAGTCCGGGGGAAGGTGCTCACCGACATCGGCCCCGGCGCTGAACACCCGGGGGATCTTCGACGAGAGCACGACCACGCGGGTCCGGGGGTCCTCCGCGAGGGCGGTGAGCTCGGTATGGAGCTGGGCGATGAGCTTCTGGTTGAGGATGTTGAGCGGAGGGTGGTGGAGGGCGAGGTACGCGACGCCGTCCTGCGTGGATCGTTCGATCACGGTCCGAAGACGGCCACTTGGCGACCGAGGGCCTTCCCGTGCTCGAGGTTGGCGAGGGCGTCATTGATCTCCTCCAAGCGGAAACGCGCACTGATGAGGGGGGCCAACTGGAGACGTCCTTCGCGGACCATCTTCAGGATGACCGGGTACTCGGCCGACCGGCAGCCGAGGGATCCGATGATCGATATCTCCCGGAACATGACGCGGTTGACCCGGAGCGTCCAGTCCTCCTCGCTGTAGCCGACGGTCACGAGGCGCCCTCCGGGGCGTACGGATTCGAACGCGCTCTGGAGCACATCGGGACGGCCCACCACTTCGAAGGCGGCATCTACCCCGCCGCCGGTCAGTTTCCGGATCTTCTTGGGAACCTCCCCCTGGGCCGGGTTGAGCGTTTCCCGGGCGCCCAGGGCCTTGGCGAGGGCGAGCTTCTCCTCGCTGACGTCGACCGCGATCACCGAGGCCCCGAACGCGGCGGCCGACTGCACGGCGTTGAGTCCCACTCCACCACACCCGAAGACGGCGACGTTCTCCCCGGCCCGTACCTGGGCCCGGTTCTTGACGGCATGGAACGGGGTGGACAGCGCATCGGCGACGAGGGCGCTCTCGACGAGGGGAAGACCCTCGGGCAGCGGCACCACGTACGCGGCCGGCGCGGTGACGTACTCGGCGAAGCCACCATCCCGGTGGTTGCCGAACATCGTCATGCGTTCGCAGATGTTGTCCCGGCCCGTGCGGCAGGGGATGCACTGGCCGCAGGAGACGACGGCGGGCACGAGGACAGGGTCCCCGACGTGGATCCCCTCCACCTCGGGTCCGAGCGACTCCACGGTGCCCGAGATCTCATGGCCCAGGGTCACCGGGGGACTACGGAAGGTCGGAGTGCCGTGGAGGTAGTGCAGGTCGGTGGCGCAGATGCCGCAGGCGGCGGTGCGGACGAGCACCTCTCCCGCTCGGGGCTCGGGGCGGGGGATCTCCTCCACCACCAGCCGCTGCTCGGGGGAGAGCACGCCGTGCTTCGGAACGAACCCGGAGGGAAGACCGTGGAAACGGGCGGCCCTCATAGGGTCGTGGGGGTGAGCTGGTTTCCGCAGTGCAGGCAGTAGAGCGACTGGCTCGGCAGGTACTCGGTGCCGCACTTGGGACACTGCGCGGAGGCGGGCCCGAACGGATAGTGGGGGTCCATCCCCTTCGACATCTTGTCCCGGATCGCCCGGTACCGGCGTGGCCGCTTCTCGCGGAAGGCGGTCAGGCCCTCCATCGGCTCCATCGAGCCGACGTTGAGGGCGAAGAACTCCTTGGCGTGCTCCCAGGTCGGTGCCCAGACGAAATCCTTCCACCAGTTGAGGTGGACCTTGAAGTAGTGCACGCTGGTCGGCGAGAGCTCGAGCATCCGGTCGATGTAGGACTTCACGGCGGCATCGAGCTTCGCCCGGGGGACCACATCGTTCACGATCCCCCATTCCTTCGCCTTCGTCGCGGTGATCTCGCTCGAGAGCATCACGAGCTCGGCGGTGTGCTTCAGTCCGGCGTGAAGGGGGAGCCACTGGGAGAGACCTCCGATCGAGGTCATCCCCACCCGCGGTCCGGGAGAGAGCACCCGGGCCTCCTCCGTCGCGATCGCGAGATCGCTCGCGGCGACGAACTCGAGCCCGCCGCCCGCGACGGTCCCGTTGATGCGGCAGATGACCGGCTTCCCGCAGTGGAGGATGATGCTCATGAACCGGCCGTAGATCTCGCCCCAGTTCCACCAGTCGTTGGGCTTGCGACCGTAGGTGCTGCGATATTCATCGACGTTGCCGCCGGTACAGAAGGCCTTCTCGCCGGCCCCGGTCAGGACGATGAACTGGACGTCGTCGTCCCACATCGCGTCCTCGAAGGCCTGGACGAGTTCCCGCAAGGTCGACAGGAGGTAGGAGTTCTGCTGGGACTCCCGGTTGATCGTGATGAGGACCGTGTGGTCGTGCCAACCCTTCTCGTATAGTATGTCGTTGAACTTGCGTTTTTCCGTCATGGGGACCTTGCGGTGGGCTCGACAGTGAAACGCTTCTTAAGCAACACCGTGCGGCGGAATTCGACCACGACCTCCTGGTTATTGTCCCGGACCTGGTCCCGGTAAACGACGAGGCCCGCGTCGGGGCGGGAGCGCAGGGACTTGACCTCCAGGACCTCCGTGTGCAGCCGCAAGGTGTCCCCGGGATAGATCGGCTTGCGGAACTTCATCTCCTCGAGCGAGACGAGCGCAAGGAGGGAGTCCCGGGTGATCCCCTCGGTGGACCAGAGCCCCAGCGCGAGGGACACGGTGAGGAGCCCGTGGGCGATGGGTCGGCCGAAGGGCGTGGCCCGGGCGAACTCGGGATCCAAGTGCACCGGGTTAAAGTCCCCGGTGATCTCGGCGAACTTCCGGACGTCCTCCGCGGTGACGGTGCGGGCCGGGGTGTCGAAGACGTCCCCGGCGTGCAGGTCCTCGAGGTACATGGAGCGCACCCGGGCTACGGCCCTCCCTCGGTCGTAACGGGGCTTTGTTTCTTCTTTCCTCCGGGAAGCCACCAGACGCGCTCGCCGAGGATGGAGATGAGGGCGGGCATGAGGAAGGTCCGCACCACCATCGCGTCCAGGATGACCGCGACCCCGAGGCTGAACCCGATCGTGCGCAACAGCGCAAAGGAGTTCGAGGCGAGGACGAAGAACACGCTGGCGAGGATGATCGCCGCCGCGGTGATGATCCCGCCCGTGTAGCCGACCGCCTTCACCACGGCCTCCCGGGTCGGGATCCCCGCCGCCTTCTCTTCGCGGATCCGGGTCAAGATGAACACATTGTAGTCCATCCCGAGCCCGAGGACGATGATGAACAGGATCACCCGGTCGAAGAAGAAGATCGGTGTCGCCAGCATCACGGCCATCACGAGGTAGGTCACGGCCCACGCCCACGCGATGGACACTCCGATCGTGACGACCGCCATGGCGGGGATTGTGAGGGAGGCGAGGAGCGTCAGGAGCACGAGGATGAGGCCGATCACGACGATCGTGATCATCCGGTCGAGCGCCTGGGAGGTCTGCTGGTCCAGGTCCTTGAGCTCGCTGGCCGCACCTCCGTAGTGGACCGCCTCGATGGCCGGATGGGCGCTGACGTACCCGGAGAGGGACCCTTCCACCGAGGTCAGCGCTTGGATCGCGGTGAGGGAGAGTCCCCCGGAGTTCGGGACGACGGTGAAGAGCACGGACCGGCCATCGGTGCCCACGTAGGGCGACAGGGTGGCATTGAGCTCGATGCGTTGTACCGGTCCGAGGGTGGAGTACGCGGTCCAACTGGACAGCGGCGCCCCGTACGCCCCCGTCGGGGAATCCACCGAAGCGATGCCGGAGGTGTTGTTCATGAGCGACGTGAGACGCGCGATGTCCTGGAACTCCGTGACGTTCGCCGAGTTCGCGGTGACGAGGGGCGAACGGAAGGTGACGAGGATGTCCAGCGGGAAAGCATAGCCCGGACCGAAGTGGTTCGAGATGGCCGTCAGTCCCTGGGAAGCGGGAGAATTGGCCGGAAGCTGGCCGAAGTAGTCGTAGGTGACCGGGGCGGTGAGCGCCACGTAGGTGAGGGGGAGCGAGACCAACGCCGCCACGATCACGATCGGCACGGCCCGCCGTACGGCGAACTTGCCGGCCTTCTGGAAATAGGTCTGACCCGCCTCGGCCCGCTCTTCCCGGAGGTGTTCCCGGCGGACCATCCGTTCCCTCCGGTCGGGCCAGAAGACCCGCGGACCGAGCAGCACGATGAGACTTGGTACGACGGTGAGCGAGATGAGCAGGGCGATGAAGACCGAGAGCGAAAGGACCATCCCCCACTGGCTCAGGAGGGCGACGCCCGAGAAGGCGAGGGCCAGGGTCGAGAGGATGACCGTCGCGCCGCTGATCGCGATGCTCTCGCCCGCCCAGGTCATCGTCGCGATGAGCGCTTCCCGGTGCTCCTTGCCGTGCGCCAGCTCCTCGCGGTACCGGGAGAACAGAAACACCGCGTAGTCGGTGCCGACCCCGAGGACGAACGCATCCTGTAACTCGAGGGAGGTCACATCCACCCTCGTGATCATGGTCCCGATGAAGTAGGTGCCGCCCATCGAGATGACGAGCGCCATGGCGATCGGCCCGAACGCCACGATCGGGGTCACCGGCGAGCGGAAGTAGAGCGCCGTGATGAGGAGGAGAACGGAGACGCTCAGGGGGAGCGTCAGCACGAGTCCGCTGGTGAGCACATTGTTCTCGTCATTGTCGAGCGGGGCGACCCCCGTCTGGTAGTAGCTCAGTCCCCCCGAGGGATCCGTCTTCTTCAGGGTCGAGTCGAGGATGCTGTTCATCACACCGATGTCGTTGAAGATCGGCTGGCTGCCGTCGGGCGCCGTGTAGGCGTCCTGCTGCGTGTAGGAGATGGCGATGAGGGTGAGCTCCCCGTCCGGGGAGACGAACGACCGGGCGATGGCGGCGGGCACGGCCAGCGGGTACTGGTCGACCGGGACGTTGTCGGCCGTGCGGTTCGCCCAGGCTGACAGATTGGAGGCCGTGCTGCCGTACGGGAACGTCGTCCACACGTAGGTGATCCAGGTGGTGGAGAATCCCGTCTGCGCGGCGAGGATCTGGGCCGTCAGGTCCCGCACCGCCGGACCGGAGGTGAAGTTCTCGATCCCGAGCCCTGAGAGCACGGGACCGGCGAGCTCCGGTGAGACCAGCGGGAACTCCCCTGCGTTCGCGGGAGCCGCCAGCGAGTGGCGAGCCACGTCGTCCGAACAGGCGAGGAAGAGCGGGTAGAGCCCGGCCTCTTGCGGGCAGGCGGGGGTCGAATTGAACGCGGAGTAGAACGTGCCGAGGATCTTCTGGAGCGTGGCGTGGACGGTCTGGTTCGAGTAGGCGGAGAGCGACTGGTTCGCCTGGTAGTACGCCTCTGCGTTGACCGTGGCCGTGGGCGCCGAGGGGTTCGCCTCCTTGACCCCGTACCAGGATTCGGCATAGGTAGCCGGGGAGGTCCACAGGAGCAGCGCGGTGTCGTTCACTCCCGAGTAGAGCGACAGGGGCCCGTGGGTACTGTTCTGGAGCACCGCCAGGGTGAGCTCCGTCTGCCCGTCCAGGTACTGGGCATAGGTGGAGTAGAACGTGGAGACGTTTGCAAGGTACTGGATCGATCGGTTCTGGGGGAGCTCCTGGGCCACCCGGACCACGGTGGCTTGCCCCGCGGGGCCCATGACGTTCGGGCCTTCGATGGCGATGATGCTGGAGGAGGCCGAATTCTGACTGGGGAAGAGCGCGGCGATCTCGTTCGCGGCCACGATGCTCGGCGCATTGTCGGGGAGGACGGTGGCGGAGTTCGTGGTGGCGTTGCCGATGTTGCTGAGCGTGGGAACCGCGATGACGAGGACGATCACCCAGATGATGAGCGGGTGGTAGGGATGGCGGGTGATCCAGGTGCCCAGGGCCGCGAAGGCCCGTTCCTTGCTGGAGAGCTCCTTCTCGGCCACTTCGGCGTCAAACTACGGAGGCGATAGATAAGCTTGTGTCAGAACTGACGGAGGCGTCGCTCGGCCGGTCGTCAGCGCCACCGGGTGAGGATCTCCTCCCGGTGGAAGGTCTTTCGGCTGACACTGAAGAGCAGGAGCGACAGGACCGCCAAGATGCCCGAGATCTCCAGGAGATGGGGGTTGTCGAGGGGGATGACCCCGGCCTCCCCCATCACGTAGATCAGGACGAAGGGAAGGAAGGTCATGCTCGAGATCTGTTGCGCCGAGCGCACATCGGTGACCCAGGAGGAGATGATGACGGAGATTTCGATGGAGACCAGGCAGATGAGCGGGGAGAGCACGAGCAGGAGGATGGCCATCTCCCAGTTCGGGTAGTAGAGATACCCGAGGTAGCCGCCGGTCACCCGGTCCATCAGCACCATGTAGAGTCCCGCCCCGCCCCAGATGGCGAGCAGGGTGGGCAAAAAGGCCGAGAGCACCTTTCCCAGGAGGATCTCGGAGTCGGTGGAGGGGGTCGCGAGCAGCGGCTCCAGGCTCTTCTCGATCTTCTCGCCCGCGATGCTGTAAGAGGCGATGCTGCCGGGGAGGACGGACCCTCCGACAGCGAACCAGAAGCTGAACGCATCGAGCAGGCTGGTGAGCTCCGAGGGGTACATGTGCGTGGCCGTCTCGAGGATGTAGCGAGTGAGGAGGGGAAAGATGACCGCCACCATGATGGGAAAGAGCACGAGCCCGACGTAGACCGAGCGGCGGGTCCGCAAGAGGACGAGGTCGTGGAGGGCGATCGTCCAGGCCTGGGAGAGCCTCATGCCGCGGGACCCTCCTCCCGGATGAGCCGCAAGTAGACCTCCTCGAGGGACGGGGAGAGCTGCGTCAGTTCCCGCAGCCTTCCCCCCGAGGCGAGGACCGCCTCGGCGATCTCCGGGTTCTCCCGCTCGGGGTCCGCGACCTCGATGAGGAGCCGGTTCCCCGAGACCTCGATCTTCCGTGCGCCGAGGCGCGCCCGCAACGCGGTCACGATCGATTCCGAAGCGTGTTCGAGGCGGACCACCGTCCGAGTTCCCCAGAGCTGGGCCTTGAGCTCCTCGAGGGTCCCGACCGTGAGGAGCCGGGTCTTGAGGATCCCGACGCGGTCGCAGATCCGCTCGGCTTCGTCCAGGTGGTGGGTGTTGAGGAAGATCGTACGCTGGTCGCGCTTCAGCTCCAGGATGAAGTCCCGGACCATCTTGGCCGCCTCCGGGTCCAGGTTCGCCGTCGGTTCGTCCAGGAAGAGCAGGACCGGGTCATGGACCAGGGCGCGCGCGATGGCGACCTTTTGCTTCATCCCCTTGGAAAACGTGCCGACCGGAAGGTCGCGCTTTTCCCAGAGATCCATCATGCGCAGCAACCGTTCGATGTTCTTGCGGAGCGTGGTGGAATCCAGGCGGTTCAGTCGCCCGTAGTACTCGAGGTTCCGGTAGGCGCTCATCCCCTCGTAGAGCCCGACGTTCTCGGGAAGGAGACCGATCTGTCTCCGCAGCTTGAGCTCGGCGCTGCTGTCCCCGATCTCGTAGCCGGCCACGGTCGCGGAGCCGCTCGACTTCGAGATCAGGCTCGCGAGCATCCGAACGGTGGTGGTCTTCCCCGCCCCGTTCGGCCCGAGGAACCCGAAGACCTCGCCCTCCTTCACGTGCAAGGTGAGCTCGTCCACGGCGGTGATCTCTCCGAACACCCGGGTCAACCCGTCCGTATCGATCATGAACGCCTCTCCGAGAGAGGAGAGCAAGGAACTTTAGTTCCGCGGAAGTCTTAACCCCAGGGAAAGCACGCCATTTCCTCACTCCCCCCGAGGGGGATGGCGCTCTTGAGCCGCTGTTCCGCGGCACGCGATGGTAGGTCAGGCCCTGGGAACTTCCAAGGAACGGCGCGGGGAGAGAGTTTTGGAACCTTCGTTGGCCTTTAATGTAGTCCTTCTTTCCACGGTGCCATGGCGGAGCGTCCCGGGCACCGACCCGATTTCGCCGCCTATGTGAAGGAGTTCTTCGAGGCCTCGCTCCTCCTCTCGCTGCTGACGTCCCTCGTGGGGGTCGCGGTCGCCGCCGTGGGAGGACCGGTCAAGCCGGGATACGCGGCGCTGAGCGTCCTCGGGACGATCCTCGTCCAAGCGAGCGTGAATCTCGTGAACGACTATTTCGACTTCTCGAGCGGCATCGACCAGGAGACCGTGAAGACCCCGTTCAGCGGAGGGAGCAAGCTGCTGGTTTCCGGGAGGGTCTCCCCGCGGGGCGTGTTGACCCTCGGCCTCGCCACGGCGGCGGCGGCCGCGGGGATCGGGATCTATCTGGCGCTGGTGGTGAGCCTGTACCTCTTCCTCCTGGCCGCCTTCGGAGGGATCGCCATCATCCTCTACTCCCGGGTCATCGTCCGAGTTCCGATGGCGGCGGAGCCGTTCGTGATGCTCTCCTTCATCCTGGAGGGGATCGGCTGTTACATCGTGGCCCACGGGGGTGTCTCGGGCCTGGCGCTCGCCGCCTTCGTCATCGTGCCCGCGGGCATGTTGGGAGGGATCACGCTCCTGGTCAACGAGGTTCCCGACACCCCGGTGGATGCGAAGCACGGACGCCGTCACGCCGTCGTCCTCCTCGGAACGATGCGCAAGGTGTCGGGGTACTATCTCGCCCTGATGGCCACGACCTATGTCGTGCTCCTGGCGGGAGTCTTCACCGGAGCGATCCCGCCGCGGTTCCTGACCGGCTTGCTCACGTTACCGATCGCGCTCTACGTGGCCCTGGGGATCCTCCGTTATTCCGGGCCGCAAGGGTACGAGCGCACCATGGCCACGCAGGCAGGGGGCGTCGTTCTCTACCTTGGCCTGCTCGTCGCCGGAGCGATGCTCTAGGGGTGGAGAGTGCGGGCGATCGGTTTCCATCGTTTTGGACCTCCCGAGGTGCTGGTTCCCCTTGAACTTCCCGACCCGGTCCCGGGGCCGGGTGACGTGATCGTGCGGGTGGCGGCCACCTCCGTCAATCGCCTGGATGTCCTGATGCGCACCGGGATCGGCGACCCCGGGATCCCCTTTCCGCACGTCCTGGGCTGTGACATCGTAGGAACGGTGGCCACCCTGGGTCCCGGGACCGACGGATATTCCGAGGGGGAGCGGGTCGTCGTCAACACCTGCTACGGGTGTGGCGCGTGCGGGGCGTGTCGCCGCGGCGACGAGGTGCGTTGCCCGGAGTGGAAGTCGTTCGGGCTTCAGGTCCATGGGGGGTACGGAGAACTGGTTCGGGTGCCTGCTCGCAGCTTGGTCCGTCCCCCGGGAGGCTACTCCTCGGAAGAATTGGCGTGCCTCCCGATGGTGCTCTCGGTGGCGTGGAGAAGTCTGCACGTCCCGGCCATGCAGGGTCCGGGCGACTGGGTCGCGGTCCGTGCCGCCTCGGGAGGGGTGGGATTGACGGCCCTTCGGTTGGGCCAGCAGATGGGCCTGCGGATGATCGCACTGACCCGGAGCCCTGCCCGCAACGCCCGGCTACAGGAGATGGGAGCGGAGGCGGTGGTGGACGCGAGCCGGGGAGAGGAGGCGGTCGTGAAGGAGGTCCGCGCGCTGACGGGGGGCCATGGGGTCCACCTCGTGATGGAGGCGACCGGGGTGACGCTGGGCTCTTCCATCGACATGGTCCGAGACGGAGGGGCGGTGGTCGTCTACGGATCACTGGGAGGGAGGCAGAGCACGATCGATGTCGTCCGAACGTACCGTCACAGCGTGCAGGTGATCGGGCTGCACAACGGCAACCGGGACGATCTCTCGGAAGCGTTCGAATTCTTGGCCGCCCATGGCGTACGTCCCCTGTTGGGGGAGGTGCTGGGGGTGGAGCAGGCCGCAGAGGCCCATCGACGGTTCGAACGCCGCGACCATCTGGGCAAGATCGTGCTGAGGCACCCCGGTCCGTGAAGGATTCCCGTCTGACCTCGGCGCTCTACCTTCTCCTCCCCGTCCTCCTGTGGCCCCTGTCGTTCATCGTCCTGCGGTCCTACTTCATCTACGCGTTGGCCACCTCAGTGACCCTTCTCGCCGCCCTGACCTGGGTGCTCCACCGGGAGGACCTCGCCTGGGCCCGCTGGAAACCCCCGGTCGGCACGATCGTCGCGGGGATCGTGGGGGCCGTCCTCCTCTACCTCCTCTTCGTGGGAGGGAACGAGGGAACCTCGATCCTCGGGCTCCACGGCTACGTCCAGAACGTCTACGGCGAGATCTACGGCAACCAGAACGGGGTAGTCCTGGTGGTGTTGCTCGCGGTCATCGGAGTGGGCGAGGAGGTCTACTGGAGAGGGGGCCTGCAGGGATGGGTGGAACGCACCTCCCCGGCGCTCCGCAACGTGCCGTGGGTCGCCTCGACGGCGTACTACACCACGGTCCACATCGCTACGTTGAACCCGATCCTGGTCGGAGCGGCCTTCGTCGTGGGCCTCGTGACGAGCGTGGTCGCGCACCGGGCCGGGATCGGAGCCTCGATCATCACGCACATCCTTTGGATCGAGGCGATCGTCGTCTTTTTCCCGGTGTAGGAGGACCCTCCTGACGGACCGGGCCACCCACGGTAGAAATCCGTTCCGTACACAGGCGAAACGTACATAACCGGGGGGGGCATTGAACCCCCTTACCCATGTCGAACCCCCTCTTGTCGGAGGTGTCGTCCTCCGGAGTGCCCCCGCTCACGGACCAATTGCTGGTCCTTCCGGTCGGTGCCATGGAGGCCCATGGTCCGCACCTTCCTCTCGGCTCCGACCTCCTCCAGGCGGAAGCCACGGCCAAGGACCTCGCCCGCCGGGTCCGGTGCGTGGTCGCTCCAGGGATCCCGTACGGCGTGTGTCCGGGTACCCGGGGGTTCCCCGGCACGATCTCCATCTCCCCGGGAACGCTCGCCCGACTGACCGAGGACCTGACCGAGGGCTTCTATCGGACCGGATTCCGCAAGTTCCTCATCCTCTCCGGGCACGGCGCCGCCGCGCATATGGCCGCCCTCCGGGAGGGGGTCGGGACCGTGGTGAGCCGTCACCCCGAGGTCCGGGCCGCCGTCCTCTGTGACTATGAATTTGTCTACGAGCTGCGGGGGAAGGATGCGCCGGCCACGGATGGGCATGCCGGACTCCTCGAGACCTCGCGCGTGATGGCGCTCGCGCCCGAACAAGTGGGAACCGCACGTCCTTCGGTCGAGTACCGGGTGCATCGGTCCGTGGTGGGGGATCCTTCTCGGGAGGACTGGCCCGACAGCGTGATGGGCGACACCCGAGGAGCCTCGGCGGAGACGGGCCGGCGGATCCACGCCCATGTGATGGACCGGTTGGTGGAGACCGTAGCGACCATTTTCGGAGGCGCCTGATGGTGGACCGGGGCATCGTGGTCCGCGGGGCCCGCCAGCACAACCTCAAGAACGTCACCCTGGAACTTCCGCGGGACAAGCTCATCGTCATCACGGGAGTGAGCGGCTCCGGGAAGAGCTCCCTCGCCTTTGACACGCTCTATGCCGAAGGGCAGCGCCGGTACATCGAGAGCCTCTCGGCCTACGCGCGGCAGTTCCTCGGCCAGATGGACAAGCCCGACGTGGATTTCGTCGAGGGCCTCTCCCCCACGATCGCCATCGAGCAGCGCAGCGGAAGCTCGAACCCCCGCTCGACCGTGGGGACGACGACCGAGATCCACGACTACCTCCGACTGCTCTTTGCGCGGGTGGGCGTCCCGCACTGTCCCACCCACGGTCTCGAGATCTCCCCGCAGGGGATCGATGCACTGCTCAAGTCGATCCTCGAGACCTACGATGGGAAGTCCGTCGAGCTCCTCTCGCCCGTCGTCCGGGAGCGCAAGGGAGAGCATCGCGACCTCCTCACCGGTCTCGGCAAGGACGGCTACACGCGCCTCGTGGTGGACGGTCTCGACGTCAAGTGGTCGAAGGACATCAATCTCGCCAAGATGAAGAAGCACACGATCGAGGTGATCGTGGACTCGATCACGGTCTCTCCCGAGGAGCGACTGCGCATCGCGGAAGGGATCGAGCTCTGTCAGAAGCTCTCTCCGGGCATCGTCATCATCCGGAGCGGAGGGGACCGCCGGCTCTACTCGCTCTCCCGCTCGTGCCCGGTCTGCGGATTTTCCCTCGGGGAGCTCGAGCCCAAGCTCTTCTCCTTCAACAATCCGGCGGGAGCCTGCCCGGAGTGTTCCGGGATCGGGGCCACGCTGCACGCGGATCCCGACCTCATCATCCCCGACAAGACGAAGAACCTCTTCAGCGCCATCAGCGTCTGGGGGCTGACCCCGGACTCGCCCGAGCTCCGGAAGTTCGCGGAGGAGCACGGGTACAACCCGAACCATCCGATCTCCGAACTGGAGGAGGCCGGCTGGAAGGAGCTCCTCTACGGAGCCAAGGAAGTGGCCCGGTCCCGGGGCCACTGGCACTGGTGGTCCGGCGGATGGCGCGCGGAAGGCCTCGTGGGCGCCGTGGAACGCCGCTGGAAGGAGACGAAGAGTGACGGGGCGCGGGAGTATTACATGGGGTTCATGAACTTCACCGAGTGCCGGGCCTGCCAGGGCCACCGGCTGAAGCCCGAGGCCCTCGCGGTCACCTTCCGGGACAAGAACCTCTCGGAGATCTCGGCGCTCTCCGTCGAAATGGCCACGGCCTTCTTTGCGCAGCTCGTGCTGGACGAGCGCGAGCTCAAGATCGTGGGCCAGGTCGTGAAGGAGATCCGGGCCCGGCTCGGCTTCCTGGACAACGTGGGCCTCGGCTACGTCACGCTCGACCGGTCGAGCCGCACGCTCTCGGGCGGTGAGGCCGAGCGGATCGCCCTCGCCACGCAGATCGGCAGCGGGCTGGTCGGGGTGCTCTACATCCTGGATGAGCCCTCGATCGGGCTCCACGCGCGCGACCACGACCGGCTGCTCTTCACCCTCAAGAAACTGCGGGACATCGGCAACACGTTGCTCGTCGTGGAGCACGACGAAGCCACGATGCGCACGGCCGACTGGATCGTCGACATGGGTCCCGGGCCGGGGGTCCACGGCGGTCAGGTCCTCTACAACGGACCCTCGAGCGAGATCGACAAGGCGCGCAATTCCCTGACCGCGGATTACCTCACCGGCCGCAAGTCCATCCCGCTCCCGACCCACCGGGAGCCCGGCACCGGCCGCTGGCTCGAGGTGCACGGCGCCCGCGAGAACAACCTGAAGAACGTCACCGTCCGATTTCCCCTCGGCACGCTCACGTGCGTCAGCGGCGTTTCCGGGAGCGGGAAGAGCACGCTCATGGAGGAGGTCCTCTACCGGGCCCTCCGCCGCCACCTGGGGGTCGGGCGAGAGACCCCCGGAAAGCACGACTACCTCTCCGGGGTAGAGGCGATCGACCGGGTCTTCTTCATCGACCAGTCCGCCATCGGCCGGACCCCCCGATCGAACCCCGCCACCTACACCGGGATCTTCACGCCGATCCGGGAGCTCTTCTCCATGATGCCCGAGGCCAAGGCCCGCGGATACCGCCCGGGCCGATTCTCCTTCAACGTGGCCGGGGGCCGATGTGACGCCTGCGAGGGGGACGGGGTCATCCGCTACGAGATGCACTTCCTCCCGGACGTCTACGTGGTCTGCAGCGCCTGCAAGGGGAAGCGCTTCAACGAGGAGACCCTCCAGATCCACTACAAGGACCGCTCGATCGCCGACGTCCTCGACATGACGGTCGAGGAAGCCCTCGAGTTCTTCTCCGCCCACCCCCGGATCGCTTCCCGCCTCCGGTTGCTCTCCCAGGTCGGCCTCGGATACGTCAAGCTGGGCCAGGGGGCCACGACGCTCTCCGGCGGAGAGGCGCAGCGCATCAAGATCGCCTACGAGCTCGCCCGGACCCCGACCGGGAAGACCCTCTACCTCTTGGACGAACCGACGACGGGACTCCACTTCGACGATGTGCGGCGGCTGCTCGAGGTGCTCTACCGGCTGCGCGCCGGCGGCAACACCGTGATCGTCATCGAGCACAACCTGGACGTGCTCAAGAGCGCGGACTACCTCATCGACCTCGGCCCCGAAGGGGGCGACCGGGGCGGTGAAGTGGTGGCGGTCGGCACCCCCGAAGAGGTGGCCCGCGAGCCGCGCTCGTACACGGGGGCATACCTGCGCAAGCACCTCGGCGAGAAGGGGGGACCCTCCGCGTCCCGTCCAACCTCCCGTCCCGCTTCCCGAGGGACCTCGGCGGCCGAGGCGTAAGCCACCCTCCGCAGGACCATGCCGGAGACGTTCGCGGCTCCCACCACTCCCGGGGTCTACGTGTTCCGGGGGCCGGAGGGCGAGGTGCTCTACGTCGGGAAGTCGACGAACCTCAAGCGGCGGGTGCTCGACCATCTTCACATCCGGGAAGAGAAGGACGCCCTGCTCGTCGAGAGCTACGCCCGGGTCGAGTTCGTTCCCACGCACAGCGAGCGGGAGGCCCTGCTGCTCGAGGCGAACCTGGTGCGCGAGCACCGGCCCCGCTACAACGTCCTGCTCAAGGACGACAAGTCCTACCCCTACATCCAGGTCACGACCGGAGACCCCTTCCCCCGCATCTCCCTCGTGCGCCGGCCCCGCCGCTCCCGGAAGGCCACGCTGTTCGGACCCTACACGAGCGCGCGTGAGGCCCGGAGCCTGGTGTGGGTCCTCGAGGATTCCTTTCACACGCGCCGGTGCATCCGCCTGCCGAAGCGCGAGTGCATCTACTACCACATGGGACTCTGTCCGGCCCCTTGTACCGGCAAGATCAGCCGCGAGGATTACGGGAAGCAGGTGGCGCAGGCTCTCCTCGTATTGCAGGGTCGGACGGGGGAGGCCCTCGACCAGCTCGAACGGGAGATGGCGACGGCGGCAGAGCACCAGGAGTTCGAGCGGGCGATCCTCTTGCGCGACGCGATGGCCGCGGTCGGGAACCTACGGGAGAAGCAGCGGGTATCCAGTTCCGGCAGCGAGGACATGGACATCCTCGCGCTCCATTATCCCCGGGAGCGGCCGACCCTCACGGCGACGGTCGGCCTGCTCCGCGTGCGCGCGGGCCAGGTCGTGGGGGCCGAGCCCCATGCGCTCTCGGTCCCCGCCGAGGGGGACCCGAGCGACGGCGATCTCCTCGCCAGCTACCTCTTGCAGGACTACTCGCGCCGGAGCGGGTTGCCGCGCGTGCTCTACATCCCGGCGCTCTCCGAGCCGGACCGCGAGGACCTGCGGGGAGCCACCGACCTCTTGCTCACCGACCGCGGGATCGAGGTATGGGTCGCCGAACGGGGCCGCCCGAAGGCCCTGCTCGAGCTCGCGCGCAAGGCGGCGGAGACCTACACCCACGTTCGGGGAGAGAGCTTGCCCCACGCGGGAGCGCCGCAGCTGCTGCAGCGCATGCTCTCCTTGCCCGGGCTCCCCCAGCACATCGAGGGGATCGACATCTCCATCCTCCAGGGGGTGGAGGCGGTGGGATCCCTCGTGGTCTTCCGCGGGGGAAAGCCCGAGAAGGACGAGTACCGTCGGTTCAAGATCAAGGAGGTCGAGGGGATGAACGACTTCGCGATGATCCACGAGGTCGTGAGCCGACGGTTCCGACGTCTCCTGTCCGAGCGGAAGGAGCTACCGGACCTCCTGCTCATCGATGGCGGGGCGGGGCAGGTCTCGAGCGCGTACGATGCGCTCCGCTCGCTCGGGCTCGAGGGGCGGGTACCGATGCTCGGCCTGGCGAAGAAGGAGGAGGAGATCTACCGGCCGAACTCCTCCGAGCCGTTGCGACCCGACAAGAACTCTCCCGCAATGCTGCTGCTGCGGCACATCCGGGACGAGTCGCATCGCTTCGCGGTGACCTACCACCGCAAACGACGGCAGATGGCGATGCGCTCAGAACTGGAGTAAGCGGGGAGAGCGCCCCCGGTCTCCCCGCTCGTTCCCGGGAGGCTCCGGACCTCGTTCGTACCGAAATGACTTCCCCCCGGGCATTCAAATACCGTATCGACCTATGCGGTTCCCATGAGGGGAGTCGCCCTGCTCGCCACATCGCTCGTGGTGTTGCTTTCGCTCCTCGGGACCGGGGCCGCCGTCTCGGTCGCACATCCCCCCGGCACGTCGGGTGCGGGCCCGTCTCCGCTCCCCCCCATCCCGTTGCCCGCCGCCGGAACGACCACGTGGGTGGTCCTGGTACACGGATTCGATCCTGAGGTCGATCCGGTCGCGTTCTGGTACTACGGGGTCGACATCTACCAGCAGCTGGTGAACAGTGGCTACCACGTCGCGGTGGTCTCCTACTACGGAACCTTCACCCTGGCGCTCAGCACCGGGACAGTGTACACCGACACCTCCTTCTTCGGGACGACAAACACCCCGATCGAGATCGTGGCCGACGAGCTCGCCCGGTCCATGAAGACCGTCCTCGGCTCCCAACCCTACACCCTGGACCTGGTGGGCCACAGCATGGGCGGACTGATCGTGCTCTACATGCTCGAGCACAACCGGTTCCCCAACGTTCACCTGGAGAACGTCGTCTTCATCGGTTCCCCGCTCGGGGGTGCGCCCGTGAGCCAGTTGCAGGCGTACATCCGCCTCAGCGGGTACCAGGCCTCCGAGATGATCTCCGGCTCCCCGTTCCTCAGCGCCCTCAAGTACTACTTCCCGCCCACGAAGGCCTTCTACTCGCAGACCGAGTGGCTGGTCTATGCGGGAGATGCCGACCCGTCGTGGGGGTGGGCGGTGTTCCATGGTCCGAACGACGGGCTCGTCTCGGTCCTCTCCGATACCACCCTCGGATACAACCATCTCTACTTCTTTCCCGACCTCCACATGCCCTTCCTCGACGTCTATGATCCGGGGCACGTGAGCTACGGCGAGGACGAGCATGTGGCGCTGAAGCTTCTCGCGAACTTCGCCGGCCAGTACTGAGCCGGGCGACCCGGTCGTCCCCGGGGGACCCTCCCCGGGGTGGATCAGTGGATTGCGCTCGACTTGAGTTCCGAGGTGCAGTTCGGGCAGCGGGTGGCCTTGAGCGAGATGGTCGAGATGCAGAAGGGGCACTCCTTCGTCGTGACCTCAGGGGCAGGGGCCGGCTTGGCGGTCCGCTTCTTCATCTCCTCGTAGGGGCGCACCACGAGGAAGAAGACGACCAGGGAGACCATCAGGAAGGAGATGACCGCATTCAGGAACGCTCCCTGCAGGAACTTGCTACCGTTGAGCGTGAAGGTCCAGGAACTGAAGTCGAAGTGTCCGGCCACCCCGATGAGCGGCGTGATGATATCGGCCACGAGCGCCGCGATCACTGCTTGGAATGCGAGACCGATGACGATCCCGACGGCCATGCTCACTACGTCGCCCTTCATGATGAAGGCTTTGAAGTCGTTTAACGGGCTCCCCATGGTACCTATACCACTTTTCGCGACATGTTCGGGATATATGAGCACCACAGGGACCGGCGCCCCGATCGGGAATCTCCGCCCGGAGCCTTTCGGAGCTCCGCGCATTTGAACCCGAGCCCACGGCTCGACAGACCGTGATCCTAGACCACTAGACTATCGGGGCAACCGGCGACCTCCCGACGTGACGCATAAGTAATTAATTCTTCGCCTCTCATCACCCCATGGCGAAATCGCTTACCTTCGCGCTCCTCGGTTCGAAGACCCTGGGCGGAGAGCTCGGCAAGAAGGGCACCGCGTCGGACATCACCCTCTACAACCAGTCGAACGAGGGACGGAACATGACCTACGTGGAACCCACCCAGTTCCCCGAGAAGTTCCCTCCGCTCCTCCAGGCGATCGAGATCGGCCGCCGGCGGGTGGTGCTCGTGATCGAGACCTTCACGAAGGACGTGGGGGAGATGATCGTCACGGCGGACATGATGGGCGTCAACGCGGGGCTCATCGCGCTCGGTCCCGCGGTCGGGAAGGAGGATGTGCAGAAGACCCTCAAGGGGACCTCCCTCGAATCCCTCGAGATCATCCCGCTCGACCCCAAGGTGATCCGACAACGGCTCGAGGCCTGGCCCGAAGCTCCGGTGGAGGACGGGAGCCTGCTTCTTCCGATCGATCACGCCTTCCCGGTGCGGGGAGTGGGCACCGTGGCGCTCGGCCTCGTCGGCCGTGGCACGGTGAAGGCCCACGACAAGCTCCGGCTCTTCCCCGAGGACAAGATGGTGGAGGTCCGCTCCCTCCAGGTCCACGATGTGGACGTATCCGAGGCCCACCAGGGAGAGCGCGTGGGACTCGCCCTCAAGGGCGTGGAGGCGGACGAGGTGAAACGCGGTCACGTGCTCGCCCCACCGGACGGGATGAAGACCGGGGACCTCCTCCAGGTGCGGGGATACACCCCCTGCAAATTCTTCAAGGGAAAGGCGGGAGAAGGGGACAAGGTCCACGTGGCCATCGGATTGGATGACGTCCCCGCGAAGATCGCGCAGGTCGATGGATCGAACCTCACCCTCCAACTGACCCGACCCATGGCGTGGAACCCCGGGGACCGGGTACTCGTGGTGGACCTATCGGGCTCGGGCTTTCGTCCGAGGGTCGCGGGGCACGGCGTCGCCGATTAACGACCCACCGGACCCGACGGAGGCTCCGCCGTGCCAATGGCGGGGATCGGGTCAGATCTCCTTCCCGTCCGGGGAAGCGAGGGTTCGGCTCAACGCTCCGAGGTCGCGCCAGCCGTATCCTACCTCGGGATGCTTCTCGCCGGCGACCCCGACCACGCGCTCCTGCGCGAGGGTCCCACCGATCTTCTCGTAGAACGCCCGACAGGGGTTCTCTTTGAGGACCCAGACCAGCATGTCGGTCCGCCCCGTCGACCGTAGATGGTCGACCACCGCCCGGACCAATGCGCGCCCGATCCCCGCACGCTGGTGCTCCCGGAGCACGTAGATCACCCCGAGTTCGCCGGAGAAACCGGTCTGCGCGTCCTGACAGGCCCCGCCCCCGGCGAAACCGACCACCTCCGCATCCCGCTCGGCGATGAACTCCTTCCATCCCGAAGGAGGCTGCCGCACCCAACTTCCAAAGCCCCGGCTGACGTCCCATTCCACGGAGAGGTGGTCGAGATATCGGTCCGAGACGATCCCGCGGTAGGTGGTCTTCCAGGTCTCCACGTGGACCCGGGCCATTCCCGGAATGTCGCGTTCTTCCGCCGGACGGACCCGTATCCGAGGCATCGTACCCCCCCTAAGGGACCGGACAAAATGAACGCTCGCATCCCTTGACCTCACGCGATTACCACGGAACACCCCCACCCCCCCGATTCCAGTGGAATCACCCGGCCCCGAAGTCCGATCCCCAGAGCACGACCATTGAATTGTGGCACAGTCAACGCTCAAACAAAGAACCAACAAATGTTCAAATAAAAAATAAAAATTGAATACGTAACTTTTTTTATTTGATAGAATTTATGTAAACACTTTATATACATGTTTGTATTGTGTTGGTATGATTTGATTACGATTTGTGTAATGTAACATTTTGTAGTCGAACCCTGCTCGGACCCCCCCCTCGGCGCAATGCTTTTACTCGGACGATTTCTACCTTCGATAACCGAGTGAGCGCATGATCACGTACGTCGAAGTGTACTTCTCCACCGAAGGACCGGTCTCTACCGAACTCGCCGAAAAGGTGCAACGGGAAACGGGGCTCTCCTTCATTCGGGGAAGGAAGGACCTGGCCTTCAAGTGGGCCACCGACAAGGAATTCAGTGACATGATGGCAAAGATCCACGAGGCGTTCCGCGGTTCGAAGGCCTTCCTCAAGTTCGACACCCAGGAGGAAGAGTCGGGTCCTCTCCAGCTCGCGGCCCAGTGGCCCCCGGTGGGGGGTAAGCGCCAGGAACGCGCGGGGAGTTCCCTCTGACGCCTCCCCCCGACCGAGCATTCCACTGGAAAAGGGGGGGTCCCTGTCTAGCCTGACCATGAGCGTCGAAGAGCTCGAGGCGACGGTTCACCGGATCTGCTCCACGGTGGAAGAGCATTCCCGCTGGTTCGAGGGGGCCCTGCCCCTCATCGCCTCGGAGAACCTCCTCTCCCCGTACGCCAAGGAACTGCTCATCTCGGACTTCCATTCCCGGTACGCGGAGGGCCTTCCCGGCGAGCGCTACTACGAGGGCAACCACTGGGTCGACGTGGTCGAACAGGAGTGCCTACGCCTCGCTCGGGAGCTCTTCCGTTGCAATTTCGCCGACGTGCGACCGATCTCGGGCACGGTGGCCAACATCGCGGTGCTCAAGGCCATGGCCGAGCCCGGGATGCAGATCGGCTCCTGCCGCCTCGCCGAAGGGGCCCACATCTCCTCCGCCGGGTTCGGCGCCTTCGGGATCCGGTCGGTCAAGCAGGTCTACTACGCCTTTGACACCCACGAGATGCAGCTCGATGTGGACGCCACGAAGCGCATCCTCCTCAAGGAGCGTCCTCCGCTGGCGCTCTTCGGTCTCTCGCTCTTCCTCTTCCCCTTCCCGCTCCAGGAGCTCCAGGAAACGCTGCGGGACATCGGTGCCCTCGGGTGGTACGACGGGGCGCACGTGCTGGGCCTCATCGCCTCAGGCCTCTTCCAGGACCCGCTGCACGAGGGGTGCGCGGTGCTCTCGGGTTCCACGCACAAGACGCTCCCGGGTCCCCAGCATGGGATCCTGCTCTCGGACTCCCAGGATGCCGACCTGAAGAAGCGTCTCACCTCCGCCGCCTTCCCCGGCGTCACCAGCAACCATCACCTCAACGAGATGGCCGCGCTCGCCGTGAGCCTGGCCGAGCAGCTCGCGTTCGGGAAGGACTATTCCCGGATGATCGTCCGCAACGCCAAGGCGCTCGGCGCCGCGCTGCAGCAGCGCGGGTTCCAGGTGCTTTGTGCCCACAAGGATTTCACCGAAAGCCACCAGGTCGCCGTGCGGGTCGAGGCGGAAGGCGGCGGCGACGCGGTCGCGAAACGTCTCGAGGCCGCCCGGATCGTGGTGAACAAGAACCTCCTCCCGGGGGACAAGAGCCCGAAGCATCCCGAAGGCATCCGCCTCGGGGCCCAGGAGCTCACCCGGGTCGGGATGGGTCCTTCCGACATGGATGCGGTCGCCGAGTTCATGGATGACCTCCTCCACAAGGGGAAGGGTCCGGAGGAGGTCGGCGCCCGGGTCGCCGAGTTCAAGAAGGGATTCACGAAGGTGCGCTACTGCTTCGGCGCCGGCGAGGCGGCGTACCGCTACTACCACTTGGTGGAGCCCGCACTGCGGTAGCCTTCCCCTTGGCCGGGGGCGCCCGCATCGCCGCGCGATAGCTGTAGTGGAGCCCCCGGAAGTATCCTTCCGGCGAGCCCACGGAGAGCCACCGTTCCTCCGATGGGCGCGAGATGAGGGCATAGACCTTCCTTCCCCGCTCGATGAGCCCCTCGATGCCGTTGGTGACCTCGAGCTCCGTCTGGGGATCCTTCTGACGGAGTTCCCGCAGGATGTCGAAGATCTCCGGAGAAAAGGCGTACATCGCCGTGGCTGCCCACGAGCTGCGGGGTTGGGTCGGCTTTTCCTCCATGCCCGTGACCTGCAGGGACCGGTAGCCGTCCCACCGTCCATCGGGCACTCCCTCGACCACCCCGTACCTCCGGGGGTCCCGGACCTTTCGCACGAAGAGCACGGCCGAGGCCTTCTTCTGGAAGAGCAGATGGGACATCGCCGAAAGCGCCCGCCCCGTGGTGCGTTCCATGAGGAGCGCATCGGCGGCATGCAGCAGGAAGGGGTGCTCTCCCACCGCCGCGGAGGAGCGCAGGAGCGCATCTCCGAACCCGGCGGGCGAGCTCTGGATCACCCAGGAGAAATGCATCTGGGACAGGAGATCGTAGAGCGCGAGCGTCTCCACCAGGCGGTCCTGGTGGTGCGCGTGGCGGTCGAGCAGGTTGCCATCCTCGGTGAAGTAGCGCAGGATGGAGGCCGCGTCGTTCCCGACCACCATCGTGACATTGGACACTCCGGCGGCGTGCAGGGAATTCACGACCAGGTGGGCCACCGGGGCGAGGACCGGGACGCCTCCCTTGCCTCGGTAGAAAAGGGGGAGCATCTCCTTGCGGAGCCCCTTCGTCACGGGCAGGAGCCGGGACCCCTCCCCGGCCATGGTGATGACGGCCTTCATGCGCCCCCCATCCGCGCTTCCACAGCCCGAGGGTTCTTAAATGGCTCTATGCCGGGTCGCTCCCGGCCCCCTTGGCCGCGGCGCGCTCCTTGGAGAACCGGCGGATATGGCGCTTCATGGCCCACTCGCGTTTCCGCTCCGCCCGCTGGTAGCCCTCATCGCGCGTGCCCTGGGCGACGAGGATGACCACCCGTCCCGACGCGCTCCTCCCCGTGCGTCCCATCCGTTGGATGGTGCGGATCTCGCTGGGCAGGGCCTCGAAGAAGACGACGAGGTCCACGTTCGGGATGTCGATGCCTTCCTCGGCGACGCTGCTCGCGACCAGGACCGGGAACCCGCCCGAGCGGAACTCCTCCAGGACCTGGCCCTGTTCCTTTTGGTTCATCCCGCGGTCCTCTTCGGAGCGCGTGGCCTGCCCCACGAAGCGCTTCGCCGCGATCCCGTGACGGGCGAGCTCGCTCACCACGGATCGGACCGTGTCCCGGAACTGGGCGAAGACGAGGACCTTCGCCGCCGGCTTCTCCGCGAGCGTCTCCTGGATCACTCCCACGAGCTCGGGCAGCTTGGGGTGCGAGGCGCGACCGGGCTCGGCCAGGTGGCGCTTTCCTACCTCGATGGCCTTCTGGACGATGGGGCGGGTGAGGAAGGCCTTGTCGGCCTTCCCTGGCTTCGCCTTGACCCGCAGGCGCTCGATGTAGTCGAGGAGGGGCGATATCCCCTGCGTCTCGAGCAGTTCCCCGGCGTGGTAGAAATGCATGGCGAGCATCAGGCGGTACATCGCCCCGAACTTGCGGCCCATGGGCCCGGGACGCGCCATGATCATGGCGCGGGTGTTGACCAGGTCCTTGACCCCGGTCACCCGCAGGGGTTTGTTCCGAAGGAACCCCATGCGTTGGAGGCGGACCATGGATTCGTGGGCCGCCTCCCGCAGCCCCTGGCGGATCTCCTCGAGCTCGGCGGGGAGCCGTACCTTGAGATGCTGGGTCTCGATGGACTGGACGTATCCCGCGACATCCTCATCCTCCCGGGACCGGGCCTCGACCCGGGTGATCCCGAGGTGGCCGAGGACCTCATCGATCTTCGGTCCCTTCCCCCCGGGGGAGGCGGTGAGCCCGAGCACGCGTCCGTCGCTCGAGCGTTGGGTGCGGTAGATGGCGGCGATCTTCACGTAGGCATACTGGCCGACCGCGCGATGCGCCTCGTCGAAGATGACCAGGGCCACGTCCTTCAGGGAGTAGCGTCCCTGGGTGAGGTCGTTGATGACGAGCTGCGGGGTGGCGAAGATCACGTCCGCCGGATCGAAGGCGCCTTCCCGCTGCGGGGACCCCACCGAACCGGTGAACGTCGCCCGGGAGAGTCGGGCGAACCAACCCGAGAACGACCGCGCGTGCTGCTGTACGAGGGGCCGGGTGGGCGCTAGGAACAGCACCTTTCCCCGTCCGCACCGGAGCCGCTCGGCCGCCACCAGGGCGGCGATGACCGTCTTGCCGAGCCCGGTCGGAAGGACGGTGAGCGTGTCGTTCGCGAGGGCGGTCCGGGCAATGGCCACCTGGAAGGGATAGGCGCGGACCCGGTCCGGACGCAGGAGGGGATGGCGCAAGTACCCTTGCGTGGACTCCTCGAGGAGCTCCCCCTCGGGCCGCTCGTCGCGGGCCGAAGCGGCCGGGGTCCCTCGCGCCGCGTCGCCCCCGGGGAATTCGTCGAGCGTGCGCTGGAACTTGTCCGATGTGAACCCCTCTTTGGTCTTCATTCAGGGGAGCGCCGGAAAGTCATTCCTTCCCGACACCGAGACCCACCCAGCGGACCCCCGCCCGGGCCATGGCGTCCCGCGGGAGGGTGCGGCGGGTGTCGATCACCGTCCTCTGTCGGAGGTCCCGCCACTTTCGGGCCGGCAACGTCCGGAACTCTTCCCAGTCGCTCTGGACGATCGCCGCGTCCGCGCCGCGGAGCGCCTCGTTCAGGGAGGCGGCAAAGGAAAGGTGGGACCCGGCCGCTCGGATCGATCCCTCCGTCAGCCCCTTCCGGAAGCTCTCCATGGCATGGGGATCAAAGAGGACGACCGATGCCCCCCGGCGGAGAAGACCGTCAAGTATCGGGTAGGCGCGGGAGTCCCGGGTGTCCGAAGTGCCGGGCTTGAAGGAGAGGCCGAGGAGGGCGATGCGCTTGCCTGAAAGACCCTCGAGCGCCTCTTCCGTCAGGTCCACCACGTGGTGGGCCTGAAGCTCGTTGCCATCGAGCGTCGCCGTGAGGATGGGGGTCTCGACCCCGTGGTCCCGGCCCCAGGAGGCGAGTGCGCGCACGTCCTTCGTGAAGCAACTGCCCCCGTACCCGGGCCCGGCCCGCAGGAAGAGGGGGCCGATCCGCGGGTCGCTCCCGACCGCCGCGAGGACCGGGTCGATGTCCACGCCCGCCCGTTGCGCGATCCGGGCCATCTCGTTCGAGTACGAGACGCGCAGGGCGAGCATCGCGTTCGAGGCGTACTTGACGAGCTCGGCCGCCGCGACCGGGAGCGTCACAAGGGGCGCAGGGAACTTCTGATAGAGGCCCCGGAGGGACCGTTCGCTGCGGGCATCGGGGACCCCGATCACGATCCGGGCCGGGCGGAGGGCGTCCCGGACCATGGTACCCTCGGCCAAGAACTCGGGGTTCGACGCCACGGAGAAATCCACCCCGGGACGCAAGGACCCCGATTTCTGGATCACTTCGGTGACCATGCCCCCCGCCGTCCCGGGGACCACGGTGCTCTTCACGACGACCAGCCGCCACTTCCCGAGGCGATGGATGGCCGTGCCCACGTCGAGCGCGGCCTGGGCCAGGAAGGAAAGGTCGATCGAGCCATCCCCGGTCGAAGGGGTCTGGATGCAAAGGAAGACCACGGGGGAACGCGCCACGAGGTCTTCCAGGGAATCCGCGAGGAGCAGTCGGCGGGAGCGGATCGCCCGTCGAATCAGCGGGGCGAGCCCTTCCTCGTAGATGGGGGCCGTGCCCTTCCGGAGCGCCTCCCTCCGGGCCGCGTCGACGTCGAACCCGATCACGTGGAGACCATAATGCGCGAACGCCGCGGCGGTCGCCATCCCCACGTAACCCATGCCGATGATCCCGACGGTCGGCGGGGCCCGGGCGGTGCTCATGCCCTTCCTTCCGCCACGAGCGCCCGGAAATACTCCGAGGTGGACGCCAAGCCCTGTGCCAGGGGGACCTGCGGGGTCCATCCGAGGATCTCCTTCGCCTTCGATATGTCCGGACGACGCCGCTCGGGGTCGTCCTCCGCCTTCTCCACGCGGACGATCTCGGAGCGGCCGCCGGTGAGCTTCTGCACCTTCTCGGCGAGGTCCCCCACCGTGACCTCCTCCAGCGGATTTCCGAGGTTGATGGGGCCGACGAACGACTCGGAGGTTCCCAGTCGCCGGAGCCCCTCGACGAGGTCGTCCACGAAGCAGAACGAACGGGTCTGCTTCCCGGTACCGTAGATGCGCAGCGGTGCGCCCTTCCAGCCCGCCACGAGGAAGTTCGAGACCACCCGCCCGTCATCCGGGGCCATCCGCGGGCCGTAGGTGTTGAAGATCCGTGCGATCCGGACGTCCGCCTGGCGTTCCCGGTGCCAGGCCATCGCGAGGGCCTCGGAGAACCGCTTGCCTTCATCGTAGCAGGACCGCACCCCGATCGGGTTCACGTTCCCCCAGTAGGTCTCCGGCTGGGGGTGCACCTCGGGGTCCCCGTACACCTCGGAGGTGGAGGCGAGGACGAACCGTGCCCCGCACCGGCGCGCATGGGCGAGCAGTTGGGAGGTCCCAAAGGAGTTCACCTCGAGGGTGGCCACCGGGATCTCAAGATAGCGCGGCGGAGAGGCCGGGGACGCAAGGTGGTAGATGGCTCGGGCGCGCGGCAGCGCGAGCGGCTGGGTCAGGTCTCCCCGGATGAGGGTGAAGTCCGGCGACCTTCGGAGGGTCCGGAGGTTCTCCCGTCGGCCGCTCGAGAAGTTGTCGATGCCCACGACGCGGTGGCCGTCCCGCACCAGGCGTTCGGCGAGGTGGGAGCCCAGGAACCCGGCGGCACCGCTGACGATCACCGTGGGCTTCATCTTCCGTACTCACGAAGGGCGGCAAGGACGGCCTCCCGGAGGGCGGGGTTCCGCATCGCAAACTCGATGTTCGTCCGCAGCCAGATCGCCCGGTCCCCGATATCGTAGCGCCGTCCCTGGAAGGTGACGGCGTAGACCTTCTCCTGGTGGGCGAGGGTGTTGAGGGCCGTGGTGAGCTGCGTCTCTCCGGTGGCATCGGGAGCGGTCTCTTCGATCGCCCGGAAGATGCTCGGCGTGAGGAAGTACGCTCCGGTGATCCCCAGGCGGCTCGGGGCATCCTCCAGCCGGGGCTTCTCCACCATGCGCTCGACCTCGAGGACCCCGGGAGCGACCTCGTGGCCCTGGACGATACCGTAGTCCTTGACCTTGGAGTCCGGGACGGACTCGACCGAAAGGACGGAGTACTTCCCCCCCAGCTCCGTGAACCGCGTCTTCAGCTGCTCGAGGAGCGGCGGGGTGCAGACATTGATCGTGTCGCCGAGGAGCACGCCAAAGGGCTCGTGGCCGACGAAATGCTTTGCGCAATGGATGGCGTTCGCCAGCCCCTTCGGCATCCGCTGGCGGATGTAGTAGATCGAGACCTTGCGGGTGAGCGCCTCGAGCTCTTCGAGCTCGCGGGCCTCCCCGATGCTCCCGAGGTCGGGATTGTGGTCGAAGTAGTCCTCGACCGCCCGCTTTCCCCTTCCGGTGATGATGACGATGTTGGTGGCACCGGCTGCGACCGCCTCCTCCACGACGTAGTGGATGACCGGCCGGTCGACGACGGGGAGCATCTCCTTGGGCATGCTCTTGGTCGCCGGTAGGAAACGGCGCCCCAGACCCGCGGCCGGGATGACGACCTTCATCTCCGGGGTCGAAAGGTCGAGAATTGATGAAGGACGCGCCCGGAGGTCCACCAGGGGGGAACGTCAGGACTTCGGAAGGGGGGGCGGTAGGGGAGTGGCCCGGAGGGCCCGACCATGGCCACTCCCTACGAACTCCCCGTCCTCCACGATGCGGTTCCCCCGGACGTAATGGTCGACGGGGAAGATCGCGGACCGACCCTCGAAGGGCGTCCACCCGCAACGGGCGGAGAGGTTCCGCGCCCGCAGGGCACGCGGGGCCCGGAAGTCGAGGGTCAGGAAGTTCGCCTCGCACCCGGGCTCCAGCGCTCCCCGGGGGAGGCCGAGGTGAAGTGCCGGGTGGCGGGCGATCGCCCGGACCAGCACTTGGAGGGGCAGGTCTCCCCGACGTACCAGCTCGAGCATGAGCGGCATCATCGTCTCGATCCCGGGCACGCCCGAAGGCGCTTCCGCGAAGGGCTCCTCCTTCAAGGAGATGGAGTGCGGGGCGTGGTCGCTGGCCAGCATCGGGATTCGGCCCGTCCGAAACCGTTCCCAGAGCTCTTTGCGGACGGACTCGGCGCGCAAAGGAGGGTTCACCTTCTGGAACGCGGTCCCGAACACCGAGGAAGAGAGCAACAGGTGATGCGGGGTGGCCTCCGACCCGGCCCCGAGCTCCCGGGCCCGGTCGGCGGCGGCCGCCGTGGTGACGTGGGCGATATGGATGCGCAACCCCGGCGGAGGGCTGCTGAGCCGCTCGATGGCGGCGAGCTCCGCGGCGGCGGGGCGGAGTCGGTCCCAGGCGTCGGTCTCCGTTGGGGATTCCCGAGGATTGAACTTGGCCGGGTCCTCGGCGTGGACGTGGAGCGGCAATCCGGAGGCCCGTACTTCCTCCAGGAGGGTCGGGATCTCGGAGGTCTCGGGGACCTTGAGGTCCCCCGTGGTGGGAGCGAGGAAGAGCTTGAATCCCGCGGCCACGTGGCCGAGCCGACGCACCGAGGACGCTCCCGTCAGGGCGGCATAGGGGAGGATATCGATGTGGGCCCGGGCCCGGATGCGGGCGATCTTGTCGACCACCCGGTCGGCGGTCGTCGTGGGCGGTACCGTGTTCGGCATATCCACGGCGGCGGAGATCCCTCCCAGCGCCGCGCTCACGGTCCCGGAGTCGAAGTTCTCCACGCTGTCGGTGGGGCCGGGGTCACGGAAGTGGGCATGGAGGTCGATGCCGGACGGGAGAACCAGGAGGTCCCCGAGGTTCTTCCGGGGGCTGCCCCGCACGGACTTGCCCACGCGGGTGATGATGCCCTCCGCATCGACCCCGAACTCGAAATCCGTGATCTTGCCTCGCCAGTATCCCCGACCCTCGAAGACCATGACGGGTTCGGCCTCCGGCTTCTTGGGAGGCTCTCGGATGCGGCCTCTCCGTCGCGCGGGCATCTTGCTAAGAATCGTGCTCCCGTCCCAGATCGGGACGAACGCTGAGAGATGCAGGAGGCGGATGAGGATTGTCCTCCTTGCCTCGGAGAGGCACGTGTCAGGGTCTGCCCCCTTTCCACGGGGGGTCTATCTCAGCGACGTCCAAGAATCCGCCCCCTCGTGCTCGGCGGAGCCGCGTCGTGTGGGGAGAACCTACGTGATATGGACCGACGCGAGGTCGACCGCACTCTTGGGATATTCGAGCTTCATCCCTTTGAGCGTATCGATGAGGACCTTGGAGACCGCCCAGTTCCGGAACCACTTGTGGTTGGAGGGGATGACGTACCAGGGTGCCCACGAGGAGCTGGTCCGGGAGATCAGGTCCTCGTAGGCCACCTGGTACTGGGGCCAATACTGCCGCTCATGCAGGTCTGCCTCGCTGAACTTCCAGTGCTTTGAGGGATCGTCCAGCCGGGCTTGGAGGCGCGCCTTCTGCTCTTCCTTGTCGATGTGGAGGAAGAACTTGAGGATGGTGGTTCCCTCGTGGACGAGTTCCCGTTCGAACTCGCTGATGGCCCGGAACCGCTCCTCCCATTCCTCCTGAGGAACGAGATTGTGCACGCGGACGGCGAGCACATCCTCGTAGTGACTTCGATTGAAGATGGTGATGTGTCCCTTGGCCGGGGTCTTGGCATGGATCCTCCAGAGGAAATCGTGGTCCAGCTCCGCCGGCGTGGGAACCTTGAACGAGGCGACATGGACCCCCTGGGGGTTCACGCCGTCGAACACATGCCGGATCGTTCCATCCTTTCCGGCCGTGTCCATGCCTTGAAGGACCATGAGCAGTGCGTGCCGGTGGTCCGCGTAGAACAGCTCCTGCAGTCCGTCCAGTTCCTGGCGCAGGCCCGCGAGGCGTTGCTCGGCCTCCTCCTTCTTCCCGTCGAACGCGGAAGTGTCGTTCGGATCGAACCGGTTGATCTTGAACTTTCCATCGGTCGGAGCTCGCAGGTCCTTCATCCGTTCCCCCTTCCCCTCAAAGACGGCATGGTCCTCCTCGCATATCAACCCACTTGAAGGATGCCGCACGCCGGGGTCGGACGGTCCCGGCCCGCCCCCCGATCTTGGTCCCATGACCCTCTCATTTTCCCCCGGAGAGCGGACGACGGCGGCGCAGGAATACGGATAGGTTGGATTTTCCGTACGATAGGGAGATGGGGGGCCGCCTTGTGGATGGAACATCTCCCGGCCGTGTGACCCCGTAAGCCCAAGCCGCGAGACCCTGGAGGAATCACCCACCGAATGATCTACCCGACCGCCCCCGAAGCGTTGCTCGAGGCCATGCTCGCCGCTATGCTTTCGGGAGTCATTACGGGTCTGCTCGGGAGAGCGGACTCCCGCCGGATGGCCCGCGTCTCGTTCGCCTTCTCGGTGCTCGGATGCGCGCTCATGGCGGCCTTGGCCCTGGGCATCTTGCTCGACGGGATGTCGTTCTCCCTCGCGGCGGGCGTCCCGGGAGGAACCTCCGCTTCCCCCCTCCTCGCGGTGAGCTTTTCCTCGGACCCCTTGTCGGGGCTCTTCCTGTTCCTGCTCGGATTCGTGGGCGGCGCGATCTCGGTCGCATCCCTCGGGTATGTGGACCGGTACGTGCACGAACGTCCGGCCACCCTCGCTTCCTTCTTCGCCCTGTTCCTCGCCACCATGGCGCTCGTGGTGCTCGCGGGGACGGTGTTCGCGTTCCTGCTGGCGTGGGAAGCGATGACCCTCGTCTCGTACTTCCTGGTGGTCCACGAGCATTCTGCGTGGGAGGTCCGTCGGGCCGGGCTCACCTATCTCGTCATGAGCCATGCGGCGGCGGCAGCGATCCTCGTCTCGATGATCCTTCTCAGCATAGGCACCGGCACGACCTCGTTCGCCCAGATGGCGACGCTCGCCGGCGGTCTCTCCCCCCTGGTACGCGATTGCGTGTTCCTCGCCGCGGTCATCGGCTTCGGCACGAAGGCCGGTCTAGTGCCGTTCCATATCTGGCTCCCCGAAGCGCATCCCTCGGCCCCGAGCAACGTGTCGGCGCTGATGTCGGGCGTGATGATCAAGATCGGTGTGTTCGGGGTGTTGCGGATCGTGTTCCAGGTGCTGGGGGTCGGTCCGGACTGGTGGGGATTCCTGCTCCTTGCGTTGGGGGGACTTTCCGCCATCGTGGGCGTGCTGAACGCGATCGCCCAGCACGACCTCAAGCGTCTCCTCGCGTTCCACTCGGTGGAAAACATCGGGATCATCTTCATGGGGCTCGGGGCCGCCCTCGTGTTCCTGTCCCTCGGGTCGTCGGTCCTGGCCGCGCTCGCGTTGCTCGCCGCGGTCCTTCACACCCTGAACCATGGGCTGTTCAAGGCCCTGCTCTTCCTGGGCGCGGGCGCGGTGGTCGGGGCCACCGGGACCCGCGACATGGAGAAGATGGGGGGAGTGGTCCGGGCGATGCCCGGGGTGGCGCTCGGGTTCCTGGTGGGCGCCATGGCGATCTCCGCGCTGCCCCCGTTCAACGGCTTCGTGAGCGAGTGGCTCCTCTTCCAGGCGTTCTTTGGGGCCTTCGCGACCGGGTCGCTCTCGACGGAGATCGCCTTCACGGTGGCGGCGGCCACTCTGGCGCTCGCGAGCGGCTTGGCCGCGTACTGCTTCGTGAAGGCCTTTGGGGTCACCTTCCTCGCCCGCCCTCGCTCGAGCGCCGCCGCGGAGGTCTCCGAGGATGCTCCCGGTTCGATGCGGGGAGGGATGGCCCTCTTGGCGGGGGCATGCCTCGCGATCGGGGTCGTTCCCTCGCTCTTCCTCGGGCTCTTCGAAGGAACGCTCCGAGAGCTCACCGGGGCGGGTCTGCCGTCGTATTCACCGTGGGCCTGGCTCTCGTCGCTCCCTCGTCCCGCTCCCGGCTCCCCGGACGCCGGAGGAACGATCGCCTTCGGGATCGTGGCGGTCCTGTTGGCGGTCGGGATCGTCGCCGCCTGGGGGTTCCGTCGTATCGGCGCCAAGGCGCCGGCGGAGAGCGTGCCCATGTGGGATTGTGGGATGGACGCCCCCTCCGCCCGGATGGAGTACACCGCAAGTGGTTACGCCCAGCCGATGCTCCGGGTCTTCTCCGCGTTCTATCGTCCCCAGCAACACAGTGCCCTGACGGAGCTCGGTGGCGCCCGTCCGGGGGTGCTCGCGAAGACGCAGGAGTTTGAGACGGAGGTCGAATACCCGTTGGTCGAGCGGGGATACAATCCGCTGGCCGATGGGTTCTTCTCCCTCGCCCGGAGGGTGGGCCGCCTGCAGTCGGGAGGGATCCACGCCTACCTTGCCTACATGATCCTGACGCTCGTCGTTCTGCTCATCGCGGTACGATTCTTCGGAGGGGTGGGCCCGTGACCCCGCTCGAACTGGTCGTCGGGGTGCTCCTGCTCCTCGGAGAGTTCGCGGTGGTGCTCTTGCTCAGTCCGCTCCTCATGGGCGTGATCCGCCGGGTCAAGGCGCACAGTCAGCGGCGGGTCGGTTCCCCGCTCCTCCAACCTTACCGGGAGTTGCGCAAGCTGATCGCCAAGGACTCCCTCTACGCGGAGAGCGCGAGCTTCGTGACGCGCGGGGCTCCATGGATCTCGTTCGCCGCCCTTCTTTGCGCGGTGCCCTTCCTGCCGTGGTTCTTCCTCCCGAGCCCGCTCGGGTTCGCCGGGGACCTCATCGTGGTGGTCGGGCTCCTGGCCCTCTCGCGATTCATGACGGCGTTGGCCGCCCTCGACGCAGGCAGCACGTTCGGAGGGATGGGCTCGACACGGGACATGTGGATCGGGGCGCTCGCCGAGCCCACGTTCCTCCTCGTCATATTCGCCTGGGGGGCGCCGGCGGGATCCACGCAGGCCTCGGTCATCGTGGCCTACGGCATTTCGCTCGGGGCCGCCTATCTCAGCCCGGCCCTGCTCATCGCCTCCGCGGCGTTCTTCCTGGTGCTCTTGGCGGAGACCGGGCGGCTGCCCGTGGACAACCCCGCCACGCACCTCGAGCTCACCATGGTGCACGAGGCGATGGTGCTCGAGTATTCGGGGCGGGACCTCGCCCTCATCGAGTGGGGGAAAGCCGTCAAGTTCACGCTCCTCGCCGGGCTCTTCGTCAGCGTGCTGGTGCCCTGGGGCATCGCCCAGTCCTGGGGGGTCGTGGCGCTCGTGCTCGGACTCGTCCTCCTCTTGGTGAAGCTGCTCGGCACGTCCTGGGCGATCGGGCAGTTCGAGACCCGAGTGGCGAAGTGGCGTCTTTTCCGATTGGCGGATCTTTCCACCCTCGCGGCCGCGCTCGCCCTCGGGTCGATCGTGTTGACCTACCTGGTCGGGGTGGGACCGTGACCGGGGCGGGGCCGATGGCCCTCGAGCTCTGTGCCGCCGTGGTGCTTCTCGCCGCCTGGCTTTCCCTCGTCCACCGTCGACTCGAGGCGCAGATCTATCTCTACGCCACCCAGTCGGCCGCCATCGCCGGCATCGCGTTCTTGGTCTCCATCCTCTACGCGACCCCGCTCCTCGCCGTGACGGGCGGGCTCATCGTCGGGCTGAACGTCGTCGTCATCCCCTGGCTCCTCCGACGGATCCTCCGGGACCTGCGCATCCCGCCCGAGATCAACATGCTGGTCTCCGTCCGGATGAGCGCCCTGGCCGGGCTCGGGTGCCTGCTGCTCTCCGTGGCCGTGATCGGCCCCCTCACTCCCCTCGCCGAGATCCCGGCGGCCGGCCTATTGCCCATCGCGGTCACCGTGGTGCTGATCGGTCTGTTCACCACCGCGACCCGGCGGAAGGCGTTCTCCCAGGTGTTGGGGATCCTCGGGATGGAGAACGGCGTCTTCCTCGCCGGGATCGCCCTCACCTACGGCCTGGGGCTCTTGCTCGAGCTCGGGATCGCGGCGAACCTCTTCGTGCTCGCCATCGTCAGCCGCCTTTTCCTGCACCGGATGAAGGACACGTTCGACACGGTGGATGCGGATGTCCTCCGCTCCCTGGAGGGCTGATCCCCCGATATGGCCGATCCTTCCTGGGCACTCCTGCTGCTCCTCGTCCCGGCGGCGGCGGCCGGGATCGCCCTTATCGCCCCCAGCCGTCGGGGAGCGAATGCCACGGCGGTCGCGGGGGCCGCGGTCTCGTTGGTCCTCGTGTTCGCGATCGTGGACCAGATCCTGACCTCCGGAGCGTTGACCGTGGGCCCCGGGGGATTCCTCTACGTGGACGCCCTCTCGGGCCTCCTCCTTTTGCTCCTGAGCCTCGTGGGGCTCGCCTCGATCCTGTACTCCGTGGACTATCTGGGTCGCGCAACGAGCCCGCATGCGCTCCCCCTGCCGCGACTACGCCAGTACTACGCCTTCGTCCTGCTGTTCCTCTTCACGATGTTCCTCGTAGGAGAGGCGAACAATTTGGGGCTCCTCTGGATCGCCCTCGAAGGGACCACGCTCGTCTCCGCGCTCTTGGTCGGATTCTACCACACCCCGCGGTCCATCGAGGCCTCCTGGAAGTACCTCATCCTCTGCACGGTGGGACTCATCTTCGCCCTGTTCGGGACCTTGCTCCTCTACCTCGCCGACGTCTCGGCGGTCGGGTCGAGCGGAGCCTCGCTCGATTGGACCGCGCTCATCCGGGAGGCACCCCACCTCGATCCGGGCATCATGCGACTTGCCCTGGTCTTCCTCTTCCTGGGGTACGGGACCAAGGCAGGGTTCGCCCCGTTGCACACCTGGCTCCCGGACGCCCACTCCGAGGCCCCGACGCCCGTCTCCGCACTCCTCTCGGCGGGGCTCCTCAAGTGCGCGATCTATGCGCTCCTGCGGGTCGATGCGATCACGTTGCGGATGCCGAACTTCACCTTCTCGACGTGGCTCTTCCTCTCCTTCGGGGTGGTCTCCGTCGTCCTCGCCGCGTTCTTCATCCTCATCCAACGGGACCTCAAGCGGCTCCTCGCGTACCACTCCGTCGAGCACATGGGGATCATCTCCCTCGGCATCGGCTTCGGCGGAGTGCTGGGCCTGTTCGGGGCCCTCTTCCACATGGTCAACCACGCGGCGACCAAGGCCACGTTGTTCCTCGCCGGGGGAGACCTGGCCTCAGCCGCCGGGACGAAGGACCTGGAGGAGATCTCCGGGGCCCTGACGGCGCTTCCCGGTACCGGAGCGGTGCTGTTCATCGGAGGTCTGGCCCTCGCGGGCGTCCCGCCCTTCTCCGTGTTTGCGAGCGAGTTCCTCATCCTCACCGCGGGGTTCGCAGGCGGCGCCTGGATCGCCGCCGTGATACTTCTGGTCGCCCTGGCCATCGTGTTCGGCGGGCTCCTGTTGCACCTCAGCCGCGCACTCCTCGGACCGACGCCGACCCGGGGCTTCTCCCGGGAGCGGGGCCCGGTGATCGGGACCGCCCTCGGCCTCGGCATCTTGTTGCCCATCGTGATCGGTTTGGGAGTGTTCCTGCCCACCCCCTTCGCCGCCCTCCTCCACGACGCCGTGCAAGTGGTGATCGGATGAGCGGGATCCCGATGGAAGGCGATGTGCCCGCGACGATCGCTCCGTCCGCCCCGGTCCCTCCGTCCGCCCCGTCGCCGGGACGTAAGGAGGAGTTCGACTGGGTCGGCTCTTTCGCTCCGTCGATCCCCATCGGGGACGACGCTGGCCGTCCCTGGCGGCTCGAACTACCATCCGAACGATGGAAGGAGGTCACCCTCACCCTGGACCGGGCCCTGCACCATCGCCTCGCCTCGTTTTGGGCGGAGCACTGGACGGACGGTGCCTCGCGCCTTCACACGCTATGGATGGGGGACGCTTCCTGCCGCGGGATCCACCTGATCACCGTCCTTCCCGCGGGCAACGCTGGGGTTCCCTCGTTGCTACCGGAGATCCCCGCCGCGCTCTACTTCGAGCGGGAGATGCGGGAGATGTACGGCGTGGAGTTCCTCGGAGCGGCCGACCGTCGGCCCCTGCTCCTGCATTACCAGCATTCCGGTCCCCCGATGCGCCCCGGTACGAGCCCTCCGCGGGACGCGCGGGCGCCGTTTGCCTTCCCGATCACGGAGGGGGAGGGCATCTACGAGATCCCGGTGGGCCCGGTCCACGCCGGGATCATCGAGCCGGGGCACTTTCGTTTTCAGGTCGTCGGAGAGCAGATCCTCAACCTCGAGGTCCGGTTGGGCTACACGCACAAGGCCACCGAGAAACGCTTCGAGGGCCGATCCCCCTCGCTCGGAGTGCTGCTCGCAGAATCCGTCTCCGGGGACAGTTCGGTGGCGGGGGCGGTGGCCTTCCTCGAAGCGGTCGAGCAAGCGCTCGGCATCGAGGTATCCCGTTCCGCACAGCTCTCCCGCGGGCTCCTCCTGGAGCTCGAGCGCATGGCGTTCCTCCTGGGCGACGTGGCGGGGATCGCGCTCGACGTGGGGTACGCCGCCGGTGCGGCGCAGGCCAACTTCTTGCGGGAGCGCTCCTACGAGGGCCTGGAGATGGTGGGAGGTTCCCGGCTCGGTCGGGGCACCCTCGCCCCCGGCGGTCTCGCTCGCCCTCTGGCGAGCGACATGGGAACGCCGCTCGCCGAGACGCTGGCGCTCGTCGCCCGGGGGAACGAGGAACTCTTGGAGCACCTCTTGAGCCGTCCGAGCGTGGTCGACCGTCTGCGCGGCACCGGGGAAGTGCGGACGGACGTGGCGCGCGCCCTCGCGCTCGTGGGCCCGGCCGCGCGTGCTTCGGGACTCGACCGGGATGTCCGTCGGGATCGGCCCTACGGCGCTTACCGAGAAGTGGCAGTGCGGGTCGCCGGCGAGCGCGCCGGCGATGTGGAGGCCCGGCTCAAGGTGAAGGTCGCCGAGATCGCCGAGGCCTGCCGGCTGGCGAGCGAGTTCCAGCGGGCGGGTGCGTTGGATTCGGCGAAGGCTCCGCCTCCCCTCCCAGCGCGTTCGGCGGGAGACGGGCTCGGGGTGGTCGAAGCGCCCCGCGGAGAGTTCCTTATCTGGGTCTCGGTCGGCGAGGAGGGGACCCTCCGGCGCGTGCATGTCCGCGATCCATCGTACCTCAACTGGCCCGCCATCGAGTACGCGGTGAAGGGCAACATCGTCCCCGATTTCCCGCTGTGCAACAAGAGCCTGAACCTTTCTTACTCGGGGTTCGACCGATGAGCACGCACGACCCCGGCTCCCGTCCGGACGCACCCGCCGGCGGTCCCTTCGGTACGCTCGTCACGGGGACCTATCCGGAGGGACCGGCGGATCCGGTGGGACGGGGTGCCCGGACCCCCCTTCACCAGTCCCCCCGGTGCGAGGGAACGGGGGAATGTGCATTGGCGTGCCCGACCCAAGCGATCGAGGTGACGGGGCGCGGGAAGGGAGCCACGTTCCAACTGGACTATGGCCGGTGCGTCTTCTGCCGGGCCTGTGTCGACGTCTGCCCCACGGGGGCGCTGATCGCCTCGGCGGACTTCGAGCTGTCGGTGCGACGCCGGGAGGACCTTGTGGTCCGCCACGGGGCCGGACGCGCGCCCCCGACCTACCCGGTCGACCAGCGCAAGGAAGCGGAGACGCAGGCGCGCATCCAGCGTCTTTTCGGGGGATCGCTCGCGATCCGGGAGGTGGACGCCGGAAGCTGCAACGGCTGCGAGGTCGAGGTGAGCGCGCTCACCTGGCCCCGATTCGACTCCGAACGGCTCGGGATCCACTTCGTCGCATCACCTCGCCACGCGGACGCGCTCCTCGTCACGGGCCCCGTGAACGTGAACATGCGGCTCGCGTTGGAGAAGACCTTCCGCGCGACCCCGTCTCCCAAGATCGTGCTCGCGGTCGGGGCCTGCGGGATCTCGGGGGGGCCCTTCCGGGACTCCGCCGAGGTGCGCAATGGCGTGGCGCCGACGCTTCCCGTCACGGTGTTCATTCCCGGCTGCCCCCCTCGCCCGGAGGCGCTCCTCTACGGGATATGGCTCGCCCTGGGCAAGCTGGAGCAACGAGTGGTCCAGGGCGAGCTTCCGACCGCCGCTTCCGGAACGCCTAAAAGGTAAATCGAGCATGCGGAAGGTCCGGATGGCCCGCAAGTTTCAGCCTGCATCGGCGGACGCCCGGACGGGGACCGAGGGAGTACCGTCCACTCCCGAGCCCGTTCCCCGCGTGCTCCAGCGTTCGGGCCCGAGCACCCTCGTGGTCAGCCTTCCGAAGGATTGGATCGAGCGGGAAGGGCTTTCGGCCGGTCAGTTCGTCGCCTGGGTCCGGGAGGAGAACGGGGAGCTCCGCCTGCATCTCCCCCGGAATCGTCCGGCACGGCCCGAGATGCGCGAGTTCTCCGTTCACCTGGCCCACCCGGGGTCCCCCGAGCAGGCCCGGCGCGTGTTGCTTTCCTCGTACGTGCTGGGGTATGACCGGGTCCGGATGGAGGACCCGAAAGGGATGCCCGAAGAGGTCCGCTCGGCCGTCGAGCAGACGGCCCGGGAGCTCCTGGGGTTCGCGTTGACCGAAGTGTCCCGCACCACCCTCGTGGCCACCAGCTTCCTCGACCCCACCACCCATCCGGTCGCCGAGGTGGTCTCCCGGATCGGCTACACCCTTGACCTCTGGCTGGAACGCCTGGAGCGGTCGTTGGAGGAATTGTCCCCTGCCTCCCTCCAGCGTCTCCCCGACCTCCGCGGCGAGGTGCGTCGCCTGCACGCCCTCACGCTGCGCCAGTTGAATCTCGCGGCGGGAAATCCGCGTCTCGCCCGACAATTGGGCGTGAACCGGGCCAGTCACCTCCTGGGGACGCGCGTGGTGACGAACCTCCTCGACGACATCGCGGAGGCCGTGGAGATGGTCGCCTCGGAGCTCCAGAAGCTCCGGCATCCTCCGTCCAATGTCCGCCCCATCCTTGCGGAGTTCCACGATCGTGTGCAGATCCTGCGGGACCGGCTCCAGCGTTCGTTGAGCGCGCTTCGGACCGGCAACGCCTCGGAAGCCGAGTCCGTGCTCGACGGGCGCAAGGAGGCGCTTGAGCACTACTTCCGGACCGAGACGAAGCTCCGGCGGCTCTCCGGACCGGCCAACATCCGCCATTCGCTCTCCCTGTGCTCTTGGTGGATCGGGGTGGCCCGTCAGCACGCCGAGGCGGTCGCAGAGGTCGCCTTCACCCGCTCCCTGGACCGCTCCCCGTCCGTGCTCGAGCTTTCCGGGGACGAACCTTCGCGATAGTCTACGCGGAGGACGGAGGGGAGGGTCCTTGCCCGGCAACGCCGGGGAGGCTCGCAGGCTCCGCGGTGGGCGGAGCGGGCGCGACGGGGTCGGAGGGGACTTCCACGGGGGGAGCGGTCACTTCGGGGGATGGGGTCGGGGGCGTCTCCATCGCGAGGTGTTCCTGCTCGCGGCGGCACAGACGGCACATCCGGATGCCTCCCGGAAGGTGCTGGAGGAGCATCCCGTGCTTCCGGCAGAAGTTCTCCGGTACCGCCCCGGGGATCGTGACCATCGGGTGCAACGTGTTGCCCCCGCGGGTGTCATCGCACCGGTCGCAGCAGAGCTCGTGGGCGTGCGGTCGGGCGTGGCCAAAGTAGTGCAAAAGGAACATCCTCCGGCACTCCGGGGCCCGCGCGTAGTCCTGCATGATGGAGAAGTGTTGGCGGCGCACCTCGCGCCAGTGGTGGAGGTTCTCGAGGACATGGGTGGCGTCGGACTCGGTCAGGTGGCGCACGAGGGTCACCGGGAACCAAGGGTCTCCCCAGTGCTTGGGATGGAGGATGCGCCGTTCCGCGAGGTAGGAGAGGAAGAGGCGCGCCTTTTCGGACTCCTCCGGCCCGCAGGCGACGTGCCAATGTTCTCCGGGCTGCAGGGCTTTTCCTTCCTCCAGTCGGGCCCGGATCCACGCCTCGTCCGGTTCGCTCTGGTCGAGCAAGAACTGGCGCTGGACGATGTCCACCGGGGGCACCGTGGCGAGTACCGCAAGCGATGGGAGTCCATCCCGGCCGGCGCGGCCGGACTCCTGGGCGTAGGCTTCGAGGGATCCGGGGAGGCCGATGTGGACCACCGCCCGCACGTCCTCCTTGTCGATCCCCATCCCGAAGGCGTTCGTGGCGACGACGATGCGGGCGTGGCCCCGCATGAACTCCTCTTGGTAGCGGTTTCTAAGCTCCGGTGGAAGGCCGGCATGGTAGGGAAGCACCTCGTCCCCCAGGTGCACTCGGAGGTGGTCCGCCCAACGCTCGGCATCCCGCCGACGCGCCACGTAGCAGATGACCCGGCCTTGGGTCCGCTGGAGAAGGTCGGTCACGAAGGCCTTCCGCTCCTCCTCCCCGGCGAGCTCCTTCACGGCATAACGGATGTTCGGTCGGTCCATCGGGGCCACGAAGCGCTCCATGTTCCCGCCGAACTCGCGCGAGATGTCGTGCTGGACCTGCGGGGTCGCCGTGGCCGTGAGGGCCATGAGCGTCGGGGACCCGATCCGTTCCCGGAAGTAGGGCAAGAGACGGTAGAACGGACGGAAATCGTGCCCCCATTGAGAGATGCAGTGCGCCTCGTCCACCGCGAGGAGGCTCCACGGCGTCGCCTGGACCGCCTGCAGGAACTCACGTTGCCAGAGACGTTCCGGGGCCGCGTACACGATCCGCTCCGGGCCCTCCCGGAGCGCCTCGAGCTTCCGGTGGGTCTCTTCGAGGGTGTCGTGGCTCGTGAGGGCGATCGCGGGGATCCCACGATGGCGGAGACGCTCCACCTGGTCCCGCATGAGCGAGATCAGCGGGGAGACCACCAGCGTCTTTCCCGGGAGGAGCAGGGACGGGAGCTCGTAGCAGAGCGACTTGCCGGCAGAGGTCGGAAGCACGGCGAGCACGGAGGAGCCGCGCAAGACCGCTTGGATGATCTCCTTCTGGAAGGGTCGGAATTCCTCGAGGCCGAAGGACTCTCTGAGGGTACGGTAGATCGGCTCTTCCTCCGGTATCATTGGACATCCCAGGCGGACAAAGGGACTTAAACCCTCGTTTCCACTGGAAATCGTTTTTCTCGGGGAGGCCCGTTCAAAGGAGCAGCAGGGTGAGCAGGAAGGGGGCGAGGAGCGTGAGCACGGCTCCCGTGGTCAACGCGATCCCGCCGGCCTCCTTTCCCCCGAACCGGGTGGCAAAGAACAGCGTCGTGTCCATGGACGTGGCCCCCCCGCAGGCGGCGATCCCTTCGGCCCCGGAGAACTGGCCGATCGCCTGGGCCCCGACCATGGTGAAGTTCTCCCGCAGGAAGTTGATGAGGAAGGCGATGAGCCCGAGCGTCGGGGTGAGGCTCGCACCGATGAGCGGTCCCGCGAGGCTGTACCATCCGAACGCGCCGATGAGCGCGGCCCCCTCGTTCCACGGGACATGCACCACGATCGAGACGAGGGGGACGAGCACGGCGACACCGATGATCGCGGAGGCGATCGGCACCGCCGCCCTCCGCAGGGCGTCCCAGGAGAGCCGGATATCCCACCCCACGAGGAAGAGCAGGGCGAGGAGGTCCGCGTCCTCGAAGTACATGGGGTAGGCCGACGGGGTCCCGGGGAAGAGGACGCCCGCGCCATAGCCCACCGCCAGGGCGGCGAGGATGAGCGCGGGAAGGGTGAGGGTGTTCCACCGGAAGGGCTGGTCCTGGGGGTTTCGGCGTCGCCCTTTCCCGAGGAGCTCGGTCACGGAGGCGGTGACCACGATCAGTGCGAGGGCGAGCAGTGCGGATTCCGCGACGAGGAGCGGAGCGTTGAGCAGCCCCTGCATCCCCAGAAGGAAGCCCAGGGACCCGACCAGGAGCAGGATCGTCCCCTGGATGACGAGGCCCGCGCGGACCGGTGGGGGCCGAAACCGCCCGAGCAAGATCCCCAGCGCGAGGGACCCGTAGAAGAGCCCGTCGAGCAGGAATCCCATGCCCGCTCCAACCTTTCGGGGGTTTGAGGCTTCCTGCTCGGAATCAGGGGGGTCCGAGTCCTTCGGTGAGCTTTGCGATGCCCCCGAGGAGGAGCAGCAGGCCGGTCCCGCCCAGGATGAGGAAGAGGAGCGATGGCTCCGAAGTGAGGTGCGCGGTGTCGAAACCCGGGTAGTAGAGCGCGTACGCCGCTAGGAGGAGAACGAACCCGAGGATCGTGGCCACCGCGGCCCCCGTCGTTCGCGCCATCTCAGGTGTTCCAGGGTGCGGGCGCCTATAGCCATTGGCTCCCGCTCGGCCCGGCCAGTGGTGCGCCGCAACGGATAACTATCCCCCGGTACCTTTCGTGCGCCATCGTGCACACCCCCACTGCGGCTCCCGTTCCTGGCGAGGTCCCGTTCGTAGGCCGTCGCAAGGAGATCGCCGCGCTCCGCGAGCACCTCCTCCACGCCCGGGATGGCCAAGGGGGCGTGGTCGTGGTCTCCGGTCCGGCAGGGATCGGCAAGACCTCGCTCCTCCGGTGGCTGGAAACGGAGGCCGAGCGCCAGAGCTTCTCCGTGCGATGGGGATACTGCCTGCCATTGTCGGCGGGCCCCTTCTTCCCCTTTCTCCAGCTCTTCCCGCAGGCCACGACGCTCCGGGAGAAATCGACGCCCGACCGTCGTCGCCGTTCGGGTCGATCGACCCGTGTAGCTCGCCCAACTCGGTCGCCTCCGGGAGGGATCCCGGGGCTCCTTCAGTTCCTGGACGCGATGGAGACGCAGTCCGCCGCGCATCCCCTGGTGTTGCTCCTCGATGACTTCCACTGGGCCGATCCGGAGTCCATCCAGGCGCTCCGGCTCCTGGGACGGAATGCCCGCCGGCGAAGCGTCCTGTTCGCCGTGGCCGTCCGGGAGACGGAAGTGAGCAGTCCCTCGCTCCAGGACCTCCTCCGGGACCTTCGAAGGGAGGGGGTCGCGCGGGACCTGCCGCTCACCGGTTTCCGTGAGCAGGAGGCGCAGGACCTGCTGGAGAGCGTGATCCGGGCTCCCATGGACACCCACCGGGTACGGGGTGCCTTGCGCGCCCTGCTCGCCCGCACGGGGGGAAATCCCTACTTCTTGCTCGAGACGGCCCGCCAGCTGCAGGAAATGGGTCAATTGCGGCGGGAGGAGGGCCGCGCGGTGCTCGAGGTGCGCGAACCCCGCGGGACGGAACGTCCCCTGGATGTGCCCTCGAACGTTGGGGCGCTCCTCGATGGGACCGTCGCGCTCCTCGCCCCCGAGGAGCGGGAAGTGCTCGAGGGGGCGTCCCTCATGGGACCGGAGTTCGAGCCGGCCGCATTGCCCGCGGTCCTGAGGAAACGCAGCCGGGAGGTGCTCTCCACGCTCCACCGGCTCACCTCGGCCCGGAAGCTGGTGGAGCCGGTCGATGGGACCCCCGGGCGGTACCGATTCTCCCACATTCTGCTCCAGGAGCGGATCCGTTCTTCGATACCGGCCGATCGCAAGGGCGTCTGGATCCTAGGTCTACTGCATTGGTGGGAGTCCGAACGTCCCGCGGCCGTCGGTCAGATCTTCGCTCTGTGCCGCGATGCGGACATCTATCCGACGGGATCCGCGGCTTGCGTCAAGGCCATCGACTCCGCCCTCGAGTCCCACGGGCACGAGCGGGCCGCAGGGCTTGCCAATGAGATGCTCGAGTGGATGGTCGAACGGCACGAGTCCAATGCGGTGACGGGCGCCTGGGGGCTCCGCACCTTGGACCGGATGCGCCAGGACGGGGCGGCGGGCCGCTGGACGGAGCCGCTGTGCCGCCGTCTCTTGGACCTGGGCCTTCCCGTTCCCCTTCGTTGGCAAGTGTCCATCCGATTGGCGGGGATCATCGCGGACCGGGTTCCCGAGGCCCGCCGTACCCTCGACCAGGTCCAGTCGGAGATGAAGCGGTCCCCGCTCTCGAGCGAACCGGCGCTGCAGGGAACGTTCGCGCTCATGGACTCGGTCGTGCTCTACAACGAGGGGAAGACCGCCGCCTCCGAGGCCGCGGCCCAGCGGGCCCTGGATATCCTTCCGCCGGAAGAGAAGTTCTACCGTGGACTGGCCCTTCACCGGCTGGGCTGGGTCGATGCGGAACAGAACCGCTGGGCGGACGCCCGGGACCGCATCGAAGAGGGGTTGTCCCTCGCCCGATCGGAGCGCTACTGGGGCCTCATCCCCTACTTCCTCCTGATGCGGGGGCAGGTGGCCACCATTCAGGGCGAACTCCTGCGCGCCGAACAGATCTTCGAAGAGACCGCGGGGGTCTGCCGCGATCTGGGGCGCATGAACTGGCTCGCGACCACGCTCGCGGACCTCTCCCTCGTGCGGGCGGATCGCGGGGACCTCGCCGGAGCGGAGTCGGCTTCGAAGGAGGCCCTGCGGGTCTCGGAGACCTTTTCGATCCCGGGGGAGATCGGACCGAGCCTCCTCCAGTGGTCCCGGGTCAAGCTTCGGCAGGGGTTCCCGGCCGAGTCCATGGAGATACTGCGGCGCGCCCAGAAGGCGTACGCCGAGCATGGTCGTTCGACCGAGGTCCTTGAGATGCGGATGCACCGGGCCGACATCCGCTTTCACCTCGGCGATCCCAAAGGCGCGATCGAGGAGCTGCGGGACATCGAGGAGGGGAAGCTCAAGGAGGAGCAGGTGGCCCACCTGCATCTCCTCCGGGCCCAGTTCCTGATGGCTCGAGGGGATGGGCCCCGGGCCCGATCGGCCGCCGAGCGCGCGCGCTCCGAAGCCACCTCCCGGGGCCTTCGGTACAGTGCGGCCCAGGCGAACGCCACCCTCGCGGAATGGGAGCGTCGATACGGGACGCCCGAACGCGCAGCCGCGATGCAACGGCGCGCCGACCTCCAGTTCCGGGAGTGCGGCGTGCTGCGGACCTTCCGGTTCGATGGGAAGATACCGGGGGTTCCCTCCGTCACGACCTCTCCGACCCCACCGGCGCTCGCCCTCCGCTCTCCCTTGGCCTACCGCCTGCTGCGGTACCTCTCCGTCCACGGCGCGATCGAGGGGATGATCGGACCGCGGGACCTCGCCCCGTTCGCCCTCACCCAGCAGGGGATCGCCCAAGGCCTCGGGATCCCCCGGGACCGCTTCAGCATGGTGCTCAAGCGGCTGGTGGACCGCGGGCTTGTCACCGCGCGCCAACACTACGTCCAGGCGGCGACACGCCGGTTGAAAGTGTACGTGCTCACCGAGGCGGGCGCCCGTCTCGTCTCCGCATAAGGCGAATCTGTTACAAATTTGTTACATTTGATGCGTCAGTTCATATAGGGTCCATGGGATATCACTACCGATGGCGTCCAGGGGGAGAGAATCTTATCGCGCTGGACTTGGTTTTGTAGGAACGGGGAACGAGCACGGACCGGAGGAGCCCGCGGGATCTCCTCTGGATGTTCCGGTGATGGACGAGGGGCCGACCCATGAAGCCCCGTCCACGCGGTCCGTCCGTCGATCGCACCGCCCCTCAACGGGGATTATCGTACTAGCGATCACCATGGTCGTCACCATGGGGGCCATCGTGGCCCTGCCCGCCGTATCGGCCACTTCCCTGCCCGGTTCCCCCGCGGTTCCCTCTAGCGGCACCTGCAACCCCTCTTCTCCTTCGACCTTGTTCAGCTGCCTGGAAAGTCGCGTATCCTCTCAGCAAGGCGGCTCGTTCCTCGCCTCGTCCCAGTTCCTGTCGATCATCATCGGTGGCGCAGAGAAATTGGGAACGCAGTACGGATTCCCCTGGGAATATGTGTACTCGCAGATGGCGGGTGCGGAGTGCGGTGCATGCGCGTACGCGCAGTGGCCGGGATACTCTGCTCCGGGCAACGTCCACAGCGCCCAGAACTGCTTCAACTGGTGGAGCCTCACTCCGGGGGGAGAGTCCTCCCAGTACCAACACCTATCCTACACGTATGCGAACGTCCCGAGCGAAGCGGTCGTCACCAATGTGGGATGGCGCTGCTACAACATGTGGGACGGGGGCGGTCCCGGGAATGGGGGCGGGGACTACGACATGTACGACTTCAACGTGAACCCGGGTCCGCCGGGAGACACTAGCGATTCGGTCTCTCAGGCCATCACCTCGCTCACGGACGCCACCACGGGGCCGAACGGGATCACCAGTTACTATTCCTCGAACGTCGGGGTGTGCTACAACGGCTTCTGCGGCTCCGAGATCAAGAACACCTGCAGCTTCTCCACTTGGGCGGGTGGAACCTACGCCATCGGCCGTCCCTGGGGGGGGGAGGCGAGCTATGCCAGCTCGATCCAGGGTGAGGTCAACTATCTGTTCGGATCGGTCGCCAATGTCCAGGCCGCGGCGACCGGGGGCAATGGCGCCCCGTGCCTCACGCCGGATGCGGTCACGAGCGGCGGAGGCAGCACCTCACTGACCGTAAGCTATGGCGCGCAGATCGGAAGCAACCAGATTCACTGCGGCGCGAGCTTCGTGAGCGGGACCACGGTCACGTTCACCGCCTCGGTCAGTGGCGGCAGCGGTAGTTACTCCTACTCCTGGAACTTCGGGGACGGGTCCTCCGTCGGGCACGGGACCCCCGTCAAGCACACCTATTCCAACGTGGGCACCGTGAACCCCCAGCTCAGCGTGACCGACTCGAACAAAGATACGGGGTCATCGGGTTCTGGTTGCACCTTCACCGTCACCTCGGGGTCCACGGGTACGGTGAACGGCATCGACGTCTCGAGCTATCAATACACGCCGAACTGGCAGACGGTCGCATCCTCCGGCATCCAGTTCGCCTGGGCCAAGGCGACCCAGGGCAACTACTACCAGGATGGCGTTTTCAACTACGATATGACCAACGGCAAGGCGGCCGGGGTCATCATGGGGGCGTACGACTTCGCCGACCCCGACAATGTGGCGGCGACGACCGAGGCCGCGTACTTCGAGAGCTTCGCGGGAGGATACTTCAAGGCGGGGTACCTCGTCCCCGCGCTGGACATCGAGACCGGCTGTTCCGGGGCCGGGAACGGGAACCTCAACGCCGCCCAGATCTCCTCCTGGGTCGACACGTGGTCCTCCAACGTGGCCTCCTACATCCAGACCCATGACGGCTACACGGTGAAGCCGATCATCTACACGTACACGAGCTATGCCTCCTCGTGCCTCACCTCGGCGGTCACCTCCTACCCGCTCTGGATCGCCTGGCCCTATTCCTCGTCCCCGTCGACCACTCCCTGGTCGGTCTGGGATGTGTGGCAGTACGGGACGACCTCGGTCCCCGGGGTTTCGACGGCGACGGATGTCGACCGGTTCCATGGGGACCTCTCCCAGCTCAAGTCGACGTTGGTCATCGGCGGCACCCCCTCGGGAGGGACGGGCCCTACCTGCCCCAACCTCGCCGCCGTCACCAACCCGAACGTTGACGGGCATTCCACGCCCTCCGTGACCCAGTCGAGCGTCGGCACCGGGTACTGGCTGGTCGGCGCGGATGGCGGGGTCTTCACCTTCGGCAATGCCGGATTCTATGGTTCGGCCGCCAGCAAGAAGCTCGGTGGATGCATCGTCGGGATGGCCGCGACCCCGGACGGGAAGGGGTACTGGCTGGTAGGTTCCGATGGGGGCGTCTTCGCCTACGGCGATGCCGGATTCTACGGCTCGATGGCGGGTAAGTCCCTCGCAAAGCCCGTCGTGGGAATGGCCGCGACCCCGGACGGGAAGGGCTACTGGCTCGTTGCGGCCGATGGGGGCATATTCAATTTCGGGGACGCGACCTTCTATGGCTCCCTGCCGGGAGAGCATCTTACGGTGAGCGACATCGTCGGGATGGCCGCGCTCCCGGACGGGAAGGGCTACTGGCTGGTGGGCGCCGACGGAGGCGTCTTCAGTTTGGGCAGCGCCGCGTTCTACGGCTCGATGGGCGGGAAGTCCCTCGCCGCCCCGGTGGTCGGGATGGCCACGCCCGACGGGAAGGGCTACTGGCTCGTTGCGGCCGATGGCGGGATCTTCAGCTTCGGCAGCGCCGCGTTCTACGGCTCGATGGGCGGCAAGGCCCTCGCCAAACCGGTCTCCGGAATGGTGTCCACCCCGGACGGGAAGGGCTACTGGCTCGTGGCCCAGGACGGGGGAGTGTTCAGCTTCGGGGATGCCCCCTTCTTCGGGTCGATGGCCGGCAAGTCCCTCGCCGCCGCGATGGTGGGCATCGCCGCCGTCCCCTCCGCGGCGAACGCCGTTCCCGTCGTGTTCACCGCCACCTCACAGACCTCCGGGTGCGGCTCGGGCTGCAACATCTGGTCGGCCGCCCACCTGTCGCTCTCCGTGAGCGGCCCTTCGGGGGCCGTGGGAACCTACACCGCGAACACGGCCGCCCTCCTCCTTGAGCCGGGTACCCAGTACACCGTCCAAGTGTCCGTGGGCAACTCGGCCTATTCGGTGGGCAGCTGGTCCGACAACAACTTCGCCACCCTCATCGTGAGCGTGGGCGGAACGAACCATCAGTACTCTTCCAAGTGCGGCACGCCCACCACCACGCCCGGTACCTCCGCCAAGAGCGCGCTCCTCGACACCGGGACGGCCTGGAGCTCGAGCTGCCAGGCCTCCCCACCCCTCGGCGAGCATGTGAACGTCAACATCGTGTCGAGCGGAGGAGGGTCCTCCCAGTGCTCGCAGGCGACCGCGGTGACCCTCGGCAAGGTCGTTACGGGGACCTTGTCGGCCGGCGGCTGCGTCCTGTTCTCGGTGGCCATCACGCAAACGGACTGGAACAACTGGGGATACCTGGACGCCTACGAGGTGGAGGGTTCCGGTGCATTCCAGATCGCCGCGGGGATGTCCCCGCCGACGGTCACCGCGGCGAATGCGCGGGCCGTCGCGAAGGGCCCCGATGCGGCGGTGTCCGTGCCCCTCACCTCCCCCCTGGCGAACCAGTGGATGGGATGGGGGACCTATGAGTACCTCGTGACCGCCCCCGGGACGGGAGGGAGCTACTGCTTCGTGACCTACCTTTCCAACCTCGAGGCGACTCCCTCGGCCTCGTGCGCCACGCACGTCCTGGCAGGAAGCCCCCTGCCATCCTCCCAGGACGCCGGGACGCGGACGTTATCCGTGCCCGCCCCTAGCGGTGTCTCGGTAGCAATTCTCCCGGGTAACGCATGGTTGAGCTCGATAGTCCTCCTCTCGTTCGTCGGGATCGCCACCGGCCTGTTCTTCCGAGGACGCCGCACCGAGCGAAACCTGGCATGAGCGGGATCCCTCTCCGGGGGGGCCTCCTCCTCCACGGGTCCATCCTCATCGCCGCGATGGTGTTGGTGATCGTCCTCCTGCCGGTGGCCACCGGACCGGGCCCATCGGCGCCGCCGTCCGTCGCGCTATCGGTCCCCTCTCGCCACAGCGCTTCCGGGTCCCCGTCGGCGGGACCCCTCGTCGCGCTGGCGACGAACTACAGCGGGACCCCCTCCGTGAAGGACCTCTCCTCGCTGCTTCCCTCGGTTCCCGGGGGATCGTGGTCCCGGGTCTCGCGCATCCTGCCCCTGGGCGGGGGAAGCTTCGAGGTCCTCGGCGCCGACAGCGCTACCATGATCCCGAAGCTGGGTATCCTCACGACCGCGACCACCCCTGCGACCTTCACCGACACGACCTCCGGTTTCACCGCGCAGCTCAACAACGTCTCCGCGGCATCGCTCACGGGCAACACCTACGATGGCGGGCAGCTCACCGGTGCCCCCACGACGATGTACCTGTGGAATGCTCAGTTCGGACAGTTCAGCGTCTTTCCCGAGATATGGACGGTGAACACCGCCACGAAGGCCGTCACCTCCATGACCATTCCCCCGTCCTTCACTGCGCTTGATGGGGCGACCTCCGATGGGGCCTTCCTCCTCTTCGTGGGGCAGAACTTCTCCGGGGCCACCCCTGAAAACCTCTTCAGCGTCTACAATGCTTCCGCAGGGTACGTCAACGTCACCGGGGACATTCCCGCCTCCTTCGGGGCCGCGCAGTTCGCCGTGGGGACCAGTTCCGGGTTCCTGTTGACCTCGAACCAGAGCAGCAACACCCTCGGGCTCCTCTCCTACTCGACCGGAGTCTGGAAGTTCACCAACCTCACCGCTTCGCTCCCTCCCACGTCCACCTTCACTTCGCCGGCCGATCCCCTGGCCACGAACGGCCCCGAGATCCTCCTGGGGTCCTTCCCCCACGGACTGCCCACGGGCACGCCGGACGCCTGGGGGGTCCTCAACCTGACCACGTCGACCTTCGCGAACGACACGGCGCCGGTCGTCGCCGCGCTGGGTACGCCGACGGCTGCCACGCGAAATCCCGTGAACGGCGTCAACTTCACCCTGGCCTCGGCCTCCGAGGTCGCCAACCTTGATGGGGCGACCGGCACGGTGTCGAAGCTCGCGGCGAGCGCCCCGTGGAACTCTTCCGAGACCCCCACGAGCCTCGAGTGGACCGCATCACGCACCTTGCTCGCCGGGGGCCAATCGACGGGAGGGTGGGCCTTCCTCGACTCTTGGGCCGGGTCCGGTGGTGTGACCCCTCTGACCCTCCCCTCGGGCCTCGTGGACCCTTCCACCATGGCGTATGGGAACGGGGAGCTCTGGCTGGGCGGCAGCAACGGAAGCGCCGGCTCCGGCCTCCTCATCAACCTCACGAGTTCCGCCATCGTGCCGCTCGGCAGCGCCTTCCCGGTCCACATGAGCACCCTCTCGGCGTCGACCATGCTGGGCTCGACGCTCTACCTCTCGGACGGATCGACCATCCTTTCGTACAACACCGCGACCTCGGGACCCTTCTCCGTGCTTCCCACCGTGCCCGGCAGCGGGTACACTGACACCCTCGCCGTCGTGAACGGGACCCTCTGGGCCGGGGGCACCCTCTTCACCGGCGCGGCGGGACTCTTCCAGTATTCCGCCTCCGGAGGGACCTGGACCAATCTCTCCGGGAACCTCGGGAGCATGGGCTTCGGGCTCGGGGACATCGTTCCCGGGAACTCCACGTCCGCGCTCCTCGGCGGGATCTCCGGGAATGGGACCGGGGACATCTGGTACTTTAGCGCCTCCTCGGCGAAGCCCTTCCAGAACGTCACGAGCGACATGGGCGCCACGCCTCCGACCCTCGCAGGATCGGAGCAGGCCGGGTGGAACGGGACGGCCTTCTGGCTCCTCGATGGGTCCCAGATCCTTTCGTGGGCTCCCTCGCAAACCTCTGCGGCGTTCGTCTTCTTCACCTCGCCGGTCCCGCTCCTCTCGCTCAACTCCCTCGCCGTCGCCCCGCAGGGATTCGTCCTGGGCGGTTACGGGAACGAATCCGTGAGCGCACCCAATGTGCCGGTCGCGCTCGTCGGAGGAGGGAACACCGGGCGGTTGGACGACCTCACGTCCCTTCTCGGGAAGAACTGGACCCTTCCACCCCTGTCCTACATCGCCGGCAATGAGATGGCGATCACCTCCGAGAACCTCTCCGGGGAAGCCACCCTTGCCGCACTTCCCCCGCTCCTCCAAGGCACGCTCTACGCGAACGCATCGGAAGCGGACGCGCCGAGCACCATCCACTTCTCCCTCCAGGTGAGCGGTGGGGTCCCCTCCTACGGGACGGTCCAGTGGGTCATCTCGGGCAAGCCCAGCCTTTCGGGGCCCAGCGCCAACTTCGTGTTCAACACCTCGGGGATCTACCAGGTGAACGCCTCGGTTTCCGACTCCGGTGGAGCGTCGTTGCTCGTGCAGGGGATCGTCACCGTCAATCCTCCGCTCTCGCTCCAGCTCCAAGCCACCCCCACCTCCGGGCTCGCTCCGCTCACCGTGAGCGTGAAGTGGAACCTCACCGGGGGCGCCGGGGTCGGTCTGGGGGTCGACCTCTCCTTTGGGGACACGGCCGTGAACAACGGACTCGGGGCGAACGGCACCGTGTCCCACACGTACGCAACGGCCGGGGTCTACACGTTGACCGCGACCGGGACCGACGGCGTGTTGACCCTCACGCAGACCCAGACGATCACCGTCTCCTCGTCAACGCCACCGCTGCCCACGCTCACGGGGGCCGCCATCTCGCCCGCCACGATCCAGGTCAAGACCAGCGCCACGCAGGCGTTCTCCGGAACCCCCCAGTGCTCCAGTTCCTGCCCGGTCGTGAACTACTCCTGGGGAATGAGCGGCCACTTCGGGACGCTCAACTCGACACGGGGCAGCTCGGTCGCGTTCACCGCCGGCACGGTGAGCGGCAATTTCACGCTCTATCTCAACGTGTCCCTCAATGGGACGGTCAAGGCCGCGACCGCCCACGTGCAGGTGGTCGCCTCCACGACCACCCCTCCCCCGGGAGGGAGCTCGTCGAACTCTGGCATTCCGCTCACGGACGTCGTGGTCCTGGTCGTCGTGTTCCTGGTGGTGATCGTGGGGCTCCTCGTCCTCATGATGCGCCGGCGCCAGCAGGCGAGCCCAGCGGCCCCCGCACCCGCCGCCTCGCCCCCGCCCGCGATGGCCGCAGCGCCCGGGTTCCCGGCGGGACCCGCCGCCCCCCCCTCCCCGCCGGCACCCAAGAAGAAGCGCGGGTGGGTCTGAGATACCTCCCCGCGATCAGGACGGAGCTTCCGGTAACGCAGGAAGCGGTGTAGGGTCGAGTCGCCACAGCTTGCGACCCGCGAGGGAAAACACCCCGGAAAGGAGGAGCCCGGCTCCCGCGAACTCGATCGTGGGGGAGATCCCATACTTCCCGATCAGCACGCCCCCGACGATCTGGGACACGGGCAACACCCCCCAGCTCAGGAGGCCATCGAGCGCGAAGTAGCGGCCTTGCACACCGGTGGGCACCATCGTCTGGGCGGCCGTGAGCCAGGTGTTCCCGGCAAAGCTCGAGAACACCACGTAGCTGAACACCAGGGGGAAGGCGAGCGTCGGGGCGCTCACCAGGGAAAGGCCGAAGAGCCCGAGCCCCGACCCGATACCGTACCCCAGCACCCAGACCTTCCCGACGTGTCGGACCGCCGCCGTTCTCCCGACCAGGAGGACCCCGATGGCGCTCCCCGCGGTCATCGTCGCCAGGAACAGTCCGTAGGTGAGGGAGGTCCCGTGGAGGTTCTCCACCACGTAGACGACCACGAAGGTGGTGAACACGGTGCTGAAGAAGTTCATGAACAGGGCGGATACCGAAAGTTGCCAGAGGCCCGGAGCCTGGTGGATGAGCCACCCGAACCCTTCGGAAAGTTCCCGCAACATCCGGGGCGGAGCGGCCCGGGGTTTCCGGGAGGCCTGGTGCGCGAGGCGGAGGGCCCGGTAGACGCTGAGGAGGAAGAGGGAGGAGACCACGAAGGTCAGGGAGTTGTAGAGTATCCCGAGGACGGCCCCGACCGTGATCACGAGGATCCCCCCGATCGAGTTCGAGACGAGGCTCACCAGCGAGCGGGAAGCCAGGTTGAGCCCGTTGGCGTCCGCAAGGTCCTCGGGCGGGAGGATCGCCGGGAAGAGGGTCTGCTCGGCCGGCTGGAAGAGGACCGAGGCGGCCGAGACGACGAACATCGCGACCAACACGAACGACAGTTGAAAGCCCTCCCAAAGGAACGCCACCGTGAGCCCTCCCAGCGTGACCGCCCGGATGAGGTCCGCCGCCACCATGAGGCGCACCCGGTCGTACCGGTCGATCCAGACCCCCGAGGGAAGCGTGAAGGCGATGGTCGCGGCCAGCTCCACGATGCCGACATAGGCGACATCCATCGCGGACTTCGTGGTGGCGAACACGATCCAGATGATCGCCACGCTCGCGATGGTCCTCCCGCTCTGGGAGGTCAGTCCGGCAAGGTAGACCGCCCGGAAATTCGGGACCTTGAGCACTCGGGCAAATCGATGGGTGGTTCCTTCCGCTGGACGCATGGCGAGTTCTCGTTTTCCCCGGCTTCGACAGGCTCGACCCGTCCTTCCCTATAGCCGCCGCGGGCTCTGGGGAGGGACGGTCACCCCGGCGTCCCTTCAGAAGGACTTATAAGGGGGACTGGAATCAAAATGCCTCATATGGCGAACGTAGGGCAACCTCGGCGCTGGAAGACAATTGGAACGATCGCGGTGACGGGACTGTTGACGATGGGATTCCTTTCCCTAGTCCCGATCCTCCTGAACTCGACCGCGCCGGTGGCCGCTCCGGGGGTGACGTTCCTCCCGGACGCCGTGCCCTTCGTGCACGTGATCTCGTCCTCTTCGAGTCACCACAAGCCCGGCGGCGGCGGTGGCGGCGGCGGCGGATCGACCTGCACCACGACCCTTCCGGCCGCGAACGGCGTGTCCTTCACACCGGCCGAGATCCGGCAGGCGTACGGCTACTCCTCGACCTACACTGGGGCGGGAGAGACCATCGCGATCATCGACGCCTACGGGAGCCCCACGATCACTTCCGACCTCGCCTGCTTCGACCAGACCTTCAGTCTGCCGGCGCCCAGCCTCAACGTCGTCGCGCCGTTCGGCAAGGTCCGCTCGAACTCCGGTTGGGGCCTTGAGACCTCGCTCGATGTCGAGTGGGCCCACGCCATGGCGCCCGCCGCCAACCTCCTGCTCATCGAAACCCCCTCGAGCTCGTTCACCTACCTCGTGAACGATGCCGTCCCCTACGCGGTCGCGCACGGGGCCAAGGTCTTCTCGATGAGCTGGGGTGCCGCGGAGAGTTCCTTGACCTGCTCCACGGAAGCCACCGAAGCAACGTACTTTGCGAACGCCGTTGCCGCGGGGGCGATCCCGGTGGGTGCCTCCGGAGACAGCGGGGCCAATGACGGCACTTCGTCCCCCACGGTCGATTACCCTGCGGCGGACGTCAACGTCGTGGGCGCCGGCGGGACCTCGCTTACCACAACCAACACCGGAGCCTACAACGCCGAGACCGTCTGGAACGATGGCTCCAAGAGCGCGACGGGTGGCGGAGTGAGCGCATGCCTCGCAGAACCCTCCTACCAGAGTTCCCACAACATCCTGGTCACCACTTCCTCCGGCTCTTCCACCCCCACCGGGCGGGCCGTTCCCGACGTTTCCTACGATGCGAACCCCTCGACCGGGGTCTGGGTCTACGACACCTCGGGATACTCCGGCTGGGTGCAGGTGGGAGGCACCAGTGCCGCGGCGCCCCAGTGGGCCGCGATCTTCGCAGATGCCCTCTCTGCCGGGGCCGCCATCAACGGAGGTAACATCCACGCGGACCTTTACAACCTCCTGGGGACGGCGAGCCTGCACGATGTCACCCAAGGCGGCAACGGTTACTACTACGCAAGCGCCGGATACGACGCCTGCACGGGAGTCGGTTCCCCCGTGGAGTCGAACCTGATCAGCGCGCTCTGAACGGCGAGTCCCGGGTTTCCCCGGGGGCCGCATCGAGGGAGAAGCGCTGGATGCGCCCGCTTGATACGGCCCGAACCCCGCGGATCGGCTCGTCCCCGCGTCGCTCAGAACCTATCCTC
>JAKAOF010000007.1:58899-62899 GCA_021823345.1 Thermoplasmata archaeon
TCGGACCCATTCGTCCGAAGTGCCGAGGTGACGATGGTGGCGGAGTTCGCTTCTAGCCGCGCCCATTCCTCGGCGGAGAGCCGGTCGAGAGCGAACGGAGGGACGTGGTGGATCGTGCGCAATACGGAGTCTTGAATATTCCACGGTACGTGCAACCTGAGAAACAGATCATCCCGAGACAGAGGTCGTTTCCGTCGCGCGGACAGGAGTAGGGCTTGCATGCCAAGGCGCTCAACTTCGGCCTCTTCATCCGGAGGGCCACCCATGCTTCACCCGGTCTCCAACCCCTTCGGCCATTGAGGCGCCACGGGGATACCCCTTGCATCAGGTGCTCAAGACACTGCGCCCCGTCCGCCAGGGATGGCTCACGGGCCGGGTCAGTGGAAGCTGGAAGGGTCAGGGCTCGTGACCGCCCACTCGACAAGGTGCCGCTCGGCTCGGCGAAGGTGTCGTCCCGCCGTGCCCCGATTCACCCGGAGCTTGCGCGCCACCTGTCCGACCCCCGCTTTGCGGGGAATCTGGTAGTAACCCAGGGCATACGCAAGGAGGAGAGCCCGACGCTGGGGCGCCGTGAGGGTCCCCAAGGGAGACTCGCTTCCCACCTCGAGGGGGCGCAAGCCGTGGACCTCGTAGGAGATGTTCATGTCGCTCAGGGTGTGACGCAGTCGATCGAGATCCTCCGCCTCCGCGATCACGGTGACGCGGATGGAATCCCGGACGAAGACGGGCGAACGGATGGAGAGGCGGTGGCTCCGCTCCAGCTCTCGCAGTCGTGTGAAGGTCCTCCAAAGCTTCCCGCTGCGGGGCTGGTCCGGGCCGAACCAGTCGCCCTTGATCCGGATCATCGACCGGCCTTCCGCAACCACCTTCAGGTCGTGAAGGGGGGCCCCCTGCAGGGAAGCCTTGCGGTAGTGCTCCCGGAGACTCCGGAGCAGTGCCTTCTGTTCCTCGATCGGAACCCGGCAGACGATCAGGAACCCCTCGGTCCCAAAGCGCAAGAAGCGGAGGGAGGTCGCTCGCTCCCGGAGCATCGCGGGGAAGAGATCAAAGTCGAAGGCACTGAGCGGGATCCCGAAGGTCAACTGTAGCATGGGTTCCCCGGTAGGAGATGTCGCTGGGTAGGCCACCTGTGGTCTATAAGCTCTATGCTCTCCCGGGCGTTGGGGAGGTCACGCATGAGCAGCGCAACGTCGAGCGTCCGCCCGAAGGGGAAGAGGTCTCCCTTCGAGACCCTGGGTCGCGGGATCGCCCGTCACCCCTGGTACGGGATCGCCGCATGGATCATCGTCCTGGCCGTGTCCCTCCCCGCCGTCATGAGCCTCGGTTCCGTGCTGAGCAGCTCGAATTCGAGCCCCCTTCCCGGCTCGGACATGAGCGTCCTTGCCCAGAACCAGTTCTCCAGCGCCTTTCCCAATTCCAGTTCCGCACCCTCCTCGACGTTCGTGCTCCTCGTCCATCCCAACATCACGAGCCCTTCGGGTGAGAACGCGACCCTCGCGGTGGCCCAGGCGATCCAATCGGACCCCAAGATCCATTACGTGGGCTCCGTCGAGGACCTCTACTCGGCATACGGGGAGTACCTCACCCTGGATGCCACGGTAGGGCTCCGGGCGATCGGGGCCTCGCTTGCCATGAGTCCCTCCCTCCCGGTGGCACTCAACCAGTCGGCCCAGCTCGTCTGGGGCGCGCCCGCCACTTACGTGCAGATATGGAACCAGGTCGCGGGCCAACTGCCCGCCAACACTTCCGCGGGAGCGGCGAACTGGCCCGCCTTCCAGGAGGCCCAGACCGCACTCAACTCGAGCGCGGTCGCCGAAGCGGTGCTGGCCAACTTCTACAACGGGTACAACGCCTCGGTCCCCGGCTTCAACGGGACCGTGTCGGCCTCCTGTCTCGGCCAGCACAACATCGTTCCCTGCGCCGACGCCTCGGAGCGGGCCACTTTCCCCCTCTTGCTCCCCTCCCTCCTCCCGAACGTCACCGAGCAAGCGCCCGCCATCACCGTGCTCCAGCATCTCGGGATCGAGAACCTGACCAACTGGCCGTCCATCCAACAGGCCGGAGCCGCCCTCCTCGGACCGGAGACCGGTCTTCCCGCGAGTTGGGTGTACCTCCTGTGGAGAGCCTTTCCCACCGGCCAGGCGACCGAATCTCAGTTGATGGCGTGGACCGTGGGGCTCGCGGAGAGCCTCCCGTTGCGGGAGTACCCCTTCCCCGTTCCCAACCGCCTGATGACCTCCTTTGTGAATCCCGCGGGAAATGCCACGTTGCTGGTCGTCTCCTTCACCCAGGACACGAGCTACACAGAGAACGGCACCACGCCCGTCTATACCGACGTGGACGAGATCAATAGCATCGTTCCGGCCACGCTGGCCAGTTCTCCGGAGTACTCGGGAGTGGCCTTCTACCAGAGCGGGCCCGCACCCCTCGAGGAGGCGACGCTCAATCTGGCCAACTCGGCCCTGAGCGTCCTCCTGCTCCTCACCATCGCCATCCTCGTGATCATCATGATCATCTATTTCCGGGCCCCCGGGATCCCGCTGGTCGCCTTTGGAGCGATCACGGTGGCGCTCCTCGTCAGCATGGCGGGGCTCTACGTGCTCGGCACGCTGGTGACCAACATCGACCCGATCCTGGAGTCGATCATCCTCATTTTTATCCTGGCCATCGGGACCGACTACTCCGTCTTCATGGTGGCGCGCTACAAGGAGGAGCTCGTCCGTCACGAGAATCCCCGGCGGGCACTCATCGCCTCCGTTCAATGGGCGGGGCAGAGCATCACGACGAGCGGCCTGACCGTCATCGTGGTCGGCGTCTCGCTTTCCCTTTCCGGGATCAACCTCTTGGAGCAGCTCGGGATGGCCCTCGCCCTTTCGGTCGTGATCCTACTCCTGGCCGGGTTGACGCTCACCCCCTCGATCCTCCGGCTCGTGGGCCCGCGGGTCTTCTGGCCCTACACGAAGGAACAGTTCCGGAATCACGCCGCGGCTCGGCGGGAGAACATCAAGCACCAGCGGACGTACTTCACCCGCGCCGCCCGCCTCGCCACCCGGCGGCCCGTATCCCTCATCGTGCTGGTGATCGTGCTCTCGGCCCCCATCGCCTACCTCGCTTTCCAGGTTCCCATCTCCTACGACCTCACGAACATCGGCCTTCCCCCCTCGAACCCGGCGCAGGCGGGATTCACGAAGCTGAATCAGGAGTTCGGCCCCGCGATGATCTCCCCTTCGTTCGTCCTCGTGACATTCTCCCAGCCGCTCTTCCCGAATGGGTCCGTGAACCTACTGGAGTTGCGGGACGTCGCCGCGCTGGACACCATGATGAACTCGACCGCGGGCATCGCGCAGGTCGACACGCTGGTCGGTGCCGGCGGTGCCCCGCTTTCCGCATGGGAGAACCTTTCCAAGCTTTCGCCCGCTTCCCAGGCGAGCCTGTTCGCCCTCGAAGGCCAATACGTCGGAGTGGACGCTCGCACCGTCCTGTTCAACGTCGCCACGACGGACAGCGGGTACTCCGCCGGGGCGGGGACGGCCCTCAGCACGATCAAATCCGACATCGGGAGCTACCGCACCTCCCATTCCGAGATGTCGGCGATCTACTACGGCGGGGCGGCCCAACAGACCCAGGACTACGAAGCGTTGACGAGCTCGGCAACGGAGTGGATGCTGATCGGGGCATCGATCGGGCTCTTCTTGGTGCTCCTCGTGCTGCTCGACGCCATCTTCGTTCCCCTGCTCGCCCTGGCGGTGATCGGTCTTTCCATCCTGTGGTCCTGGGCGGTGGTCTACCTCGTGGTGGGCCTGATCGACAAGGTCACGATCGTCTTCCTGCTCCCGGTCATGCTGCTCGTGCTCATCCTCGGCCTCGGGATGGACTACAACGCGCTCTTCCTCACCCGCGTCAAGGAGGAGCGCCTCCAGGGGTACCCTCCCAAGAAGGCGATCCGACGGGCCGTGACCCACGTGGGAGGGGTCATCACCGCGGCCGCCGTCATGCTGGG
>JAKAOF010000069.1 GCA_021823345.1 Thermoplasmata archaeon
TCCATCGCGGCTCGCACCCGCGCGCGGTCGCTTCCGCCTCCGCGGCCGTGAAGTTCCGTCTCGCCCACCAGCATCCGATTGCGGACCTTGAGCCCTTTGAGGTGGACACTGTCGGTGTTCATGGCGAGAAGGTCGATGGAGGTCGGAAGGTCCGAGGCCTCGAGGTCCGCGATGATGTCGCCGCCCGCGCCTCCTGAACCGATCACCAAGATCCGCGGCCGCTCCGCCAACCGTTCGATCGCCTCGTCCTCTGCGGTCCACACGGATGGTGCTCCGCTCACGTGGAGGCCTTATCGGATTCTTCCGCGCCATCTCGGGGGGAATACATCCGGGAGCGGACGTACTCGCGCACGGCCGAGCGAATGGCATCGTCGACGGACACCGACCCTCCTCCCTGCACGAGTTCCTCGAGACGACTGTTGTCCTGACGGGAAAGATCGACCACGACCTTCCGGATGTTCGGAGGGGCCATCTTGATCTCCACATACTTGAGGAGCCCCTCGCGGATCGTGTCCGAGATGGTGGGATGGTTCTCCGCCTCCTGGATCAGCTTGAGCTTGGCCAACAGCTCCTGAGGTATCCTCACGGTCACCCGGTCCGACTCTTCCGTCATCTTGTCTGACGATTTTGCCTTTTTCGTCTGACACACAATTCCCTCGGGGGCTCTTAAGCGTTCCGATGGACTGGAAATCTCCGATGAGCCCCGAAAAAGTGCCCATCGGCTCAGGGTTTCCTCTCCCCTCAGGGGGTCTCAGTTTGACGATCGTTGGGTCCCCCGCATGGTGCCGACCTCGTCCCTAGCTCGGGAGCACGGAGCCCCTTCGAACGGGCCGACCCTACGGCTTGGCGGGGGGGTCCCCGGCCGGAGGATCGGCCGGAGGAGTTTGGAGTGGGGGTCTGCGGTGGGTCGAACGGTAGTACCACACTACCCCGACCACGACCCCACCGGATACGATCCCGAGACCCAGCCATTCATCGGCGGCGTAGTTCGCGCTCTGGGGGGAGCCCGATTGCGAGACGACCTGGATCGAGGCGGATGCGTTCGCCGTTCGGCCGTTCAGCGCGACCGTGACGTTGAGCTGGGCCGTCCCGGTGTTGCTCTGTGCCGTGAACGTTACCTCGGGGCCGGTGGAGGTGTTGAGATGCCCGATATGGGAATTGCTCAGTGCCCAAGAATAGACGGCCCCCTGGGGGCAGGTCGCGCCCCCCGTGCAGACGGGGGTCGCCTTGAAGGAGGCCACTTGACCCAAGTTCAACGACACGGTCGTGGGAAGGAGGGAGACCGAGGTCAGGGACGGTACGCTGGATGCGGAGATGGTGATCTGGCTCGAATTCGTGACCGATCGGGAGTTGAGGCTCGCCGTGACGAGCACGTCCACCGAACCTGCCGTGGGGCCCGCCGTGAACACCGTGCTGTTCCCCGTTCCCGGGGTGACGCTTCCGAGGGAGTTGTTCAGGGACCAGGAGACCGTGACCCCGCTCGGGCAAGCACCGCCCGAACAGACCGGGTCCGCGATCAGTCGGACCGAACCGTTCTCGGCGACCGTGTCGGTCGCTGGGAGGACCGTGACCTTCGCGAGGGTGATAACGCTCGGGTTCACGGTCACCTGGATCGTGGCGTTGGCGACGGTCCCGAGCGCGTCCTGAACGGAAGTGTGCACGAGGAACGTACCGTAGTTGTAGAACGTGTCTGTGGCATTCTGGGTGTAGGCGTAGCTCCCGTTACCGAAGTTCCAGAACCAGGCCTTGTAGGGGGGCACCCCACCGGCCGCCTGGTCGGAGAAGTGGACCGTGAGCGGGGGGAGTCCCGATGAAGGAAGGGCGGAGGGGGTGAGCAGGAGCGGCGGGGTGGAGGTCACGCGGATCTGCAGCTGCGTTGCGTTCGTCGTCCCCCGGGCATCGGTGACGTTCACCTTGACGGTGTAGTTCCCGGGTTTCGTATAGACGTGGGTCGGATCCGCCTGCGTGGAGTTCGTGCCGTCCCCGAAGTACCATTGCAGAGCGTAAGGACCGGTACCCCCCACGACGCTCGAGTGGAACTGGATGGCGAGCGGAGCGGTGCCGGTCGTCTGGTTGGCGCTGGCCGTCACGGTCAGCGGCTGGTGGAGGACCGCGGTCCACAATCCCCCGAGGTACGACCATGTGTCGTTCAGGATCACCCACTGGGGTGTCACCCCCCCGAACAGGAGGGAGTATCCGTCGTTCCAATCATACGTGAGCCCTTCGGCGATGCGGTTCTCAGGGAGCCAGCTCACGTTGTACAAGGACACGTTGTTGAGGTTCGTCCACGTGCCCGCGTGGAAGGTCCAGTAGAGTTCGGGCTTGAGATACGAGGCGTTGTTGTAGGCGCACGTGTAGAGGGCGTAGCCATCGGCGGCGTCGTAGGTGAGCCCGTCGTTATAGATCCCCGAAGGCGCAAGGTTTCCGCAGCTGGGTTGCGTGGATCCACCACATAGCAGTCCCCCGAGCGGGATCTGCGTCCATGTTCCCTTGGAGTACTTCCAGGTATCCGTGACGGTGAGCGGCTGGGCGGCGTTGACCGGCCACGCCGTACCCCCGAAGAGGAGGACAAAGCCATCCGAGGCATCGTAGGTCATCCCAGCCCCGGCCCGCGGAGCCGGAGCACTGGCGTTCGGCTGGGTGAGGTTGGTCCACTGGCCGCCGACGAACTTCCAGGTGTCCCCGCAGAGCCCGAAATGTATCCCGAGATTGCACGCGCCGCCGAAGAGGAGGTCGTATCCGTCGGCCGAGTCGTTCGTGAAGCCGGCGGACAGACGGACCGGGGGAGAATTCGTGGGAAAGAGCTGGGTCCAATTTCCCCCCGAGAACTTCCAGGTCTGACCCGCGTTGGGGCAGGAGGCGCCGGAGCCGAAGTTGCCCCCGGCGAAGTACACGACGTAACCATCCACATTATCGTAGGTCATCGCCGAGCCGAAGCAAGACTCCGGGGTATTCGGAGGGCTCAGTTCCACCCAGTGTCCTCCGGCGAACGCCCAGGTCTCGGTGCCGTTGAGGGGCCCGGATCCGGTCGCGCCGAACAGGATCACCATCTTGTCGGCGGCGTCATAGGTCATCTGAAGGTTGTAGATCCCAAACTGCGGTGGGAGGGAACCCGTGGCCACGCCTTGGTACCGGGCTTCGGCCGAGGACGGCATGAGGGGACCGACCAGGCTCTGATACGAACAGGCGAGGTTGACCGCAAGCTCCGCCGGGCGTAAGGGGAAGGCCATCGACGGATGCTTCTGGTCACACACGGATAGCGGTCCGGCGGTCCAGGGCGCTATCGACCCGGTGGTGGGCGAGGGAGTCGTGG
>JAKAOF010000070.1 GCA_021823345.1 Thermoplasmata archaeon
GTCTCCCCCCCTTCCCCCAACTCCACCCCTTCCCTGGACTGTCCCCAGTGTGGTCAGGCGGCCGAGTTCCATGCCGTCTATCAGAAGTACTGGTGTAATCGGTGTGAAAAGTACTGCTAGGGGCATCCCATTCGGGGGCGGTGTCGAGGGCTCCACTGTCCGACGCATCCTTCCGGCGTCCCCTCGTGTCCCACAGGGTAGGATGGACTGGACCTCGCCAGTTGAGACTTCCGACACCACGGACCGTACTCCGTCCAGGCGGACTTGAACGAACTGAGCCGGTGAGAGGTGCCGGGGTTTTTGGTAGTTGAAGAGCCGGCAGGACTGGGTACCCCCGCGCCCCAGAGCACTTATTGCGGTGGAAGGTCCTCCGCCGCGCATGGCAGACAAGGGGTCGGCGAAGAAGGGGGCTGGGAAATCCCAACCGGGATTCTCGGCAGAGGAACGCGCCGCGATGCGTCAGCGGGCTCAAGAGCTCAAATCCCAGGCCGCTAAGAAGGATGGAGAGGCCGCGGTACGCGCCGCCATCGCCGCGATGAAAGGGACGGACCGCGTGCTGGCCGAACAGATCCACGCGATCGTGAAGGCGACCGCTCCGAACCTGGTCCCAAGGACCTGGTACGGGTTCCCGGCCTACGCCAAGGATGACGAGGTCGTATGTTTCTTCCAATTCGCCGGGAAGTTCAAGACGCGCTACGCTACCCTCGGTTTCAGTGACGCGTCCAAGCTCGACGACGGGCGCATGTGGCCGGTGACCTACGCGGTCACGGAGATCACCCCCGCGGAGGAGACCCGGATCGCCGCGCTCGTTCGGAAAGCCGTGGGGTAGGGGGCGACGGGCCCCTCCCACCGGGCACCGGCCGCCTACTTGCGCTTCGAAGGGGATTTCTCGCGCACGGCCTCGTAGTGGAGGACAACTTCTCCGTACCGCATGCTGGTCGCGGAAAGGAGCTTCAGGTTGGTCTGTGCGGTCATCGCGCCCCAGTACCGGGGCCCGCGTCCGTAGACGACCGGCATGATGAGGAACCAGTAGTCGTCGGCGAGGTTCCGACGGATCACTTCCTGGATGAGCCTCGGCCCCCCTTCGAGGATGATGTTCCCTCCCTTCTCCGCCTTGAGCTTGGCGATGACCTTCGCAAGGTCCCCCTTCATGACCCGCGAATTTTCCCAGTCGAGCGCCTTCAACCGATGCGACAGGCAGACCTTCTCCACCTTGTCGAGAAAACGGGAGTAGTCGAACATGAACTTGGGATCGCTCGGCTTGCGTCCCTTGAGCGAGTGGACCCGCCGGTGACCGACGAAGGAGCGACGCCCCATCACGACCGTCGTGACGTCCGAATAGCGGTCGGTCCACATCCTCCGGAAGAACTCGTCAGGCTCGTTCGGGTCGCCCGAGGGCAGGTCCGAACCCGGGTACTTCGGGAACTCGCCGCGGCCGTCGATGGTCATGTAGAGATTGGCGGTGATCTTTCGCGTCATTTCGAACTCACCACCCTAGCAGCCTCGACGGCTTGATAATGACCACTTCGCGGGAGTTCGACAACCGCTCCGGAACATCCTAGAGCCTTGGTGTCCCGGGCAGACGTTGGTGCTTGAGGTGGACCCCTGTGGGAAGGCCGATCCCACCACCGTCTCCGGCAGTAAGGGCGAGCAAAAGGTCCCTGCTACAGACCTCAAAGAGCGAACGGGGGGGGCCAACGGTGCCAGAGTACGGACGCATCCTAACATGCTCATCTTGGAGAATCGTGCCCAACACGGCCCACTTGCTCGCCGACCCGTCATCTGTAGACGGGCCTCCAATGTTACGTAGAGGCCGACGTCTTATGGGGGAAAACGCGCCCCTCGAAGCAATCTCCTCGGGACCAGGACGTCATGGGCCATGAATTCCCACAGTTCGTCGATGTTCACCGCATCCGAGCCCTAGTCGTAGGGATGGGCCACCGTTCTCCGGAACGGTCGGAACTACGGTCAGGGGACCTTCGGGTTTGCCTTCTCGAACGCACCACGCACCTTCTCCGCAAGCTCGGCGAACAGTTCTGCCGCGAGCTCGGCAGACCTGGTCACGGTATCTTCCGATGTTCTGAACGCGGACTTTCCCTTTTCCGCGATTTGGGCAAGGAGGGATAGGTGGGTAAGCATCTCGTCGACCAGGAACCGATCGCCCCCCTGGCTTTCCTACATAGCTGAACCGCCTCGGCCCCCACCTGGGGTTCAATGGACCAGTGCAACCCGCCCCGTTCGACAAGGTCCACCGGCCTCCTCACCGCCTTCTCCAGCGCTTGCTGGAGTCCCGCTCTCTGCAACAGAGAATGGGGGTCGACCCGGGAGACCATCGGAATCAACTCACTTCCCGGAGTGGCTTCGATTCGGCGTACGTCGCCGAAGACCCCGACACTCTTCGCCCCGAACTTGCGGGAAACGCAAAGGATTTCAGAGCAGTGAGGAGCAAGTATCTCGGCTATGCCGAGCCCGTGCCCCTCCGCCACAGGGCGAATCTTGGGGGTGACATGAAGGCGCGATTAGCATCGGGGGCATATGGCGGGCACCCTACGTCGCATGCGCCAAGAGTAGACACAACGGTAGCAGTGTCCCATACGCACCATCTGTTTCAAGAGCATTTCCCCGGGAAAACGACGGCACAGAAAACTTACTTTTCCTTATCGGCCGAACTCGCGAAGCGGGAGCTACCCGTCGTCCCAGTCTACCTGCGTGGATGGGACACCGACGGAGCGTGCGTACTCCTGAGCCTCGGCTTTCCGAGCCCGGTCACCCACGGGGTAATGGAAAACTCGACCCGGTAGTACGACGTACGTCTCCGTTCCCGCTTGAAAGTGGGAATACCATGAACGCGGGTTCGAGTCGAGGACCTCGGAGAGCTTCGCTGCCAAACGGTCGGGTTCGAGAGCGCTGTCGAAGGTCACGATGGTCCAGACCTTTGGTTGGTCACTCTCTGCATTGCTGGCCTCCGCGCGCTCGACCCGAAGGAGGGTCGCGTGAAGCTCGGAGAGGGAAGAACCGGGGCGCATGCCCTCGGTGATGATGTAGGTCCGGGTCACGAACTCCGCAGCGCCCGTGGGTATTTGTAAATTTACACGGACCTCGGTACCGATCGCCCCCTGCAGATCATACCCGGCGCAGTCCCTGGGAGACGAGAGAAACGGTCAGAGATGGCTCCAATGGTTTTCTTCCCTTCCCCCCGTACGAGCAGCGGCGTCCACCGTTCCGAGCACACCTTCATTGCAGGGCACCACGCCCGTTCCCAGTTCATCGCGTGAAAATGCTAC
>JAKAOF010000035.1:0-6318 GCA_021823345.1 Thermoplasmata archaeon
GGACGACCCGGTCGGAGACGGTCCTCAGGAGCTGCTTCCCGGTCTCCGTGGATCCGGTGAAGGTGATGCTGTCCACCTCGGGATGCTTTGCCAGGGACTCGCCCACGTCCCGTCCGGCCCCGGTCACGACGTTCAGCACGCCCGCCGGCAGTCCCGCGGCCCGGGCAAGCTCGGCAAATCGCAGTGAGGTCAGTGGTGTCAGGGTGGCCGGTTTCAGCACGACGGTGTTGCCCGCGGCGAGCGCCGGGGCGATCCCCCGGCAGGCCAGCAGCAGGGGATAGTTCCACGGCGCGATGTGCGCGGTGACCCCGAGCGGCTCCCGCAGGGTGTAGTCGAACCGGGCCCCGGGGACGGGGATCGTGTAGCCTTGGATCTTGTCCGTGAGCCCCGCGTAGTAGTCGAATCCGCGCGAGACGAAGTAGATGTCCACCTTCGCTTCCTTGAGCGGTTTGCCGACGTTCTGGGACTCGATCCGCGCGAGTTCCTCCGCGTGGTCGCGGACCTGTTGGGCGATGGATGCGAGGATGCGCCCCCGCTTCGCGGGGTCCATCCCGCGCCATTCGGGGGACTCGAAGGCGGATCGGGCGGCCTCCACCGCCCGGTCGACGTCCGTCCGCACGCCCTCGGGCACGGTGGCCATGACGCGGTTCGTCGCCGGATCGAGGATATCGGTGACCTTCTCGGAATGGGACGCTCGGTACTCGCCTCCGATGAAGAGGAGGGGCTTGGAAGGCTCGGGGATCGCGTTCACGGTAAGCTCCGGGGTCGGCGAGCGAAGGGAGATAGATAACATGGTTGATACGGCGGTGGCGAGTCGCCCCCATCGTACCGCCCCTTCCGGGGCGACGGACCGTTCCCGGTCCGGTCGAAGGTCGCTTCGACCCTACTTCGATCCCTTGAGCTCCTGGTTGAAGAACGTTAGGACGCGCTTCCAGGCGTCCTGGGCGGACTCCGGATGGTGGGTCTGGCTGCGCGTGTCGTTGAAGAAGGCGTGGCGGGCTCCCGGGTAGACGTGGTACTCGAAGTGATGGCCCGCCTTCCGCATGGACTCATCGAGGAGCGGTACCGTGTCCGTGATCCCGTGGTCCTCGCCCCCGTAGAGGCCGAGCACGCTGGCCCGGATGCCGGGGACCGCGTCGAGGGGCGGGTTCTGACCATAGAAGATGATGCAGGCCCGCAGGTCGGGGTCCACGGTGGCGAGCCGCACCGACATCGCCCCGCCGAAGCAGAAGCCGACCGAGCCGATCCGGGCGGGGTCGACCTCGGGAAGGGTGCGCAGGTAGTTCGCCACGGCGAGGAGGTCCCGGGCGAAGATCTCCTGCTGGGGGGGGCTCGTGACCCGGGCGAAGGCCTCGAGCACGGGTCGCCGTTCCGGCGGCTGGCTCGCCGCAAAGGCGGCGAACTTCGACGGGTCCCTCCGGAGGTCCGGGGGAGCCTGGGCAAAGGATTGCATGGCGAGGCCGATGTTCTGGGGGGTGAGGGTCTTCTGGATCTCCCCGGTGAAGAGGTTCGGGGCCAACGCGACGTACCCCTCCCGGGCGAAGCGCCGGGCCACGTCCTGGATGTGGGCGTCCACCCCGAAGATCTCGTGGATCACCACGACCGCCGGGTGACGCGAGGGACCGCCCTCCGGGAGGGCGAGATAACAGTCGAGGTTCCGGGTGCCGGTCGAGATGGAGACGTTCCGCTCGGGCATGCCGCGGGGAAGCTCTCGGAGGGTTTATTCCTATCGGGCTACTCCGAATAACGCAGGGCTTCGGCGGGCGGGAAGCGGGAGGCCTGGTAGGAGGGGGCCCCGGTCGCGATCAACGTGAGGCCGTAGCTCAGGCCCACCACGAGGGCGAGGTTCGTCCAGGGAACGGAGAACGAGATGAAGCCCGACACCGATTGCGAGAGATTGTAGCTCAGGAGGAGCCCGAAGATGATCCCGATGCCGATGCCGAGCAACGCAAGGAAGCTGTACTCCGTGAGGAAGGCCGCGAGCACCTGGCTCTTGCGGAAGCCCATGGCCCGGATCATGCCGACCTCGCTCCGACGCTCGACCACGGCGCGCAGGGCGAGGATGCCGATGGCCGCGATCCCCACGAGGAGGCCGAGGGCGACGAACGCCTCGAGGAGGTCGAGGAAGGACAGGAGGAACTGGATCCCGGAATCGAGGACCTGGGCGAAGTTGACGAGCTGCAGGTTGTACGGGAAGAAGGCCAGCTTGAGACCGTAGGTGGCCGACTGCACGGACGCGCCCGGGGCCACGGTGAACAGGAAGAGCGCGCTCGAGGACGTGCCCAGCGTCCCGGTCATCATCGAGGGGTTGACGAGGATGACGGAAAGGAGGGTCTCCGACAAGATCCCGATGACCCGCACGGATGCCCGGGAGTTCGCGTTCGGGGTGGTGATGTTGAGGAACGAACCGATCGGGACGGCGTTCCGGGAGGGCCCGAAGGAGAAGTCCGATGAGACCGAATAGTCTCCCGAGAGGACCGCGACGGAGGAGTTGGTCTCCAGGGACTGCCAGACCGCGGACGCGGACATGTGGTTCCAGGTGGAACTGAAATTGTAGTGGTTGAGCGCGTAGAAGTTCTCCCACGCGGGAACTCCCACGGGGGCGGCGGCGATCTGGGAACCGAAACTCTCGGGGCCCTTGGAGGTGTTCCGCTCGACCGCTCCCTTGGCGGAGTAGAAGGAGACCACGCCGCTCAGTTCGGAGGATAGGGTCGAGTTGTTCTTGACCTCCCCGGAAAGGTTCGCGATCGGGGTCTCCGAGTATCCGGCGAGCGTGAAGCCCCCGGACTGGGAAGTGACCATCTCCTGCAGGTTGGCGTTGACCCCGCTCCCGATGGAGGCGATCGCCACGATCGTGAAGAGGACCATCGCGAAGATGGCGAGGGTCATCGCCGTGCGGAACGGCTTCTGGTAGGGGTAGGCAAAGGCGACGCGGGCGACCGGGACCCGCTTCGGGTTCCGGTTGAGGAGCCCACTGATCCCGCGCATGACGAGGTCGGCGTTGAAGAGGTAGAGGAGGATGGCGGCCAGGATGAGGAAGATCCCTTCGACGAACAGGACGAAGATGCTCCCCGGGTGGTTGCTGCCGAAGAGGGCCGTGCGGATCGGGAGGTACCCCCAGAAGAGCACGAGCCCGATCGCTGCCCCGCTGAACGCGAACCGACGGGGGACGAAGGCGGTGGCCACCATCGCGGCCCCGAGGAGCGCGATCGAGACGCCGAGTTCCACGTAGCTGATGTCCATGGAGGTCGGAAGTCCCTCGCGGACGAGCAAGAGGCCGATCGCGAGGACGATCGCGCCGAAGAGGGCGAGGCGCAGGTAGGACCGGCGGTTGAGCGGGGGCTCCGGAAGGTTCCGGATGGCCCGCACGATGTTGAGCCGGCTGACGTAGCTCACCGTGATGACCATCGTCAGGAGCGTCAGAAGGAATCCGGCGCAGTAGGCGATGAGGAGGGAGGAGGGCACGACCGTGAAGGACTGGGAGATCGCCTCGGTGGACGATCCGAGGGACACGAGGTTGACCATGACGTCCACCAGAAGGTAAGCGACCGCAACGCCGAGGAGCGTGCCGAGGAAGGCGCTCCCCAGCGAGTAGGCGAGGCCCTCGAAGTAGTAGGACTTGACTAGTTGACGTCGGGTCATGCCGACGGCGCGGGCGACCCCCATCTGGCCCTTCCGTTCTTCGGACAAGAGGACGAAGATCCCGACCACGAGGATGCTTCCGGAGACGATGGAGAAGAGCCCGATCACGAGGAACAGCGTGGTGAGCTGCGAGGCGGAGCTCGAGGCCGAGCTCACATCGGATTGGAGGATGTTATGGGCCGCGAGCCCCGCGGGGAGGGACCCCGAGGGGAACTGGGCCACGGTGGTCGCCAGGCTCGAATTGATCTCGGAGAGGACGGTGCTGGTGTAGGCCATCCCCCCTTGGGCCCCTCCGGTGTTGGTGACCGCGAGGTAGTTGATCACGCCCGGGATGCCCACGAGCGTGCCGACGTCGGAGAGCGTGGCGAAGACGTTGCCTTCCCCGTTGTCCTGGAACCCCCCGCGGGCGTCGGCCTGCACCACGGCGAGGACGGTGACGTCGATCCGGTTGAACGGACCGAACGAGAGCTGAAGGTGGTCCCCGGCGACGGCATCGAGGTCGGTGGCCGCGGTCGGGTCGAGAAGCACCTCGCCCGGCCGCGGTCCCGATAGGTGGGTCCCATTGGTCGCGGTGAACTCTCCGAGGGCGGAGCTCGAGTTCCCATCCATCCCGAGGAGGTTCATCCCGGTCTGAGGTACCCCGCTCGTCCGGTCCATGCCAGAAAGGGTCCCGGTGGACAGGAAGAGCGGACTCACCCCTTGGACATAACGTTCCTTCGCGAGCGAGGTGTTCATGTCCTGGAAGAAGGAGTACGGCAGGGGCGCATAGGAACCGTTCACCGTCGCGTAGACGGCCTCGTGGACGTTGCCGTCGGCGATGTAGGCGAAATGGGTGGAGAGGGAGGCGACGGTGTCCCCGATGACCAGGCTCGAGGAGATGATCGCGGTGCCGACGAGCAGGCCGAGGAGCAGGACGACGGTACGCCGACGCCCCCGGACGAAGTTCCGAATGCCGATCCGGAAGGTCAGGGGGTCGCGCCAGGCGAGGAAGAGCGAGAAGAGGAGCACCGCGACGAGGAGAAGGACGAGCAGTCCGGTCGGGCTCGAAAGGAAGGACCCCGCCCCCCGCAGCCCGAGCGCGCTCCCGATCCTCACTCTGGGCATGTTCAGGTGGGAGGGATCAGGTTCCCGTCGCGCATTCGGAGCACTCGGTCGCAGGACCGCGCCACTTCGTTGTCGTGGGTGACCACGATGAACGTCTGATTATGGGCCTGGTTGAGTCCCCGGAGGAGGGACATGACCTGCTGGGAATTCTCGGCATCGAGGTTCCCGGTCGGCTCGTCGGCCCACACGATCGCCGGGTCGCTCACCAGCGCGCGGGCCAGGGTCACCCGCTGTTGCTGCCCGCCCGAAAGCGCGAGGGGGCGATAGGGTTCCTTTCCTTTGAGCCCCAGCTCTTCGAGCCAGCGCATGGCCTTCTCCCGGGCGATCTTCGGGGCGACCCCGGAGACCAGGAGCGGAAGCTCCACGTTCTCCACGGCCGAGAGCACCGGGAGGAGGTTGTAGGACTGGAAGACGAAGCCCATCCGCCGGGCGCGGTATGCGCTCTTCTTGTTGTCGTTCATCGCGTGGATGTTGACCCCTTCCACCTTGACGGTCCCCTTGGTGAGGTCATCGAGCCCGGAGAAACAGTTGAGGAAGGTGGTCTTTCCGCAGCCCGAGGGGCCCATGATCGCCACCATCTCGCCCTTGTGGATGCGGACCTCGAGGCCCCGCAGCGCTTCCACGGGTCCCGCCTCGGACTCGTAGATCTTCCAGACGTTCTTTCCTTCGACGATGAGCTCCTTCGTCATCGGGACCTGAAGCCGAAGGACACGGCCCCCTTATTTAACGGCCGCACCCGATGGGTCCGATCCGCACGACGGGACGTACCAGCAAAGCATAATTGGCCCTCCCGGCTCTGTTCCAGAACCCCCTGACGAGCATGACGGGACGATACATCCGTACGACCATCCGAGAGGAGCCCCGCGAGGAGCGGGAACAGGGCTTCGGCGAGGTCCTGGAACCGTTCACCGAAGCGGAGGCCGTGATCGAGGCGCAACGATGTCTCCAGTGCGCCATGCCCTTCTGCGTTCAGGCCTGCCCCATCACCCAGGATTGCCGCGGGTACATCGACCTCATCGCCCATCGGAAGTTCGACGAAGCGGCCCGTCTCACCGTCCGGGACAACCCCCTGGCGACCGTCCTGTGCAAGACCTGCTACCACTATTGTGAGGAGGACTGCGTCATGGGGGAGCGGGGAAACCCCATCGCCATCCGACACCTCAAGCGCGCGGCGCTCGAGATCGGAAAAGCGAACCTGCCCTATGTGATCCGAGCGCCTCCCAAGAAGGAAAAGGTCGCCATCGTGGGAGGCGGCCCGGCGGGGATCATGGCCGCATGGGAACTCTCCCTCAAGGGATACCCCGTGACCGTCTTCGATGAGAAGGGCTTCCTCGGCGGTCAGATGGACACCATTCCGAAGTACCATCTTCAAGGATACGAATTGGAAAGGGATCTCGAGCGGTGGGTCCAACTCGGGGTCCACTTCGAGCTGGGGAAGAAGGCCGGGGTGGACTTCAACCCCGAGGACCTTCTCAAGCAGGGTTTTGCCGCCGTGCTCCTCGCGCTGGGGGCATGGGATCCCCGAGCGCTCGGGATCGAGGGCGAGCACCTGCCCGGGGTCTTCTACGCCCT
>JAKAOF010000035.1:6418-12957 GCA_021823345.1 Thermoplasmata archaeon
CCCGTGCCGCTTCCCAGCGGATACGGCGGACCGAGCTGGCGGCTCTGACGAGCCGCGAAGCGGTCAGTTCCTCGCCCGGGTCTTCTGGTAGTGACGCGCCACGCGGGTACGGTTGCCGCATCCGGTCGGCGAGCACCAGACCTGGCTACGCATTCGGGCGAAGAGAAGGTGAACGCATCCCGTCGCCTGGCAACGGCGAACCTTGTCCACATCGGTTCCCGTCAGAAGTTCGACGGTGGCGTAAGCGAGCCGGTGACGGACCCATGCACCGTCCACGGTGGCCGGGGAGCCATATCTCCAGCGCTTCCTTTCCCACCGAAGTTCCCTCGCGCGCTCGAACCTCGAAGCCAGGGAACGCACGAGGGCGAGGTCGTCGGGGGAAGGGGGTTCCCCCTGCATCGTGGAATCGAGGAGACTCCGCACCGCCGGACGCAACTGACGCAGGCGGTCCAGGTCGGATCGTTTCAGGCTCTTGACGTCGATCGGAAATCTTCGCTGGAGCCACTTCTCGAGACCCTCCTCGCTGTCGAGGGCATCCTCGGCCTGGCACCCGGGGCAGGCCACCGTGTTGACGAAATCGACGACGAGCGTGGTCGTCGAGGGCGGAGAAGCGGATCGTGGGGGTCTCCGGGCGCGGGCCATTTTCTTGTCGGGGTAATGTTCCATGAGCATATATAGTCTAATGCTGTGAGCCTGCTGAGGACATTAGCATGGCGAAGGCGAAGGACCCCGTGTGCGGGATGATGGTCGACACTGAGAAGGCCCCGGCGAAGGGGGTCTACGACGGACAGACGGTCTACTTCTGCAACCCGGGCTGTCAAAAGACCTACGAGGCCCGGCGAAAGCCCAAGTAGGCCCTCGGACCCTGGGGCGGGACCATGGCCACCGATCCCGTCTGCGGGATGCATGTGGATGAAGCGACGGCCGAGCTCAAGCTCTTCCGTGACAACCGAGCGTACTACTTCTGTGCCACGTCGTGCATGGAAGCCTTCGCGGCCCCGGAGCGGGAGATCGCCCGCCTCCGCCACCGGCTCTACGTGGGAGCCCCCCTCGCAACCGTCACGCTCGTCCTGACCTATCTCTACCAGTTTTCCGACTGGCCCTACGTGGCCCTCGCTCTGGCGGGGATCGTGCAGTTCTACGTGGGGTACCCGTTTTACCGGGGCACGTGGGACGCCTTCCAGAGCCACATCGCGAACATGGATGTGTTGATCGCGGTGGGGACCTCGGTGGCCTACGGCTACAGCGCCGCCGCCCTCCTCCTGCCGGGCCGGCTCCCCGCCATCTACTACTTCGATGCCTCGGCGGTCATCATCACCCTCATTCTCTTCGGGAGTTACCTGGAGCACCTCGTGCGCGAACGTTCGCGCGGAACGCTGCGCCAGTTGCAAGAGCTGCTGCCCACGCAGGCGACGGTGGTGAAGGACGGCAAGGAAGTCGAGATCCCCGTGTCCGACGTGGCCCTGGACGACCTCATCGTGGTGCGACCGGGCGGGAGGGTTCCGGCGGACGCCACCGTGCTGGAGGGGGCCTCGTCCATCGATGAGTCCCTGGTCACGGGCGAAAGCCTGCCCGTCCCGAAGAAGGCGGGGTCCACCATCCTTGCCGGTACCGTGAACGCCGATGGGCGCCTGGTCGCCCGTGCCTCCAAGGTGGGGCAGGATACCGTCCTCTCCCAGGTGGGCAACCTCCTCACCGAGGCCGAGATGAGCCGCGTCCCGATGCAACAACTTGCCGACCGCATCGCGAGCTACTTCGTGCCGGTGGTGCTCGCCATCGCGCTCCTGGCGGGGATCGGGTGGATGTTCCTCGGCACGGCGCCCTTCAACATTGCGCTCCTCATCTTTGTGACCGTCGCGATTACCGCCTGTCCGTGCGCGTTCGGCCTTGCGACGCCGGCCGCCATCGTCATGGGGACCGGGCGGGCCGCCCGGGAGGGCATCCTCTTCAAAGGGCAGGACTCCATCGAGAAGGCGGCGGCCGTCGACCTCGTGCTGACCGACAAGACGGGCACGCTCACCCGCGGGCGCCCATCCCTCACGGACCTCATGGCGGTCCCCGGGGAAGATGCCCTCGAGGTCCTCGCCCTCGCCGCTTCGGTCGAGCGTGGCTCGGAGCACCCCTTGGCGAAGGCCGTGCTCGAAGGAGCGAAGGCCAAGGGGGTCGCACCCCCCGACGCCACCCACATCACGGCGATCCCGGGCCAGGGAGTGCGGGGAAGCGTGGCGGGTCACGAGGTTCAGGTGCTCACCGGGACCCCCGCTCCGAGCATTCCTTCCCCGGCCTCTCCCTTCGCTGCGGAGATCCAGGCCATCGAAGCCTCGGGCAAGGCGTGGTCGCTGGTCCATCGGGATGGCCGCGTGGTGGGCCTCCTCGGGTTCTCCGACGAGCCGGTCCCGGGGATCGAGGGCGCGATCGAGGCCCTGCGATCGGACGGGATCGCGGTCGCGATGCTCACCGGGGACAACCCGGCCGCCGCGGAGCGGGTGGCCACGGCCCTCGGGATCACCGAGTTCTACTCCCGGACCACCCCGGCGAAGAAGATGGAGATCCTTCGGCAGAAACAAGCCGAGGGTCACCGGGTCGCGTTCGTGGGGGACGGCATCAACGACGCCCCCGCGCTCATGGCGGCCGATGTCGGGATCGCCATCGGGGCGGGCACCGAGGTGGCTCGGGAAGCGGGAGGGGTGATCCTGCTGCGCTCGGATTTCCGGGGGGTGGCGCTCTCCCTGCGCATCGCCCGGAGGACGGTGGGGCGGGTGCGCCGGAACATCTTCTGGGCGCTCGGGTACAATTCGGTCCTGCTCCCGATCGCCGCGGGGATCCTGGTCCCGCTGTGGGGCTTCGGGATGTACGACTACCTTCCGCTCCTGGGAGCGCTCGCCATGGGGCTTTCCTCGACCACGGTCCTGCTCAACTCCTTCTCCCTTCGGTGGGTCTCGCTCTCCCCCCCGCGAGGGACCCGCACTACAGCGGTTCGCCCGTCACCCGCGCCCAGCGCGTAGCGCCGGAAGCGAAGTTCTCGGTCAGCTTGAGAAGGTCCGTCCAGCTCTCGACCATCCAGCCCATGATGTGGTCCGGCCCTTCTTCGACCTTCACGTAGGCGGGGACCCGGCTCGTGATGGATTCGCCGGTCGAATCCTCGAGGGTCAGCGTGCAGGAGGGCACGCTCCCCATCCGGAGCTTGAGCACCCGTTCGCGCACGCACTCGTTGTCGCTCGCGTGCCGGGACCAGTAGACCATCGCCCGAGTGTGGGGCGGGTAGGTTTTTCGCGCCTTTCCGTGCGGGATCGTGTCCCCCATGAGGTGGACCTCGAAGCCCTTCTCGAGCAGGACGGAGGCGATCCGGCGCACCGGTGGGTCATCCTCGCAGGAGTGGAGGAGCACGAGGACATGCTTCACCGCGGGACGGGTCCGGGGGGCGGCCTTGCGCCGGGCTCGGGCAGGGGCCCGAACCGGGCGCTTGCGGGTCGCGGGCGTGGTCCTTTCCCCTCGCCTACACGTCCAGGTAGAGCGAGAACTCGAGCGGGGTCGGGCGCAGTGTGACCTCGAGGGCTTCCTTCTGCTTGAGCTCGGTGTAGTGCTCGAGCAGGTCCTTGGGGAAGATGCGCCCCAGGTACTCGTGGTCGGACTCGAGGTACTCCAGCGACTGCTTGAGCGAGCCCGGAAGCTCCCGGATCCCGAGATCCCGCCGCTGCTTCGGGGTGAGCCGGTAGATGTCGTCATCGACGGGGTTGCCGGGGTCGATCTTGTGCTTGATCCCGTCAAGCCCGGCCGCCTGCATGGCGGCGAGGGCGAGGTAGATGTTGCACGAGGGGTCCGGCGTGCGGAACTCGACGCGTTTGGCCTTCTCCACGGTCTTCTCGTAGACCGGGACCCGGCAGTTCGCGGAGCGGTTGCCGCGGGCCCAGGCGATGAAGACCGGGGCCTCATATCCCGGCACGAGCCGGCGGTAGGAGTTGGTGGTCGGGTTCGTGATCGCCGTGAGGGACTGGGAGTGTTCCATGAGCCCTCCGATGTAGTACCGGCAGGTCTGGGAGACCTCCGCGTAGGGCTCGTCGGCATCGAAGAAGGTGTTCTTGCCGTCCTTCCAGAGGCTCTGGTGGGTGTGCATCCCGGAGCCGTTGTCCCCGAAGAGGGGCTTCGGCATGAACGTCGCCACCCGGTTGTAGAGCAGCGCGGTGCGCTTGATGGCCATCTTCATGGACATGATCTGGTCGGCCATCTCGAGCAGGGGCGCGTAGTGGATGTTGATCTCGCACTGTCCCGCGGTGGCCACCTCGTGGTGGTGGGCCTCCACGATGATGTCGAAGTAGTCCTCGAGGACGCGGCTGATCTCGTTGCGGAGGTCCGCGAGCCCATCCCGCGGGGGAGCCGCGTAGTACCCTCCCTTCAGGGCGAAGGGGAGGAGATTGAACTCCCCCTCGGTCCAGGGCGCTTCGGAGGACTGGATGGAATACCCGTTGCCGCCGCCCGGGAGCGCAGCGCCGAGGGGCGAGGGCGCGATGTGGACCCGGTCGAACACGAAGAACTCGAGCTCGGGACCCCAGTAGGAGATGTCAAAGCCCTGCTCCTTGGCGGACTCGACCGCGCGTTCGGCGGCGTACCGAGGATCGCGGGAGAACCGCTCGTGGCGGTAGCCTTCCCAGATGTTGCAGATGAGACGGTAGGTCTTGTGCGGAGGATCGTACCAGGGAAGGGGACGGAGGGTCGAGACGTCCGGGGAGAGCCGCATGTCGGACTCGTGGATCTCGGTGAACCCCCGGATGGAACTTCCGTCGAGCTTCGGGATCCCCTCGGTGAAGTGTCGGGTCTCCAAGGAGTGGGCCGGGATGGTCACATGTTGCAATAGTCCGGTAAGATCGACGAACTGCAGGTCGACCCAGCGTACGTTGTCCGTGTTCAGGCGCTCGACGAGACTCTCCGGGCTCTTCTCCAATGGTGGCATATGACCCCCTCCCTTTCCCCCGTAGGGGACTTAGTTTCCCGAAAGATAACACTTTCTGTTCTTTCCGCGCACGGCGAAGCCACGGCGGAGAAATTCTTCGCGCGACTATAACCGCCCGATCCCGGGCATGGCGGGGGAAAAGGATCCGTTCCGAAGGGATGAGCTAACCCGGGGCAGAAGAGTCCCGTCGCTTCCGAACCATCTGGTGGGCGGATTGCGGGGGGTCCCAGTGACCCAACGGTTGCGAGATCCCATTGAACGCGAACCCGGACCGAAGATACGTTCGGACCGCCGCCTTCTCCTCGGGGTTCACCTCGAGGAAGACCTCCTGGCCCGGGAAGACCCCCTCGACCCAACGCAGGCACTCCGCGAGGAGGGTCTTTCCCCATCCCTGACCCCGATGGTCGGGTCGCACCCACATGCCCCAGATATGCGGGGAACCCTCGTGAGAGAAGACGCCCACCATTCCGAAGGGATCCCCAGAACCGTCCACCGCCAAAAAGGTCGCTTGGTCCGTTCCCGAAGCCCCTCCGGTGACCCAACCCTCCCACTTCTCGGCGGGATAGGCACGTTCGCGTTCGTAGTTGCTTCCGAACGCGCGCGGGTCGGTCGTGAGGGCCTCCAGGCGGAGCGCTCGGAATCTTTCCCGGTCCGACACGCTCAACCGTCGCACTCTGGGTCCTGGTTCCATGGCCGATCTCCGACGACTCTTACGGAGCAAACGGCCTCCGTATATACCGGGGACGAACCTCGAACGGCTTATCTAGAACCTGGCACGTACGGGAGGGGTGCACCGCGGACGACCGAGACCCGTAGGCATCGTCGTTCCGGTCCTTCTGGCGATCACGCTCTCCTTCCTCGTCCTGGTGCCCGGTTCCTCGGGGGGACTCGAGCAGATCGCCGCCGCCCCCGTCAATTCCACCGCCTCGATGGTTCGCGACGTGGTCCCTCCCCGGTCGCCGGGGGATTTGCCCGCCTCGCTGGCCGGCATGAACGACATCGAGCCCGCGGCCACTCCTTCCCATGCGGTCATCGATGCCGAGGCGACCCAGATGGAGGAGGCCGGAGTCGACTGGGTCCGGACGGAGATGGTCCAACAGAACGGCACGGTCCAATTCTCGACGTACGACTATTGGCTCCTCACGAGTGCGCCCGCCCACCATCTCCACGTGCTGGCCCTCCTCGACTACGCGACGATCCCCGACTACATCACCCACGTGAACGCGCCGCTCCAGCCCCCGAACAACTTCAACCAGTACATCCTGGACTTCGCCAATGCGAGCACCCGGATCGCGCAGCACTACGGTTCCGCGATCGGGGCCTACGAGATCTACAACGAGGAGAACTCGAACTACTGGATCTGGCAGGCCTCCAACCACACGGAGACACAGATCTGGCCCGAGCAGTATGGCAAGCTCCTGACCCAAGCCTACCTCAACATCCATGCCGCCGACTCGGGGGCCACGGTGATCATGGGGGGCCTGCTTCCGCCCTCCACGGACCCCACCTCCGTGGATACTTCCAACAACCAGAGCGTGGGGGACTACCTCAACCTGACCTACGGTTCCTCCACGTTCGCCTGGTACCGGAC
>JAKAOF010000035.1:13057-15144 GCA_021823345.1 Thermoplasmata archaeon
CCTACTACGAGGCCACCGGCACGGCGCCGACGACCCTGGGGACCTGGCCCATCGCCGTGGGAATGGTCCATGACGGGGTCGCGTGGTTCGGGGCGACGCTCGAGGTCAATGTCTCCGTCGTGGCCGCACCTCCCCCGTTCCGGGTATCCTCTTTCAACGCAAGTGTCAACCCTGTGCTCGTGAACCATTCCACGATTTTCACGGTCACCACGTCCGGGGGGGCCGGAAGCCCGTACACGTACGTCTACTCAGGACTCCCCGCCGGATGTCCGAGCCACAATGCGAGCTCCTGGTCCTGCACCCCGACCAGTTCCGGCAGTTTCAACGTTTCCGTGAAGGTGACCGACGCGGCGGGGAACACCGCGGGCGGCTCGCTCAATCTCACCGTGAACTCCTCCACGAATCCGCCACCTCTGTCCATCCTGTCGTTCTCGGCCTCTCCGAATCCCGTGTCCGTGAATTCCTCCCTGGTGCTCACCGCGCAGGTCAGCGGCGGGACGCCCCCTTACACCGTTTCCTATGCGGGGCTTCCCGCGGGGTGCTCTTCCGCGAACCAGACCACGCTCAACTGCACCCCCACTGCCGTCGGAAACTACTCGGTCACGCTCAGCGTCACGGACCTCCAGGGGAACCATGCCTCGAAGAACCTCACCCTGAAGGTTTCTCCCCTCCCGTTCACCCTCGTTTCCTTCGCCGCGAGCCCCTCCACCACGTCCCCCGGAAATGCGACGGTCCTCACCGTGAAGACGCAGGGGGGAACGACTCCGCTCAGCTACGCCTATGGGGGGCTTCCCTCTCCGTGCGCGACCAAGGATGCCGCGACGGTGACCTGCGATCCCCAGGTAGCCGGCAACTACACCATCACCGTGAACGTGACGGATGCGAGCGGTGTCCGCCTCGGTGCCGCGACAAACCTGGTGGTCGCCGTCCCGGTCGGATATCCCACCATCCAATCCTTCGTGATCTCCCCGTCCACCTTAGTCCTCGGGAACTCGACGACGATGTCGGTCCGCGTAACGGGGGGAGTCCCCCCGTACACCTTCGTCTATCGGGGACTTCCCCCGGGCTGTCTCGCGGCGAACTCTTCCGTGATCACGTGCGTGCCCCAATCCACCGGCACCTACCCGATCACCGTGGACCTTTCCGATACCCTCCGACACTGGGTACAGGCGCAACAAAGCCTCGAGGTCCTGCCCCGCACATCCCAGGGGCTCGAGATCCTCCGCTTCATGGCGAGCGCCGACCCGGTGTCCGAAGGAAGCATCACCCAGCTGAACGTGACCGCCACGGGGGGAACTCCCCCGTACACCTATGCCTACTCGGGGCTGCCGGGCGGGTGCACTTCGGCGGATGCGTCGTCATTGAGTTGTACCCCCCGAGCTGCGGGGAACTTCACGGTGGAGGTGACGGTCTCTGACTCCCATGGGGCGGTGGTTTCGGTGGCGCTCCTGCTCCAGGTGACCGCTTCCTCGACGAGCACTCTGCCCCCTTCCGGAACCTGGGTAACGCAGGAACGGGCAACGCTCCTTGGGTTGGCGGTGGTCGCGATCGTGGCCCTGGTCCTGGTCGGGGTCTATGTGCGGCGACGGAAGCACTCCCAGGCCGAAGAGAACCCGCCACCGAAGGAAGAACCCCGTTAGATCTCCGAGCGAGCCGCCGTTCCTCCTGACGTCCTGTCGGGGTCGACGGCCATGGAAACCTCCGGGATGCGAAGCTTCGACAGGTCGACCCAAACGGGTAAGGATCCTCGCGTTTACCCGAGAATCCCCGAAATGCGAGCGAAGGCAAAGGATATACCCTGGGGTGCCCCTTTCCGGGAATGAAGGTTGTCCTCTCGTGCGAGCAACTTCACTAGCCATCCTGCTGATCCTCAGCCTTGCGCTCCCGGGGTTCTATGCCCTTCCCGTGGGACATCTCCCGACCGCACAGGTTCCGGTGGTGCGGGGTTCCGTCTCTCCCACCACGACTCCCTCGCCCACCACCGGGTCGATAGCGCCCTGGACCGCCGGACCGCTATCCGTGTGTGACCAGAAGCATCCGTCGATGGCCTTCCCCTTACGCCCGGCGGAGCTTGCGGTCAACCTCGC
>JAKAOF010000071.1 GCA_021823345.1 Thermoplasmata archaeon
GATAACGTTACGACTTGGCTCAGCCTTTCCCCAACGGCCCGTCGATACCACCTTCTGGTGCTGCCCATGTTCGTTGCGCACAACGTATCCCTACGGCGTGACGGGGGTATATGAGCCCGCAAAATGGGTCGGCACCCCCCATTGTGATCGCAGGGGCCCCCCCTATGGACAGGAGTCTTCGAGGGGGGGCCCTTCGTCGTCGGGATCTCCGTGGGGGAGCACGGTCCTGACCGTGTCGAGGCATCGGATTTAAGCGGTGTAATGTCCATAGGCATTAGGGAATGGCAACTACGATTGCAATCAAACAGGCGACAAGAGTCCGGCTCGAGGCCCTGAAGACTGGTGGCCAGAGTTTCGATGACGTGATTTCCGGGCTTCTCAAGGAGAGAGAAGAGGTGGAACCTTGGTTGGAGGAAGGGCTCCGTCGCATTAAGGAGGTTCGCACGGGGAAGGTTGAACTCCTCTCTCAGGAGGATTTCACCGCCTATCACCAACGCCGGCTGAAGCGTGGGAAGTAGAGTGCTCACGGTTCGCCCCCACCCGCTCTACCTGAAGGACCTTGACTCCTTGCCTTTGGGAATCGTCAAGGAGGTGGCATGGATCGTCCGCGCTCTATGCCGGTACCCATACAGTCCGGGTGTCGGTTTCTCCGTAAATGAACTCCAGAACAAGGAGTTGAGACTGCCCGCATGGACCGTTCACTTCCGTCGCGATGCATACCGAATCCTCTACGTTGTCGATGGCAGTGATCTCTGCCTGTATGCTATCGGCCCTCGGCCGGGGTTCTTTCGGGAATTGGAACGACTGAAAGACACTCTTGACTGAACCGGTTTGGGAAGGGAGGTGGGGTCATGGGGAGCCTTCATCGCGTGTCTTGAGGGCCGTCAAGAGTACCGTGCCCCCCTTTCCCTGGAACACCGCCACCACCTTCTCCGGCAACCCGAGCGAAATGGCGTAGTGTTCCAAGTCCGGTTCCTCGACCTCGACGTGCGAAAATCCGGCCGTCCGGGCCAGCTCGGCTAGCTCGTCGGGTTCATAGAGACGAGATTGGGAAGCGAACGGCTCGGGGGCGGCCGGAGTCCCCCGGGCCCTGGGGGTATCCGTGACGATGGCCAGGCGACCCCCCGGTCGAAGCGCCCGGTACATCTCCTTGAGCGCCGCCACCGGGTCCGGAAAGAAGAAGAAGGCATTCGCACAGACGCAGACGGAGAACGTGTTGCTTTCGGCCGGGAGCTTCTCGACATCTCCCTCGAACACGGTGAGCCGGCCCTGCGTGACCGTGGATGCGTTCTCGGCTCGGGCGAGCCGGACCATCTCGGGACTATGGTCGATCCCGACCGCAGAACAACCAGATTCGAGAGCCTGGTGCAGGAAGGCCCCCCCACCACACCCCACTTCGATCAGTCGGTCCGAAGGGGTGAGATGGAGACGGTCGAGGAGCAGGGCGAAGCTCGGCCAGTGGTACTTGGGACTGCGATAGGATTCTACCGCGTGTTTCCCCGAGGGGCGACGGGCGGTGGTGTCCATATACCAATCCCGCAGATGTGACGGAGTAAGTCCCCTAAGAAGGGCGGGAAGAAAGATCGCACTGGCCCAGTCCGAGACCCGAAGGTCCACCCCTTGCAGGGTCGCCGTCCAATCCCGTAGTTCGATCGTCAGGCGAGTGCCCGCCGCTCCCGGCTCGAAGCGGATCTCCAGCCGGGCGGGAGGCGCATCGGTCCAAGGGAATGGCTGGAGCACGATGGAAAGTCCCCGTCCCTCCGAAGGGGATTCTACCGTGCCGAACGGGACATCTCCCTCAACGAGGGTCGCCCCGGGAGCGAGTTCCCCCGTCACGTGCAGGTCCCGAAGCTGGTCGACGAGTCGCTGGACGATGAACGGGGCGTTCTCCTCCACGGACCCTTCGATCTCGATCTGCACCCGGAACGGAATTGACGCCGATGCACCTTCGACCACGTCGCCGGGAGCGGCTCACGGGTCTAATGCTTTTTGTAGCGGCCCCCCGCGCGCCCCGGATGCTCGCGCCAAGAACCCTATCTTGCCGGAGAGGATCATTCGCAGGTACGTGGAAGCTAACGCCATCGACCCGCCTTCCCCCGACCTCCGAACGACGGGGAAAGGTGCGATCCCTGCTATCCCTCAACTAATGACCCTGCGTGCCCATTCCTAAGGGGAGAATGGCGGATGTGACGGTGTCGCCCAAAGCCCCTCTTCCGTGGGCCGAACCCTCACCTCGCTGGCATGACCGCGGGGTGGCATTCTTCCGGAGGCACCCGGCGCTTTACCTCGGACTTCTCGCCCCCATGGTGGAGTACCTCTCCGGGTCGACCCAGTCGAGTTGGCTGGTGGTCAATCCCGTGTTGTTCTTCGCCTTTCTCGCCCAGAACCTCGGGTCCTACGGACTTGCGGTGATCCTGATCCGGGAGGCGATGGTCCGGTGGAATAAGGGCTGGGGGACGGTCCTACTGCTCGGGGCGGCCTACGGGATCATCAACGAGGGAGTGGGGGCGGCCACCCTCTTCAATCCCGGGGACACCGCCGCGCTCGGGATCGTCTCGACCTATGGCCACGCGCTGGGCGTGAACTGGGTCTGGGCGGTGGAGCTCGTACTGATCATCCACCCCATGTTCAGCGTCACCCTACCCATCACGCTCCTCGACCTGTCCTTCCCCGAGACCCGGGGAAGGTCCCTTCTCCGGGAGGGGGAGATCCAGTGGTCCTTGATCGGCCTCACGGTAGACGCCCTGGGAACGCTCGCCTTTGTCGGATACGTGCGGCAATTCTACGCGGGTCCCACGCTATGGGCGGGTTGTGCCATCGCGATCGCGGGTTGCTGCGGCGCCGCGTACGTGGTGCGAGCGGACATCCTCTCCGCGACCGGAGAGCGGCCCACCGTCCGCCCCTTGACGATGTTCGTGTTCGTCGTAGGGTTCTTCGCCCTCATGACCTTCGGCAGTGACGCCCTCGCGTCGATGAGAGTGTGGCCCATCGTCGTGGCAGCGTTCTTTGTGGCGTTGGGGGCCCTGGGCCTCATCTGGGTATTCCGACACGTGGGCCGCCACGATAACGAACGCACGTTGATCGCGCTCTGTGCGGGGCTGGTGGCGGTACTTCTCCCCCAGGGCTTCTTTGGTCAGCTCTACACCGGGGTCGGGATGATCTCGGTCGTCGGGTACGATCTCGTGGTGGT
>JAKAOF010000036.1 GCA_021823345.1 Thermoplasmata archaeon
CCACACGGGTGGATCTTCTCGAACCAGGAGAGGTCGGTGGAGACGTTCAGGGCGAACCCGTGGTAGGTCACCCAGTCCTTTACGGCGATGCCGACGGAGGCGATCTTGCGGTCCGCGACCCAGACCCCGCGCCTTCCCTCGATCCGGGAACCCTCGATACCGAAGGGGCGGATCGATTCCACCACCATCTCCTCGAGTCCGTGGACGAAGGCGCGCACGTCCTTCCGGCGGGGTTCAAGGTCCACGATGGGATACCCCACCAGTTGTCCGGGGCCGTGGTAGGTGGCGAGCCCCCCCCGCTCCACGTGGTAGACCGGTGCGCCGTCGATCGAAGGGGCGGTCTCCCCGCCCTGGACCCCGACGGTCACCACGTGGGGGTGCTCGACCAAGAGGAGGGTGTCCGGGATCTTCCCTTCCCGTCGGTCCTTCCGCAGTGCTCGCATGAGGTCCCAGACCTCGTGGTAGTCCCGGTGGCCGAGCTCACGGATTTCCGCGGGCACTCTTCCTCACCGCCACATGGAGGGGTTCTCCGAGCCACAAGAGGGCGACCTCTCCCAGAAGTTCCCCATAGGTAGGGTGGGGATGGATGGTGCCGGCGATGTCACGTACCGTCGCCCCCATCTCGATGGCGAGGGCGGCCTCGCTGATGTAGTCCCCACAGGCCGCCCCGACGGCGTGGACCCCGAGGACGAGCCCCGTGCCCTCCTCCGCGACGAGCTTCACGAAACCCTTCTCCTCGTGGTTCGCGTGGGCGCGTCCCAAGGCGGCGTAGGGGAACCGGGCTTCGCGAGCCGTGATCCCCTTTCCCTCGCAGTCCGCCATCGTGAGCCCCACGGAGGCGACCTCGGGCACCGTGAAGATGACCGAGGGAACCGCCTGGTGGCTCCAGCGGGTCGGGAGCCCGGCGGCCGCTTCGGCCGCCACGATCCCCTCGCGGTACGACTTGTGGGCCAGCATCGGAGGTCGTGCGAAGTCCCCCGCCGCGAAGATCCGCGGATTGCTCGTGGCCATCCGGTCGTCCACCACGGGAAAGCCCTTCACGTTCAGCGCGACCTGGGCCACCTCGAGGTTGAGGTGCCGGGTCTCGGGGCGCTTCCCGACCGTCATGAAGAGGACGTCCCCGGGGATCTCCTCGGTGCCGGTCAACGTCTTGACGGTCAACGTCACTCCGGCCGGCTCCTTTCGCAGGCCCTCCGCCTTGGCTGAGGTGAGGAGCCGGATGCCCATGCCCTCGAGCGTGCGCGCCACCTCTCGTACCAGGTCCCGCTCGATGCCGGGCAGGATCTGGGGCATCATCTCCACGATGACCACCTGGCTTCCCAGGCGTGCGTAATGCTCGCCCAGCTCCACCCCGCTGACTCCCCCTCCGAGGACCACGAGGCGGGGAGGTACGTGATCGAGCTCCAGCATCTCGCGGGCCGAGAGGATCTGCTTCCCATCCGGTTCCATCCCGGCGAGGGCCACATGGTAGCCCCCGGTCGCCACGATCGCCGCCTGGAAGGAGACCTCCTCCTTTCCGGTCTCCGACTCGATGACCGCCCGGTCCGGTCCGGTGAAGGATGCGGTGCCGCGGATCCACTCCGCGCCGTTCCCCTTGAGGATGGTCTCCACGCCCTTGCGCTCCTTCTCCACCACGCTCGTCTTCCATCGCTGCATGGCGCCGACGTCGAAGGAGTTCTCGGCGATCGGGAGTCCCATCTCTTCCCCGTGGTCTCGCAGGTGGCGGTAGGTCGATGAAACGTGGATGAGGGCTTTCGAGGGGATGCAGCCGCGGTTGAGGCACTCGCCCCCCAGGTGCTCCTTCTCGACGACGGTGGCCTTCCGTCCGAGCTGCCCGAGCCGTGCCGCGGCGATGTAGCCGGCCGGCCCCCCGCCGATGACGAGCACGTCGAGCGCTCGCGTCACGGGAAGTGTCCTCCCTGGTCCCGGTCGAACGTATCCCGTTCTTCCGTGAGCGGCCAGACGGATTCCTTCAGGGTGTCTCGGAAGAGCGAGTCCGGGGAGGGGGGCGGAGCGACCTCGGCCTCCGCGATCGCCTTTCGGAACTCATCCTCGATCTCCTTGCGCATCCGCTCCTTCTCTTCCGGGGTCAGGAGCCCGAGGCGGTCCCCCAGGGCCTCAAGGCGGGCCAGCGGGTCGTGGGCCCGGGCCTCCCGCAGGTAGCCCGGGGGCAGATAGCGCGTGGGGTCATCCGACGAGGAGTGGGGGTTCATGCGGTACACCACCGCTTCGACCATGACGGGGCCCTTTCCGGCGCTGAGCTGCTTGCGGGCCGAGCGGAGGGTCGAGAGCACCCGCACGAAATCCGTCCCATCGATCCGTTCCCCCGGCATCCCGTAGGCCTTCGCCTTCTTGGCGAGTTCGGTCACCGCCGTCTGCTTGGACACGGGCACGGATATCGCCCACTGGTTGTTGGCGCAGATGAAGAGCACCGGGCAGTTGAAGACGGAGGCCATGTTCATCCCGGCGTGGAAGTCGCTCGTGCTCGTGGCGCCATCGCCAAAGAACGCGACCGTGATCCCTCCCTTTCCGCGGAGGGCCTGGGCATATCCGGACCCTGCGGCCTGGACGATCTGGGTCCCGACCGTGCTCGCCATCGACACGTATCCGACGGAGGCGGCGGTAGGATGGCAGGGCATCTGCCGTCCGAGGGACGGGTCCATCCCGTCCCCGAAGAGATGATGGACGTAGCCCTGGAGGTTCATCCCGCGAACGAGCGCGAGCAGCTGCTCCCGGAGTCCCGGGAAGACCCAGTCCTCGGGGGCGAGGGCGAGCGCGCATCCGACGTTCAGCGCCTCGTGGCCGGTGGCCGGCCCGTAGAAGCCGATCCGTCCCTGCCGCTGCAGCCCGAGGAACCGGTTGTCCATGAGCCGCCCGAAGAGCATCCACCGGTATCCCTGGGTGAGCAGGGCCTTCCACTCGCTTCCAAGGGCGTCCTGGAGCTCGCTCTCCGAGTAGGGCAAGGGGAGCGGGCCATCGGAGCCTTCCGCCATCTTCTCCCCCCCGACTACCGGAGCTCCAGCAGCAGTTGATGTGGATCCTCGAGGCGGGCCTTCACGGCGGCGATGAACTGGGCGCCGTCGTACCCGTCGACCGCCCGGTGGTCGAGGGAGATGGAGAGGTTCATCATGTGCGCCACGCCGAAGCCACCGTCCGATTGGACGACGGGCCTCCGCTCGATCTTGTGCACGCCGAGGATGGCGACCTCCGGATAGTTGAGGATCGGAGTGGCGAGGAGCCCTCCGAGCGCCCCCAGACTCGAGATGGTGAAGGTGCTGCCCGTGAGCTCTTCCCGCGAGAGCTTTCCCACCCGCCCGCGCGTCGAGAGGTCCTCGATCTCCTTCGCGATGTTCGAGATGCTCTTCTTGTCCGCGTCTCGGACCACCGGGACGATGAGCCCGTCGGGGGTCGCGGTCGCGATACCGATGTTGTAGTAGTGGCACACGACGATCTCCCCCTTCTCGTCGTCCATGTAGGCGTTGAGCCGGGGATGTTCCTTGAGCGATTCGACGACCGCCTTCGTGATGAAGGAGAGGTAGGTGAGGGGGACGCCCTTCTCCTCGAACCTCTTCTTCGCCCGCTCTCGGACCCGCACGAGCTCCGACACGTCGAGCTCCTCGACGTAGGTGTAGTGCGCGGCGTGGGCCTTCGAGACGCTCATGTGCTCGGCGATGACCCGGCGCAGGCCCCGGATCGGGATCCGTTCCTGCAGCGGGACCGTGGCCCCGGGGGCGGACGCGGAGGGAACCGGGACAGGGACCTTGGGCGCGGGCAAGGACGCTCCCCGACCGGCGAGCCCCGTCGAGGATGGGGCGGGGGTCGGGGCAGCGGGCGCGGCCGGTGCGGCGGGCGCCGAGCCCCCGCGATGGAACCCTTCGAGATCGGCCTCGGTGATCCGACCGCCGGGGCCGGTCCCCTTGACGTTCCGGAGATCGACGCCGAGCTCGTTCGCCCGGCGGCGGACGGAGGGAGTGGTAATGACCCGGTCGTTTCCGGGGGAAGGCGCGGGCGCCGCGGCCGACGGGGGAGCCGCCGGCGCCGGGCTTGCGGGGGGGGCCTCATGGCCTTCCGCCCGCGGCGGAGCGGGGGCGCCTTCGGCTTCGAAGGTGATGAGCAGGCCTCCCACCTTCACCATCTCGCCCTCCTTGGCGTGGATGGCGACGACCCGGCCCTTCACCGGGCAGGGGATCTCCACGTTGGCCTTGTCCGTGAGGACGCTCATCAGGGGCTGGTCCTCCGCGACCGCATCCCCGACCTTGACGTGCCATTTCACGACCTCGCCCTGTGCCACCCCTTCCCCGATGTCGGGAAGTCGGAACTCGTAGACCATGTGCTTCCTCCGGAATCCCCCCTACGAAGTGCTCGCCGTCCGCTCGATCCCTCGGGCGATCCGGTCCACGCTCGGCAGGTAGAGATTCTCCAGTGCATAGGGGAAGGGGGTGTCGTACCCGGTGACCCGGAGCACGGGGGCCTTGAGGCTGTAGAGGCAGCGCTCGGAGATCGTGGCGGAGAGCTCCGCACCGAACCCGGAGAACTTCGGGGCCTCGTGCACGATCACGGCCCGGCCCGTCTTCTCGACGGACGCCACGATGGCGTCGACGTCGAGCGGGACGAGGGTCCGGAGGTCGATGACCTCCGCGTGGATCCCCATCTTCTCCACGACGTTCGCCGCCTGGAGGGACTGGGGCACCATGGCCCCGTAGGCGAAGACGCTCACGTCGGCGCCTTCCTTCACGGTCCGCGCCTTGCCGAAGGGGACCCGGACGTCCCCCTCGGGCACCTCGCCCGTGGACGTGCGGTAGATCCGCTTGGGCTCGAGGAAGATCACCGGGTCCTCGTCAAAGATGGCGCTCAGCAGCAGTCCCTTGGCATCCGCCGGGGTCGAGGGGATGACCACCTTGAGCCCCGGGGTGCTCGTGAAGAGCTGCTCCGTGCTCTGCGAGTGGTAGAGACCGCCCTTGATGCCGCCCCCGTAGGGGGTACGGATCACCACGTGGGCGGGGAACTCTCCGCCGGACCGGTAGCGGAACTTGGCCGCCTCGCTCACGATCTGGTCGAAGGCGGGGTAGATGAAGTCCATGAACTGGATCTCCGCGACGGGCTTCAATCCCTGGAGGGCCATCCCGATCGCCATCCCGATGATCCCGTTCTCGCTCAGCGGGGTGTCGAGGACCCGCTTCTCCCCGAACTCCTTGTAGAGACCGTCCGTGGCCCGGAACACGCCGCCGTTGACCCCGACGTCCTCTCCCAACACGACCACGTCCGGGTCCTTCGCCATCGCGACCTTGAGGGCCTGGTTGACGCCCTGGATGAGCGTGATGTCGGTCATGGCCGGAGCACCCCCTCCTTGAGGAGTTCCATGAACTCGCTCCGCTGCTCCTCGAGCAACTTCGGACGGTCCCGGAAGACGTCGTCGAAGAGCGTGGTCGGCTCCGGAGGCGGCGCCTTCTCCGCGGCGTCGATCGCGGACTGCACCTCGCGCTTCGCCTCTTCTTGGACCTGCTCGATCCCCTCCTCGGTGATCCATCCCTTCGCGAGGAGCTGCTCCCGGAGATGCTCGATGGGGTCCTTCGCCTTCCACGAAGCGACGGTCTCCTGCTTGCGGTAGCGGGTGGGATCGTCGGAAGTGGAGTGGGGCCCCATGCGGAAGGTCACGGCCTCGATCAGGGTCGGTCCCTTCCCGGCGAGGGCCTGGGCACGGGCATCCCGGACGACCTTGTAGACGGCGGAGAAATCGTTCCCGTCCACCTGCACGCCCCGGAAGCCGTACGCCTCGGCCTTCTCGGCGAGCGAGCTGCTCCGGGTCTGCTTTTCCCGGGGGAGCGATATCGCCCAGCCGTTGTTCTGACAGAAGAAGAGGACCGGCAGGTTGTACACCCCGGCGAAGTTCATCCCGGCATGGAAGTCGCTCGAGCTCGTCGCACCGTCGCCGAAGAAGGGGACGCTCACGACCTTTTCTCCCCGGTAGACCGAGGCCTGGGCGAGGCCAGCGGCGAGGATGATCTGCGTGCCCACCGGGCTCGAGGCGGTCACGTACCGATAGTCGCGGTACCCGTAGTGGCACGGCATCTGCCGTCCCTTGAGGACGTCGGAAGAGTTCCCGTAGAACTGGTCGAACAAGGTCTTGAGGGGGATGCCGCGGGAGAGGGCCACCCCGATCTCCCGGTAGGCCGGGACGATCCAGTCCTTCTCTTCGAGGGCCAGGCCGCAGCCCACCTGGGCGGCCTCCTGTCCGTTCATCGGGACATAGAACCCGATCCGTCCCTGGCGCTGGAGATTGACCCCTCGCTCGTCGGCCGTTCGTCCGAGCACCATGAGGCGGAAACCCCGCACCATGATCTCCTTCGGGACGTCTGTTGCTTCGCTCATGAACGCTTCGGCCGGGGAGAAACCCCCGGGTAATATAATCTGTAGGCCCTGACCATATTAGGACCGCGTAAGGGCCCGGTCAGAAGCCGTCCAACTCCTGGGAAATGAAGCGTTGGCTGGTCGTGCCGAGCGCGGACTGCATCTCGGCTGCGGAAAGTTCGTGCCGGAGCGAACGCGCCATCAGGGTCCCATAATTGTCGGTGATGATGCGATACCCTCGTCGTTCCAATTCCTCCCGCCAGAGCTCGACCGGAGTGAACCCGTATTGGACAGGGTGACCGGCCGCCGTCGCCTCGATCGCGTCGAGCAGGGCCCGTCGATCCGCGGATTCCGGTGCGACCATTTCCCACGTAACGTAGCCGTCCATGTTCTTGTGGAGGATCACGTACCCGACCGGGGCCCCGGAGCGTTCCAATACCAACACGCAGCTCCGATCGAGGAGGCCGATCCGTTCCATGCGGGCGATATGGTCCGGAGCGCGACGGACGAACCCTACGCGGCCACGCGCCATCCGCTCCCGGAGAGCTCCCAAGCGCTCCGCTTCGGAGTCGTTCATGACGCGCAATCGGGCGCCCTCCGTGGTGGCCGCCTCCGACGGCACGAAGCGGATCGCCCGTGGAGGGCTCAGCACATCCTCGAACCCGAGCTTGCGGTAGAGGGCGTGAGCGACCATGCTCCGACCGGTCCAGAGCAGCACCCAATCCATGCCGTCCGCGCGTTCCCGGACCAGGATCTCCTGGATCAATCGATGGGCAAGTCCTTGCCGTCGGGCTTTCGGGTCCGTGCTCACGTAGGCAAGGCCTCCCACCGGGAACTCCCCCGACGGAGCGGTGTAGTGGAGGCGATGCACCTCGACCATGGAGAGGACGGTGTCCCCCTCCACGGCGTAGAGACCTCCGTAGGGGGCCAGGCGTTGGAACTCCTTCCTCCAACGGGATGCATGAGCGATCCCGGCCAAGTCCCCGTGGGCGAGGTTGCGGAGTACGAGCACGCCGAGGTCGTGCTCGGGTCCGAGTTCGTCCAGGGTCAGAATCCGAACGTTCATCGGGGGGGCCCCCTTAGACCTTTTCTGCGACGCGCGACGCGGCGTGCGTCGCCGCCTCGATGGCGTTCATGATGCTGGTGCGGAAGGCCCCCTTCTCGAGCTCATAGATGCCCGCTATCGTGGTCCCGGCGGGGGTGGTCACCAGGTCCCGGAGCTCTGCCGGATGGACCCCCTTTTCGCGCAGAAGGTCCGCCGTTCCAGTGAGGGTCTTCGTGACCAATTGGAACGCGATATCCCGGGGGAGACCCACCTTGAGCGCCCCACTCACCATGGCATCGATCAGGATGGCGATGTAGGCGGGGCCGCTCCCGCTGAGCGCCGTCACCGCGTCCATGAGCTCTTCGGGGACCGCGATGTACTCCCCGAAGGTGCCGAGCAAATGCTCGACCGTCTTCCGGTCCGATGCTCGGATGCCGGGTCCCGGGCTGAAGGCCGTGATCGCCTTTCCCACGCTCGCGGCCACGTTGGGCATTGCCCGGACCAATCGGGCCCCGGGCAGCGCGGAGTGCAATTTCGAAAGGGATATCGCGGCCATCACGGAAATGACGAGCCGGCCGCGAACGACAGGGGCGATCTCCAAAAGGAGGTGGCGTGCATCCGCAGCCTTCACGGCGATCACCACGACATCCGCCTCCTTACAGACGCGGAGATTGTCGGAGGTCGTCCGCCGCTTCCCCTTCGAGGCGAGGGAAGGGGAGGAGGAGCGACGGGTGACGAAGACTCGGGTGACTCGAGGGGACCTCGCGACACCGTTGGCGATAGCCTCCCCGATCTTCCCTCCCCCGAGTACCGCGACCTTCATGGAAGTTTGCCGGAGTCGCGCCGACCGGCACGGTAGTAATGAGGTTGCTGGGGGACTCCTTCCCCGTCCACCAAGGGGTCTCCCCGTTCTTCGTGGGGCGCACCTAACGAGAGGGTGGGCGAGAGGTGGGGGGGTTGCTCCTGCAACGACCGGGGTTATGTGCCTGGTCGCCTCGATTCGTGCGGTGAACAAGATCATGATGGGATCCGTCGAACTATCGCCGTTCCAGGAACGATTGAAACAACTTCCGGCCCCGGTGGAGATCACGAGCTTCTTGTTGGAGGAGAATTGCGACACGTGCCCTCAGGCGACCGAGTTCCTCGAGGAGCTGGAGCGACTCTCGCCGAACATCACGGTCCGCCGGTACGATCTTGTCCGCGACCGGGACAAGGCGGTCGAGATGGGGGTCGAGAAGTCCCCGGCCTTCCTGCTTCCCACGGACGGACACCACCGGGTGCGCTGGTATGGCCTCCCGCTCGGTCTCGAGACCAAGACCTTCGTCGATGACCTCTTCCTGGCCGCCGGGGAGGCGGCCAAGGTGCACGAACAGATCCAGGAGACCGTTCGCCGGGTCACCCGTCCCGTGCACATCCAGGTCTTCGTGACACCTACGTGCCCCTACTGCCCGAAGGCCGCCCACTTGGCGCACGTTTTCGCGCGGCTCAACCCACTCGTTTCCGCCGACGTGCTGGAAGCGAACGAGTTCCCGACCGTGTCCGAGGTCTATGGGGTCTCGGGGGTCCCGAAGATCGTCCTCAACAACCTGCTCCAGATCGAGGGCATGCCGCAGGACCAGGCGTTCGCCCAGCTCGTCGAGTATGCCGGGAACCCGGAGCTCTTGGCCCAGGTCCTCCACCGCAAATCCCCACCCCCCAGCTAGGTCCCTGGTCCCGCCGGCCGGGCGGGAAACGTTGAAAAGCCCCTCCGTGCTCCGGGCCTCGACCATGTGGAAGCTGCCGACATTCGTGAAGGAAGGACAATTGGAGACCGGCGGGGTCAAATTCCGCTACTTGGAGACCCAACCGGCGGCCGCCCCCACCCGATCCGTACTCCTCCTGCACGGCTTCGGGGCCCGCTCGGAACTGTGGATCCCGCTCCTCAAGGACCTTCCCCGGGATTGGCAGATCGTCGCTCCGGACTTTCCCGGACACGGGCTCTCGGCGCAACTTCCCGGAAAGTCCCGTACCATTCCCGACTACCACCGAGCGCTGGCTTCCTTCCTGGAGGCCAAGTTCCCCGGAAAGGTCAGCATCGTGGGCAGTTCGATGGGCGGCGCCCTCGCGGTCATGCTCGCGTTGTCCCACCCGGACAAGGTCGACCGGCTGGTGCTGGCGGGCGCCTCGGGCCTCACTCCCAAGCTCCCGTCGAAGACGGTACGGCTCTACTTCCCGTATATCTTGGGAACCTACTTCTTCGCTCCGTCCGAGGCCAAGTTCCGATCCTTCCTGACCAAGGGAGTGTTCCACGACCCGAAGTACATCGAGGACCGGTGGCTCAAGGTCCTCGCGGAAGAGTGGAAGCCCCGCCCCCGTCGCATGTCCTATGTGGCGACGGCGAACGGCATGCGGCGCCCCGATGCCTCGGTCACCGCGTCCCTGGGCAAGGTCAAGGCACCCACCCTCCTCCTGTGGGGGAAGAACGACGCCCACTTCGACTGTGCGGAGAACGAGGCGGCCGCGAAGGCGATCCCGGGTTCCCGCTTCGTGAGCTTTGACGCCTGCGGCCACCTGGCGCTCACGGAGAAGTACCGGGAGTCCCTCGCGGAGCTCCGAACGTTCTTCGGATGAGCCCAGAACTCCTCCTCGGACTCGACGCGGGCACCACATCGGTCAAGGCGGTTGCGCTCACCCCCGCGGGGCGGACCGTGGCGTCGGCGACGGAACCACTGGCGACCGAACATCCCCGGGAAGGTTGGTCGCAGCAGGATCCCCGGGCGATCGTCCGAGCGGCTCGGAGCGTCCTCAAGAGATTGTTGTCCACCTCCCCGGTGCGTCAACGGTCCATCGCCGGGTTGGGGATCACGAACCAACGGGAGAGTGTCCTCGCGGTCCACCGCGAGGACGGCCATCCCTTGTCCCCCGTCATCCTCTGGCATGACCTCCGGACGCTTTCGCTCGCCGAGGAACTGGGAAAGGGAGGATGGCGGCGCCGTCTCTGGAGAAAGGGAGGGATGCCCCTCACGAACTATCCCTCCGCTCCGAAGATGGTCTGGCTGCGGGAGAACTCCCCCGAGGTCCGACGGGCGGCCCGACGGGAAGAAGTCCAGTTCGTCACCGTGGATGCTTGGCTCGCCCACGAGCTCTGCGGGGCCGCGGACCGTGGAGCGCCCTTCATCACGGATGCATCGAACGCTTCCCGGACGCTCCTGCTGGACATCGAGCGGGGGACCTATGACCGATCGGCCCTCGATCACTTCGGCCTCGATATCGACGAGCTGCCCGAGATCCGCCCCTCGTGGGGGTGTGAGCTCGGGACGGTCGCGGTCGATACCCCCCGTGGTCGGACCCTGCTTCCCTTGTACTCCATCCTGGGAGACCAGCAGGCCAGTCTCCGGGGTCTCTCCTGGCTCTACGGGGGAAGTTCCAAGCTGACCCTGGGCACGGGGGCCTTCCTACTCTCGCGTGATCGGTGCCGGGAGTCCCCCGACCGGGCCGGTATCATCCGGACCATCCTTTGGCAGGGGCGGGGCGAGGCGCCCACGACGGGGACCGAGGGTTCGGTCGGGGCCGCCGGGAGCGTCCTCGAGTGGCTCTGCGGGGCAGGGCTCGGCATCTTCCGCGATTCGGAGGAGATCGAACGCTTTGCGGCCCGTTCCCGGGGGGAACCGGGGATCTTCGTGCCGGCGCTCTGCGGACTGTTCGCCCCGTACTGGGAGATGGACGCGCGCGGCCTTTGGAGCGGGATCGAGCTCGGCACCCGCCGGGAGGAGCTCGCCCGGAGCGTCATCGAGGGGTTGGCCCACACGCTCGCCGACCTCATCGAGGCCGTGGAGAAGGCGAGTTCCGGGGACCTCTCCCCACTCCTGGTGGACGGAGGTCTGTCCCGGTCCCGGGGCCTGATGCAACGGATCGCCGATCTCTCCGGGGTCACCCTGCTGCGTTCCAAGGAGACGGAGGGGACCGCGGTGGGGGCGGCGATCGCCGCCGGGATCGGCTCGCGATTCCTTCCGATCGAGCGCACGGGGGCCGAGGACGTTTCCTCGCTCGTTCGATTCTCACCGACCGGGGGCGCCTCCCAGCGAGCGCGCGATCGGGATCGATGGAGAAGGTCCCTCGCTCAGGCCTTCCTTCTGACAAAGAGACAGGGTGGCCCCGACACTTTGGTCCACCCGGTACGCGCTCGGCGCCATACCTCGATCTCGGTGTGATCGGGTCCCTGCTCGACGGGGACCACCGCGATCCCTTCGGGCCCCAGTTGCTCGATCCACGGTTCCCCCTCCGGAGAGGGTCCCGCGTACGAGACGATGATCCGGTCGAACGGCGCCCAGGCCGGTGCCCCCGCGTACCCGTTCCCGTGGTGGATCCGGACGGGGCTCACCTCCTTGCCGGGCAGGGAGACCGTGGAAGGGTGCGAGCTACCGGACGAGACCCCCGGAGAGTTCGCACTCGGCGCTCCGTTGACCGCCGCGTCCCGGACGATCGGGAAGCCGAGCTCTCCCAGCACCTTCACCGAGCGTTCGACCAGGTCCCGCTCGAACTCCACCCCGACGACCCGCCCCTCGGGCCCCGTGAGCAACGAGGCGATGGAGGCGAGATACCCACATCCGCTCCCGAGCTCGAGCACGCGCATCCCGGGTGAGATCTGAGCGAGCGAGAGCTGGATGGCCACCATGTGCGGCGCCGAGATCGTGGCCTCGGGTCCGATCGGGAGGGGAGTGTCCACGTAGGCGGTCGGCCAGAGCCCGCGGGACAAGAAGCGGTGCCGCGGGATCCTCCGCATCGCCGCTTCGACCGCGGGATCTGAGAGCCGCAGCGAGGCGACGAGCTTCCAGGCCTTGGAGCCCCAATCCGGGAAGGCGGGATCGAAGTACATGGAGAAGACTACCCGCGGTACCCTTTACCCATCAGGTAGATTTCCGAGGACTGGGAACGGGACGCCTGGGGCTTGGTGACGAGGAACCGCTCGAAGTGGGGACCGAGCTCCCCACGGAGCTCGACCGTCATGTCCCCGTCGAAGAGCTTGGCGACGAACGTTCCCCCCGGGGCGAGGACCTGCCGGGAGAGACCGAAGGCGCTGCGCACCAGGTCCACGCTCCGGGCGTGGTCCGTCGAGTAGTTCCCGCTGATGGAGGGCGACATGTCGGAAAGGACGACGTCGAAGGGTTCCGGTCCAAGGCGGGCGAGGAGGGCGTCGTCCCCCACCCGACCGCGGACGAACTGGACCCCTTCGATCGGCTCGAACGCGCGCATGTCGACCGAGGTGACGGTCCCTTGGGGGCCGACCAGGGAACGGGCGACCAGGCTCCAGCCCCCGGGCGAGGCCCCCAGGTCGAGGACCCGAGCTCCCCGGGGGATGAGGTGGAACCGGTCCTGGAGCTGGCCGAGCTTGAAGGCGGCCCGGGAACGCAATCCATCCCGCTGCGCGGCCCGGTAGTAGGGATCCCGCCGGCGATCACTGACCCAACGTCTCGGCATGCGTCCCACCCGAGGCACCGTCCCCTGAAAAGCGTACTGCCGAGCCCGCGGCAGGTACCGGAGGCCTTTTGATGCTCAATCGACTCGACCCGACCATGACCGCGATGGAAGGATCCGTGTCGGACTGGACGAAGGCGTTGGAGGAACATCGGCGCCAGAAGGACGGGTACTTCCGGATGGCGGAGGATTCCCCCATCCCGGAAGAGGAGCGCCACGGCTTCAAGGGACTGCAATACTTTCCCCCGGACCCGAACTTCCGGTTCCCGGTGACGTTGCGACCGGTCGAGGACCGGACGCCCTTCACGATGGAGGTCTCCCAGGGGAGGCCGCGCGAGATGGTGCGGAAGGGAGTCTTCGAATTCGTGGTGGCCGGAGCGACGTGCCGACTGTTCGCCTATGGACCCACCCACGGATCCGCGCACGAGTCCCTCTTCGTTCCCTTCCGCGATGGAACGTCCGGGAAGGAGAGCTACGGCGCCGGCCGTTATCTTGACCTTGAGACCGATCCCCGGGGCGAATACGTCCTCGACTTCAACGAGGCGTACAATCCCTATTGTGCGTACAGCGAGCACTACTCCTGTCCGCTACCCCCCGCGGAGAACTGGCTCAGGGTCCCGATCCGCGCGGGAGAACGGTACTCCCCGTAGCGGGACCCTACGGGATCCTACCAGTCGATGGGCTTCCCTTCCCAGGCGGCCCGGAAGAGGCGCTGGAGGTCCTCGCTGCTCGGGACCCGGGGGTTCGCCGTGACGCAGGTCGACTGGTCGGCCCGGGTGACGAGTTCGGGAATCGCCGCTTCAAAGGCCTCCGGAGTGATCCCGCCGATCTCCCGGATGCTGGTCGACATCCCGATCTCCTTCCAGAGCTGGCGGACCCGGGCGGAGAGCTCCCGCGCATCGCGCACGGAGCTCTCTCCGAGCACGGGAGCGAGGCGGGCGAACTTTTCCCGGGCGGCGGGGAAATTGAACTCGACGGCGTACGGAAGGAAGACCCCCACGGCGCGCCCGTGCGGGACATGGAGCACCGAGCCGAGCGCATGCCCCAGGGCGTGGCCGACGCCGACCTGGGCGTTCCCGAAGGAGAGCCCGGCCATGGTGGCCGCGTAATGGACCGATTCACGGGCCTCGGCGTTCTTGCCGTCCGCGACGGCCCGCGGGAGATCACGGAAGAGGAGGTGCACCGCCTCCTTGGAAAGGGCGTCCGAAAAGGGGTTTGACCATTCCGAGGAGATCGATTCCACCGCGTGGCAGAGCGCATCGGCCCCGGTATCCGCGGTGAGCTTGGGAGGCATCGTGGAAGGCAGGTTCGAGTCCAGGACGGCCCAATCCGCGATGAGCTGCCGGTGGGCAAGCTCGAGCTTCGTGCCGCCTTCCCCCTCGGTGAGGATGGTGGCCCAGGTGGTCTCGGAGCCCGTGCCGCTCGTCGTCGGGATCTGGATGAGCTTCGACTTCTTGCCGAGCTCCATCTCGACCAGAGGAGTAAGCTCGTACACGGTGAGGTCCGGCCGCTCGTAGAGCGCGTAGATGGCCTTGGTCACGTCCATGGCACTGCCGCCACCGAGGCCGACGATGAGGTCGGGTTGGACCTTGCCGGCGATCTCGACCCCCTCCAGGACCCGGGCAACGAGGGGCTCGGGATCGATCTCGCCGAACACCTCGACCTCCGCCCCGGACTTCCGGAGCTCGGCGACGACCCGCTCGTGCGCGCCCGATTTCGCTAGGAACCGGTCACATACGAGCAGGGCCTTGCGGGCCTTGAGCGATGAGAGGAATTCCACCGACCCGGGACCGAAGACGATCTTCGGGCCGGTGAAGAACCACATCAGGCGTATTCCGTGGGGATCTTCGTCGCGGTGTCCACGAGCTCTTTCGCCGCCCGGGTGTACCGCATGACCTTCATCATGTTGCCGCGCAGCTTGAACTTGCCACCGAGGAGCCCCTTGATGGGGTCGATCTCCTTCGCGATGAGCCCCTTCCAGTTGTTGTAGGTGCCCTCGTAGGTGAAGTCCGCGGTGAGTTCCGTGGGACTTGCGAGCATCTTCGCATCGCGGCACTTGCCGTGCCAGAGGTCGAGGTAGAAGGCGGCCGGCGCGGTCAGGGCCCCCTCGGGGAGCACGAGGAAGATGAAGCTCCCTTCCCAGGTCCGGGCGGCATCCTCGTACGCGGT
>JAKAOF010000072.1 GCA_021823345.1 Thermoplasmata archaeon
ACCTGCGAGGAAGCGCTTCTGAAGTACGATAGCCACGCCGAGGGAAATGCGGTCCAGACCGTCAGAGAGACCGAATCTATGGTGTTCCCTTGGGTTCCGTTCACGACCTGGTAGGTCTCGACCCCCAAGACGCGAATCTGGATCGCCGAGTCCCCGACTCCCGACACCGCTTGCGCCGGGCCCACCAAGACGGGCATGACCAAGGAAGCGGACAGATTCCCTCCCGCGGCGGGGCCAAACTTGAACAAGGGCGGGATCAGCATCTCGGAGATCCCCCCTTGCTGCCGCTCGACCACGGCTCCGTCCTCAACCCCGTAGGTGACGACGGGGAGTTGGCGGTTCTCCAGTTGAAGGAGGAGCGTGCCCGGGCCCGCAATCTGGGGGTGCATCGGACTCTTCAATGTGAAGGGGCAACCCAGAGCCCCGGTCATGTTCTGAAAGTCAACAAACCACTGGTACGGTGGTCTCGGTTGCACGCTATGCAGGGGGGTCGTGTAGCCCGCATTGTTCCACCACGTAAAATTCTGAACCATGTACGTTCCACTGTTGGGGGAGAAGTGGACCAGTCCGGTAGTGTCGGTGTTGGATCCGTTTCCCCCTGGGCAGTGACTGCCCACGATGTCGGCGAATGTGGTGTTGACATACAAGCGGGGAATCGCGGGAGGAGTCACCCCACTCGGGGCATAGTGCAACCTCGCCGAGTACGTGTCATGAAGCCCGAAAATGAAGAACTGAATCGTATGGTAGATCGGCTTGCTCATGTCGAAATGAAACGTTAGGTTGTCCCAGTTACCCAGCAGCACGACGGTCATGTTCTGCGCGGCTTCGCCCAATAGGTCCAGCGTGATGTCGTAGTGGCTCAGGGTGATGTTGTAGAAGACGGAGCACGAGTTCGTCGGTTTCCCACAGCTGCCGCCGCTCTTCACATCGAGCGTGAGAGGATTCTGCCAGATCTTGCCTGCCTGATTGGACACGTTGATGACGAACAATCCGTCCTGAGGCGCAACGTTCCCCGCGCACGATGACGGAAGGTAGTAACATTGATTCCCATTTCCATATCTCCAGTCGATGGGGGCGGGTCCTATGTGTTGGAAGTTCAGATCCAGCCGGCTAGCATTGGGGTACGCTGGCTGAACGGACAGCAGACCCGGCGATGATCCAGCAAAGGGCGGTACCGAGTCCGACCCAAGGGTTATCGGAAAGGGAATCAAGGGCGACGACGACCCCGCCGATTGGGTGGCCAAGGCACCAATCGCGGCTTGGAGTTGCCCCAATTGATTCCCCACTTCGACCTCGTGACCTAGCTCGTTGGTGGCCACCTGACCGGGGAGGGTCGTCGTGAGGTAGTTTGCAATCACTACCACGACGAGCAGAAGGCCCAGGATAGTGGCGATCGGGGCGACCTGGGCCTTGCGCGCGTGACGACGCCATCTCCGGGCCGTCGCCCGATGCGGCTTCCGACGATGGGCAGGCCGGATTCGGTCGCTCTTCGGCGTCGCTCGCGCGGCTCGGAGCGGCGGAGAAGGTGCCCGGGCAATCCGTACCGCGTGCGGCGACGCCAAGGGGGGTGCCTTGTCAGGCCGGGCCAGCCTTACCGTTCTCGCGACGGGACCGGATGGGGGCCGAGGGATGCGGATACGATGCATGGCCTCGTCGAGAAGATAACTAGTCGAGTTCGCTATATTAAGAGCTATCGGGACGACGGGTCATGTCTCGAGCGGTTTGAAGCTCTGCCGGACGCCGCGTTCCGGGGAGCGTGGTCGGGATCCCGCCGAGCGCGAGTGGGGCGTGGAGGTACGTCCACGGCCCGGAGGCAAGCAGCCTCACCGGCTCGCCCAAGCGTGGTGCTCCTCCGGAAAGGAGCGCGTCGAACTCGGACGACGGTACCGCCTCAATGAAGCCGGCAGGAATGATGCGAGTGACCGGCGAAGCGCTGGCCCCTCATCGTAGGGGGATGTCGGGTCCGTAGAGGCCCTCCGATGCGCGCCGCTTAAGGGGAGCGGGGTACGTGGCGCCGTCCACCGCGAATCGGCGGAGGTCGTAGGCCCACACCTTCACCCAGTGGTATCGCTCCGTCTCGAAGGATCTGGGCCAGCACACCGCGATTCTCGCGGGTACGGGGCGATGGCCCTGCCGCTCCACACGAAGGTAAGGGATCGGGGGACCGGCGGGGGGGTTACTACAAGACCGGGAAGTCCGCAAGAAACGAAGTCTCCCTTCGGGCAGCCGGGGGCGGGGGATTCTCCGACTTGGTTCGACGAAAACACGCTAGGGGCTAGGTGTTACCTCCGGTCGCGCCATGCGCTACTCCGCCGGGAGCGCTCACCCGGGCCGGGAGGTCCCAATGTCTAAATACCGGCGCACCGCCTGTAAGGTCTTGGGCTTGGACCGCCCTGTATTGGTACCGATGGCAGTCACGCCTAATCGCAGGTCGCGGGGGATGGCTTCGATGCGACCCAGACGCCAACGTTGGAAGCGGAGGGGTCGGGGCGTTTCCGAGGTCGTGGCCACGATCCTGCTCCTCGCGTTGACGGTCACGCTGTTCTCCGCCATTTTTGCTTTCGTAACGTCCTTTCCTTCTCCCCCCGCCCAGAGCGCGAACCAGTTCCATGCCAAGCTTCTGCTTGCCGCGAACGGTTCCGCGACCGGGCTGAACATTACGCACCTGTCCGGCCCGCCGGTTCCCACCAATGCGCTGGTGTACCTGAAGTCGGCCGAACATCCGAATGGCTGCCCGTTCGGAGCCTCGATCTCGGTGGCCCAAGGCGGGATCGCGGGATCGATATGGTTGCTGGGCCAGACGTGGCACATCGACTTCAGCACATTCTGCGGGAGCTCAACATCAGACCCTCCCGGTGACAACATCACCGTCTACATTGTGAGCCAGGCGAACCTGCTCTTCAGCGTCATCCTGCCGGGCCAGCAAGCAGTGACCCCTCCAGTGTTCACCGCAGTGTGGGTCAACCCGAACCCGCTCAGCACGAATCAGTCGTTCTATCTCAACGCGTCGATCTTGGGCGTGAACAGTAGCTCAAAAGTCGTCGCCAACTTGGCAGCTCTTCCCGGGGTCCCCAGTCCGGTCTCCATGACATTGGTGAATGGGGTATGGACCTACCAGTGTAAGACCGGCATCAATGAGACGGGGATCTTCGAGGCGTACATCAGTGTCACCGGA
>JAKAOF010000073.1 GCA_021823345.1 Thermoplasmata archaeon
GCTACTTCGGGTACCGCAGCGGCCAACTGGGCTGGGGCCTTGCGGCCTCGGTCGGAATCTCGCTGCGCAAGCCGAAGGTGCTCACCATCCTGGGGGACGGCTCCCTCGAGTACAGCATCCAGTCGCTGGGCACGATCGCCCGCTATCACCTCCCGGTCAAGATCCTCGTCCTGAACAACCATAGCTACACGATCCTCCGCAGCTACAGCAAGACCTACCACCCGGGGCTGATGGATGTGGACTACTTCCAGCTCCCCCACATCGACCTGCCCGGGATCGCGAAGGGCTACGGCATCCCTTCGACCACGGTCGAGGCGCCCCAGAACCTCGAGGCCGAGCTCCAGCGCTTGAAGCAGGCCGAGGGGCCAGCGCTCCTCAACGTCGAGATCGACCCCACGGTCCCGGACCTCTTCGCCTGAGTTCCGAGGGGGTCCTCAGAGCATTTTGCTCCAACGGGGCAGGGCCAATGCTCCCACCTCGTTGAGATCCGAGGGGGTATCCGAGTGGTGGATTCCACCGGGATGGAACGGGCCGAGAGGAGGCGGGAGGAAACACTGGTCTACCCAGGTGTCCTGCTCTTCGGCATCCTGGTCGAAATTCTCCTTGTCGGAAGTATTCGCGAATCCCTCCCGGTTCGTTTCGACCCAGGACCTGAGATCCTCGAGCTGCTGATCGATGTCGGAAGAGGTTCGGGAGTCGAAGGCGCTCAGGGGTTGGGAGCCCGGGAACCCCTCGGAGTCCATGAACTCACGGAGCTCACCGGGAAATTCGGCAAGAAACGGTACATCCCAGTATTCCCGGAGGATGTCGAGCCCCCGTTGCTTTGCGGACATCGCCACGAGGGTGAACGGGGAGGTCTCTCCGAAGTGAAACGCGGGAGCGAGGGAGGGCGCCGTGCGATGATGCCGGTGATAGGCGCGCAAGCCGGGTATCCCGCGACGGGACTTCTTGCGTCCCTTCTTGTCCCGCCGGGGAAGCGGGTAGACCATGCCCAGGAGATGGATCGGCCAGAGCGTGGGAGTCCGAACGAGGAGGCTCCAGGGTCCGGTACCGAGCCGAACGGACGCTTCGGTCCGCGGAAGGACGCTCGGCTGGGTCCTACGTTCTTGGGGTCCGTTGTCGGATTGCGTACATCGCCTACCCCGTCGCCCTCGATGCCTGTTATTTGACAGAACGTCTCACGGCTACTTAACAACTCCGTGATAAGACGTCTGCCAGCACCGGAGGAGGTCAGGCCCGGACGAGTGGCATCCACCATTCCCGGTGGTCGGAGTACCATTGGACGGTCTGTCGCAGGGCCTCCTCGAACTCGAAGCGCGGCCGCCATCCGAGCGTTTCGCGGATGAGGCGCGCATCAATGGCATACCGTCGGTCGTGGCCCAGCCGGTCCGGGACGTACTCGATCCACTCCGCTCCCTTGCCGAGGATATGGAGGAGCGCACGGACGACCTCGTTGTTGGTTCGCTCTTGGTCTGCGCCGATGAGGTAGGTCTCTCCCGGGGTGCCGCGTCGGAGGATGAGGTCGAGCGCGCTACAATGATCCTCCACGTGGATCCAGTCCCGCACGTTCTTCCCATCCCCGTAGACCGGCACCTTGCGGCCGCGCAAGAGGTTCGTGACGGCGAGCGGGATGAGCTTCTCGGGATGGTGGTAGGGACCGAAGTTGTTGCTGCAGTTCGACAGGGTCACGGGAAGGCCGTACGTATGGAAGTAGGCGCGCGCCAGATGGTCGGCCCCGGCCTTGCTCGCCGCGTAGGGGCTCCGGGGATCATAGGGGCTGGTCGCGGTGAACTTGAGATCCGGTCGGTCCAGAGGGAGCGAGCCCAGGACCTCATCGGTCGACACGAGGTGGAACCGTTTCAGGTCCGCCCGCCGGGCCGCCTCCAGGAGCACCCCGGTCCCGAGCACGTTCGTCTCCAGGAAGGGGATCGCGTCCGCGATCGACCGATCGACGTGGCTCTCGGCGGCAAGGTGCACGACCGCGTCGGCGGCCCGGACCAAGGGCTCCACCGTCTCCCGTGAGCGGATGTCGCCATGGTGGAACTCGAGCCGGCCCGAGTCTTCGAGCGGGCGGACCGACTCCCGGTGGCCCGCATAGGTGAGCGCATCCAAGGTCACCAAGGTGTCTTCCGGATGGTTCCGGGCGAGGAGGTAAAGGAGGTTGGCGCCGATGAACCCGGCGCCGCCCGTGACGAGAACCCGCATAGGACGCCGCGCTCAAGGAGCCAAACTTTTTGAGGCTTTGGATATCCTCGAACTCCACCGTGCGCGTATTGGTCCTCGGAGCCACCTCCCTCGTGGGAAGCCACTTCGTGCAGAGCGCGCCGGTCACCGGGATCGTGGCGGCGGGACGGCGGGACCCGAGAGACCTCGGGATCCGGGTCGAAAAGTTCCTCCAGGCCGATTTCACGGCGCCCGACGAGGTCGCCCGGGTGGTCGCGGATAGTCAGTGCGAGGTCATCGTCAATTTCGCCGCGCGCACGGACGTGGACGGGTGCGAGAAGGAACGTCCCGTCTCACGCGAGAGCATTGCCCCGGAACCGGATCATCAAAGCGCCTGGCACCTAAATGCCGAAGTGCCGGGGAGCTTGGCCAAGGAGGTCGTTCGACGGGACCTCTACCTCGTGCATGTGTCCACCGACTTCGTGTTCAGCGGGGAGAATGGGCCCTACCCGGAAAATGCCCTGCCGGACCCCTACGGGGCCCACGTGTCGTGGTATGGGTACACCAAGGGGCAAGGGGAGCGCGCGATCCTGAGTCTCGCGCCAAAGAACTCGGCGATCGTGAGGATCAGCTACCCCTACCGAACGTCCTTCGGCTTCAAGACGGATTTTGCCCGCAGCATCTTGGACCGTGCCCGCAAGGGCTCGCTCTACCCGCTCTACATCGACCAGGTGATCACGCCCACCTGGATCCCTGACGTCACCCGCACGATCCAGGCACTGCTTTCCGTCCGAACCACCGGTACGTTCCATGTGGCGTCCCCCCACCCAACTACCCCCTTCGCCTTCGGACTCACCTTGTTGGGGCAGGCGCGGTTGCCGACGCGGGACATCGCGACCACTCGGTTGTCCGAAGTGCGGGACCCGGCCCGGGCTCCACGGCCGCAACGGGGCGGCCTGCTCGTGGACCGTGTGCGACAGCTGGGGGTGGAAC
>JAKAOF010000037.1:0-6383 GCA_021823345.1 Thermoplasmata archaeon
AGCGACTGGATGCTGTACTCGAGGGAGCCGTCCCCCAGGATGGTGAGCACCTTCGGCTTGCGCAGCGAGATTCCGACCGAGGCCGCAAGGCCCCAGCCCAGTTGGCCGCTGCGGTACCCGAAGTAGCTGTCCTTTCCCCGGTAGACCCCGAGGGACTTCAGCACCGGCGTCAAGGAGACGGCCTCGTCGACCGTCGTGTGGTCGGAGAATATCCGCGTGGCCGCTTCCAACACGAAGTATCCGCCCATGTTCTTCGCCGCCCGCGCCGCCTTGCTCGCCCGCATGAGGTCCCGGGGGGCCCGGAAATCGCCGGGGCGCTGGGGGATCAGGGGAAGGAGCGTGCGGAGGTTCTCCCGCAGCGAGCCGAAGGCGGCGGGGCACCGGAGGCGTCCGGGGACCGCCGGGTCGGTCCCGAGGTAGTAGAGTCGGTCTCCCTGCGGCAGAGGGACCGGTGTGTAGGGGTAGACAGTGAAGTCGGCGCCGAGCAGGAGCACCAGGTCGTAATCCGTGAGCGTCGAGGTGATGAGGGCCGAGGCGGGCAGCAGATCGCCCATGAACTGGGGCAGCTTCTCGGGCACCATCGACCGAGAGGCGAGAGGTTCCGCGAACACGGGACAGGAGAGCCGCCGGGCAAGTTCGCTCAACTCCCCGAAGGCATCCCAGACGTCCACCTCGTAGCCGGCCACGATCGCCACCTTCTCGGCCGACCGGATTCGCTCGGCCAGAGCCTCCATGGAGGCCCCGGGAACGGGGTAGTGTCCCGTATCGGAGGCCCCGGGTGAAGCGGGGGCTTCCGCCTCCATGACGTCCATCGGAAGGCTCACGAGGGTGGGGCCCCAGGGAGGCTCCATCGCCCGGGAGATCGCCGTGTCGACCGCCGCCGCCACCTCCTCCGCCTTCTGCGGCTCGGCGGAATACTTCACGAGCCCCGCCACCATCCGTTCCATGTTGGCGTTGAGGAGCGGGTCGTTGTCCATGTGCCGCAGGTCCTGCTGGCCCACCAGGATCACGACCGGGGAGCGGTTCCGCTGGGCCGAGTATATGAATCCGATCGAATTGCCGAGACCTACGGCGGCGTGCAAGCTCGCGACGGTGGGTCTTCGGTCCACCTGGGCGAGCCCGTCGGCCGCTCCCACGGCGATCGAGTCATGGAGGGTGAGGTAGTACTTCTGCTCGGCCACGCCTTCCAGGAACGGGAGCTCGGTCGTCCCCGGGTTGCCGAACATCTCATGGATGCCCCGGCGCGCCAACTGGGAAGAGAGCGCGCGTGCGACCTTCATCGGGTCTAGCTCCCGGTCGGAGGGTTACCGTCGACCCGGTAGAGCGGCTCCTTGCCCTGCACGTACCGCAGGACGTTCTTCACGGTCTCCTGCAAGAAACGCGCCTGGGCCTCCATGGTCACTCCCGCGAGATGGGGGGTGAAGAGCGTCCCCGGGGTGGCAAAGAGCTCATCGGCGAAGTCCGGTGGTTCGGTGGGGAACACATCGAGCCCGGCGAAGAGCCGGCCGTTCTTGACCTCCCGGCGCAGGGCCTCCAGGTCGACCAGCTCGGACCGGGCGGTGTTGATGAGCATCGCTCCATCCTTCATGGTCTTCAGGCGCTCCGTGTTGAGGAGCGCTCGGGTCGCCTCGGTGAGCGGAAGGTGCAGCGAGACGATGTCCGCCTGGGGGAGGAGCTCCTCGAGCGGGAGGTAGGTCACCCCTAGCCGCGCCTCATCCGCCGGGGAGGCCCGGACCACATCGTAGTAGACGACCGCGACCTCGAACGGGAGGAGACGGGAGGCCAGCTCCTTGCCGATCCGGCCGAGTCCCAGAATGCCGACGGTGCGGCCAGCCAGGTCGTGCGAGTCGGTGAGCATCGGCCACTCGCCGTGCCGCAGCTCCCCGTCCATCGAGGTGAGGTTGCGCAGCAAAGCGAGGATCATCATGATGACGTGTTCGGCCACCGTCTTCGAGTTGGCGACCGGGATGTTCGCCAGCATGATCCCGCGGCTGCGGCACTCTTCCAGCGCCACCCGATTGTACCCGGTGCTGGCCACCTGGACGAACTTGAGGCTCGTCATCTCCCGGATGGCGTCAGCGGGTAGGTCGTGGAACGTGGTCAGGATGAGCACCTCGATCTCTCCGGGAGGATAGAGACCCGGGGCGAGCGGCTCGTCGACCACATCGACTCCCGGGAGCAGGGCCCCCACTCGCCGTTTGATCTCGTCCACCGGCAGGAATCCGGGGATCACTGCTCGAATCTTCATACGAGGGGGCCCAACGTCTCCGCCATGATAACCCTTCGGGTGGGAAGCTTGAGCCCCCGCATTTCGACGACTGCGGCCAGCCTCGTAGACATCCCGGAAGGATCTAGGGTCGGATACCGTGGACAATGCCCGAACGAGCGGAGCGGGAGGCCCCCGTTACGTGTCCGGGTCGTTCGAATCCGGAGACTCCGTGTTCGGATCATCCTCGGAGTACTCGTCCTTGGGCGCCTCAACCGGGGGGGGGCTCGCGGGAGGGACGGTCGGAGCCGGATCCGCGACGGGCTCGGGACCCGGCTCCGGGGGACCCTCCTCTTCGGCGTCCTCCGTCTCGCTCCAGTCGGGTTCTTTGGCTGCGGCGATCCCTCCTCCGGCCACTGCCCCGACGGCCGACCCCTCGGTGGCGGACGCGGGTCCGCCGGGTTGGGGCGGAGAGGGAGACGTAGAAGCGTTCGCGGGGGCCCCCTCGGCGGGACGGCGCCTCCTCCGGTAGAGCGCGACGAGTACTAGGAGGATCGCCACCACGAGGAGCACGAGAAGATAGAGGAACCATGGGGTCCCCCCCTTCCCGACACTGGGGGGGGAGGGCGGGGCACTCGAGGCGACCGAGCGAAGGGCAACGCTCGCCGACGCTCGGTGCCCCGCCGCATCCGAAACCGTGACGTTCACGGTGAAGTTACCGGTGACCGTCGGGATGCACGAGAAGCTCGCCGCATCCTGGGTGACGCACCCCTTGGGAAGGCCGACAAAGAAGTACGAATAGGGAGGCACTCCACCCGCCGCCACCACGGTGAACTGGGTGGCGTTGCCTTCGGTCACGACCGACGGCGAGGCCGTGAAGCGACTGATCGAGAGCGGGACCGGAGAGGACGAGACCTCGAGATCCGTCGAGGACGCGGCGATGCGTTGGTCGGCGTCCGTCACCTTCACCGTGATCGTGAAATTTCCGGTGACGTTGGGACGGCAGGTCAGCTGCGCCAGGTCCTGGGAGGCGCAGCCACCGGGGAGACCCGTGTAGGCATAGACGTACGGCGGGACTCCCCCCGAGGCCTTGGCCGTGAACGTCGTGGAGTTCCCCAAGATGATCGAGGAGGGACCCGCCGCGACGGAGACGGTCAGCGGGGAAACGGTCGGTGGGAGGACCGTCAGCGTGGTGTTCGCGGTTGCATTCATCACGTAGACGTCGGAGACGAGGAGGTCCACTCGATAGGTGCCGTTCTTCGTCGGTCGGCACTGGAGGATCGAACGATCCGCGGTCGTGCACCCCGGCGGGAGCGCGGTGTAGGTGTAGGAGTAGGGGAGGGTTCCGCCTGTCACGTTGGCGGTCAGATTGGTGGAGCTTCCCAGGACGATGGTCGACGGTGAGGCCCGGAAGGAGGAGACGACCGGCCGGGGATGGGCGGGCATCGTCACGTTGAGGGGGGTAGTGTCATTCTGATAATTTCCCGCCGGGTCCGTGACCGTGACCTCCACGGTGAAGTTCCCCGTCAGCGTCGGAGCACAAGGCAGTACAGAGAGATTCCGGGAAGTGCACCCCCCTGGGAGACCGTGGTAGAGGTAGGTGTAGGGAAGGAAGCCCCCTTGGACGGAGGTATCGAAGTTCGTTGAGTTCCCGACCTGCACCAAGGGAGGTGCCGCCGTGAAGGAGAGAATGGCCAGGGGAGGCGGGGGAAGTGCGGTCGTGTTCGAGTGCGCGAGGGTCGGAAGGTATCCGGAGGCATTCACGTAGGCCGTGAAGTTGTAGGTCTGGTTGATGGGGGAATACGGGGGGGTCCAAGTGAGGTTGGCGACCCCTTGGGCCGAGGTGGCTCCCGACCCCACCAGGAAAGTGCTTGGGTACACCCCTCCCGTCGCGAGCACGGTGACCGGGGCTCCCACTACGGAGATGGGGGCGTGGCTGGGGTAGGAGGTCCCGTTCACATGGACGCTCACCGTCACGGGGGCGGTATCGTTCACGGGGTCTGCGATCGCGAGCGAGGCGGTGGGCGCGACGGCCCCGATGTCCGCCAACACACCGGTCGAGGTGAGGAAATAGAAATTGCCATCATCGACGGCGGGGGAGGCCAGGATGGCGCCGGGAAGCGTCCCGTTCCAGACCATCGCCCCGGTCGATGCGTTAAGGATGAACACGTGCCCCGCGATGTCGCCGTCGGCGACGAGCCCGTTGGCGACCGCGGGAGAAGCCGCGATGCCGGCGCTCGAATTGAAGCGCCAAGCGTTCCCCCAGGTCACTCCATACCCCGCGGTGGAATTGGGACCCGTGAGGGAAGTGCCCGTAAGGTGGGCGGTCACCGATCCGAGGTACCCCCCGACCGTGGCATAGAGGACCTGGGTCGAGTAGGCCGAGAGGGATCGAAGCGCCACCGTGCCGTTGATGCCGCCCCCACCGATCGGGAGACCGAAGGTCCCGTTGGGCAGGACGTTCGAGGTATTGCCTCCGGAGAAACAGGGGGCTACGCCGCAGTTCACATCCACCGCCGTGACGTTGCTCGTCTCGTTCGCCGGAGCGAGGTTGGCGATGAATCCGATCGGGGCGGAGACGGGGGTCCCGGTCCCGCTGTCATTATAGGAGACGTTCCGCAGCGCCAGCGATCCATAGGCTTCTGCGCCGAGGTTGTCCGACCAGAGCATCCCCCCGCCACCCACCGGGAAGGCATCGACCGTGCTCTGGCTCTGGTCGGAGAGGAAGTACGCGCCCCAGGGGTGGGTAGTATTGGCCGGATTGTAGGTCTCTCCTACGCTGGGAGTGTCGTAGAAGGCATCGGTGCTCGTCATCACCGCAACGTTGCTACAGTGGGCGTTCGCCGTGTTGTTTCCGAGGTTCCAGGACCCGAAGATGTAGATCCCGTTGGGGTTGCCGTTGTAGGGCATCGTGGGCTGGACGAAACCGCCCGGGATGGCCGCGCTCCCGCCGACCGTGGGCTGCCCCGAGTGGCAATACGTGATGGCGTTCGCGCTCAGGTTGAGCGAGTAGGTGTAGTGGGTGGTGGCGCTGTAGGTCCCCTGCGTCAGATAGGGGTATCCATGAACGCTGGCGATGAGGGGGGTCGAGGCCACCGTGGCCGTCTGCCCCGTAGTCTGGTAAAGACTGTACGCATGCGATAGGGTCCCCGTGGTCGAGTTCACTTGGAGCACGACGGGAAGGTTCGAGTTCTCGAGGTAGACCGAACCGTCGAAGACGATCGGAGAGGACTGCGGGGGGACGGGAAGCGCATTGGCCGTGGAGCGCGAGGTATTGGCGTAGGTCTGGGTCCAGACCTCGCGGAAGTGGGTCCAGGGGAAGTAGCCCGAGTACGAACCGTTCGCTCCCGACCCACCGTGGAAGGAGGTCCATCCGGCCTCCTCCCCGTTCCAGGACGCGGGCCCAGGGGAAACGCCCGCTGCCACACCGTGGCTCGCTCCGAGGACGTGGGCCCCCGGGACGAGGGAAAATGGGGTAGCGACCAGCACGATCGCCAACATCCACGGAATGGTGACCAAACGACCGCTGCCGTTCATCCTCAGGTTGAGGATAGAAACGAGAAGTCGGTTAGTAAAGCTTTCGAGGAGAGCAGTACCGCTACCGAGAACCCGAGGGGACCACACCGCCTACCAGGTGTCCTCAGCGGCGAGTCCTCCGGCCTCCTACGGGGGTTTCCCGAACACCTTAAGCCCCCTCCATCTTCCCTATCGCCGCATGACGCTCCTCATCGCCATTGAGCCGTCGGAGATTTCGATCCACGGAGTGGTGGCCCTCAAGCGGGACGTCCATCACGATCCGAGGGGGTTCTTGGTCGAGACCCTTCGCCAGGACGACCAGGCGGTCCAAGGAAACCACTTCGCCATGAGCTACACCTCGCTCACCCTTCCGGGGGAGAAGCGGGACATGGACCGATGGCACGTCCACCAGCACCAGGAGGACCGTTTCATCGTGCTCTCCGGGGAGATGATCCTCATGCTCTACGATGCCCGGAGGGAGAGCGCTTCCTTCGGCACGCTCCACGCCATCCGGATGATGGGAGCCTCCGATGGAACGGGGATCGAGCCCCGGGAGAAGCGGGACGGGACCACCTACATGGTCACGATCCCGGCCGGGGTCTACCACTGCATCGGCAACCTCTCGACCCGGCCGTTCATCCTTCAGAACTTCCCGACCCGC
>JAKAOF010000037.1:6483-14633 GCA_021823345.1 Thermoplasmata archaeon
ATCGTGTCCATTGCGGAGAAGCCGGCGGCCCCCAAGAGCAACCTTGCGCTCATCGGGGTCTACCTCTTCACGCCCGCCATCCACCCGGTCATCGAGCAGTTGAAACCCTCGAAGCGTGGGGAGCTCGAGATCACCGATGCCATCTGGTCCCTGCATCAGAAGACCGGGAAGGTCCGGGCCATCCGCCTCGACGGTTGGTGGAAGGACACGGGCCAGCCCGCCGACCTCATCGAGGCGAACGAGCGGGTCCTTTCGAGCCGCCCCTCCGCCTTCTTCCGAATGCTCGGGCAGGTCGACCCGCAGGCCAACGTGAGCGGTCATGTCGCGATCGGCGAGGGAAGCCACATCTCGGCCGGGACCACCGTCCGGGGCCCCGCCGTGCTCGGCAAGAACGTCCAGATCGAGGCCGGGGCCTACATCGGTCCCTACACCGCCATCGGGGACGGGTCCGTCGTCCGCCGGGCGGAAGTGGACCGGAGCATCCTCATGGAGAACGTGGTGGTCGACGTGCCCTTCCGGATCGTCGACAGCATCGTGGGCAAGGGCACCACCATCTCCGAGCGGACCCATCTCCCGAAGGGGCACTCCTTCATCCTCGGGGATTCCAGCCAGGTCGTGCTCTAGACGACCCTAAGGGAGAGGCTCCCTACACCGAGAAGGGGACGATACGGGCGGCCTTCTCGGAGACCGGCTCGATGATGAGGTGCCGGACGGAGGGACACTCGGCCATCACGAACCGCCGGAGCTGGTCGATGTGCATCTCGATGTCGTCGGTCGTCAGCATGTCGATGAAGTTGAGCCGCAGGATGACCAGGATGTCCTCGGGGCCGAGCAGCATGCTCTGGAACCCGACGACCCCCCGGATGAACGGGTAGCGCTCCACGATGGACATGATCTCCCTCCCCTCGTCCAGGGGGATCGCCTTCCCGACGAGGAGCTCCCGCGCCTCGATCGCGAACTCGATGCCCGTCCCCACGAGGAGCGCCCCCACGAACGTGGCCGCGACCCCGTCGAAGCGGTCATTGTGGGTGATGAAGACGAAATAGATCCCGAGGATCGCCACGAGGGCCCCGATGACGCCCAGCACGTCCTGAACGACCATGACCTTCATCTCCTGGCGGTCGGAGCTCATGAGCTGCGAGAGCGACACGTGGTCGCGTCGCATCTCGCTGAGCGCCAGCGCCAGGGAAAAGGTGCCGGCGACGATCGTCGCCCCGACCACGAGCAGGTCGGCCCGCACGTCGACGATCCGGGTCGGGTCGACGAACTGCAGGAGCCCGAAGATCATGACCACGGCGCCGGTCAGGGAGAACGTCACGAGCCCCGCGGTGAAGGCCCAGAAGAAACGCTCCTTGCCGCGCCCGAACGGGTGGACGAGGGAGGGCGGTTCGCGGCTCACCCGGATGCCCCAGTAGATCATGAGGCCCCCCACGATGTCCGTGACCGCGTAGAGGGCCTGAGAGAGCACGGCCTTGCTCCCGCTGTACGTGAACGCCAGCAGATTCAGCGAAAAGAAGAGGGCGCTGACGATGGTGGTCAACAGGACGACCCTGCGCGTTCTCATCCTGGACTTCCCGTTTCGAAAGTAAGCGGGTTAGCACGTAAGGTTGTGCATTCGGCCCCCGCGAGGGCCCCGGACGACCCCCCTACCGGAGGAACACACAGGCGGCGATGCAGACGCCATAGTGGTCCATCGGGATGGAGAGCTCCTCGGTACGGTAGTTGATCTTCAACAGCTCGACGCCGCGGAAGTGAGCGATCTCCTCCATGCGCCAGCGCAGGAACTCCTTCAGCGCCTTCTGGGTACCATGAAGGTGGCCCTCGGCCACGTAGCCGCCCTTGCCATCCGCACGGAACGAGTATGCGATGCCGGCACTGATCACCTCTCCCTCGCCGCCCGCGTGGCGGGCGAGGACGCAGTGGGTCACGGCTCCCATCGGGATCGGCTTCCGCTCGATCTGCTTGATGCCGTTCGGCAGGATGCTCGAGACGCTCACGAGGTTCTGCTCCCCGATGCCCGCCTTGAGGAGGGCCAGGTCGAACGCGTTGAGTTCGCTGGTCTTGTTGATGGCGCGACCAGAGGTCACAAAGAAGCGGGATGGAATAGGCACCAGCGAAGAATCGTCGGACTTTGGAGCTGCGGGCACGGGGTGGGGTAAGGGACTTCCCTCTTTAAAGATAGCGAGCGGCCACCCCGGAAACGAGGCGAAGGACCGGCCCTCCCCACTGACGGCCGAAGGAGCCCCCCACGCCAAGGTTCAAATATCCGCAGCACCATGTTAGAGTTTCGTAGGTGGTACGTTTGCGGGCAGGTTTGGTGGGAGCTGGAATCGTGTTGCTATTGATCGGCGTCGTACTGCTGGAATATCCGCTGGAACCCCAGGCCGTACCGGTCAACAACATGGGGGGAACCGTGAGTACGATCGAGGCCGTCCAGGTCAACTCTCCCATCCTGTCCCAGCACTTCGACATTGAGTGGAGCTCGAGCGTTTCCGGCACGATGCAGTACGGTGTCTGTAGTAACATCCCCAATGCCCCATCAGGACTCAGCAGTTGCTCCCAGAGCGGATCCGGTTCCGGCACGAGCGGCACGTTGACCTTCACCGCCACGAACGGGGAGTTCGTGGTGCTCTTCTTCAGCGGGACCGGAGGATCTGCCACCGCCAAGACCACGATCCCCACGGCAGGGATCGTCCTGGTCGTGGTCGGAGTCATCCTCTTGGTCGCGGGAGTTGCGCTCAGTTCGAAACCGAAGACGGCCACCCCCGAGCCCGGCCCCACCCCGCCCACGCCGCCCGCCCAGGGGAGTCCGCCTCCTTCCTCCAAGTAGGCGGAACCCCCTTGCCGGTCTCGGTGGTCGGCGACCTTATTACCTGCCGTAGTGCTCTGGCCCAAGGCACGTGCCCGCGTGGGGTAGCTACGGGGCGGGGAACTCCCCGCTCCGCTACAATGGATTATCCTAGAGGCCTGCGGAGCCTCGGACCTGGGTTCGAATCCCAGCGCGGGCGCTACGCCCCGGGCGACGACCACGGTCGCTTTCTCCTCCTGTCGGAACGTTCGTGAGCGAAGAAGAGATCCCACCCGCCGTGGCCATGATCCGGAGCCGGATGAACTCCGAGCTCCCCCCCATCGCCAAGCTCCTCGGTTTCGAACTTACCCACGTTGACCTGGACCGGGCCCGGATCGAGCTGGACGCCGGTCCCGAACACGCGAATCCGATGGGCACGCTCCATGGAGGCGTGCTCTGCGACATCGCGGATGCCGCCATGTCGATGGCCTTCGCCAGCGGACTGACCGCGGAGGAATCCTTCACCACGCTCGAGATCAAGATGAACTTCCTGCGTCCGGTGTGGACCGCCCACCTCGTGGCCGAAGGCAAGATGCTCAAGCGGGGAAAGTCGGTGGGGCTCATGGAGTGCCGCATCACGGACCAGGAGGGAGAGCTCGTCGCCTACGCCACGAGCACCGCGATGGTCATTCCCGCCGTTCCGGGCCAGGGTTGGAAACGCGCTCGCTCCGAGAGCGCCTGAACGACGCGCCGACCCGGGAAACTGCGGTCCAACGGCTCGACACTTCCAATGACCGGAAGAGATGTCGAGCTGGCGCGACCCGGGTCATACCCCAGATTTCTGAGGGGTCTCCGCGGGGGGAGGGTGCGCGATCTCCCGATAGGCCTTCCAAAGGTTGTACCCCCCGATCACCCCGACCACGCCCACGACAAGCACGAAGGCGACCCCGATGGAATCCAAGTTCGGTATCGATGTCCCGGTCGACACGGCATAGCCTTCGATACGAGGAAAGGCGGTGACGATGGCCCCGATCGCGGTGAACGCGAGGCCCCCGATATAGAGCGTCCGCGAGGCGGTGCTGAGCCCGACGTGTTGCATCTGGGCGACGGTGAGCCGCTTGAGGCGGGCGAGGCGCGCGAACAAGGCCCCGGTCACGATCTGCATCACCATCGTTCCCAGCCCGAAGAAGGTTCCGACGAGCGCGGCCCAACCCACGTTGGGCATCTGCGGGGCGAGGATGAAGACGATCACCGTGGCGTAGGCCCCGAACCCCCAGCCCGCCACGAACCCATGGACCGTAGCCATCCGCAGGGGGATCGGCCGCATGCTGGACTCCGGTGATGCCTCCGAGGTCGTCGAGGTGCGGTGGTGCCCATGGTCTTCGAAGAACCGCCCCATGACCCGCTCCATGGCGTGGTCGAAGGGGAGGTGGACATCCGTGCCCCGAAGGAGGTACCATCCCGCCACGAACATGACGATCCCGACCACGATGTACACGGGGCCGTTCAGATTGTAGGTGGCATAGACCGTGGCGAGGCCGAGGAAGCCCAGGGCTGCGAGGATCGTCCTTTGTACCGTGAACCCCGCGGAGAACGTCAGTCCCGACTTCATCCCGCCGCGGGTGCTGTAGCTTCCCACCGAATAGCTGAACGTGATCGGCCAGGTGTGCTCATCGGGCGTCACCCCGTGGAGGAGCCCGAGCACGAAGCCGAGGGCCAAGATGATCGGGATGGTGAGTCCCGTCGGAGGGTTAAGGAGAAAGTCGAGGCCCCACATCAATTCCTTCCTTGCTTCTTCTCCGGGCAACGGGGGATGGGTTCTCCATGGGGGCACACGTCGGGATGGCCCTCCGCCTGGCAGATGCGCTCCACGGTCGCGTGGTCGATGGAAAGATCGACCTCCCGCGCGGCGTCGCAGATGCGATCCGACGGATATCCCACCTTGGCGAACATGCGCTCGACGATCCGGTGGTGGCGCTGGTATTCGAGGAGGCAGCCCGCGCCCGTGGGAGTCATCCGGGTCTTCCCCCGGTAACGCTCCACGAGGTTCAGCTTCTCGAGTGCCGTCAAATGGGTGAGCGTGGAGGGGGAGGTGATCTTGAGACGGGAGGCGATGTCCCCGAGCCGGGCACCCCGCTCGGGGGACTCGATCTCCTGGATGACCTGAAGCGCATCCAACTGGCGCCGGGTCAACTTCTGAAGTAGCTCCATGTCAACCTAGGAATGTTCTGGGACGTTTATAAGTATAGTACTAATTTTTTGGTACCGCCATACCGGTGATGGGGGTTGGGAACCGATCCAGCAGCGACTCGAGCGAGGGCCAGCACACCTAGTCTTTCGGTACGGCGACGAAGGGAGGTGGCCACTTCCTTGCCCACCCGTCTGACCGAACCCCACTCACGTCGAACAACGCACACGCCTCGGTATGCAGCGCCATTGCCCGCTCGGGGTCCCCGAACGTTGCTTCCCACCGGAAGAGGAAGTTCTTCGCCAAGCCTTCGTTGAACACGTTACCGGTGGTGCGAGCCAGGGTGAGCGCCCTCTCAAGAAACTCCTTCGATTCCCCGGGGCGCTGTTCGAGGGCCCTCATCCACCCTTCCGCCATCTCAAACCGCGGTATGAGATGAGACTCCAGGGCGATGCCGGACATCACCTTGGACTGCGCTTGCCGACCTTGGTCGATCCGCCCCGCTCCAAGGTAAGCCTCCATCAGACCAATCTCGGCATCCTTCAGCTCCTCGGAATACTCGAAGCGTTCCATCTCTGCGATCGCCCGTTCGAAGTGTTGTCGGGCCTCCTCCCATCGGCCGTCGCGGAGCGCGATCCTTCCTGCGCTCATTGGAACGATGAAGGTGCCCATCTCCACTCCGAACCGCTCGCAGTGGCTCTCGAGGTCACCCCATAAGAGGCGGGCCCCTTCGACATCCCCTTCGAGCGCACAGGCTTCTACGAGATTGCTCAATCCAACGGTGATATTCGTCACCGAGCCAGAGGCCCGGTAATACGCCAGGTCCTGCTCATCGATCCTTCGTCGCTCGGCCACCATTCCTGTCGCTTCCGCGACAAATCCTTCGAGGCTGCTCACGTCTCCGAGAATACGCGCACTGTCCGTCGGTTTGGCCAGCGTCTTGAGCTGGGCCAGCCAAATCTTGCCCTCACGGATGTTCCCCGAGGCGGCAAGGGCCGCTCCCCCGTTGTACAATGCCAACATGCGGATCATGCGAGGAGCTCCCTCTCCCAACGCGAGCACGTGGGACGCCTCCCGCACAATGTCGTCATTTCGATCGTCGACCTTGGCGAGAGAGATCTCCGCGAGACTGACAACCGACTGGAGCCTTGCACTCACCTCCCCTACCCCTTTCATCCGTTCGCGCAACCGGCTGAGCCGGTCCCTCGCTTCGCCCGGAGCCACTGCCCAGAGGGCGGCTACGAGTCGAGCTTCGACCTCCCAACGCAGTTCCCCCTCCGGTCCCAACGACTGGAGCATCTTCAGCAAGGCAACGGATTCTCTCGCCGCACCGATGTTCTCGCTCACGTCGCTGATGACCGCGAGCCCCTCTTGCACACGGGTAGCGACATTGACGCCTCTCTCCTTCAGCAACTCCTGTAGCCACAGGTGATAGCGCTCCACGTTCTGGGGAACATGCGCGCGCACGGCCAACTCGGTGGCCTTGCGTATCCAAGGAATGCCCTCCTCCCCCGCGTTCCCCTCATGGTAGAGCCGGGCCACGGTCTCTACATCTGTCGGGCGGTTCTTTGCCCACCAATCCCCCATGTGACTCGCCATCTTCCGACGGTCGGCCGGGGGAAGCTCCGAGAGGACGACCTCCCACACCAACGGGTGCATGAACGTCCAACGCACCGCCAGGCCCTCCTCGGGTCGCTTCTCAATCAACCGCTCCTGCCGCTCCAACACCATGAGGGCTTTCGGAACGTGGATGGCGGACCCTTCCAGCATCGCCTCGAGGGGCGGGGCATCAAACTCGCTCCCGGTCACGGCGGCCCAATCCATTACCTTTCGCTCGCCCGTCCCGAGACGGTTGAGCCGCATGGCGACCAGCCGCCGGATCGAGTCGGGAATGTGGATCCCGCCCGTGCCTTCTCCCTCACCCAGGGAGAGCTGGAGAGCGTCCCCTTCCCGGCGGATCCTTCCCTCAGACCCTAGTTCCCGGAGCGTCTCTTGAAGGAAAAACGCGTTTCCCCCGGTGCGCTCGAGCAATTTCCGAAGCACAGGGTCTGCGGCGCCCAACTGGAGCGGCAGGCCCGTCATTCCCCGGACCATGCTTTCCGACTCTTCGATGGTCAATCCCCCGAGCACGAGGCGCTGAAGAGTGCCTTCCCGCTCCATCGCGTCGAGGGTCTCCGCCAGCCCCTGCTCCTCCAGTTCCTGCGGTGTACGCACTTCATCAATCCGCAACGTGGCCATGAGCCCGATCGGCAACCTGCGGATGTTTCGTGCGAGGAATTGGAACGTGCGCAGTGAGCTAGGGTCAGCCCACTGGAGATCGTCCAGCACGATCACCAGGGGTTGCTTCGGTGCTTCATGTTCCAGCGTGTCGAGATAACGCAGCATCACGGCAAGGGGAGTTTCCGGTGCGGATGGTTCGGCGGTGGCCTCGGGTCTAGAATTCATCACGTGTCCCTCCGCCTCCAAGAGACTGCGTTCTCGCTTCTCGAGGGATTCCGGGTTCAAGGAAAGGAGCAAGTGCCCGTCCCTTTCCTCGGCGATGTCCCGGAGGAACTGGAGGAGCTTCAGCACGGGCGGAAAGCCGTTCTGGCTGGTCAGGTACTCGATCCCCGCCAGTACCACGATGCTGCCCGGTGCCATCTCAAGGTGGGTTCGCAGAAGATCCCCAATCGCGTCCAGGTCGGTGGGGGGAAGGTGCTCCTCCCCCTCCCCGCGGGACAACCACATGGCCCGGGCTGCGGGGTCCAGGGAGACCATACGCTTTCTCAGCGCCGCAGGACGTTCCCTCGTGACGAACAGCGACGGGTGCTGCCCGGAAAGCCGGCAGGCATGGTCGAAGATCATCTGGGGGTGGGCTTCCTCGAAGATCACCACTCTGGGAAGGGGAGACGGGAGCCGACCCGATGTCTCGCCCGGGACTGGGCTGGAAGGGAGCGTCCTGAATACCTGCTGAATCGAGAAGAACGCCGTGTTCACTTCCTTGAGCGCGTACCCCCAGACGGTACGGAAACCGCCCTTGTGCGCCGTCTCTTCGATCCAGCGGACCAGGCGGGTCTTTCCGATGCCGGCGGGTCCCTCCACCAACCAGGTCGAGCCCTTCCCGTTCTTGGCATCCATGAGGGACTGGGCCAACGTGGCCCGCTCCCGCGCCCGGCCCACGAAAGGAACCTCGCC
>JAKAOF010000038.1:0-8844 GCA_021823345.1 Thermoplasmata archaeon
TCGGCGACAAGAACCTCCAAACAGACATGAGGCGTCTTTGGAGAGAGACTGCAATGAAGGTTGGAGTGGCCGCCTCAGGACCTGTCCTGGTCCTGGTGCTCTTCCTATTCGGGTACTGGAATCGCGATGAAGTCCTTCTTATTGCAATGTTCACGGGGGCTGGCATGGTTATGTTTCTTGCGATCGGAGTGACACACACAACCGACCTCGTAGCGGTGCACCTAGCCTGCCCTTGGATGAAGGTGGAGAAACTATCCTGGGGAATGGGATACAAGCCTGTCCGGATGGACGAGCGGGGCCCTATACGTGTCAAAGTGTTGACTGGCCACGTGGCGTTCAGCGACTGGATGAGCAAGACTGGCTCGGGGCGGACGTTGAAACAGTTTGACAGCACACTGTCATCGACTTCGTTGCACGATGAAATAGTGAGTCGACTTCGAGAGATTTGTCTCACTCTCGAAGACACGCAACTCAAATCAGCAGGCACAGGGGCATCGTAATGACCGCGGACCGCATGACCACCTACTTTCGTATCGGTATCGAGTTTTCGGCGAGCCAAGAGCAAGAACTCCGAGCCTTTGCAGAGCCCAGAGGCTGGGAGGTTGTCAGGCTCGTAAGTGACAAGGGATTTGCACCCGCTCGAACTGAGTCGATCAGGATCGCCTTACGCCAAATTAAGGAAGGTCGAAGAGAGACTCGTAGCGGTCGGCCAGTGGGGAGACCCCGACGCCTTACTCCGAAGAGGGTCCAGCGCATTCTTGATCTTCGGGAACGTGGGGTGAAGTGGTCCAAGGTGGCACAGTTGGTGGGGTTGCCAGTCGGGACTTGCCGTCGCGCCCCCATGTTAGCGGCCTATGTAAACTGAGGAAAATTAGGATTTTTGTGGTGGTTGCAAACCCATAACAGTTCAAATCCGGACAGTCCCACTCTAAAAAAAGTACAAAACCACCCCCGCCACGTAGGGGGCATGACGTACCGGAAGCCTCGGAGTCCCCGGAAGGACCTGCTCAAGATCACGGAGATTCAACGGTGGTACGACAACATGGGACGGGGGTCCGTCATCACCGCGGACACCTACTTCCGGCGTCTCGGGGCCTTCTGCGAGGCCACACACACCACGCCCCTCGGCCTGCGGCGGAAGACCGGTTACATGAACCTGTCCCTCAGTTAGCCTAGGCAGGATAGCGGTATGGTTCCTCTCGGTGTTCCATCCCCCATAGCGTTCGGATCAGCTTCTTCGCCGCCCCATGAATCGCTTTGTCCCGATGCTTGCCCTCTCCCTGTTTCTTGTCGATGCAGGCGGAGAGCTTCGGAACTCAGACATTGGGGGCGCTCAGCAGGTCCCAAGCTACCCGCCTGAACAAGGGGGAACCCGCCTTGGTCATCCCTCCATCGACTCGCTTGCGGCCAGAGTGATACGCACAGTTCTCCAATCCCGAAAACGAAACTGCGGCATCTGCGGTCGGAAAGAGACGGTGGCCTATCTGAGGATAGTGCAACACAACGTGAGAAGGGCAGCTCAGTTGAGGTGGTGGTACGCCATCCTTCCTTGGGGTTGGGGTCGGCCCCCGGCGGCATAGTTTCCCAGGGAGAGCAGATCATCATTGTCTGAAGCCCGGCTCCCCGGGGAAGAGTTATGGCGGTAGGGGGGGTGTCCCGACCGTGGCGCTCCTTGTCGAGGCCTCCGAACTCTCGAAGGACTACGGCCGAGTGCACGCCCTCGGCCCCCTCACCCTGAAGCTGCCGAAGGGCTCCATCGGCCTCGTGGGACCGAACGGGGCGGGCAAGACCACCTTCATCCGGCTCCTCCTCGGCCTGCTCCAGCCCACCGGAGGCTCGGCCCGCGTGCTCGGACTGGACGTAGGATCCCAAGGGCTCGCGATGCGCGAACAAGTGGGCTACATGCCGGAGCACGAATGCCTCATCCCGGACCTGACCGGGGTGGGCCTCGTTTCCTTCATGGGCCGGCTGAGTGGCCTTCCTCCGGCCGTGGCCCTGGGCCGGGCCCATGACGTCCTCCAGTTCGTGGGCCTCCGGGAGGAACGCTACCGGAAGATCTCGGAGTACTCGCTCGGCATGCGCCAGCGGGTCAAGCTGGCCCAGGCCATCGTCCACGACCCTCCTCTCTGCCTCTTCGACGAACCGACGGCGGGACTCGACCCGATGGGACGGACGGAGATGCTCGACCTCCTGCGCATCCTGGCGCGCAAGACCGGGAAGAGCCTCATCCTTTCGACCCACCTCCTGGAGGATGTGGAGGGGATCTGCGACAACCTCCTCGTCCTGGACGGGGGTCGCGCCGTCGTGAGCGGGCCCCTCAAGGAGCTGCTCTCGCTCGGGGAGTCCACGGTCGCCATCCGGGTCAAGGGGAACCCGGACCCCTTCGTGGCCGCGCTCGCCTCGCGCGGAATCCGTGTGGAGCGTGTGGGGGAGGAACTGAGGGTGGAGCGGCCCCCCGAGGGTGAGCGCGTCTTCTTCCAGGCGGCGGTCGAATCCCGCACCCAGATCCGCCACATGGGCCGCTCGGTGCAATCCGTGGAGGATCTCTTCCTCAACACCGTCTCCCGGCGTCCCCCCGGAGGTGCCTGAATGGCGGTGAGCGAGCCGCGCTATGCGCTGAGCAAGAGGGAGCTCCTGTCCCGACGGGACCGGGTCTGGGCCATCTTCTCCGTCAACTTCCGCCAGCGGGTGGGGCGCGCCTTTCCCGTCACCCTCGTCGTGATAGGAATGATCTTGACGATCGTCCCCTTCCTCATCACGGTCCTCACCTATCAGACGCTGGGCCGGGGGAGCTCGCTCACGCTCGACGTCTTCTACGGGCCGTACGGCAACTTCCTCCTCCTCCTATTCATCATGCTGCTCACGGCGCTCGTCGGTGGGGGGATCGTGGCCGACGACCTCGGCTCGAAGTCGATCAGCCTCTACCTCAGCCGCCCGATCACCCTCCCGGACTACCTCGTGGCGAAGGGTGCGGTCGTCGCCGCGACGCTGAGCCTCATCGCGGTGCTTCCCGGCATCCTCGGCGCGATACTTGCCTTCGTGCTGGGGTACGTTGACGGGACGGTGGCCTTGGAGGCCTTCGGGGCGTATCTCGCGATGGGGATCCTCTTCATGGCGACCTTCGCCACCCTCGCCCTCTTCCTCTCCAGCCTGACCGAGAAGCGAGCCTGGGCCGCCTCCGGGATCTTCGCGCTGCTCCTGATGGACGACGTGGTGGCGGACGTGCTCCACGGGGTCTCGCAGAACGTGGTCTGGCTCTACGTGAGCCCATGGGAGGACCTGACCTGCGTGGCCCGCGCCCTCTTCCAGGTCATGTCTACCGGCGACTCGCCCAACCCGTACGTCGCCTTCTCCATCCTCCTCGTGCTCATCGTGGGGCTCGCCTCCGCCACCTTCGTCCGACTCTCCCGCATGGAGCTGGTGACCGAATGAGTGGGACAGTGATCGTGCAGGCGGTGAACGCCAGCAAGCGGTACGGCGAGGTCCTCGGGCTCAACGGATTCACCGCCACCTTCGGTCCCGGCATCACCGGCCTGGTGGGTCCGAACGGCGCGGGGAAGTCCACGCTCTTCCGGGTGCTGACCGGGCAGTTGCGGCTCGATGCGGGCCAGTTGACCCTGCTCGGAAAGGAGTCCTGGAACACCCCCGAGAAGAACCGGGCCCTCGGGTTCTGCCCCGACCACTCCGGGCTCTACGACTGGATGAACCCCCAGGAGTTCGTCGAGGCCCTCCTCCTCGTGAACGGCTTCGGGCCGTCGGAGGCGGCCGAGCGGGCCCGGCGGGCCCTGGACACCGTCGGGATGTGGGAGCACCGGCAGCGTAAGATACGCGGGTTCAGCAAGGGGATGATCCAGCGGGTTAAGCTGGCCCAGGCCATCGCTCACGACCCGACCGTGCTCCTCCTGGACGAGCCGCTCAACGGGATGGACCCGGTGGGCAGGGCGGACCTCCTCGCCCTCTTCAAGAAGCTCGCCTCCGAGGGGTGTCACCTCATCGTGAGTTCCCATGTGCTCCACGAGGTCGAACGGCTGACCTCACAGATCGTCATGATCTCGAACGGCCGCGCATTGGCGGAGGGGAACCTCCACCAGATCCGCGAACTCCTCGACCAGCACCCTCACACCATCCAGCTCGAGACGACGACCCCCCGCGTGCTCGCACGGCTCCTCGCGGACCGGCCGGACGTGACGGGGCTCACTTTTGCGGCCCCCCAGGTCCTCATGGTACAGACGGCCCAGCCCGACGAGTTCTTCCGGTACCTTCCCGAGGCTGCGCTCAAGGAGGGCGTGAACCTTACCGGCGTCCGGAGCCTGGACGACAACCTGGAGGCGGTCTTCCGCTTCCTCGCTAGGTGAGCCATGCTCGACCGGTTGCGGCCCATGACCACCCTCGCCTGGATCACGTTCAGGGGGAGCCTTTCCGGCGTGCGGGGACCCGGGCTGGCCCTCGGGGCCTTCCTGCCCGTCCTCGTGGTGGCGGGTCTCCTGATGTACGGCATCACAGGACTACAGCTCGTCGACGCGTACGAGGTCCTCGTGGACTCCCTCTTCCTCCCCTTCGTCCTCCTCCTCGTCACGCTCCTCCTCGCCGTCCCGCTCTTCCGGGAGGAGATCGACCGGCAGTCGCTCTCCTACCTCCTCACCCGGACGATCCAGAAGCCGGAGATCGTGCTCGGGAAGTACCTGGGGTACCTGGGATCCGCTGCCCTTGTGCTCCTGCCGCCCGTCGCCGTCTGCTATGGGCTCGTCGCAGGATGGGGGAACCCTCCGGCCGGGATCCTAGACGGAGTACTCCCCGCGCTCCTTGCCTCCACCTTCCTAGGCATCTTGGCCTTCGGAGCCTTCTATCTCTTCCTCGGCCTAGTGGTCCGGGAGGCCCTGGTGGTGGGCCTGCTCTACGCGTTCGTCTGGGAATTCTTCATCGGGGGACTTACCGGCATCGCCCCTGACCTCAGCATCATGCACTACCTGCTGAGCCTCACCCAGTTCCTCGTCCCCCACGGACCGCTCTCCCAGTACTCGACCCAACTCACCCTGGCCCAATCGGTCGCGGGTCCTCTCATCTTCGCCGTGGCACTGCTCATCCTCACGGTCGTGGCATTCCGGGAACACGGTTTCCTCCCGTCGGAAAGGTAGAGGACGCACGGTCGGGCGGGAGCCCACCTAGCGCCCTTCCAGCATCTCCAGCCGGCGAGGATCATCCAGGTGGCGGATGCAGGGTACCCCGACCTGACACACCTCATCGAGGTTCGTTGGAGGATGGTTTGGGTTTGGGTTGGAGTCCCACAATCCCGTGTAGAGCACCACGCGAAGGTTCGCGTCGAGTGCACCCCTCCCGTCGAGCTCCCATCGGTCGCCGACATGCAGAAGGGCCCCTGGGGCGAGGCCCCCTTCATCCGAAGACTTCGAGCCCAGGCCCACTATGGACCCCGTCGCTCCCCTGGTCCCCCTGCACCTTGAGATGCGGTCGAATGACCCAATACTGCTGAATAAGGATCTGGATTTTGAACTTATAATAGTATAAACCTGGCCAGTCCCACTACCAATTGGGTGTTAAACCCGCGTGCATTACCTTTAGTAACGCCAGTTCGACAGGTTGTGGGACATCCGCACACGGCTCTGCTCGAGGACCCGAGGGGTCCGAGAGAGCCCTAGCTCGAAGGGTTAGGGCGATCTGCCCTCAGACCGGTTGCCCACTTGTCCCGTCAACCTCACATGGGGAGATCCGATGGGAGTTTGCAGATCGATGGGGAGATACGAACTACATTTGGCTCGCTCTAAACCCAACATCGTGAACCTCGTGGAGACGGTGCCCGTGCTGGACACCCCTCCTCTCCCTCCGGATTGGCTTCGGTGTGAGGTTTTGGAACGGTCGCTGGTCGTTCACCATGCGGGGATCACCCCCGGGGAGACCGTCTTGGAAGTGGGAGCGGGTGGCCACGCGATTTCCACCCTGCCTCTTGCCCTTGAGGTGGGGCCGAAAGGGCGGGTGTTCGCCATCGAGCGGTCGAGGTGGGCGCAGTTTCGGCAGATTGTATGGGCCAGTGGACTGGACGACCGTACTCATCTAGTCGCTTGCGACGCCCGGCATCTCCCCTTTCGCCCTGACTCGGTCGACGTGGCGGCATGTGTCCATGGAGTTCGCTCTCTGGGAGGTGAAGAAGCGATTGTGGAGGTGCTCCGCGAGATGTTCCGCGTCGCGCCGCGAGTGTTCCTCGCGGAATCTCTTCCCATCGCCAGGAACAACGCCCAGGCCGCTCACCTGGCGATGTATGCGCTACGTGAACAAGTCTTCGAGGCAACGACCGGCCGCAAAGACGATCGCCACTACCTGCCGTTGCATGAGATGAGCGACTTGGTCGAGCAAGCTGGCGGGCTCGTGACAAAGTCGATCACCTTGGAAATCGACCTGCCTCATGCGCTGGCCTACTTCCCTCGAGAGATGGTCGAGTCGGTTCCCGGTGAGAAGGAACGAGAAGAGTTGCTGCATCAGTGGGATGAGGCCAAGTCCCTGATCGAACGTCATGGCGAAGACCATCCCCCAGTCGGTGTGATACTTGCCGACCGTCACCAAGAGCGCTGATTTGCGCCCATAGCTCCCAACGCACATCCACGGTCGATCGGATCCTCGTTGCACGCCCTGCCCAGGGGCAAGCACTGCCGCGGGTGAAGAGAGGGCGCTCCAGAAATCGCTCGGGCGGGACATCAAACTACCAGTCTGGACTTTGAAAGGGTCATGTGGACGGAAGACATGGCGTGGCAATGACCATTTCTGGACCTGCCGGATCGGTACCCCCACCCAGTCCAGTCCGCCGAATCTGGAGAGAGGCGGTGACGGGAGATCGGATCTTCCTGGCGTGGCTGGTCGCCGCGGCGCTGGCCCTCGTATTGGTCTTGGTCGTCGCGTATAGCCCGATCTACCTGTACTTCTTCGTCTGGACCCTCGGTGTCGGAATACCCCTGTTTCTCTACCGGGATCGGGTCCGAGCGTTCGTGCTTCAGCTCCCTGGTCCTCCCCCGCTCCGCTTTCTCGCCCTCGGTGCGCTCATGGTTCTTTCCGAGGAGACCTTGGCCGCCCTCGTGAATTCGATGAAGGAGGGATTCACCCTTGGCCTCTGGTTCCAGCGAATTCCCCAGTTCTGGCTCTTCAATCTCCTCGTTTTCCTCCCCCTCTTCCTCGGTTGGTACCTGGTCTCTCATCGTTGGAACTACACGTTGCACGAGGCCATTTACCTCGCCGGGGTGGTGGGAGTGTACTCCGAGCACATCCTCCCGTACTGGATCACCGACCCGCTCGTGGCGGCCATCTTTACCCCGGTCGAGATCGCCACCTACGCCGTGATCGCTCTTCCCGCCTTCCTCTCCGTCCCGTGGCCCGCTCCCGGAGCTCGGTCCCTGCCGACGTGGGCAAGGTATCTTCTCATCCTGCTGGTACCGGTGCTCTTCGCCGGTTTGGGGGCGTTCGCCGCAGAGACCCTGCGAGCCTCGGTTCCCGGCTGGTTCCCTCCCCGGTCAGAGATCCCCTGACCTTCGCAGACGAGGTAGGCAGGAGATTTCCGTCGCTTACCCGCGGTCCTAGAGGAACTTGCATAGTCGAATGTTGGGTGGCGTGCCCTTCCCGCGCTTAAACCTAACATTAACATCGCCTCCTCCTCGAAATCCAGTTGGACAAGAGACTACGTTGGGCGAATCGTCAGGAGCCGGAAATGTTCTATGGCGAGGTCCCCTGGCGTTCGTTCGCTGACCATGGCGCCGAGTGTTCCCGAGAGGAGGACTGCCGCGGATATCGACGAGGTTCGGCACGCGTGGAACGAAAATGCCACATTCTGGGACTCTCGCATGGGGGAGGGAAACAGTTTCCACCGCACGTTGCTGCTCCCGTCCATCGAACGGTTACTCGCCCTCAAATCGGGTGAACGTGTCCTCGATGTGGCGTGCGGAAATGGTCAGCTCTCCCGATGGATGTCCGAACGCGGGGCCCGAGTTGTCGGGATCGACCTCAGCGAGCGACTCATCGAGATCGCACGGGCCAAGTCAAGCCCGGGGGGGGAGAAGATCGACTACCGCGTCGTCGACGCCTCGGACGCCTCGGCTCTCCGTCAGTTGGGACCGACATCGTATGATGCGATCGTCTGCAACATGGCCTTGATGGACATGCCTGCCATAGACCCCCTGGCAGAATCGGTCCCCTCCCTCTTGAAGCCCGGTGGACGTTTCATCTTCTCGGCCCTGCATCCCTGTTTCAACACGGGCGATGCCCGTAAGGTGGCCAGTGAGTCGGAAGAAGGGGGGAACCTTCGAGAGACTGTCGGGGTAGAGGTGACGCGGTATCTGACCGCTCGGAAGGTGTTGGGCCTCGCCATGGTGGGTCAGCCTGCTCCCCAGCCGTACTTCGAGCGTCCTCTGCATGCTCTTCTGGAACCCTTCCTTCGGTCAGCATTGGTCCTCGACGCGCTCGAAGAACCCGCCTTTCCCAAGGACGCCACACCCTCGGACCAACCCTGGTATTCGTGGTCCCGTTTTGCGGAGATACCCCCTGCGCTCGTGGTTCGGATGATCCCCCGGGGCACCACTTAGGTACTACGTCTCGCCGCACCGACTTCCGTGAGCATCAAAAACATTCTTCGTGACTTTCCAGCCGGGGGAGAATCCTACTGCTTTCGCGGGGCATCCCTAGACCACGGTGCCCACATGGGTCATGAACTGGACTGACGCAACAGGATCAAGGGCGGAGGGGAGCGCGCTCGCTCATGGCCCGTTCGGTCAAAGCAAGTCCCAGGTTCGTACGGTTCAGTCTCGAAATTGGGACACAAGTTACTCTCCATGTACTGGTGGAAGGACTGCG
>JAKAOF010000038.1:8944-14396 GCA_021823345.1 Thermoplasmata archaeon
GGGACCCGGCAGCTTCTATGTCGTATACTTCGGGAGCGCCGCGCCCTCCTCGCTCACGATCGATTATCTCTACCTTACTTCCTCGATCGCCTATGGGGTGCTCGTCTTGGCCGGTATGGTACTCATCGCCGTGGGGCTGATCCTGGCGGTCGTCGGTGCGATCCTCAAGCCAAAGCCGCGAAGTCTTGACCCGACACCATTCATCCAGCCTCCTCCTCCGTGAGACGTTGACCGGTAGTTAGGCGGGGGCGGGATTGTACGTCAACCCGACACAGTTCCTCGTCCCGATCGTTGCGATCGTGGTGGGGATGGTCCCTGCCCTCTATGTGCGGGGACGGCCTCGCCTGCTGGGCCTGGCGGCCCTCGCGTACTTCGTGGCCATCGGGGCAAAGGTGGCCGTCGAACTTCTCTTCCCCTCCCTCTTCGATTCGCCCTCGGTGCTGACGTACCTCGCCTTTGGAGCGCTCACCTTCGTCTTTGAGGTCGGGTTCGCTTACCTCTTTCTGCTCCCCATCTGGAATTCCGAGCGAAATCCCGACCTCCATGCGGGATGGACCTACGGGGTCTACCTCGCACTTTACGAGAACGCGGTCCTTCTCGGACTCCTTCCGATCTTGAGCCTAGTCGCGGTGAGCTTCTCCAACGTGCAACTCACCGCGGGAGACCCGTACTCTGCGAACGTCCTCTCCCTTGCGGCCCCCTATGCCTTGGAACGAGCGGTCTCGCTCATCGGTCACGCAACCTGGGGACTCATCGCCTACGTGGCGGTTTGGCGCCGGAAGGCCTGGAACTTGCTCCCGTTGATCCCGCTCTGCCTCATCGACAGCATCGCCGCCTGGTGGGACTTCACTCACGCATTGAGCTATCTCGCGCTCTTGGGACTCCTCCTGGTCTACACGGTGGGGACTGCCTACCTCGCCCTGAGACTGGTCGGATTGTGGCCCAAGGCCATCGGGGCTATTCGTCGACCTTCGGCGGCGAAAGCCTTAGTTCGACCTCCAAGTCCCCCCGGGTTGGTCGATCGTTCTGGGTCCGCACCGTGACTTTGCCGGTTCTCATAGGGAGTTCGAGAAGTTCCGGATTCTCTCTCTCCGTCCTCCTTCCTAGGGTGTAACCTGTCGGGAAATCGTTCAGGGGATGCTAGCGGTCTGCCGGAAGCTTCGTCGGACCATGCCCTCCCGGTTCAGGAACCATGTACCGGTTCTCGGCGTCCGTCTCCGTCTTGGACATTTCTCCATCATCATTGGATGTTCTACTTCGGATGAACACTGGGCGGAAAGGTCCGGGGCCACATATTACGATATCTTAATAATCGCGCGGCGTTGTACCCGGGCATGGAAATCGTTCCGTGCCAGGTACCCGGTGAAGGTCGCAACATTGACGCACATCTAGCGCTGCCCGAGGGGGGCCGAGGACCCGCGGTCATCGTGATCCACGAGATCTTCGGGCCGGACGCCCACATCCAGGACGTGGCGAAGCGGTTCGCTCGGGAAGGGTACGTGGCCCTGGCCCCGAACCTTTTCACGGGGGAGATCCAAAAACTCCTGACGCCACAAGCGGTGGCGGCGGGCTTTGGCTTCTTGCGGAGCCTCCCTCCGGAGATCCAACGCGATCCGGCCAAGATCCAGGCGAAGATCGCTGAACGTCCCCCTGAGGAGCAGAAGGCCCTCATGGGGCTCATGAGGATCCAGGACCCTCGGCAGCACCAGGCATTCGCCCGTGACCTCGCTTCCGTGGCCCGCTATCTTCGCAATCAGGATTACGTGGAAGGCGGCAAGGTGGGCAGTGTGGGTTTCTGCTTCGGGGGAGGCATCTCGGCGCTCTTGGCGTGCACCGACCCGGACCTCAATGCCGCGGTCATCTTTTACGGAAACACCCCGCCCAAGGAACTGATCCCCAAGGTTCGTTGTCCCGTCCTCGGCCTCTATGGCGGCGAGGATCACCGGATCACGGATACCGTCCCCGAGTTCGCGGAGGACGCGAAGAAAGCCGGCGTTCAACTGACGTATCACATCTATCCTGGCGCCCAGCACGCCTTCTTCAACGACTCACGCCCGCAGGTCTACAACGCCGCGGCGGCGGCCGATGCATGGGGCCGCGTGCTCGCATTCTACCGACAGGGGTTCTCCCCGTAGGTGGACGGGACCCATGCCCTCGATTCGCCGCAAGGTGAAGCCGAAGACCGCGGGCGATGCGCGGTCCTCCGGCGGCGATGAGCGATGGGGGCTGGACTCGGTGTGGGAGGAGATCGTGGCCGTCAACCAGCTCCTTCGACGGGAGATGGGGAGAGTGCTGGAGGCCCAGGGAATGTTCCTCAGCGAGTACCGGGCCCTGCGCACCCTGGAGAACGGGCCATGCATGCTCGGTCAGGTGGGTCGGCAACTCGGGCTCACGCCCGCCACCCTCACGACCCTTGCCCGCGGCCTCGAGCGACGCGGGTGGGCTCGTCTCTCCCCATCTCCCGAGGACCGACGCGTTTCTCTCCTGATCGCCACCGACGAAGGGATCCACGCCCTACGGCGGGCCCGACGGGCCACCAAGCTTCGCCTCCGACGGCTCGAGGGTCGGATGGACCTGACAGGGAGCGGACAGCTGGCCCGAAACTTCCGCGCCCTGAGGATGACCCTCGAAGAGGCGGAGCGGGGGGTAAAATAGCCTCATGGTCGAATACAAGTGGACGGTGCTGTCGAACACCACGGTCGGGGCCCTCCTCGCCTCCATCAACAGCACCATCATTCTCATCTCGCTCCCGGTCATTTTCCGGGGGCTCGACATCAATCCTTTCCAGGCGGGCAACTTCACTCTCCTCATCTGGGTGCTCCTCGGGTACGGGATCGTCACGGCGACCCTTCTCGTCACCGTGGGGCGGATCTCGGACATGCTGGGGCGGGCCAGGATGTACAACCTGGGGTTCGCGATCTTCGCCGCGGGCTCGGTGCTCTTGTTCCTTATCCCGAGCTCCGGCACGGTGGGCGGGCTCGAGCTGGTCCTCTTCCGGATCGTGCAGGGCGTGGGGGGCGCGTTCCTCTTCGCCAATTCCGCCGCGCTCCTGACGGATGCCTTCCCCCATGACGAACGGGGAAAGGCCCTCGGGATCAACCAGGTCGCCGCCATCGGAGGGTCCGTCGTGGGACTGGTTCTGGGAGGGATCCTCGTGGGTTTCGGGGACATTCATCTCGGGGCGTTGACCATCCCGGCCTGGCGGATCCTGTTTCTCGTGAGCGTCCCGTTCTCCGTCTTCGGGACCGTGTGGGCCTACCTCAAGCTTCACGACATCCAGCAGCCCGTGCGGGGCCAGAAGATCGACTGGGCGGGGAACGTCCTCTTCGGCGCTGGCCTCACGGTGCTGCTGGTGGCGGTCACCTATGGGCTGCTTCCCTATGGTGGCCAGCTGATGGGTTGGACGAACCCATGGGTCGCGGCCGGGGTCGCTTCGGGAATCGCCATGATGGTCCTCTTCCTCTGGGTGGAGACCCGGGTCAAGGACCCCATGTTCCGCTTGCATCTCTTCAAGATCCGGGCCTTTGCGGCGGGGAACTTCGCGGGACTCCTGGGGTCGATCGCCCGCGGGGGGGTGATGTTCATGCTGATCATCTGGTTCCAGGGCATCTGGCTTCCCCTCCACGGATACTCCTTTGCGGACACGCCCTTCTGGGCCGGGATCTACATGCTCCCGATGATGGGAGGTTTCGTGGTCTTCGGTCCATTGAGCGGTTGGCTATCCGACCGGTTCGGGGCCCGTTACCTGGCCAGCCTGGGGATGGCGATCGGCTCCCTGACGTTCTTCCTCTTCCTCACGCTCTCGTACGACTTCGCGTACTGGCAGATGGGTCTCCTGCTCTTCATCCAAGGCTCCGGCATGGGAATGTTCGCGGCGCCGAACACGGCGGCGATCATGAACGCGGTGCCGGCCGAACACCGGGGGGCGGCCTCGGGCATGCGTGCCACCCTTCAGAACGCGGGGATGCAGGTCTCGATGGTCATCTTCTTCACCATCGTCATCACGGGTCTGTCCTCCGGATTGACATCGGCGGTCGATTCCGCCCTTCTTTCGGCCCAGGTATCTCCCTCGGTGGCCTCCCAGCTGGCCGGTGCCGTCGGGTCCAATCCCACGGGTGCGTTGTTCGGAGCCTTCCTCGGGGTAAACCCCATGACCCAACTCCCCGCATCGATCCAGAGCGCGCTTCCCCCCGTCGTCTTTACCCGGGAGTGGTTCCCGCATGCCATCGCCCCGGCGTTCATGCAGGGGCTCGATCTCTCCTTCCTGATCGCGGGAGCCCTCACGGCGGTCGGGGCCGTGGTCTCCTTGATGCGCGGGGAGAAGTATGTCCACGACGTGCATGCCGCTCGCGTAGCGAAGGACGCGAGACCGGCCGCCCGCCGTTCACCGGATCATGAAGCGACCGAGAACGTAGCCGGGTCCCCGCCGGAGGACTCCGAGCCGCGATGACCCCTCCCTACCAACGTATCGTGCTGGCGTTTGACGGCTCCGCCGAAGCGGAGGATGCCTTGGGCCGGGCCGTCGAGATGGCGCGCGACTGGTCGGCGCACCTCACTATCATCACCGTCTACCATCAAACGGTCCCGCTGACCTTTGGATTCAGCCCGATGCCCTCCGACGTGTGGTCGGTGGACGAGGGGCGGGCCTCGCACCGCATCCTTCAGGACGCGGTCCGGAAGGCCGAGGCGGCGGGGCTCCGGGACGTCCAGGGGGTCCTGGTCAAGGGCTACCCGTCCGAGGAGATCCTCCAGTGTGTGGAACGGGAGCATGCGGACCTGGTCGTGATGGGATCCCGAGGGCGGACCTCCGTAGGCCGCCTCCTGCTGGGCAGTGTCTCGGATGCCGTGGTCCACCACGCCCGAGTGGCCGTGCTGGTGGTGCGGCCGTTGACGTGATCCACGGCGCGGTCCTCCCGCGACCCCGGGGAAACGGTGATCCCTGGGGGTCGCTCTCCCCTCGACTCATCGATAACTGAAGATGGCCAGCAGCGGTTCCGGACCCATGCCGATCACACCGTACGCAGCGCAACCCACGATGTAGGTACCGGCGGGAACGGTCGATCCGTTCGGGTTCCCCGCGTCCGCGGACGAGTCGCTCGTCACGTCGTACACCGTCGCCCCGGTGGAATTCACGACCTGGACCTCGAGATCTGGGCCGTTGGATGTCCAGTTCAAGTAGACGGGTCCCGCGGGCAAGGTTATGTTTTGGCTCGAGAAATCGCATTCCACCACGAGGGTGTGAGGAGTGCCGGTCGCCGACTCGTAGAACATGAAGCTTCCCACCAGCAGGATGGCGATCGCAACGGCCATGACCGTGTACGGTAGCGCCTTTCCTCCAGAATACGGCGGGGGAGGCGGCGGAGGTGGAAGGGGTGCCACGCTGCCCGGGAACTGGTGCGCCCACATCGCCATCGCCGGCGATACCGGCGGGGTCAGCACCCGCGACACCCCC
>JAKAOF010000039.1 GCA_021823345.1 Thermoplasmata archaeon
GACCTCATCAGCTCCGTGAGGGAAGATGACTTCGAGGAACGGATCATGCGTTCCGAGGTCCCGGTCGTGCTGGACTTCTACGCCGACTGGTGCGGCCCCTGCCGCCAAGCAGAGACCATCCTTGAAACGATCTCGAAGGAACTCGAGGGCAAGATCTTTTTCGCCCGCGTCGACGTGGACGAATGCGAACGGATCGCCGAGAGCTTCGGGGTCCATTCCATCCCTACGTTCATCTTCATGGACAAGGGCCAGGAACGCGCCCGGCAGGTGGGGCTCCTCGCAGAAGCCGAGCTCCGCAACATACTTCAGAAGTATCTCGGGACCCCATAGGCCCGCGGAGATCGCTCGTATCAGTGGCGGAAGACCCGCCAACCGGTAGTGTACATCGCCATCCCGAACTTGTCGGCGGCGGCGACGACCTCCTCGTCTCGGATCGACCCACCCGAATGCAGCACGGCCGTGATCCCCGCCTTTCCCGCCACCTCGATGCCATCAGGAAAGGGGAAGAAGGCATCCGAAGCCATCACGGAACCTTGGGACCGTGCTCCCGCCACCTCGATCGCCTCTCGGACCGCACCCACTCGGCTCGTCTGTCCCCCGCCGATCCCGGTCGTCGTGGAGCCTTTGGCCAGTACGATCGCGTTCGAGCGCACGAACCGGACCACTTCCCATGCGAACTCGAGCCCGGTGAGCTCTTCCGGAGTGGCCGACCGTCGGGAGACCTGTTTGAGCGTGGAGGCGACGAGCGGTTTCTGGTCGCACTCCTGAACGAGCAAACGTCCTGCGGCGGTGCGCGCTTCACGGCGTCGGGGGGTGTAGACGTCCACCATTTTCCCTCCGAAACGTACGACCTTCACCTTGGGGCGTCGCTGGAGCGCCTCCATTGCCGTGGGGGAGATGGACGGCGCCACGATGAGGTCGACAAAGGTTCCTCGGAGCTTCTCGACAAGTAGATCGTCCACCGGGGAGTTGACGGCGATGACACAGCCGTACCTTGCCACCGGGTCGGCATCGAGGGCCCGGGCCAGGGCCTCCGAGGCGTCGGCGGCCGAGGATACCCCACACGGGGTGGCATGTTTCACCACGGCCGCCGTCGGCTGGGAGAATCTTCCCACGATGGAAACGGAATTGTCGATGTCGAGGTAGTTGTTGTAGGAAAGGGTGTTTCCCTTCAGTACCTCGAGCGGCCACGGCTCCTCGGCTTTGGAGCCTCCATTGAAGAGGTAGACCCAGGCGGCCTGTTGGGGGTTCTCCCCGTAGCGCATGGTCTCATTCCCGGAGCACCTCGCCGAAAGCAGGGGGAAGGGTCGATCGGCCACGATCGACTCCGACATCCAACCCTGGATCGCCGTGTCGTAGAGGACGGTCCTGCGGAACGTGGCCGAGGCGAGTCCCCGGCGTGTCGCCAACGCGACCGTTCCTCCCGTCTGCTTCATCTCCTGGACTACGCTCGCGGCGTCCTCCGGGGAAGAAATGACGATGACCGCAGGATAGTTCTTCGCTGCGGCACGCAGCAGGCTCACTCCGCCGATGTCGATGAGCTCGATCATCTCGGCCTCGGAAAGGGGAGGTTGTCGCTGGCGGGCGGCCTCGAACGGATAGAGTTCGACGGCGACCAGGTCAAATGCCTTGATCCCCCGCTCGTTCAACTCTTGGGTACCCTTCTGGTCCCGGGGCGCAAGGATCCCCCCGAAGATCGCCGGATGCAGGGTCTTTACCCGGCCCCCGAACCAAGAACTGATCCCCGTGAGCTCATCCGTCGCCCGGGCCTCGATCCCGTGCTCCCGGAGCTTCTTGGCGGTACCCGAGGTGGCCCAGATCTCCGCACCCTGCGATGCAAGTTGACGCGCGAGCTCGGCGAAGGCGAGGCCATCATGAGAACTCAACAGCGCCCGTACGGGCTGGAGCGAAGAAGGCTCTCCCACTTCTCTTACCCAACAGTGATTCCCTGGGTCACAAATAAACGTTTTGGCTCAGTGGGGGGGTGTCGAGACTCGGCGAAGCCACGCCTTGCCCTTCTTCAGGGTCCCCCAGCTGCGAACGGTACGGACCCCTACGCCGTTCCAGGCCTGGCGGGCCCGAGGAAGAGCGGCCCGGGGAACTTCCACGATTCCCTGTGAACGTCGTGCCTTCACCACTCGGAAGGGGAACCGGGACCCCGGTTCGATGCGGGATTGTAGGATATGGAAAAAGTTGGCCGGGGAGTTGACCTCCCCGGCAAGGCTCACGCCGATGTAGCGCCGCGGAGAGCGGCGTTCAGCGGACGAGGTCGATCGCGTCGGTGGACTCGCCGGTCGCGTATCCGCCACCCTTCGATCCCAGGAGGTTCGCCGCCTTGACGCCGGTGATGATGAGCAGCACCTTGATCGAGTTCTCCATCTCGGGAGAGGGGTCGATCGTGCAGCCCCAGATGATCCGGGCGCGCTTGGAGATCCTCGAACCCACGATCTCGGCCGCCTTCTGGGCTTCGGAGACCGTCATCGACGCACCGCCGACGACTCGGACCAATGCCCCGTGGGCGTCCTTGAGGTCCACATCCCCGAGGAGCGGGGAGGTCAGGGCCTCGCTGACCGCCTGGGTCACGCGGTCCGTGGTGTCCTCGCTCTCTCCGAGACCGATGAGGGCCACGCCACCGTCCTTCATGACGGTCAGCAGGTCCGCGTAGTCCAGGTTGACGAGTCCGGGCTTGGTCACGATCTCGGTGATTCCCTTGATCGCGGTCATGAGCACCGTGTCGGCCAGCTTGAACGCGGCATCGAGAGGCATCCGGGGAGCCAGCTCGAGCAGCTTGTCATTCTGGATCACGATGGTGGTGTCGCACATCGAGCGGAGGCGCTCGAGTCCATCCTTGGCCTCCTCCATCCGCACGGAGCCTTCGGCGGAGAAGGGGAGGGTGGTCACGCCCATCACGAGCGAGTTCATCTCCCGCGCGATCCGTGCCACCACGGGTGCGGAGCCCGTTCCGGTCCCGCCGCCCATGCCGGCCGTGACGAAGACGATGTTCGCGCCGCCGAGGAAGTTCTTGATCTCGTCCTCGTTCTCGCGAGCCGCTTCCTCGCCGATCTCAGGGCGGGCACCTGCGCCCAGTCCCTTCGTGGCGCGCTTCCCGATGAGGATCTTCCGGGGAGAGTGGATGGTGATCAGGTGCTTTGCATCCGTGTTCACCGCGAGCATCTCCGCTCCGGATATTCCTTCCTCGGTGCATCGGTTGATGGTGTTGGAACCGCCGCCGCCGCAGCCCACGATCTTGATGTTGACTTTGAGCTGTTCTGCCAGCTTAGCCAACTCTTCGTCGTCCGGGCTCGCGACAATAGGAGCCGAGGGTCCCGTTGGTTTCCGGTCGTCCACAGACCTCGCCTGTTGGTGTTTTCCCAGCGCTTCCGCCACAATGGATTTCATGTTCTTTTCTCCGTGTGTCTGACGATTGTCAGCCGAATACGTAATGGTTGTCTGTCATATATAAGACTTCGTGTTCCACTGGCAAGGTACCTCCGATGAGTGTGCTCACTGATGTGGAACTATGGCTCAATGAACCTCATTCCGCCACGGCAGATAAGGTCCACGAACTCCTCGATTCTCTCGGCGGGAAACTGCCGGGCAAGAACTTGGTTTCCGTGCCCAGCCGATCGAAGGGGACCGCCCTCGTCCTGGGAGATATTCACGGGGACCTTCCCCTCCTCCGCCGAATGGTGATGGAGCACTTCGAGCGGGCCGGCGGTGTCGACCTCGTGGTGACCCTCGGTGATTACGTGGACCGCACCCCGGAAGGCGCCCCCTTTGGCTCGCTGATGTGTGCCCTGTACGTACTTGCCCTCGCTGCGCGGCATCCCGGAAGGTTCATCGCCCTGCGGGGAAACCATGAGACCCAGCGCCATGTCCCGGCCCAGCCCTCGGAACTCGATGAGGAGGCGGAGCAGCTCCTCGGAGATCGCACCCTCGCAACTCGCATCTGGGACCGGATAGAAGAACTCCCCCTGGCGGCGACCACGGAGAACGGTGCGTATCTCGCCCACGCCGGCTTTCCGATGGACGCGGACTGGAAAGGAGCGCTGGCCCACCCGGTCGAGCGCACGTACCTCGAGGTCGTCTGGAACGATGTCGATGCCTCTCCGATCTGCGGACAACGTGGGATCGATCAGGTGCCCATCAGCGAGGAGACGCTCTCGGCCTTCCTGCACAACTCCGGATCCGGGATCGTGGTCCGGGGCCATGACCCGTACGTCGCCGGATTGCCCCTCTACCACGACCGCCTCATGACCGTACACACCACGCGTTCCGTGGTCAGAACCGGAATATTCGCGCTGAAACTTCCCCTCGACGGTCGACTACGCTCGCTCGAGCGAACACAGCTGCTGCGAGTGCCTCCCTAAGCGACGGGCTCCCGACGGCACGTGGTCGGGTTCAGAGTCGGCGGGACTATCTCAACCGGCGTCCGTATTCGGTCCCCCCAGGGGGGGACACTATTCCGTCTGGTGGTGGACCTTGGTCGGGTCGAGAGTCTGGATCAGCAGCTTGCCCGGGCCCACCGCCTTGAGACACTCGAAGCTCATCGCATGTCCCGTCAGGCCCCCCCCGAGGGGTTGGTTGAAGGACTGGAGCTGGACCGTGGGGTCCTTGATGAGCAGCGCTCCATGGTCGATCTCGACGACCTCCCCCTGCGCCAAGGTGAAGCCCAGGATGTTCCCGTGGCCGTGATAGACCACGGTGCCGGGTCCGGTCAGTCGGTCCATCCAGAAGCCGATCATCCGTCCGATCCTCCCGGTCCCGGGGACGTAGAACGCGTCATACTGGACCGACCCGGTGGCGAGCAGCAACGAATGTTCGGCGATGTCCACGGCCTGCCCCGCTGGTAGCTCGAGCGTGCGGATCTCTCCGGGAGAGAACCTTGAGAAGGCGGCGTACCCGGGACCCGAGTACACGTGCATGAAGAAGGGGATGCCGCCGACCAGGGTGCGCTTCATCGTCTGCCCGAGCCCTCCCTGGGTGAACGGGCGAACGCCCACCTGGATGCTGGGGTCCGAATAGACCATGAGCCCTCCTTCGCAGAAGATCTGTTCTCCGGGGTCGAGCTGTGCAAGCGCCACGGGGACGAACTCCCCACGAACGTCCAGCTTCATGCTCCGCTGTTCACCATCACGACGCCCGGTCCGACGAGGTCGAGCACGGGCTGGGAGTTCCCGGGTCCGGCCTGGCCCTGTTGCATCATCATCGCACCCATGAGCCCGCCTCCCCCGAAACCCGCTCCGCCAAAGACCGTGTTCATTTGCATGCCGACCAGCCAGTTGAGGTTCACGGTCACCGTGTTCTCCACGGCAAGGAGCCCGTGCACGGTGGTACGGATCATCTCGCCGGGTCGGAGCTGGAAGGACAGCACGTTCCCGTGCCCCTGGAACACCACGCCTCCCGGACCGGTCATGTCGTCAACGAAGATGTAGTGGACCTCCTGGTCATCCCCATTGTAGGTGACCCATTGTGCGAGGACATTGGGGAAGTACCGGACGGACTCGTCGAAAGCTACCAGGTGTCCGGACTTGATGCGTAGTCCCTGTTGGGGGTTGAGGTGTTGGATCCGGGCATCGCCCCCCTTGTCCCGTGAGAGCGTGACGTGGCCCGGTCCGGTGAACTCGGCGAAATAGTAGCTCTCTTCGGAGTCGCCCCGGGCATGCATCCCCATGAGATGCGACCGGCTGACCCCGAGCGACTTCTGGGTACGCCGGTTGAGCTTGACCGTCGGTTCCATGTAGAGCATGATTCCATGCTCGGAGAGGACCTTCTCCCCCGTGTTAAGGGTCAAGAGGATGGCGGGAGTGATGCCCCCGACGGTGTCGGCCCTCAATGCTCCTCCACGTCCATGGAGTAACTTGTCCCGCAGTATCCGCACTTCATGAAGCCGTCCTTGATGCTCTCGGCCCCCACTTTCGCGCCGCAACTGCGGCACTTCTGCTCCTTGATCTGGGCCCGGCTCACGGTCACTTCCGTCCGCTTCTTGGTGAACTCATCTGGTATCGGCATCTCTCTTCCTCAGTAATGGGGTTGCTTGGAATCAATGCTCTGGAGGGCGACCTTTCCGGGTCCGATGAGCTCCAATGCCTCGTAGGACTCGAGGTGGCCCATGAGTCCGCCACCGAAGGGGATGTTGACGGTCCGGGCTTCGACCGAACTGCTCTTCCAGAAGAGGGAACCGAAGTCCGATAGGATGACCTCCCTCGAGGCCAAGGTCATGGAGATGATGTTCCCGTACCCGTGCACCGCGACCTTGCCCGGACCGGTCAACCGGTCCATCCACAGGCCCACCATGCGCCCCGGTCGGTTCGTGCCTTTGATGTAGCTCATGTCATAGCGCACATGAGTGTCGGCGCAGACCAACGAGCCTTCGGCCACGTCGAGCTCTTCATTGGGGGCCAGATCGAGCACCCGGATCTCGCCCACCCCGTCCCGGGAAAAGGAGACATGGCCCGGACCGATGAACTCCGTCAGGAAGAAAGGGAACCCTCCGACGGTGGTACGTTCCATGGTCTTGAGGAACCCTCCCCCCGAGGCATTCTTCCTACCGACTCCCACTTGGGGTTCCTTGTAGAGCATGATGCCGTGTTCGCAAAACACCGACTCCTGTGGGGCGAGCGTGGCCAAGAGGGAAGGCACCAACCCTGGAACGACCTCGAGATCCATTTCACGAACTCCGCAGGAGGTACACCGCGCACGGTCTTAACCATTGCTCGGTGATATCAAACCGCAGGTTTTACCCGCCCTCGGTCAACGCCTGAGTAACTCTTTTACTCCGCCGCGCCTTTCGTTACCAAGGGGTCCCCATGGTGCAGAAGATCACGGAAGTGGTGGGTGTGTCCAAGAAGAGCTTCGCCGATGCCGCGCAGAATGCCGTCCAAGTCGCTTCGAAGACGGTGCGGAACATCAAGTGGTTCCGCGTCACGGAGATGGAGGGAAACGTCCACGACGGGAAGGTCGTGGAGTACCACGTCACCGTCAAGCTCTACTTCGATTACGAGGAGTGATCTCCGAAGCGCCCGACGGTTCACGGGAGAATAACGAGCGCTCCCGGTCCAACAGGTCCTTTTCGCTCTCGGCGGCCCAGTACTCCGCGAGGAGTTCCCCGTTGAGGGCGAGGAAGGAGGGACCGAACGAGAACCGCCCGAAGAATTCTTGGGCCGCCTCCGGCCCGTAGAGGAGATAGAGCGAGGCCCCCAGGGCCTCGGCCGTGTTGAGCTGCGTCGCCCTTCCATAGTGCTGGGGATTGGCCGCGAAGAGGATCGGTAGCCGCCGACGTTCACGGTAGCGGCGAAGCGCTCCGCCGACCCCGGGATACTCGCTGTTCACCGACAATCGGTTCCACGAGCAGTCGACCACCAGGAGCCCCGAGCGCGTCACCCGGGCCGCCTCCGAGCGGACCAGGGGTCGTGGGACGAAAGGGTCGAGCAGGATGGCTTCCCGGGAAGGCATCGACCGGAGGTCCACCTTGTGGGCGAGACCGAGCCGGACGGCCTTTTGACCAGTGCAAAGCTTGGGGGAATCCTCGCAGGCGAGCAGCACCCAGAGGGCCCGCTCACTCGGGATGTTCGCCGTACTCTCGGAAGAGGGTTTGGATCTTCGAGGTGATGGCCAGGGCCTCGGCGTGCCCTCGTTGCCAGAGGTTCCGACCGAAGATGATCCCCGTGGCTCCCGCCTGGAGCGAAGAGCGGACCTTGGAGATCAGCTCGTCATCGCCCATCTTCTCTCCTCCGGAGACGAGGACCATGGTCCGGCCCGCCGAACGCACGACCCGTTGGAACATCTCTTCCTTCGTCATGAGGAGCTGGTTGTAGGGCGCCGGGGCGTCCTTGTCGTTCGGACCCGGGACCGGGTAGTTGACCTTCACGATGTCCGCCCCGATCTCCTGGGCAACCCGGGCCGCGTACTCCACGGCGTAAAGGGAGTCTCGGCCGCCCTTCTTCGAGATCGCCTCTCCGCGGGGATAGGCCCAGACCACGAGCGGCATCCCGTAGCGCTCGCAGTCGGCGCGGACCTGCATCGCTTGCGCGATGTCCCGGTCCTGCCCCGGGGAACCCACATAGAGGGTGTACCCCACCGCGTCGGCCCCCAGGCGGACCGCGTCCTCGACGGTGGCGGTCAGCGGGGAGAAGGCGATGGCATCCGAGGGGATGTTCGTCTTCCCGTTGATCTTGAGAATGAGGGGGACCCGGCCGGCATACTGCCGCAGGTACTTTTCCGCCAGCCCGATATGCAGGGCGATCGCCGAGAAGTTTCCCTCGAGGGCGAGGCGGAACTCGTAATCGGGATCGAGCGAGTCGGGGTTGGAAAAGAAGTCGACCGGCCCATGCTCGAGCCCCTGGTCGATCGGAAGGATGAGGAGGGTGCCTCCTCCCGGTCCGTGTTCATAGAGCATCCGGGTCAACCGAACCCGTTTGCCGTGCGACATCTCCAGGTCCATCAGTCGGGGTCGGGGAGCGGTACCCACCCGAAGGGGACCCGCCGCGGTGCCCGAGAGGCCCGCCCGGCCCTCCGGCTTGGGTTTGGCCGCCATGATGCCTATTTCACCTTCTCGAAGATCATGCCGACCTTGTAGGACTTCTTCCACTGCACCTTGTCCCCGATCTCGATGTCCTTCTCGGACTTCGCCTCGGGAAGCCATCCGCTGACCACGGCCCCGTCGGAGAGCTGGACCAGGGCATAGGCGTACGGGGCATCGTTGATGAATTCGTCGGACGGGACGTTCTGGATGGAGAAGGATCGCACGACCCCTTCGGTGGCCAGTTGCACGGAGGCGAGCTTCGAGCTCCCGCACTTCACGCACACCAGGATCTGCGTCGCCATGCGGTGATGGCAGGAGGTGCACTCCTGTCCGATGATCTTGCCGTCTTCCTGGTAAGCGTGCTCGAACTCGTTGATCGTGTACTGCGGTTTCACTGCGGTTTCTGACATGGTCATCACACCCTCTGCAAAATGTGGACGGAGCAGCTGCCCCCCGTCGCTCCGACATTGTGGGCGAGGGCATACTCGGCGCCCTTCACTTCCCGTTTGCCGGCGCGTCCGTTGAACTGTTCCATGACCTCCACGATCTGGGCGGCGCCCGTGGCGCTCACGGGGTGCCCTTTCGCCTTGAGTCCGCCGGAAGGGTTGACCGGGAGCTTCCCGTCCACCCGGGTCTGGCCCTCGGCCGCGGCCTTGCCCGCCGTTCCCTTGGCAAAGAATCCCATGTCCTCCATGGCGAGCACCTCGGCGATGGTGAAGCAGTCATGCACTTCCATGAAGTCGATGTCCTTGTGCTCCACCTTCGCCTGGTGGAGCGCCTTGTCCGCTGCCAACCGGCTGGCGGGGATCGCGGTCAGGTCCGTGCGGTCCTGCAGGGCGGCAATGCTGCCGGCCCGGGCCGAGGCCCGGATGGCGGCCGGGACCTCCTTGAGGTCCTTCTTGAACTTCGCTGGGTTCACGACGACGACGGCCGCCGCCCCATCCGAGAACGGGCAGCAGTCGTAGAGCTTGAGCGGGAAGGAGACCATCGGGGAGTTGAGGTAGGTCTCCATCGAGATGGGCTTCTGGAAGTGGGCATGGGGATTGCTGGAGGCGTTCACGTGGTTCTTGACCGCGATCGCCCCGAGCTCCTCGTGCTTGGTGCCGTACTTCTTCATGTGGGCCGTGGCGAGCGTGGCGTAGAGCCCCGGGAAGGTCGCCCCGTTCTTGGACTCAAAGGCGTAGTCCGCTCCCATGGCAAAGTAGCTCGTGGCGGCCAAGGTCTCGAGGTGGCTCAGCTTCTCCACTCCCACCACCAATGCGGCATCGATGAAGCCGCCGGCGATGTGCACGAAGGCCTCGTGAAGGGCCGCGGAGGAGGAGGAACATGCCGACTCGATGGTCGCGCTCGGGACCTCAGGGATCCCCAGCGAGGTGTTGATGAGGGGACCGAGGTGCGCCTGGCGCTCCGAGATCCCAAAAGCGTTCGAAATGAAGGTGTAGCCGATGTCCTTGGGAGATATTCCAGATTTCTCGATCGCCTCCAAGCTCACGTTGGCGGCCATCTCTCGACCCATCCCTGGCACCTTTCCGAAGCGGTTCATTGCAGCCCCGGCCACCCATACTTCTTCCATGGCGTCCTTTGAAGGTTCCCGCGGTAAATAACTCTTGCTTGGGAGACGATCCCTTAGACGTGACCGTCTACCGCCGGGACCGCCCGAGTTGGACCGCCGTCCGAAGGAGGGGAAGGAGGCGTTCGAACTCTGCCCGTGCTTCTTCCTCCTTCCGGGTCTTGATGAGCACCCGACCATCTTCCAGGATGGTCGTTTCCGGCTTCCCCTGGACGATCAGCATCACCCGGACGTCCACGACAGCTCGCCCGGATCCGGCGAGCCCGTCCCGCAACTTCTCCAACTGCAGGCGGACCGGGTGGAGGGGAAGGACTTCGTAGGATCCCTTTCCGGAGCAGAGCCGGACCGCCCGGTACTCCAACGGTTCGCTCATTCCGGACCGCTAGCGGACGACGGTCTTGCGGATCGCATCCGAAAGGAGGCTGTTGACGTCGATCTTGGACTCCTCTTGGGAGATCCGGATCAGGGTCGAGCGCGTGGCCGGCTTGTCAGGGACCGCCTGGCAACAGATGCCCGGGCGGATCGAGATCTCGTAGGCCCCGATCTCCTTGGCCCGGTCCTCGATCTCTCGCTTGTCGAGCCCGACCAACGGGCGGACCATCGGGATATTGACCGAGACGGTGGCGCTGCGGATGTTCTCGAGCGTCTGGCTCGCCACTTGCCCGAGGGCTTCCCCGGTCACCAGGAACTGGGCCCCCTCGCGCTCGGCAATGGCTTCCGCCGAACGCCACATGAACCGCCGGCACAGGATGCATCCAAAGTGACGCTCGGTATTCCGCATGAGGGCGATCTGGGTCGGTCCGTGGGGAACCACGTAGAGCGGGATCTTGGTCGAGTGTCGGGCCTCGAGCAGCTTCAAGTGATCCCGGACCTTTTCAAGGGGGCTGTCATCCGTGAAGGGCCGATTGTCCATGTGCACCCCCACCAACTGGTGACCCAGGGAAAGCATCATGTCCGCCGCCACCGGGGAATCGATACCTCCCGACAGCAGGATCACCCCCTTCGACATGGCGCAAGGAATCCCAAGGTCCCAATATAAGATTTCGCCGACCTCGAGCGCTCCAACGAAGTGAGGGGGGGCGGACGTCGCTCGGAGGGTCCGTTCGCGAGAACGCACCCGGGATCCGGCAATCGGGCCGGCGCGGCGAAAGGATTATCTTGCGCTCTCCTAGCTCCTTCCCGCAGGTGCGGCAGACATGGTAAATTGGATCCCGCCGGAAACGGAGGACCGGGAGATGCTGCAGGAACTCGGCATCGGTTCGATCGAGGAACTCTTCCGCGACATCCCTCGCAAGGCTCGCATGACGCGCATCGGTCTTGGTCCATCGATGGACGAGGAGGCCCTGGTCGCACATGTTCGGAAGCTCTTGTCCCGGAACAAGCCGCTGGAGGGATACGACAGCTATCTCGGCGGAGGCATCTACCCTCGATATACGCCGGCGGTCGTCGATGGCATCCTGCAACGGTCGGAGTTCTACACTTCCTACACCCCGTATCAGCCCGAGGCGAGCCAAGGTACCCTCCAGGCCCTCTTCGAGTTCCAGTCGCTCTGGGTGGAGCTGTCGAACATGGAGGTGGCGAATGCTTCCCTCTATGACGGGGCGACCGCGCTGGCCGAAGCGGTCCTCATGGCGCTCCGGATCCATCCCGGTCGGCGGATATTGATCCCAAGCACCCTTCACTGGGAACGACGGAGCGTCCTCGAGAACTACGCCCAGGGGACGGGGGCGGAATTTGTCGACATCCCGTTCGACGCGGAGACGGGGCTCTTAGACCTTGACTTCGTTCGCCGGGAGGCCGCGAACGATGTGGCCGCGGTCGTCGTGGAGTATCCAGACTCTCTCGGTCTCCTCGATGAACGATTCACTTCGCTAAAGTCGCTCATCGGAAACGTGCCGCTGGTCGTTTACACCGACCCCCTCTCGCTCAGCCTGCTCGAGCCTCCGGGCTCGTGGGGCGCGGATATCGTCGCAGGGGAAGGCCAGAGCTTCGGACTACCCGCTTCCTACGGCGGACCCCACGTCGGGGTGATGTCGGCCCGGCTGTCCGCCGTTCGACAACTTCCCGGTCGACTGGTAGGGGCCACCCAGGACGCGAACGGAAAGCGCGCCTATGTCCTCACCCTCGGAACCCGGGAACAGCACATCCGCCGCTCTCGGGCCACCTCCAATGTGTGCACGAATCACTCCCTCATGGCGCTCGCCTTCGTGGCCTACGCCACCACCCTCGGCCCGAGGGGCCTACAGAAGGTCGCCCGATCGCACGTGGACCGGGTGCACGCACTCGCCCGTGGACTCCAAGGGTCCCCGCACCTGCGGGTCCCCCGGTTCTCGGCACCCTACCTCTTCGACCTTCCCATCGGGGTCGAAGGCCTGTCGGTCAAGGATTTCCTGGCCGGTATGGCCGCACGGAAGATCCTTGCCGGTGTCCCCGTGGACGACCCCCGGTCCGGCCGGAACCGTCCCCCGCTCAACGTCTTCTTGGCTTCCGCGGGACCTGAGATCAATGACAAGGCCATCGCCCGATATGCGGAAGCGGCCGGCGCGATCGGAGGCGGGAAATGACCCACTTCCAGCAGGCCCGTTGGAACGAACCGCCGATCTGGGAGGTGCGCCTTCCCGACGCCGTCACGGGGACAGAGCAGGGGGAGATCCCCGCGGCACTGCGCCGAAAGACTCCCTTCCGTTGGCCCGCACCCACGGAGCTCGAGGTCGCTCGCCATTACACCCGACTCTCCCAGATGAACTTCTCGATCGAGACCGGGATCTATCCCCTGGGCTCGTGCACCATGAAGTACAACCCCCGGATCAACGAGATCCTCGCCCGGGACCCGCTCATCGCCGGGACCCATCCGAACCAGCCCGAGGAGACGGTCCAGGGCACGCTCGAGATGCTCTATCGGCTCGAGGAGGCCCTCGGCAAGATCACCGGGCTTCCCAACGTCTCCCTCCAGCCCGCGGCCGGAGCCCACGGGGAGTTCACCGCGCTCCTCGTTGCCCGGGCCCACTTCCGTCGGAAGGGCGAGCCTCGTACCGAGGTGATCCTACCCGATACGGCGCACGGGACGAACCCCGCCTCCTCTTCGATGGCCGGGTTTACCTCTCGGGAGATCCCCTCCCTCAACGGATGTGTCGACTTGCCCGCACTGACGGATGCCTTGTCGGACAAGACGGCCGTCTTCATGCTCACCAACCCGAACACCGCCGGACTCTTCGAAGAGGACGTGCTCGAGATCGCCGACCGGGTTCACTCCCACGGCGCCCTCCTCTATTACGACGGGGCCAACATGAACGCCATCGTGGGAAAGACCTCCCCGGGAAAGATGGGCTTTGACCTTGCCCATCTCAATCTTCACAAGACCTTCTCGACACCCCACGGAGGCGGCGGTCCGGGAGCGGCCGCGCTCTGCGTCACGGATGCGTTGGCGGAGTACCTTCCGGTCCCGAGATTGGTGAAGGAAGGCCGCAAGTTCCGCTGGACCTACGACCTCCCGCACTCGATCGGGAAGGTGCGCTCGTTCTACGGCAACACGGGGATGGATCTGAGGGCCTACGCCTACATCACGGCCCATGGAGAGGACGGTCTGCGCCGGAGCTCGGAGCGGGCAGTGTTGAACTCGAACTATCTGGCGCATCGCCTCGGGAAATACCTGCCCCGACCGTTCAAACCTCTCGTGAAGCACGAGTTCGTGCTCTCCGGGAAACCGCTCCATGACCGGGGGCTACGCACCCTCGACCTGGCCAAACGGCTGCTCGACGATGGGGTCCATGCCCCCACGGTGTACTTCCCCTCCCTGGTCGAAGAGTCCCTGATGGTGGAACCGCCCGAGACCGAACCGAAGTCGTCGCTAGATGCCTTCTATGACATCTTCGTGCGGGCGCTGAACGACCCGGACGAGCGGATCCGTACCGCCCCCCGGAACTTGTCCGTGGCCCGGGTCGATGAAGTGGCCGCGGCGAAGAACCTGAAGCTTTCCTGGCGCGACCTCGAACGGTCCCCTTGAGCCGGCATATCCGG
>JAKAOF010000040.1 GCA_021823345.1 Thermoplasmata archaeon
TACTAATCGAGACATCTTGGTTCACCTAGCCGACCGGAGGGTCGTCCGCTATTTAACGCTACCGTTTAAGCAGTAACTACAATCTTGATAGCGCTTTCCACCTGGCCCGCCAATTCCACGCCGTGATGGAGGTCCGCCAAGGGTACCCGGTGGGTCACGAGGTCGCGCACCACGACCCTTCCGCTCGTGATCAGGTCGAGCGCATGGCCGGTGCCCTGCTCGGTGGTGGCGTACGTCGGTACGAGCCGCACTCCCCGCAGATAGAGTTCCTGAAGATCCACCGGCAGCTTCGAACCGAGGGGAGGCAGGCCGAAGAGATTGAGCGTCCCACCCCGTCGGGTCCAGGAGAACCCGCTTCCTACGGCGGCGTTCGCGCTGGTGGCGACCACCACGAGGTCGAACTCCGTGCCGCCTTCGGGACCGCCCCGGACCGGGTCGAACGCTCCATCCGCCCCGGACTCGACCGCCTTCTTCCGACGGAACTCTGACACGTCCGCCCCGATGACCCGACCCGCTCCCGAGGCCCGCAGCAGCCGCAGGTAGAGCAGGCCGATCGGTCCGAGCCCGAGGACGAGCGCACGGTCCCCGGGATGAAAGGGAGTGGCCCGAAGGGCGTCCAGGCAACATCCGAGCGGTTCGATCATGGTGGCTTCGTCAAAGGTCACCGAAGAGGGGAGGTGGAGCACGGCCCCGCGAGCGACGTTCTCCGGGGGGACCCGGAACTTCTCCGCGAAACCCCCCGGTTCGATGTTGGTCTTCTGGTAACTGGGACAGAAGGTGTAGGCGCCGGAGCGGCAGACATCACAGGAGTAGCAGGGCACGTGGTGGTGCACGAACACCCGGTCCCCCGGAGAGAATCCCGCAACCCCGGCCCCCACCGCCTCGACGATCCCGGCCGGCTCGTGGCCGATCCGTCCGGTGGCTCCGTAGTGCCCCTTGATCTTCTCGATGTCACTCCCGCAGAGCCCGCAGGCCCGCATCGAGACCCGCAGGTCCCCGCCGGTGAGCTGAGGCTCCGGCACTTCGGTCACCTCGAGCTTCCCCGACTTGAGCACCCCGGCCTTCAACGCACTCCCCGCCGGTTAGTGAGTGCAACGCATGAAAAGCTCTTTGGGTTTGGGGCAAGATGCGCCTTGGAACGATGGGGAGAGAAGATCTTGGATCCGAACTGCTGACGCTCACCCGCCGTTTGACCCGGCAGGACACCGCTCGTTCATCCGAGCAGGGCCTGAAGACGGTAGGGACGGTACTTTCCGCGGTCCGTGGCCAGAGGAAGGCTTGGAGGGTCCGACGGCTGCCCCGGGCCACCGTCTACCTCCCCGCACCCCATCGTGACCGGCCGCTGGTGATCCTCGGGACGCACATGGACACCGTGCCCCCGATGGACGCGGACCGCCGGCCCTCCGGAACCATCTCCGGCGGGAAGCTCTACGGACGGGGGGCGCTAGACATGAAGGCCGGGTTGGCGCTGAGCCTATCCTTGTTGCGACATCCGCCCCTTCAGCCCTGGTGCGATGTCGGGCTCGCCATCACGACCGACGAGGAGGGGGAGTCCGCGGGGGCTTGGTCCTTGACCGAAGTGCCCTGGTTCCGACCCGACCTCATCTTGGTACCGGAGCCGACGTGGGAACATTCCGCCGTCTCGGCATCGGGGCGCCGGGGCTGGGAGGTCGTCTTTCGATCAGGAGGGGGGCACGCCGAGGGAGCCTTGGACCGGAAGGGCAACCCCGCTCACGCGCTTGTCGAATTCCTGTCCGCCCTCCCCCTCGACCTCTCGGTCACCGATATGCGAAGCACCGGAGGGGGAGTCGTGAGCCTGCCGACCGAGGCCCGGGCGAGGTTCGACCAGGTGTTCATGGACACCGCCGACCGGGCGACGGCGGACTCTTCCCTCCGCCGAACGCTCCGAGCCGTCCAAAAGCACTTTCCCGACTGCCCGGCGTCGATCGGGCTCGAACCCCGAGGCACCCCCTGGCCGGACCCGTACCAGGTCCCGCTGACGGACCTCGTCCGACGATGGCTGCTCGCCACCGCTTCGGACGGGAACCCTCCCCCGACCCTGCACGAGCACGCGGTCGGGGACTTCAACGCCTACGCCACGATCGCGCCGACCATCGTGTTCGGCCCCGGTGGTGGGGGGGTCCATGGGACCGGGGAGTACGTGGACCTTGCGTCCTTGAAACGGTGCTTTGCGGTCTACCGCCGGTTCTTCGAGACGCCGCATCTCCCGGCCCGAACTCGAGCCCGTTAGTCCGGGACCAGCCGTTCACCGGTCGCTTCCTGGAGTGCCGCCAGGAATGCATCCGGGTCCTTCGGGGAGATGAAGAACGGCACGTCCCCGGCATAGATCATGAGCCCTTTGTGAAAGCTCGAGAGGTTGTCGAAGCTCCCGATCTGGGGGGACCACATCCGCGATCTCCAACCCCATCCGCCGATGAAGGAAACCGGGGAAAGGTCGCGAAGTGACCTGGGCTCCACCTTTCGAACCTCGTTCACCGGGGCCCTCCGGGACCCGAACAGCCGAGAGGCATGGACCTCTCCCGCGCGGATCGAGTAGTTGAGCGAGAGCATCCGAGCCAGGTACACCACGAGGAGCGCCATGAGGAACAGTCCTCCGTACTCCGGGAGCGAATGGTCCACCGTGAGTAGGACGAGGATCACCAAGAGCACCACGTAGACCCCCACGGTGACCCACGGGGTATCGGACCATTGCGCATGATCGGCCATGCCAGCGGAGACAGTCGCGTCACTTCATATGAACCCCGCGGACCGTGCGCTCGGGCGAACCCGCGCCTACGTCAGGGGGGAGTTCCCCGGGGAGGGAGCCCCCACAGCAGGGGAAGGCTGTCCCGGTGACGGGGCCCACTCGACGTCCACGGGGATCCCCTTCCGGACGCTTTCGGTGACGATGCAATAGTCCTCGAAGAGCTCACGGCACCGTTCGAAGGTCGCCCGGGACTCCGCGGGAAGGCGCGGGTCGAGGATGATCCGCAGACGGGTCAGCCGCCATCTCCCGCGTTCATTGCGCTCCACCCGGACATGCGCGGTGGTCGTGATCCCATCGCAGTGCCCATGGGCCTTCTCGATGCAGAAGAGAAGGCTCGAGGAGAGGCAATGCGCCACGGCGACCGCCAAGAGCCGGGCCGGGTTCGGCTCCGCGCCCCCGCCCAGCGGCGGCGCTTCGTCCACGATGCCTTTCTCCGCCGTCGGAAGTCCCCAGTCGACCTCGAAACGGAAGTGCTCCATCTGCCGGATCGCGACCTTGAATTCTTGGCTGGCCATCATGGAACGGGAGAATCCTCGAGTCTACGTAAGCTTGACACGGAGGCGAACACCTTACATCATCCCGTGCCGTTCTTCCCGGAGACCATGCTCGTGGTGGAAGGCTGGATCATCGACCGTGACGGGGAGCACGCGGGCTACGTCGTGCTCGATGACGAGGGCCGGGTCGTGGAACGGGGAAAGCCCGGGACCCTGGGCCTGACCGACTACCCGAAGGTGCGGGGCGTGGTGCTCCCGGGGATGGTCAACGGACACACCCATCTTGCCGACGCCGTCTGGGGGCAGGAACCTCCCGGCGGTCCCCTTTCCGAGATCGTTCGTCCGCCGAACGGGATCAAGCACCAGCTGCTCGCGAAGACGGCCCGAGAAGACAAGGTACGAGCGATGCGGCAGGCCCTCGAGACCATGGCGGGAAACGGCATCGCCGCCACAATGGACTTTCGGGAGGAAGGAGCGGAGGGAGTCCGAGCGCTGCACGACGCGGCGTGGGAACAACCGGTCGAGCCCTTTGTCCTGGGTCGGCCCACCTCGATCTCCGACATCCACGAGGTCGATCACCTCCTGTCCCTGGCGGATGGTCTCGGCCTGAGCGCCTTCAAGGATCACCCTACCGAGGAGATGGTCCGGACCGCCCGGGAGACGGTCGGCCAGCACAAGTTCCTGGCGCTGCACGCCTCCGAGGACGAGCGGGAACCCATCGACCCGATCCTCGATCTGCACCCCTCGCTCCTCGTCCACCTTACGACGGCCTCGGTCCCGGACCTCGAGCGGGTGCGGGACGCGAAGGTCCCGCTGGCCTTCTGCCCTCGCTCGAACGCGCTCTTCGGCCGTTTTCCGCCGCTCCATCTGGCGGAGAAGCTCGGCATCCCGTTCCTGCTCGGAACGGACAACCTCATGTTCAACTTCCCTGACCTCTTCCGCGAGATGGAGTTCGCCTACGTGACCGCCCGACTCCACCATGCCCCCGTGAAGCCCGAGAGCCTGCTACGGGCGGTCTTCTTGACCCCGTGGGAGGTCTTGGGACGCCCGGAGATGGCCCGGCTTCAACCCGGGGGAACGGCGCGGACCCTCGCCCTGCGCATCCCGCTACGGGATACCGCGTACGAGATCGTGGCCCGGGCGGGGACCGGCAACATCCTTTCCCCGAAGTCGGCCTGAACGAAGGGACCGGTTCCCTTGCCCGAGTGGAGTTGGCGAGCGGGGAACCTGCGCGTTCTTTAAACCGAAACCCGTTGTAATTGGTCCTCATGGGCGAGCCGCGGACGACCAAAGTAGCGATCATCGGGAGCGGGCCGGCGGGACTTACGGCCGCTATCTATGCCGGACGGGCGAACCTTTCCCCCATCGTCTTCACCGGGGTCCCCGCCGGAGGACAGCTCATGATCACCTCCGACGTGGACAACTTCCCGGGCTTCCCCCAGGGGGTCATGGGCCCCGAGCTCATGGACCTGCTGCGGAAGCAGGCCGAGCGGTTCGGCGCCTCGATGCTGGAGGACGACGTGTCCAAGGTCGATTTCTCCCACCGCCCCTTCCGGTTGGAAGGCGGGTCGGGCGAGGTCGTCATGGCGGACGCCGTGATCATCGCGACCGGGGCCTCGGCGCTCTGGCTCAACGTGCCCGGCGAATCCAAGTACCAGGGAAAGGGGGTCAGCGCCTGTGCCACCTGTGACGGGTTCTTCTTCAAGGGCAAGAAGGTCGTCGTGGTCGGCGGCGGGGACACCGCGATGGAGGAGTCCAACTTCCTCACCAAGTTCGCTTCCAGCGTGACCCTGGTCCATCGCCGGGACTCCTTCCGGGCGAGCAAGATCATGCAGGACAAGATCCGTTCGAACCCCAAGATCAAGGTCATCTGGAACACCACGGTCGAAGAGGTCCTGGGGGACGAAAAGTCGGTCACGGAACTCCTCTTCCACGACCTTTCCTCCGGGAAGCGCTACAAGGAAGCGACCGAAGGTCTCTTCCTCGCGATCGGCCACCGGCCGAACACGGAGGTGTTCCAGGGGCACGTGGGCCTCGACGCCAAGGGCTATCTCCAGCTCCACCACGGCACCAACACGAGCGTGGAGGGGGTCTTCGGTTGCGGAGACGTCTCGGACCCCCGGTACCGGCAGGCGATCACCGCGGCCGGCATGGGATGCATGGCCGCCCTCGATGCGGAGAAGTGGCTCGAGACGGGAGCCGAGTCCCACTGATCCCCCAGACTCTCCCCCTCTCAATTCGCCGGAGGAACGGCTCGGCCCTTTGATCTCGGCGGTGCTTCCGGCGCTCCGAACGAACGGGTTCAGGATGAGCTCGTAGCCGGTTTCTTCCCGGCCTTGGCCGCGGGGCGGGCGACCCGGCGGGTCTTTGCGGCGGCCACAAAGGAGGGGTTCCCCCCGTATCGTCCCAGCAGTCCTTCGATGGCCTTGATGTCCTTCGGGGTGGGGGGTCCCGCACTCTCGAGGGGGACGGTGCCCTTCCCGGAGAACACCATGTACCACTTGATCGAAAGGCCCAGGGACCGGGTGAGGCGGGAGGCGACGGCCACGGTGTCGGTGACCGCCTTGCGCGGCGGACCCTTTCCGGCCCCATTTCCTTCGAAGAGATGGAGGATGCTCGCGGAAACCGCCCGGACCACGGGGGAAGCCGTCCGCGGGAAGACCCAAGTGACCTTGCCCTCGCTCTCGTCGAGCAGCACCGCGGCGGACATCTGACCCTCCTTCACGGGATGGTCTCGGATGCGGGCGATCACGCTCTCCCAGTGGTGAGCGTTCGAGTCGAGGACCCGTTGGTAGGTATCGAGGTGGATCCTCGCATCGGAGGACGTGCCCCCGTCGGCCTCCGGTTGGAGCTCGGCCGGGGGCTTCTGCTTGGCGGCGAGGAATATGGTCGGCAACAGCTCTTCCGGCACGCCGAGCATCTTCGAGCCCTCCATGCGCAGCGAGGGTGTCGCGGCGAGCGCCACCAGCGTGGGCGGGATGTCCGACTGGGTGGAAAGGTAGAGCGACCAGAGCACGTCCGCCTCCTTGATGTCGAGCGTGCCGAAGATCTCCATGAGCCAGTTCTCGACCGGCTTCACCTGCGTCTCCCGGTCGGTGAGCACCTGGAGGACCCCGTGCATGAGCGGGCTGGCGTCCGCCGGGGGCGGGGGAGGCGGAGGGGGAGCGACGGGGGCCGGCGGCGGTGTGGGGACGGGAGAGGGCGACGAGACCCGTTGGCTCGCCGGACCGTAGACGAGCGGGGGAATGGTTTGCGACCGTGCGTAGGCCAGGAAGTCCGAGAGCAGGTGCGGGGAAAATCCCCGGAGCACCAGGATACGCCCGTCGTGCTCGTACCAGATCTGGAATCCCCGGGGCTCGAGTCCGCGGCGCCGGGCCCAAGCGACCAATGCGGCCGTCAGGTTATCCGAGCTCGAAGGGCCAGAGTGGATGGAGACCACCCAATCCGTCGCGGGAGCCCCTACCATGCGTGACGACCGGAGAACCTATCCCCCCGGACTAATTGAAGGTGTTGCCATCAGCGATACGACCGCCCCGGGGCGGTCCGGCCCGTCTCCCCGAGGCCTAGATGTCCAAGATGACCTGGGCCCGGTTCGCCGCAAGGTCCAGCTTCAGTTGATGCAGGGTGACGGCCTTCACTTCGATGCGCCGAGGATGGCGATCGTGTTCCCACGTTTCGCCGCGGACCCGGGCTCGCAGGTGGGCCGTAGGTTCCAGGGAGACGTGGACCTCGAATTCTCCCAAGACCAGGTCGGCGCTGTCGCGGAGATAGATGAGCTCCGAGAGAAAGGCGACGAGCAGTCCCTGCGGGTCCGCGGCGCCCACTTCGACCACGCGCTCCTCGACGCTTCGCACGGTGCCGAGGTCGGTCATGACCGAGAAGAGCGCCCGTGCCATCTCCGCGAACAGCGAGTCGAGGTCGGGCGCTTCGGCCCCGATGCCCACGTCCGCCGTGGTCCCAAACTGCCAGTGGTGGGCAGGCTTGACAGAAAACATATATGCGTTCCTCGCGTGAGTTAGTACTCCGCCCATGCGAATCTCGCTTATCATTCCCACCCTGAACGAGCGGGACGGTATCGGGTACACCTTGGATACCATCCACGAGGTCCAGGAAAAGGAGACCCACGAACTCTTCCCCAAGGAGACGATCGAGTGGGAGGTCCTGGTGATCGACGGCGGTTCCAAGGACGGGACCCAGGAGATCGCCAAGGAGAAGGGTGCGAAGGTCGTGGAAGAACTCCGGCGCGGCTATGGCCGGGCGTACCGCACCGGCTTTGCGCTCGCCACGGGCGACTTCATCGCGACGATGGACGGGGACGGTACCTATCCCGCCTCCGAGATCCCGTGGATGATCAAGCGGCTCATCCACACCAAGCTCGATTTCATCAGCGGCGACCGGTTGACGCTCATGGAGAAGAAGGCCATGACCACCGAGCACCGCATCGGAAACTGGCTCCTCAATTCCTCCATGCGGGTGCTCTTCCACCAGGTCCTCAAAGGGGTCCCGGCCAAGGTCCTCACCGATTCGCAGAGCGGCATGTGGGTCTTCCGCCGTTCCATCCTCCCCTCCCTGCGGCTCACCCAGGACGGGATGCCGCTATCGGAGGAGATCAAGCTGGAGGTCCTGCTCCACGGCTTCAAGTTCGAGGAGATGCCCATCCATTACGCCGAGCGGTGGGGGCAACCCAAGCTCTCGAGCTGGCACGACGGGCTCGGGAACCTCCGGTGGCTGGTCGAGAAACGCATCCAGGTCTCGCAAGAGACGCGGAACACCTCGAAATTGGGAGTTCCCGCGACCCGCCCGCACTCCCCCTAGCGACGCCGAATCCCCCGAACGATTTCGTGAGCGGTCCGCCGTCAGGGGCGGACGACCTTGAGTCCGTGCTTCCACGTCCCAAGCTTCGCGCCGATCCGGATCCACAGAGGCACGAGCGGCTCGAGCCATCGGCACTCCTCGATCCCCCCCAGGTCGATGACCCCCGGCCAACCCAGCTCCCGCACGAGGTGGTCCACTTGGGTCTTCGCGGCGGGGTCGTTGCCACAGATGAGCATCTCTGGGGGTCCTCCCCCGAACTGCGGGTCGACCATCTGCTCGCTCGAGATGGTATTGAAGGCCTTGACCACGCGGGCCCCCGGGATCTTCCGTTGCACACGTTCTCCGAGAGAATCCGTGAGCCCGACGAAGAGCGAGGGTACTTCCGAGGAGAACACGAGCGGATTGGTCGTATCGATGACCACCTTCCCCTGGAACGGCAGGGGGCCCAGCGAGTCGAGCACCGCCTCAGCGGCCGCTCCATGGACGCATAGGACGAGCAGATCCCCGTGGGCGGCAGCCTCCGCAAAGGTGCCGGTGGAAATCGTGCCCTTCACCGAACTGCGCCACGTCCGGAGCTTCTCGCTCTGGGGTTCCCGCGATCCCAGCCGGACCTCGTGCCCGCGCGACGCGAGACCGCGAGCCAACGTGCGTCCCACATCCCCGCTGCCCAGCACCCCGATCTTCATGCCCGGGGGAAAGTCCGACACCGCTATCAGCATATCCCCCGATAAAAGGGGGGACGGCGGCGGGCAGATGATTTCAATCCCTGAGAATGGTCTGTGTTTCTAAATACCCCTTCAAAGAATATTGTGTCTTGGAGGGGGAACATGAGGAATGCGGCGAGCGGTGCAACCGCCGAAAACGAAGCCCAAGGTTTTCTTGCGCACTCCGCACGTTCATCTTCCGATCCGTGGTGCCGGTGGCAACTCGCTGGGGGCGGACGGCCGCCCGAGGTTGTCACTCACCGGGCCAGATCGGATGTCGGAAGGATCAGCGCCTCGAGCTTCCGGTCCCCCTCCCTTTCCGCTGCGGCGTCCCATCCTCGCTGGGCCCCCGAGTTCTGGCGAGAGGCGTATCGGACCGTCCGCAGCCTCGAGCGGGGCCGGCGGATGTGGCACCCGGTGCTACCGCCCGCCATGGATCCCGGTTCTCTGCGGGATCGCCACATCCCGCGGGTCCCACCCTGGAAGAAATCGGACTGAACAGGGCACCTCCATCCGTCTCGTAGCCACCAGGGTGGGACCTCCCAGGGGGACGCGTTCCGAGGCACTTCGGGAAGGCCGTGTCTTGTCGCACTTTTTAGGCGTAATAGTTAAAAGCCGGGTTACTGCTATACAGGACGAACGGGGCCATGGTCGGCAGATACATCCGTGTACCGATCGCCGAGATTCCACTCGATGACCGTACCACCACCTTCCGCTTGATCAACGAGCCGTACAGTCGCGGCGATGCGGTGATCGAAGGCTCGCGCTGCCTGCAGTGCGAGATGCCCTTCTGCGTGCAGGCGTGTCCGATCACCCAGGATTGCCGAGGGTATGCGGGGCTCGTCGGGCAAGGCAAGTTCACCGAGGCGGCGAAGCTCATCCTGAGCGACAATCCCTTCGCCTCCGTGCTCTGCAAGACGTGCTATCACTATTGTGAGCAGGACTGCGTCATGGGGGACCGCGGGACGCCGATCGCGATCCGGCACCTCAAGCGCGCCGCGCTCGAGTTCGGAAGCTCGGACCTCACCTATGTTTCGTTGCCCCCGAAGCACGAACGCGTGGCGATCGTCGGGGCCGGACCTGCGGGGATCATGGCGGCCTGGGAGCTCGCGATCCGCGGATACTCCGTTACGGTCTACGAGCGGGAGAATTTCCCGGGAGGACAGATCCAGACGATCCCACGCTATCACCTGGAGGCGCCGGACCTTTCCGCGGACCTCGCCCGGTTCAAGAACCTGGATGTGCAATTCGTCTACGGCAAGACCGCGGGCGTGGACTTCACCCCGCAGAGCCTGCTCGCCGAAGGGTTCGACGCGGTCTACCTGGCCATCGGTGCCAACAGTCCTCGCCTGCTCAGCGTCCCGGGGGAGCACCTGCCCGGGGTCATCCATGCCCTGCACTTCCTCCTCGACATGAACACGGGCGATTCCCCGACCGGCCTCTTCGGCCGAACGAACCGCAAGATCGTGGTCATCGGCGGGGGCGACGTGGCGATGGACGCCGCTCGGACGAGCCGACGGCTCACCCAGGACGGACAGGTCACGGTCATCTACCGGCGAGGACGGGAGGAGATGCCGGCCAGCTCCGAGGAGGCCGAGGGCAGCGAGGCCGAGGGGATCCATTTCCTGTTCAACCGGGCCCCGGTCCAGGTGCTCGGCACCGATGCGGTCGAAGGGCTCGTGGTCCAGACCACCGCGTTCTCGGCGCCCGATGCCAAGGGAAAGCGCAGTGTCGTACCGGTCCCCGGGACCGAGGTCACCATCGAATGCGATACCATCATCGTGGCCGCCGGCGAGGTGGCCGACACGAAGGGGCTGGCCGAGGACTTCGCCTTCAGCACCTCGAAGGGGTGGCCCGAAGGACGCCAGGAAGGATGGATGACCGGGATCGAGGGAGTCTTCGCCTCGGGCGGGAAGTCCGTGGTCTTTGCCATGGGCGCCGGTAGCAAGGCCGCCGAGGCGATCGACCGGTACCTGGCCAGCAAGAAGGGCCGGGCCCCGACGCCTCGCCCGGATCCCTTCGGTGGCGGCAGTTCCTACCAGTTGCCTCACGGATACGGCGGGCCCACCTGGCACCTGTAACGGAGCTCCTCCGCCCCTCAGCGGGGCTTCCGTGCTTTGCGGAACGACGTTCTGAAAGCGCCGTTATAGGGTTCAGCCCCTTTCGCTCGGGTCGAGGGAACCCGATCGGGCACGCATGACCGCATCTCATGAACCGAATGCCCCCCGAGGGGGGGCGCTGTCGGTCGAGACCCCCCCCTTTGTCGGCCGGGATCGGGAGCGGGAAGAACTGTTCCGAGGACTCGAAGAGGCGCAGAAGTCCCGGGGCTCGGCGTGGATCATCCAGGGGCTGACCGGGATCGGGAAGACCCGGCTGGCCCGGGAGGCCGAGAAGCGGGCCACCTCGGTGGGATTCCTGGGTCGCTGGGGCTACTGTCTCAAGGAGGTCAACACCCCGCTCTTCCCCTTCCTCCAGATGTTCCATCGGCGAGACTCGAAGGAGTCGCGAACCGGAGAGGGTCGGGGGTTGCCGCACCCGCTTCCCTCGGTGCTGTTCGTCGAGGAGGAGAAACCGGTCGGCATCTACTCCGATGCCGTGGAATTGTCCGGAAAGCATCCGATGCTCCTGCTCTCACGCGAGCGACCCGCCACGATCCGGGAGAAGCACCCGGACTTCGGTCCCACCATGCAGGCCCTCTGGCTCACCCGGATGGAGGGCCCGGACGCAATGTCCCCCTCCAACATGGATGCCTTGGGGGAACGCCTCACCGGATTCCTCCAGTCCCAGCCCCAGGGGATCGTGGTCCTGACGGCCCTCGAGTATCTGGTGACCCAGAACGGCTTTCCGGCGGTCCTGCGGTTGCTCCAGTTCCTGCGGGACATCGCCGAGGAGAGCGAGGGGCACCTCCTCATCGCGATGAACCCCGGGGCGTTCGAACCCCGAGAGAAGAGCCTGCTCGAAGGGGAGGGAGAGGTGATCAGTTCGACCCCCCAAAACGCCCCCGCTCCTCCGACGATCGAGGACTCGACCCAAGCGATGATCCGCTACCTCGACACGCTGGAAGAGGAGGCCCCCGGGCAACCGCAGCTCCTGGTCATCGACGATCTGCAATGGGCGGACCCCGACTCCCTGAGAGCGTTCCAGTTCCTGGCCCGGAACGTCCGAGACCTCAAGGTGGTGGTCATGGCGACCCTGCAGACCGATGATTCCCTTCCGGCGAACGAACAGCAGCGGAACCAACTGGACGAAGTGATGGAGGCGATGGACCGGGAGGGAACCCTTCGCCGCGTCGTGCTCAGTGGGTTGGCGGAGCAGGACTGCTACGACCTGGTCTGCGGGCTCTTCGGCGTACACCCCACGACCCATGCTCCCGAGTCCGGGGACGAGGGGTTCCGACGGCTTTACGTGAAGTCCGGCGGCAGCCCATTCATCCTCAAAGAACTGGCGCGCAATCTCGCCGAGGAGGGGATCCTCCGCGGGGAAGGCTCGCGGGTGTACCTCGTGCAGACGGTGGGGGACGAGATCTCGGAACCCGCCCTGCCGGAGAGCGTGCAACGCCTGCTCTCTCGGGAGCTCGAAGCGCTCCCGCCCGCGGAGAAGGACCTCCTCGAATGGGCGTCGATCGTGGGAGGCGAGTTCGAGTCCGCTCCCCTGGCCGGAGTGTTGGGGATCTCGGTGGAACAGGTGGCCTCGGAGCTCCGGGGGATCGAGCGCCGGCGCGGCATGCTCGAGCGGCTCCCGGAACGGGTCGGACGCCGTACCGGGTGGAGCTTCACGCCCCATCTCTTGTGCGAGGTGGTCCTCTCGCAGGTGTCGCCCTCGATCCTTTCCCACCGCGCCCAGGCCCTGGGCCAGTGGTGGGCGCAGAACCGGCCCGATGAGATCGAGGAGATCGCCCGGCTCTTCCATGAGTCCGGGAACCCGGAGCCGGCGGCCGCCTGGGCCCGAAAGGCGATCGACCAAGCGTTCGAGCAGATGCACTTCGAATCCATCCTCCGCTTCTATCGATGGCTCCTCGAGGCGATGGATCGCTCGGGGGCCGGCATCGAGGCCGGGGTCCGGGAGAGCCTCGACCTCTCGGACCGGATGGAGGCGGTCCTGGGGCAGGCGCTCGAACGGGAAGGGATCCTGAGGTCCCTCTACGAGAAGGAGCTCTCGCCCCGCCTACGGCTCGAGGTCGAGGTCCGCATGGTGAGCTCGATCGCGGACATGAACCCGAAGGCGGCCCGGCCGATCCTGGACCGGCTGACCTCGCTGCTTTCGCAGGAAGACAAGTTCCCCCCCGCGGACCGGTTCCGGGTCCCGCTGGCGGAAGCCACCCTCGCCATGCGGGAGGCGCGCTATGCGAGCCTGCTCGAGGAAGCTACCAAGGTCCTCGGGTTCGGGGGGACCCTCCCGACGTGGGCGCGCTCGCTCGCCCTGTACTATCAAGGGGTGGCCCTGTGCCGCTCCGGCCGTTTGACGGAGGCCGCGGCCGCCCTCGAGCAGCTTCGCCGGGCGGAAGGGACCCATCCCAATACCCGGAGCCAGACGTTGGTCTTCAGCCTGGATTCCTTCCTCGGAGAATACTTGGGAGACGTCGGGCGCTATTGCCGGGCGTGCGAGGACTCCATGCGCCTCGCCCGTTCCCCCTCCAACCTCGCCATCGGATGGAACAATCTCGCGGGTGCGCGCATCGACCGGGGGGACCTGGAGGGCGCGGCGGCGGCCCAGCGGGAGTGCCAGAAGATCGTCGAGCGCTTCGACCTCCCGCTGAAGTTCCTCGGGGAGATCCTCGAGGCCGAGATCGGTCTCCGCCGGGGGAACTACGCGGAGGCCCTCCCGCATTACCTGAAGGGATGCGAGGACTTCCTTCGCCAGGGGAACCTCGAGAACGCGACCCTCATGGACATGCGACTGGCCGAGGTCCATCTCTCGCTCGGCCAGTTGGAACCGGCTCGGGTGGTGCTCCGGAAGATCGGGGCGAACTCGGACGGTCTGCACACCCAGGCGCTTGCGCTCGACCTCCTGTACCGCGTCCTCGATGGATGGGCCCGCGAGGTGGAGGGGTCCTCGAAGTCCTCCCGGGACAGCTTCGAACAGGCGCTCCAGCGTGCGGACGGTGCGTCCAACTATCTCTGGGAAGGATGGACCCGGATGGCGTTGGCCCAGTGGGAGGAGCTCCATGGATCATCGAGCGCCGCCCACGGGCTACGGGCCGAGGCCGAGGTCCGCTTCACCCGGGCCGGGATCCTCCCCGACGGCTGGGCGCGCCGGTGGCCGCCGCCCTTCCATGGAAAGGCCCCGGTAACCACCGGATCGTGAGATAGGACC
>JAKAOF010000041.1 GCA_021823345.1 Thermoplasmata archaeon
TGGGCGAGCTCTTCGCGCAGATCGCGCACGGTGGCCCACGAGGAGCGCACGTAGCGCGGGAGCGGGGAGCGTCCCAGGAGTCCCTTCAGATGGTCGCGGGTCGTCGGGTCCGACGGGTACCCGCTCCCGAGGTTCGTCCCGGCGCGCCGGGCGATCCGCGCCAGGGCGCGGTCGCGCGTCACCTTGGCGATGACGCTGGCGGCTCCGACGAGGGGCAGGTCCCGGTCGGCGTGGTGGGCGGCCATCACTTTGCCCTTCCAGCCGGACCCTTCGGCCCGCGCGGCCAGCTGGCGGGCGAAGCGGCGGGCATCGGGGTCGCACGCGTCCGCCAGCACGAGGTCGGGCTGGAGCCGGACCACGATCGATGCCATCAGTTCCACCTCGAGGGTGTTGAGCTTCCCTTGCTCGACGTAGGTGTCGATCCGCGCCGGTTCCGCCGATGCGGTCGCCGGGGTGCCGAGCGGTTGGAGCCGACGGTAGACCTCGCCGCGCCGGGTAGGGCTCAGGGTCTTGGAATCCCGAGCTCCGACGCCCCGGAGGATCGCCTGCGTGCGTTCCAGGGAACCCCGGATGGCGAAGCCCCCCACCACGAGGGGTCCGAAGACGCTCCCCCGTCCCGCTTCGTCCAGGCCTAGGAGCAGCCGCTGGTCATTCCGCACTGGGTACAGGCGTAGCACGTACCGGAACGCTGCATGATCCCGCCGCATGAGGGGCAACTGGGGGCGTCCTCGGTCCGGTCCACCTCCTCCTTCTCGAAGGCCTCGAGCGGCTTCTCCTTGAAGACCGTCGGGCTGGTCGGGGGCTTGGAGGGCTTCTCGGCCTCCGAGGCCGCGCTGTCGTGGTCCTCCAGACCGAGCCCGCGGCGGTCCTCGTCGTTCATGAAGTTCTGGGCCATCCAGCGGGCCACGTAGTCGGGGATCGACTTGGCGAAGCGGATCTTGGGGTTGCTCGTCATGCCGGCCGGCTCGAAGCGCATGTGCGCGAGCTTCCGGACGAGGTCCTTGAGCGGGACCCCGTGCTGGAGCGCCATGCTCATGGAGATGCCGAGGGCATCCATGAGGCCGTTGACGGTGGACCCTTCCTTCGTCACCCGGAAGAACACCTCTCCCGGTCGCCCATCGGGATAGAGCCCGACGGTCACGTAGCCATCGTGGCCCCCGACGGAGAAGTGGTGCGTGATGGCGTTCCGGTAGTCCGGGAGCTTCTCCCGCTTGGGGCGGTTGCGCTGGGTGAGTCCGGAGAGGGTGTCCTTCGATGCCCCGGTGTCGTAGGGCTGGCTCGCCTTGCAGCCATCCCGGTAGATCGAGACGCATTTCACGCCCATCTTCCAGGATTCGAGGTAGATGTTCGCCACGTCCTCGACCGTCGCATCGTTCGGGAGGTTGATGGTCTTGGAGGCCCCACCGGAGAGGAAGGGCTGGATCGCGGCCAGCATCTTCAGGTGTCCCATGGGGGAGATGATCCGGGACGCGCTCCCTGCGGTGGGGAGCGCGGTGTCGAAGACCGCCACGTGCTCCGGCTTGAGGCCCGGGGCATCGACCATCGAGCCCGTGGACTCGACGTGCGGGACGATCTTGGCGATCTCCTCGGCCGTGTACCCGAGGGACTTGAGGGCCGTGCGGACCGTGGTGTTGACCATTTTCATCACGCCGCCGCCGACCAGGTTCTTGATCTTCACGAGGCCGAGCTCGGGCTCGAGCCCGAGGGTGTCGCATCCCATGAGGAGCCCGATGGTCCCCGTCGGGGCGATGACGGCGATCTGGGCGTTACGGTAGCCGGACTGTTCCCCGGTCTCGACGGTCTTCTCCCAAGTGCTCGTGGCCAGGGTCGCGATACGGGCGGCGTTCGGCTCGGACTTCGAGATCTTCTGGGAAGCGTCCAGGTGCTTTCGCATCACGCGGGCCATCGAGTTACGGTTGCGCTCGAAGCCCGGGAAGGGGCCCATGCGCCGTGAGATGTCCGCGCTCGTGAGGTACCCCTCGGCCGAGAGGAGCGAGGTGATGGCCGCGATGAGCGAGCGTCCCTCCTCCGAATCGTAAGGGAGGCCGCGGGCCATGAGGAGCGAGCCCACGTTGGCGTAGCCAATGCCGAGCGTGCGGTAGATGTGGGAGTTCTCCCCGATGGAGTTCGTCGGGTAGCTCGAGGCATCCACGAGGATCTCCATCGAGACGGCGAAGGTCCGGACCGCCTTGCGGAAGGACTCGACGTCGAACTCGCCATCGGTGCCTACGAACTTCATCAGGTTGAGCGAGGCGAGGTTGCACGCGGTGTCGTCCAGGAACAGGTACTCCGAGCACGGGTTGGAGGCGTTGATCCTCCCGCTGTTCGTGCAGGTGTGCCAGTCGTTGATGGTGTCATCGAACTGCACTCCGGGGTCGCCGCAGCGCCAGGCCGCCTCCGCCATCTGGTGGAAGAGCTCCTTCGCCTTGTAGACCTTGGAGACCTTCTGGGGCTCCGTCACGAAGTGGGTCGCCCAGGCCCCGTCCCGCTGGACGGATTCCATGAACGCGTCGCTCACCCGTACCGAGTGGTTGGCGTTCTGGTAGGCGATGGAGGCGTAGGCATTGTCGGGGTCCGTCCCGTCGAAGTTGGCGCTGTACCCTTCGCGGATCAGGGCGTAGGCCTTGTCCTCCTCCTTGACCTTGGATTGGATGAACTCCTCGATGTCCGGGTGGTCCACGTTGAGGACCACCATCTTCGCCGCGCGCCGGGTCGTACCGCCGCTCTTGATGACCCCGGCCATGGCGTCGAAGGCCCGCATGAAGGAAACGGGGCCGCTCGCGATCCCGCCTCCCGCCAGGCGCTCCACGGACGAGCGAAGGGGAGAGAAGTTGGTCCCGGTCCCGCTGCCGCCCTTGAAGAGCATCGCCTCGCTCTTCTCCAGGTTGAGGATCGAGTCCATCGAGTCGGTGATCGACTGGATGAAGCAGGCGGAGCACTGCGGGGGTTCGCGCACGCCGACGTTGAACCAGACCGGGGAATTGTGCGATGCCGCCTGGTGGAGGATGAGCCACGCAAGGTTCTCCTCGAGGATGGCCGCCTCCTCGTCCGAGTCGAAATAGCCGAGGCGCAGGCCCTGGAAGGCGATCCAGTGCGTCACGCGGCGCACCATCGCCTCGATGCTGTTCTCCCGCTTGCCGTTGATCAGCCGGAAGTACTTCGAGGCCGCGATGTTGAGGGAAGTGTCGCCCCATTCCTTGGGCACCTTCACGCCCTTCGCTTCGAAGATGATCTTGCCGGAGGGGTTCTTGATCACCGCGTCGCGGTACTCCCATTCGACCGTGTCGTAGGCGTTCTTTCCCTTCGGCAGGAGCCGGGGGATGGGGATGGGTTCCCGTCGGGTTTTCACCGGTTGTGCGGCGTGTTCGCTATGAGAGATCGCGCTGTTTTTACGGCGAGTAGCAGCCATGGAAAGGGAAATATTCCTCCGCGAAGCCTCCCAATAACCTGCCAGTAGATAAAGGTGCTTTTGAGTTCACAAGAAATTCTCATCTCCGCGGCGCCCGGCGGCGCATCGCGCGGGGCCTCGCCGGCGAGCGTGGCGACAAAAGGCTTATTTCGAGCCTCCCCCTCCCAGTGCTGAGCGATGCCTCCCTCTGAGCAGTTCCGCACCGCCGATCTGCCCGAAAAGTGGCAGGTGGAGCTCCGGGATTGGCACGGGAAGTACTTCCCGGAGCTCTCCGAGGTGCTCGATGCGGAGAAGTGGAACCGCTACTACCCCCGGATCCCCCTCCCGTTGACCACGTGCGTGTTCGCCGAGCCCGATGGATTCTCCAGCTACGCCTCCCGGGTCGTGGGCGCGGTCCCGGCCACCAGCGACCTCTCCCACCGGGTCTGGAAGGCCGAGCAGATGCCCGATGCCCAGTTCATGACCGCCCTCAAGGTGATCCGCGCCCAGGCCTCGACCGAGCTCGGCTCCATCCAGCAGCACCGGTTGGTCTACGAACGGCTCGACCACGGCTCGCTCACGGGTCTCGACCATGAGATCGCCGAGGGCATCCACCGGACGGACCCGAACGGCACCCAGCTGGATGCCATCAGCTTCTCCAAGAAGCGGGTCTGTGTCGAGGAGCTCCGGCACCACATCCAGATGATGGGGGTCCTCATGCTCGACGAGACCTTCGACGCATCCCGCTGGGGCCACCACTTCGCGACCGAGGTGCTCGAGGAGCTCTTTGCGATGCGCCCCGGGGAGCATGTCCTCGATGCGTTCAACATCGAGTTCCAGAGCCTCCTCGACACTTCGACCTTCCTCGCCCTCATCGACCGCGTGGGAAAGTACCAGCTCGAGATGCAGCACCACTTCATCTACGGGCCGATGGCCACCTCGATGCCCTGGATGCGCTGGCACGAGGAGTCCTATCATCTGGCGGCGGGCGAGAAGCTCCTGCGGGCGGTCTCCGTCGCCGCGGTGATGGACGGGGGGAACTTCGGCCTCGAAGAGGTCCAGAAGACGATCAACCTCTGGTACCCCCGGGGGCTCGAGATGTTCGGCAGCGAGCTCGGGGGGGACCTCGTGAAGGGCGTGTTCAAGACCCTGAAGAACGGGGAGGCCCAGGAACTCTACACGGAGGAGGTCCGGGGCAAGATCCGCGACCTCAACCTCGCCATCCTCTCCGCCAAGTGTCGGGTCACCCGGGAAGAGGCGCTGCCGCTCCTCGGGCGGCTTCAGTCCGGGGAACGCGTGGAGGGGATGGACCCCGAGGACCTCCTCTTCCTGCCCGACCGCCGGTTCTTCCGGATCCGGGGGCTGCGCGAGTACGGCAGCTTTGCCAACCCCGGGGCGCTCACCCCGGGGGTGGGCTTCGTCTACCTGCCCTACGACCTTCACGGGCAACTCCTGACCGATAATGGACGACCGGTCGACCGTTCGAGCTATGTCGACTACCTGAAGACCGTCCTGCCTGCCCGCTATCTCTCGAGCAGGCACTTCGAGTTCGTCAAGCAGGAGTTCCTCATGAACGACAAGTGGGGCAACCCCGAGCCCGTAACCCCGGCCCACTGAGGCGGGGTACTATCCGGCCCCGGAGAGGCGATCGGCTCGGCTATCCCGGTCCCGGGATCGCTTGGCCGCACGAGGCGCAGAACTTGCCCTCTCCGGTGACGGCCTTTCCGCACGAGGGACAGGCAACGGGGGCGGGAGGTGCGGCGGGAGGCGTTGGAGCGGCCGCGGGGGAGGTCGAGGAGGGGGGAGGCGGCGGTGGCGGGTTCGCGGGAGGAGGCGAGGTGGGCCCGAGGAGCGGAGAGGACGGCGGAGGAGGCGGGGTGCTGCCCGGCGCCGGCTGGGCGTGCGTCCCCGTCGTGAGCGAGTTCCAGTAATCCCATCGTTCCTGGGACCAGTCGCGTTCGTACTCGTGCCAGGACACCGCGGCCCCGACGACGGCGACGGGAAGGAGCAGCACGGCCACGACCACGCCCCCGGCGGCGACATCGGACCGCACGTCGGCCCGGAAGTGGATCTGTACCGTGGCGGCGCTCCCCGCGGGAACGACCGTGATCTCTACCACCCGGTGAATGCCCAGTTTGGATTGGAAGGACCGGCCCCGGAACGAGGTGGGGCCCGTCGACTGCAGCTGATAGCCCCGCTGCCCCCAGAAGTTCCAGGAGCTGGAGAACACTTCCTCCGGTCCCGGGGATTGAAAGTTCCAGGTCTCGAACTTCTCAAAGACCATTGTCTAACCAGCTTCGAATGTCCTCTTCGGTCACCCGCTTCGGCGGGGAGGACCCGTTGCGGGGCCTCAACTTCCGGCTCGGGGGCCTCGCCGGGGGGCGAGGGCCCGGGAGGTTGGGGCGGCTCTTTGCGTCCTGCGGGAGGAGACCTCTCTTGGCTTCCATGCGGTTCACCGTCCCGGGTCCTCAGCTCGACACGTCCGACAGGTGCGGGGGAGCGACGGCATGGATGTGTGCGATGGAGGAGCCACTGTGAGGGTGCTCCTCACAGGATGCGCACTTAAGGATGCGCACCCCCGAGCCCATGCTCACCGTGAGGGCCCCTCCGCAACGGGCGCAGTGGGGGAGGGTCCCGCTGAGCTCCATGGCGGGCTTTTGCCGGCGCAGCTTGAGCGCGGTCAGGGTGAGCACGAGCACCACGGCCACTCCGACCAGGATCGCTCCGAGTCCGAGGGGCGTGAGGGCCCATGCGAGCAGCCCGCCCTGCCCGTGGAAGGCCAGGGCGTTGAGCCAGACCGACGGATCGTAGAAGAGCGAGGAGTAGCCTCCCGCGACGCCTCCGAAGAGGAGGTGGACGCTGGAGCTCGTCCCGTCATCGGTGAAATGGGTGGTCGCCGAGACGTTCGCGACCTGGGTCGCTCCCGAGGGGTAGGTCACGTTCGCCGAGTTCCCCCAGCTGAGCGTCGCGACCGGGACCCCGGTCGAGTTCTCCCCTTCGGTCACGTTGTCCCCGCTCGCGCCGTTCGAGACGTGGGACTCGGACTCGGCCTCGACCGAGATGCTGGCGCCGAGCTGATCCGAGGGCGAGGTCCAGGGCCATCCCTGGACGGAAAGATCGAACTTGACGGTCCATCCGGAGGCGCCGGAGGAGTTGTGGAGGTGGAACGTGAGCACGACGGCCGCGTTCCCGAGCGGGTTGTTGAACTCTTCCGGGAGTTCGGAAGCGTTCCAGGTGCCCTGCATCGCGTAGACGGGCACGCTCCCGGTGAGGTTCACCAGCAGCCCTCCCGACACGTTGGTCCAGGAGAGGTTCCACTGGGTCCCTTCGGAAGAGAACGGGGCATAGGCCACCAGCCCTCCCGAGTGATTGACCTCGGCCACGCCTTGGACGTCCACGGACAGCCCGATGCGGCTGTCGTTGAGGGCGATCACGTGGAAGGACGGGGACTCCCCATTGAACTGCACTTCGATCTGGCCCTGCGTCCAGGCAAAGGGCGAGGGGTGGGAATTGTCGTCGAGCGGGCGGGGGGCGGCCCCCAGGGCATGACCTGAGGCGAAGCTCAGGGTGAGCACGGTCAGGCACAGGAGCGGGATCATTCGCTGCCATCGGTTCGTTTTCATGGTCGTTCGGACACCTTCGATACGTCTGAGGCGGGGGGGGTGGGATTAAGATTTTGGTGCAAAACCAGAACTGCTTGGCGCAAAGCCCACACGGCGGTCTCCGGCGAAAAACCCCGTCATTCGCGCAGGAGTCCGGTCCAGGCGCCGACGAAACGGTCCACGAGGGAGTCCTCGAAGCTCTCCTGGTAGGTGTGGAGGAGCGTCGCGAGCCGCGCGGGCTCCCGGAGGCGGTAGCGATGGAGGTTCTCCTGCATCCGGCGCTCCACGATCTCCAGGACCAGCATGTGCCGGAGGTGGAAGGAGACGGTGGAGTTGCTCAGCCGGACCTCTTGGGCGATCTGGAGGAAGGAGAGGTCGGGCTTCTCGAGGAGGGTGAGGAGGATGGTGCGCTCGGCCCGGCTGCGCAGGAGGAGGAGGGTCTTGCGGTCCCCCCATCCGATCTCGGGGGTAAAGTAATAGTCCCGGTGCCCGCCGCGCTCCCGTCGGAGCGCACCCGCCTCGGTCAGTTGCTTGAGGTGATAGGCGGTCTCCCCCCATCCCAGTCGGAGCGAGCGCTGCACCTCCCGGGCACTGACCCCGGGGTTCTTCTGGATCTGCTCGTAGATGGACTTGCGAGTACCCTGTTGCAGGAGGTCATCCATGGGGCTTTCCGACTGGGCTGGGACCGGAACGGACCATGGCGACGTAGAGCAGGCCCACCGCCACGACCATCACGAACAGCGGGATCGACTCGACCCCGAACGGGCCCCCGTACTCGGGGGAAAGGTCCGAGAAGACGGCGAGGGCACCGACGACCCCGAGGGCGAGGAACGCCCCGGAGATGAACAGGATCCGCCGGTCCTCATAGCGCGAGGAGGCGAGGATCCCGATCACCCCCAACAGCAGCGAGAGGCCGGCAAGCACGACTGCGAGGAATAGGCCGAGCGTATCCATGGGAATCCCTGAGATAAAGGGAGGTATTTGGAAGTTCGCCCGCGATTTCGCAGTTTGCACCAAAGGTTTCGGCCTTTGCTCCAAAATGAATATCCCCCCCACCCCCCGTGTTCATCCCATGCGAACGAATGGGGCCATCGAGAGTCAGGTCTACGAGTCAACGGCGCGGCACCCTGGGATTCACCGTTCCCCGGGGAGGGCGACCCTTCTGCTCCTGGTGGGGATCACGATCCTTACCCTCGGTGGTGGGGGAGCGTTGGGAAGCGCGCACCTTGCCCCCACGGCGGCGCCTCACCTCGGCGGCCCCCTGCTCCCGGGATGGTCGATGTTCCGCGGGGATTCCGCGCTCACCGGCTCGCTGACCGGGTCCCCCCCGGTGCGGGCCTCGGTCCAGTGGTCCTCCACGTTCCCCCTGTCGAACCCTCGGGGGAATGACCCGCCGTACCAATCCTCCCCTTCCGTGTCCCAGGGAGTGGTCTACATCTCGATGGACAATGTCCTTTACGCGGTCAACGCTTCGAACGGCATGACCGTGAACGCGGCCTACCTGCCCGGCGGTGCCGGGAGCGGTCCGGCCGTGTCCTCCCCCACCCTCCTCTCGGGAAACGTCCTGGCGATCGCCCAGGATGGCGGCCCGAACAACCTCTGGTTCCAGACGATCCCCGGGAGCACCGGTTCCCCTTGCCCCCTCGGTGGGAACCCCTCCTCCTCGAGCCCGGCCGTGGCCGGCGGGAGCGTCTTCCTCAGTGACACGTCGGGGAACATCTGGCGGGTCCAGCTCGGCACCCTCCTGGGATGCCCGACGACCCCCTGGGCCGCCCCCGGCGGAGCGGCGTACTTCTCCACTCCCTCCGTGGGTTACCTGGGCAAGAATTCCGCCCTCTACCTTCCGGATGACGGCACTCGGACGCTCGATGGGTTCAGCGGGACCACGGGCGCCACGGGTGCCCCCCTCACGGGATTCCCCGTGACCCTCAAGGGATGCCACCTGCGCAGCTCGCTGGCGCTCCTCAACATGACGAACAACACGGGCGTCTCCCCCGTGGGGTTCCTGAACGACAACTGTGGCGGCGGACTGCCGAGCCACGTGTTCGCCGTCAACCTCACCTCGGGATCCGTGCTCGCCACGCTGAACGTGTCCGTCCCGGCGGGAGGAGTTTCCTCCGGGTTCTACGCCTCTCCGGCGCTCGCCCCCAACATCGCGAACCCGCGCGTCGAGCCCGTCTACTTCGCGAGCAGCGATGGAAATGTCTCCGAGGCCTACTTCTCCACCGGACCCACCGGGGGGCAATGGGCCTGGGGATGGAACTTCACCGGCAAGGGTCCCTTCAGCGCGTCCCCGGTCGCATGGGGTGACCTCGTGCTCGACGGGGACAGCTCCGGGTGGTTCTACGCCCTCAACGCCTCGACGGGGGCGCTCGTCTGGGAGGTCAACCTCGGAGGCCCGCTCTACTCCTCGGCGGCCGTCGTCCCTCCCTACGTCTACGAGGCGACCTCGCTCGGAACGCTCGCGGAGATCGGCCCGGCCAGCCCGCCGATGACGCTCTCCGTGCCGGCCTCGGTGACCGGTGGCGCCACGGTCGCGCTCAGCGTGTCCGTGGAAGCCCTGAACGCCTCCGGGGTCCCGGTCTCGGGTCTCGCCGGGGCGCCGGTCACGATCAACGCCTCGACCGGTTTCCTCTCCCGGTCCACCGCCGTGACCAACAGCGCGGGGATCGCCGTGTTCAACTGGACCGCCCCCCTCGGGTCCAACGCCCCGATCATCGTGAGCTTCCAGGCGAGCTCCGACCCCGCCGGGTACGGGGCCGCGAGCGCCTCGGCCACGACCTTGGTGCCGGCCTCTTCCGGTGGCGGGAGCAATCCGCTCACGGTGTCGCTGACGCTGACCCAGGGCACCCTCGGCCCCAGCCAGTCGGAGCCCGTGACGGTCTCGGTGTCGCATCTCGGTCTCCCGGTCTCCGGGGCCTCCGTTGCGATCTCCATCGCCCCTTCCCTGGGTAGCGTGAACCCCGCCGCGGTCACCACCGGGGTCGGCGGGACCGCCCAGTTCAACTACACCGCGCCCTCCCAGATCCTGTCGGCGACCGCGGTGCTGCTCGTCGCTTCGGCGTCGTCCAGCTCGGGTACCGGCACGGCCGATGTGCCCTTGGCACTGGCGCCCGCCGGGACCGGAGGAGGCGTACTGCTGCAATGGCAGAACCCCTCTCCCCAGGTCGCTTCCCTGGGCTCCGTGGGAGTGTCGGTCAAGGTGAGCAACTCCTCGACCGGGGTCCTGCTCTCGAACGTCTCGGTGAGCTTCTCCGTGCAGGGATCGGGCGGAGGCTCGCTCGCTCCGGGCACCGTTCTGAGCGATGCCCAGGGGGTGGCCTTCACCACCTACCGGTCGCCCTCCGTCGGGACCACCACGGCCGTGCTGCTCCGGGCGACCGCCGGTACCGGAAGCTCGCAGAGCTCGGCGATGGCCGAGGTGATCGTGGTGCCGCGGCCCCTGGTGCTCTCCTGGGTGCTCCCCAGTCAGGGATTCACTCCCAAGGGTTCCTCGCCCGTCGGTGTGGAGCTCGAGTCCAACGGGACACCGGTAGGGGCGGGCGTCGCCGTGACCCTCGCACTGAGCCCCTCCTCGACCGGGGTGCTCAACACCTCGACCAGCACGACCGACGCCGGCGGGATCGCCTGGTTCGCCGTGGTCCCCACCTCCGGGGTCTCCTCGCTCACGTTCGTCTCCGCGGCGGGCGGAGGGGGCGGTCCGTACTCCGCGACCAACTCCTCGATCACCGTGCCGCTGGGATCGACCTCCCACGCGGCCTCGTCGACCTCGGTCCCCTGGTATCTGTGGGCCTCGATCGCCCTCGCCGCCGTCGGGATCGCCGCCTTGGTCCTCCTCGGACTGGGACGGCGCAAGGGAGGGAGTGACGCCGGAACCGTTCCCCGCAGCGGGAACTCTTCCGCAAAGAGCGAACCGGAGTCCTCGCCGAAGGACTGGGCCGGGTCGGGCCACCATGAGGAAGGGCACGCCGAGCCCGCCGCCGCTCCCGCATCGGAGACCGCCGCGGCCCCAAAGTCCTCCGGGACCAAGGGGGCCGAGGGAAAGTCCTCGGCCGGTAGTTCCGGGTCCTCCGGAGCCAAGGGGGCCGACGCGGCCCCCGCGAAGGACGCCAAGAAGGCTGACTGGGTCGAGGAATAGATCCTCGACCGCCGCTCGTTCAGGGGGATCCGGCGGGGCGGGGTCGTCGGGCAACGACCGGCGACCCCGATCTCGGGTATCGGGCCTCCCGCGGCAAGATAGAGGCCCCAAGGTGGGCAACTGAGTGTTCGGAGCGATCGGTTCGATAGCGGCGAGGTCTCGAGCCTCCCTCCGCATCGGCGCCCACAGGCTTTATAGCAACGTTCAAGTGGGTAATGTGGGGAATCCGATGGACCTGACGTACATCTCGTTGGAGAAGAAGGACCGCGTCGCGATCGCCAAAATCAACAAGCCCAAGGCCAACACCTACGACGCCGACCTCATGAAGGACCTCAACCGGGTCGTCGATGAGGTACGTTTCAGCGACGACGTGGACGTCTGCGTCATCACGAGCGCGCTCGATGGGGTCTGGTCCGCCGGGGCCGACATCAACATGCTCGCCTCCTCCACGCCAGAATACAAGGCGATGTTCTGCCTCAACTGTCAGGAGACCCTCAACAAGCTCGAGGTCACGCCCAAGATCTTCATCGCCGCGATCGACGGGCACTGTGTCGGCGGGGGCCTCGAGATCGCGATGTCGACCGACCTTCGCTTCATCTCCGACGGAGCGTGGAAGCTCGGCCTTCCCGAGGTCACGCTCGGCGTGTTGCCCGGTACCGGCGGCACCCAGCGCCTTCCCCGGCTCGTGGGGAAGAGCCGCGCCATCGACCTCATGATCACGGGGCGGATGCTCTCCCCCAAGGAGGCCCTCGAGTGGGGGATCGTCAACCGCGTCTTCCCCAAGGCCACGTTCCTCGAGGAGACCCTGGCCTACGCCCGGAACCTCACCTATCCGAACCACTCGGCCCGCGCCGTGGGAGCGATCAAGCGGTCGGTGGTCGAGGGGCTCGAGACGTCGATGCACGAGGGGCTGTCGCTGGAACGGGAGCTGCAGAACCGTCTCTTCTCGATGGCGGATGCCAAAGAGGGCTTCCAGGCCTTCTTGGAGAAGCGGAAGCCCTCCTTTAAGGGACGGTAGGTTCTGGTCCCCCCGGGTCGCACCATGGGGGGTTCCTTGCGCCGCGGGGTCACGGACGTGCACGTCCACCTGCAGCCGTTCGAGCAAGCCCATCCCGCCACGCTCGAGGTCATGCGCCAGCGGGTCAAGGGGTTCGGGGCGCTGCTTGAGAAGCTCAAGGACCCTCGACATCTCCTGGACTACATGGACCGTTCCGGCGTGGAACGGGCATGCCTCATCAGCTATCCGGCCGCGACCGTCCTCGGGCTCACCCCGGACCTCCGGGAACTGGCCACCTATGCGGCCACGGACCCGAAGCGGCTCCTCCCGATGGGCTCCGTGGATCCGCTCCACACACGTGAGCCGGGAGCCGAGGTCGAGCGCCTCGCGGGGCTCGGGATACGGGCGCTCAAGGTGCATCCCCCGCACCAGCTCTATCCGGCGAACGGATACTTGGATGGCTCGGCCCCGGGTCTGCGGGAGATCTACGCCACGGCCGAGCGACTTCGCATGCCGGTCATGGTCCACACGGGCACCTCCGTGTTCCCGGGAGCGCGGATCAAGTACGGGGACCCGATCGCGCTGGATGACGTGGCGCAGGACTTCCCGGACCTCACGCTCATCATGGCCCATGGGGGCCGGCCCCTATGGTGCGATACGGCGTTCTTCCTGCTCCGCCGCCATCCCCGCCTCCTCTTCGACATCTCGGGGATCCCGCCGTCCCGTCTCCTCTCCTGGTTCCCCCGGATCGAGGAGATCGGCGACCAGGTGCTCTTCGGCTCCGATTGGCCCGGACCCGACGTGCCCGGCATGGGGGAAGAGGTGGCCGCGATCTCCGCGCTGCCCCTGTCGGAGGAGTTCAAGGAGAAGCTGTTCGTCTCGAACGCCCGACGGGTGTTCCCGGGCTGAAGCGGGACCTACTCCAGGTTCACGAGCACGTTCTTCACGTGGGTGTAGAACAGGATCGCGTCCAGTCCCTGCTCCTGGCCCATGCCCGAGTGCTTCCAGCCCAGGAACGGGACCTGGGGGAAGGTCACGGGGTACTCATTGATGGACACCATCCCGGTCTCCAGGCGCCGGGCGATGGAGTGGGCCGGGCCGATGCTCTGGGTCCAAAGTCCGGCCGAGAGCCCGTAGGGCGTGTCGTTCGCCCGCTCGAGCGCATCCTCGACGGCATCGAACTCCCATACGGCGAGCACGGGGCCGAAGACCTCGTCGCGGGCCACCTTCGCATCTTCCGGAGGGGACTCGAACACGGTCGGTTGAACGAAATTGCCCTCCTTGAGCGACGGGGCTTCGGCGGGCCCCCCTCCCGTCAGCACGCGGGCGCCGGAGGACTTGCCTTCCTCGATGGCCTCGAGGACGTTCGACATGTGGGTCCGGGAGACCAGCGGACCCATCTGGGTCCCGTCGGCGAGCCCCGGGCCGAGCCGCAGCGCGGACACCTGCTCGCGGAGCTTGTCGAAGAGCGTTCGGGCGATGTCCCGGTGCACCAGGACCCGGGAACCGGCCCAGCACATCTGCCCGGAGTTCTGGAACGCACCGTTGACGATGCCCGCGACCGCTCGGTCGATCCGCGCATCGGCAAGGACGATCTGGGTGTTCTTCCCCCCGAGCTCCATCGTGGCCGGGACGACCCGGTCGGAGACGGTCCTCAGGAGCTGCTTCCCGGTCTCCGTGGATCCGGTGAAGGTGATGCTGTCCACCTCGGGATGCTTTGCCAGGGACTCGCCCACGTCCCGTCCGGCCCCGGTCAC
>JAKAOF010000042.1:0-7266 GCA_021823345.1 Thermoplasmata archaeon
GCCGCGCTCGGGCCCATCGGAAGTGGGCTCACGAGGAAGTGACGAAGTTGGACATGGAGCTCACTGGGCTTTCCCCACCGCCCCCTGAGGGTCAGTACCTGGTGTAACTTCTCGCCGACAAGGGCCCATCCGTGCATGAGGGGTTCGGCCGGGCTCTCATGGTCCAGATTATATCCCCGGGAGGGGTTCGGAGGGTCTGCTGGGTGAGTCCGTCCGCATATGCTGTCACTCTGGATTGGCCGAAGAGCGCTACGATCGACAACTGATGGGCGTCTTCCGGTGTTCGGGGTGGTCGGATGGATATTCCTACTTGTCATGAGCGGCTTCCTCGTGGGGACCATTTCGCCACAGGCAGGGGCGAACGACTCCTTGTTGACTCATCCAACCCCTGCTTTCCCGTCCAGCGCATCTCCTGGGTCCAGTATTAACACGGCGACCCTCGGAGTCCCTACTACGGGGCTCGCATCCCGGATCGCCACCGAGAAGCAGTTCATGGCCCGGGCCCAGACCGGGGGCGTTCCCACACGGTACTTCTATCCCCCCGACCTCGCGTACGGGGCCCATCTACAGAACGGGGTCGTCACTCCCCTTTACAGTGCGGCTCCCGCCCCGATGGGGATCGGGGATTTCGGTCTTGTCAACACCACGGGCACCATGACTGGCACGGTCCTCAACACGTCAAGCGTTGAGGGGTCCCTTGCCCTCAACAGCCTTTCCACCTTCTATCTCCTCGACGACGGCCCCCAGAGCGTTTCCTTCCAGCTAAACACCGTCGCTGTGAACGTCACGGTCCAGGCGAACTCATCCGACCAGTTCTGGACCCAGGACGTTCCCTTCTATTCCGCCCGGACCCACCTCTTGGAGATGGTCGACAACGTGTGGAACTTCTCGAGCTACGGTGCGGGACTCCCCCCCACGACCCTTACGGGGTCTTCACCCAATGACCCACACGGCGTTGGAGGACAGTTCTACTACGATTTCATTTCCATCGGGAAAGTGACGATGCCGTTCTCGCTCCAGTTGTACACGAACGTCACGGTCAGCAACCCCACCGTTTCGCCCTACAAGCATTATTCCTCGACCGTGACGTTCGGGGTGAACGTACTCAAGAACGGTACCTCGGTCCACTCCGCGACGTTCGACACCATTTACTTCAATTCGACCGCCACGGCACCCCCCGCCGTTCCCCCGGTCTACCAGATCAACGGACAGAAGTGTAGTGGCTACTCTACCTCGGGGTTCTGCTTGGCGCTGGATGCCGAGTTGACCTTGGGAGGACCCGGTGGAGGATCGACCGCCGTGGTGAATGGGATCAATGGCACGATGGGGATCTCCACGTGGGACTCGACACTGCTCCGCTACGTTCCCGCTCACTCCGCCTTTGATTACGGGACGGACACGGGGGAGACCGCCGTAGGGGTGTCCGAATCCTACACCCAGGCGGGCACGGTGGAGCTCAGCCCGGGCCCGTCTTTCCTTGCGCCCTTGTGGAACGCCAGCGGGAAGGTCTCTGATGCAGGGTCCATGAAACTGAGCGTCACCATCTCTCCGGCGAACGCCTTTGTCTTCCTGGAGACGGGATTGCGGAACAAGGCACAGTTCGTCCCGGCCGATGGCGTCTGGGCCCCCCTCGGGGTCGGTGGGGTGGCGAACTATACCCTGATCCCCGGGAACTATACGGCCACCGCCCTTCTCAGCGACTACAATCCGGACCTCATGAACTTCACCTCCGGGGTCTCGGGCATCTCGATGTCGCTCGTCGCGAACAGTGCCGCCGGGATCTACACCCCCCTCTTCGCACAGGGGAACTCCGAGCTCGCGGCGATCAGCGCCTCGGGCAATGGGTCCGTCGGATCCCCGTACAGTCTGTTCCGAGCCCCGGGGTCGTCCATCGACCCGGAGTTCAATGAATTGAACGACTACGGGTTCCCCGTCTTCCCGGGTATTCTGCTTCGGGACGTTCACGCCCATGCCGAGATCCAGGGTTCGTCCACGTTCTCGATGACGTACGTCTCCCCTTGGTCCACGATCGAGTCCTTTGAGCAGGGACCGGCGACCAACCAGCTGCCCGTGGAAGCCTACAACGACACCAACCTCTCCCTATGGGGAGCTAGCAATCTCTCCGGGTGGTTTGCTCCCTCTCTCCTGGGCTTCCCGACCGGAAACGTGATCCTGTGGAACACCACGGCCTCACTGATCGGAAACTCGACGTTTGCCAACGACGGCTCGACCTCATCAGTACTCGTGTACAACCCGTCCTCCGGGGCGGGCGGGAACTACGTGTGGGGGAACACTTTCGGAACGAACTCGACCCCCGGCAGCTCTCCCGGTCCGTCGATCGATCTCTCGAGCTCCGGAAACACCGTCTACAACAATGACTTCACCGCACTGCCGACCGCGGTCACTCCGACCACGGACACCTACACGAGTACGGTCGTTTCCTATGCGGACAAGTGGAATGTCACGAACCAGAGCTCCACCGCGTTCCAGCACGTGAACGGATTCAACCTCACCGGGAACATCTTGGGTATGACGTGGCAGGGCGGAAATTACTGGGCCAACTACTATTGCACGTTGCGGCATCTGCCCTACAACAACACCGGAGCGATCACCAAGGGCGGGGACTATCTTCCCTTGGGGTGCGTGACCCCCCCAGGCTTGGTCTTTAGCTCCCTGAGCGTCAGTCCGAACCCCGCAACCGCGGGGAAGATCTTCACGGTCACTGCGGTGGTCACTGGGGGAGTCGCTCCCTTGACCTACTCCTTCTCCGGGATTCCGGGGATCTGCACCCTGATCACGGTCTCCTCCCGCAACTGCACCTCCAACACGACTGGAGTGTTCACCATCAACGCGAACGTCAGCGATTCGGCGGGTCAGTGGGCCAACGGCACCGTCAACCTCCAGATCCTCCCGGGCGTGACCCTCGCATCGGCCTCCATCACCCCGTCCCCCGCCACGGTCACCGCCCTGGGTTCCATCAACCTCACGGCGAATCCCGTCTGCACTCCCTCGCCCTGCCCCGCAAGTGGCATGATCTATTCGTGGACGCTCAATAACTCTCTTGCCACTCCCAATGCGACCACGACTCCCTCGGTCGACCTGACCGCTGGCAGCCTCCCCGGCATCGTGAGCGTGCGCGTGAACATGACCTACTACTCCCAGACGGTGTCCGCAACGGCCAACGTCACCATCGTCTCCGTACTCTCCATCCCTTCCTACACCGGCCAACCGAGCCCGGTGGACGTTGGGGGGACTACCTATCTCAACGTCACGACCATGGGAGGAGTGCTTCCCTACACGTATTTCTACTCCGGACTACCTCCGGGCTGCGTCACTAGTAGCGTCCCATCTCTTGCCTGTTCACCCAGCCTCACAGGTCAGTACAACACCACCGTGACCGTGACCGATGCTCAAGGGAAAACGATCTCCGCTTCGTCCATTGTGGTCGTCAACCCCGCCATTTCCACGGGGCTCACCATTTCGCCCGGAACGATCCTTCTGGGGGCGACCGCATATGTCAACGCCAGCGCTAACGGGGGAACGCTTCCGCTGTCCTATTCCTACACGGGACTTCCGCCCGGGTGCTCCTCCTCCAACCTTGCCCACCTGACCTGCACCCCGACCTCGAATGGCACCTTCTACGTGAACGTCTACGTGACCGACGCCCACGGGGGAAATGGCTCTACTTCGAACGTCCTCGTGGTGGAGGGTCCGCTCACCCTCGGAGCGTTCACGGCCACTCCCGCCACGGTGGCCCTCGGACAGACGACCGCCCTCGTCGCATCCGTCCAGGGTGGCATTCCGCCGTACTCCTTCTTCTACACCGGGCTCCCCTCCGGCTGCGCATCGGCGAACACGGCCAACCTTTCGTGCACCGCCTCGGTCCCCGGACGCTTCACGATCGACGTTTCGATCACGGATACCGCGGGCGCGCAGTTGACGGGGGTGGCCCTCCTCACCGTGATCGCTCCGTCAGGATTCCCCGTCATCACCTCCTTCTCGGCCTATCTCTCGACCATCGATCTTGGGAATGCGACGACCTTTACCACCCTGGTAACCGGTGGTACGGGCACCCTGAGTTACGCCTACACCAACATGCCCCCAGGATGCTCTGCCGCGAACACGAATTCTTTCAACTGTATCCCATCCCTTTCGGGAAACTACACGCCGATGGTCGCGGTCACTGATGCGGCGGGTCACATGTCCGAGGCGACAACCCTCCTCACGGTCCTCCCGTTCGGTCCGGCGTTCTCCCTCGTGTCGGTGAGCATCTCCCCGCATGTCGGTTCCGTCTCAGTCAATACCCGGGCCCAATTCACCGCCCAGCCGGTGTGTACCCCCAGTCCCTGCCCCACCTACGGAGTGGCCTACACCTGGTCGGTCAGCAACTCGCTGGGCGTGGTGAGCCCGACCAATACCCCGGTCACCACGCTTGCCACAGGGAGTTCCACGGGCACCATCACCCTCAGCCTGCTCGCCGCCACCCACACGACCGCGGTGTCGAGTGCACTGACCTTGGCGATCCTCGCTACCACCTCGTCGGGGGTCCCCAAGATCACCTCCTTTGGAGCGACACCGAGCATCGTGAGCTTGGGTTCGACCGTTCAGTTCAACACCGTGACCCGGGGTGGCACGTACCCCCTGTCGTACCATTACACCGGGCTCCCCCCGGGATGCCTCAGCCAGAACGCGTCGATCTTCAGTTGCACGCCGGGCATCGGCGGGCTCTTCAACGTCTGGGTCGTGGTCACGGACGCGACCGGGAAGTCAGCCTCGGCCTCGACCAATCTTACCGTCATCGCTCCGTCGGGGTATCCGCTCATCTCGTCCTTCACCGTCTCACCCCAGCAGGTCTCCGTGGGTTCGTCCGCGGTCTTCACCGTAACGGCCTCGGGAGGAACGCCCCCCTTGAGCTACTCATACACGGGGCTCCCGAGCGGGTGCCAATCCGCGAGCACGAGTTCGCTCTCCTGCACTCCGTCCCAGGCCGGGAACTACTCGGTCCAGGTCACGGTGACGGACGCCGCGGGCCGGTCGGTGGCCGGGACCACCCACCTCATCGTGGTGTCTTCTGGAGGGGCATCCAATTCCAGCTCCTCCTCGGAGCTGCTCCTCCTCATCCTCGTGGCGGTGGCCGTGGTGGCGGTGCTCGCCATCCTGGTCATCTGGGCGGTGCGCCGCCATGAGCGCCGCGGGCGGGGGGCACACCCCTACTACGCTCCGCCGTCACCACCTCCCTCGGGGCCGGCGCCACCCCCACCGCCCCCAGCATAGTAGGCTGCACACCGGGCATGGCGGACCGTTGAGGTCTTTCGGCAACGTCATTGCTCGGGGGGGGGGCAGTTCCTTGGCGGACCGCAGTTCTCCTATGGATGAGTTGCTTCGAGCTCACGCCATTTGATCCGAAGCGCACTGCCTCTGGAGACCTTACGGAACCCCCCGATGAGATGGGTCCTTTACTCGGACAACTACCCGTTACAGGGCAGGGGCGAACACATCCCTGAGCGGATCGTCGAGGAGAGGCGGCGCGGGCGGAACGGCCGCGGGATGCTGGGAAGTGTACAGTCCTTCCGGTCCTTTGCCTTTGTCTCCCCGGCGTGGACCTTTTACGGGGCGCTTCCGATGAGTCCGCGCGATCAGGACACCGACCACGACGGCCGCCGTTACGGCCCCTGCGATCAGAACCCAGGGAGGGGCGGTCGAGGCACCGTGGGACGCTGCCCCTTGCACTAAAATTGGGCGCTCCGGACCGCCCATACCCGTGAGCCATTGGGCACTGTTTCCCGATACATCCTTCACTTCGAGGCTCGGGTAGTAGGTGCCTGGGGTGCGGTAGACATGGGCTACCTCTGTCGCGTTCGAAACATTGACCAGCGGGCTGCCATCACCGAAATTCCAGGTCAGTTCGTACGGGGCAATTCCTCCGTGCACGGACGGGTAGAATGTGACCGGGAACGGCGCTGCACCGCTCATACGAAGGACCGTTACCGTGACTGCAGGGAGGGAGGCGCTGCCTTGGTTGGATCCTGGGTTGTAGGCTGAGATGAAGACCCCTGTGGTGGCATTCTGCCCAAGGGCGTCCGTGGCGAGCAGGTTCACCGCGTACGTTCCAACCTGGGAGAAGACATGGGTGGTCGAAGCCCCCGTAGCCGCGGGCGAACCGTCTCCGAACAACCAAGTAAAGTGATAGGCTCCAGTTCCGCCCGAAGCCAACGCCTGGAGGCTGACAGAAAGGGGTGCGGGCCCCGTTACCGGCGTGGCCGAAACGGTGAGCTGGATCGCGCCCGACTCGTTCAAAGGAGGCGTTGGGTAGACGATGATCGGGATGAGGGCTTGGGAGATCACTCCGGACGAATCGACCACCGTCACGATGGTGGAATATGTGCCGACGTTGGTGTAAACGTGGGTCTGAACAGCGCCCACCGCAGAGCCTCCGTCACCGAAGTCCCACACGTAGGTGTAGGGAGCCGTCCCTCCCTGGGCACTTGCCGTCAACTCGGTAGTCAGCGGCGAGGGACCCGTCGAATTGCTGGCTGAGGCGGTGATGGTAAGGCTGGTAGCGACAGATGAAAGCAGTACCACCGGGGCTTTCTGAGTGATCGCCGCACCTTTCGCATCGCGCACCGTTAGTGTCACGTTCTGGATGCATCGGGTAGCGGTACACGACGTGGGCATGGCCGTGTACGTATGCGAGGCCACCTGGCCGGATGCCACGGCTCCGTTGCCGAAATCCCACTGGAAATCATACGGGGCCGTCCCTCCAGAGGCGTTGGCGGTCACGGTGATGGACATCGGGAGGTATCCCACACTGGGAGAGTCGAACTCGATGGTCCCCGACAGCTGGCTGGAAACGGGAGCGACAGAGATTGCGCCCGCGGCCGAAGCGGTGTCGTTCCGTAGATCGTGCACTGTGACGGTAAGTGAGTAATTCCCCGGGGAGTTGTAGGTGTGGGTAACCGTGGAGGTCAAACCCGACCCCAACTGGGTTGTGCCGTCACCAAAGGACCAGACGTAGGAGTAATTAGAGCCGGTTCCGGGGTGACCTCCACTCGGGGTCGCTGTCGCTTCCACAACGAGGGGCGCTCGTCCTTGGGTGGGAGTGGCGAAGCCGAGCTCCACGGAAAGCGGGACCGAGGGACCGGACACATTGAGCGCGGTCGTGCCCGAGACCGAGGACCCCACCGCGTCCTTGACGGTCGCCGTTATCATGTAACTTCCGGGAACCGTCGGAGTACAGTTGAGCCGGTTCAGGTTCATCGAGGTGCA
>JAKAOF010000042.1:7366-13843 GCA_021823345.1 Thermoplasmata archaeon
GTCGAGGTGTTGATGACGGTGACATTGTTGGAGTTCGAGTTCGCCACATACACTTCGCTATCCGCCGGGTCAAAGAAATCCCCCGTAGGGGAAGATCCCACCGGGATCGTGGCCACTACCGCGTCCGAACTCTCATTGATGACCGTGATGTTGCCACCAGTACCATTCCCGGCATCGGTCACGTAGAGGCGCCCGAGCGTCGGGTCACGGGCGATGAACCACGGGTGGACCCCGGTCGGAACGCTTCCGACCACCTTGTCCGTTGTCCCATTGATCACCGTCAGGTTGGCCGTATTGGCATTGGCCACGTAGAGATACCCGTTCGCGGGATCGAAATAGACATCGCCCGGGGAACTCCCCACCGGTGCCCACGCTAGTACTTTCCCGCTGGTCGAGTTCACCGCGGCCAACGTATTGTTGCCCGACATCGTTACGTAGAGCAACCCGTTGAGAGAGTCGAAGGCCACCCCCTTTGGAACGGAGGTATAGGCGAAGCTCCCGACCACCTTGCCGGAAGATCCGCTGATGACCGAAATGTTGCCTCCGACATCCGAAGCGACATAGAGGTCTCCAGAGTTGGAGTTGATCGCGATCATGGTGGGGTCAAAACCTACGGAGATGTTCTGAAAGACGCAATTGGAACAGCCCGTCACCAAACTACCTTGGGCGGTACGGGCCGAGTGGGACCCCGCGGAACTCTGGTCCGCAGCAGGATTTCCACCGGGCACGGCATTCAACCCCTGAAGCACGGAGAAAAGAGCGACCCCCGAGAGAAGGAAGGCTACGAACAAAACACCGAGAACTCGAAATCCGCGGGAACCCGAACGAAAGGATAGCAGTTCTTCAGTCAGCGTAGTATCATGTAGTGGCACCCCTATATTGCCCTGTTTGATCATCATCCCGATAAGAAACCTCCGGAAGCCTATTTAACTCGAAGTGTCTCGGGAAATGGGTAACACCGGATACCATGGCATAGCTTCTCATGGCTGGCTTCAGTTCTTCACGTTCTCGCTCCCTTACCGGAAATGAGGCTGCCGTGTTGAAGAGCCTCCTCGGCGCCTCGGTGGAGGAGTCCGAAGCCGATCGTATCCGTCGAAGCGGGCTTCCTCGCTCGACTTACCTGGAAGCGAAACAGCGCATCTACTCGGGCGGATTGCTGGCGGACCGGTATGTTCCCAGCCCTCAGGCCATCACCCTGAACCGGATCTCATTTCTCCTGACCCGTCCCTTTGCCGACAAGCGAAGCTCGGTGGCGCAAGTCCTGCTATCGACACCTGGGTCGGTGCTGGTATGGACCGGGGTCCATGTCCAACTGGGGGTGGTGCTCCACCGGACGCAGAAGGACCTTCGAGACTTCGAGAACACGATTGCGCCCCTCATTGACGGGGGTTCCCTCATTGCACACCTGCGGGTCAATCCCTCTCGAGAGGAGATTCCAATCTACTTCGATTTCGAGGGACTTTGGAGCAGTTTCGTAGGGTCACCGGGCGTACGCAAGTACCCTCGCGGGTTCCCCGCCGCCGCTCAGGTGGGGGCCCCGGGACTTGACGGCCCCGTCCCTCAAAATGGTCCGGTGGCCGACCTGCTCCGAGACCACGTTGCCATTGACGAAGAAGGCCCCTCGACCAACCTTCTGAGCCCCCATTCCCTTCCCCGATCACGCCGGCGGGTGTTGGAAGATGGCCTGGTCGAGTGGCGGACGTTTCTCTCGACAAGCCGGAGTCTCGCATTTGCAGATGTGCGTCTCACGGACATGATACTGGTCGTCGGCAAGAGGATCGGGCACCGGAACATTAGTCGACTCCTGGAAAGTCTCATGTCGGAGTGCGGAGCCTTTCCCTTCCTGCTGGTGGGCGACGAGGAGCAGCTATTCCTCGGCTTCATGGGAGCCGGTCTGGGCTCCTCTCGCGCGTCGTCGCAGCGGAGTGGGAAGGCCGTTGCCGGAACCATCGCCCAGTTTGTCAGCAATATGGAGGTCCTGCGGGAGAACTTGGGGGAGGTCTCCCTCCAACGCGATCACCAGTACGAGTATCTTTTGCAGGCATAGCCTCGTCCGAGGTTTGATTCCTGGCCAAAGAAGATATACTCGATGGAACTTTGTCGCCCCTCATGGAACTCGCCCCTGCTAACACGAATCCCTTCGAGACCAACCGCCTGTTGGTGGAACTGTCCACCTACCATGGCAAGGCCCCCAAGGGCCGGCGGACTTCCGAGCAGGTCAAGGAAGTCGCCACCCGCATCATCAGCGGGGATCTCCAAGGAGCATTGTGGCTCAAGCAACCGGATGCGGCGTCGGGCGTTGCGGTGATCGAGCCTACGGCGGGGGCCGGTGTCAAGGTTCCTCACCTCTACCTAGAAAAGCCCTACCAGACGGCAGAGTCCGTCACCGCATTCGTGGAGGGACTCCAGGAGTTCGCCAAGGAGCATGGTGGGGTGTACGCGTTCTGCGACGAGATTCCGGGCCTCGACCACGCCCAACAAAGCCTCGTCTTCGAGCCCAAGGGATTCCGGCACGTGGGTCGGGAGACCATGGTCTTTCACTTGGGTCCCGGTGCCCATGTCGCGGATCCCGCTCTTCCTCTGGGACGGAAGGTCCGTGTCGGGATCGAGCAGGTGGAAGGGCTCATCTCCCTCTTCGCCCAGACCTACGAGGGGGAGCACGACCAGTTGTTCGCGCCCAAACCCGGGGATTCCCGGGAATCTGGCCGCGCCTTCCTGGAGGACTTCTTCCTCAACGTGGACGTTCCAACGGTCCCATGGGGGTCGTTCGGTATCGAGAAGGACGGGGAGATCCTTGCCGCCGTCTTGACCCAGCGAGAGTACATGGCCCCTCCAGATTCGAAGCACCTCTGGGTCTATGACCTCATGGTGGCGCCGGACTATCAGGGCAAGGGCATGGGTTCGTATCTCCTGTCCGAGCTTCTCCGGGAAGCCCAAGGGCAGGGCTTCGAGGAGGTCTTCCTGGAGGTCACCGAAGGCAACCCCGCCGGGCGACTGTACTCCCGTTTCGGTTTCGAGAAGGTCCCGACCCACGAGACGATGCGTCGAGGGCTTTGGGTCAACACCTCGGCGGCCCAACAGCTTGGGATTCCCCTTTAACCCGGTCCCGTCACGGACCCTTCGGGGCCGGAACCGGGGAAGATTTCGACCGGTCTCGGTTCGCGTGATCGTGGGGACGGGCATAGGAGATCACGGCCGCGATCACCAGTATGACCACGGAGACCAACAACGCACTGTGCAGGCCGTTCAAGAAAGATGCGGCAATGCCGGGGGCGAATCCCCGCAGATCGGCCTTGCCCAGGAAGATGGCGAAGGCCACATTGCGCGACACGCTCAGACCCGCAATGGCGATCGTCACCACGAAGGAAAGGAGGCTCCCTACTCCGGTAAGGGTGCTGCGGAGCCCTGAGATCGAGCCGAAAGAACCTCGGCGGGCCTGCTTCATGATGGCGGAGTTGTTGGCTGGCCAGTACATGGCACCGCCGAACCCCGTCACCAGGGACACGGGGATCACCCAGTAGGGGTTGGTCGTGAGCGAGAACGTCGCGTAGGCGAGCACCCCGACCACCATGAGCGCGATTCCCCCCGTCGCCATGTAGCGTGCTCCGAGGGTGTCGGCGTACCGCCCCATGACGGGGGAAAATAGCCCGGAAAGGATGTATCCTGGGACGAGCAGCAGCGCCGACGTCAGCGGATCCAGGCCCAGGACCCCCTGGAGGTACATGGTGAGCAGGAAGACGACGCTGAGGTAGCCAATCCCTTGAAGAAACGCGGATAGGAGCGAGAAGCTCATGAGGCGATCGCGAAAATAGCTCAGATCGATCGTCGGGCTGGGGGCTCGGGCTTCCCACCATAGGAACGGCCCGAGAAACAGGATCCCCGCCGCCGTCATGAGCACGTATTCGAATGTCGCACCGGATGCCGCCATCTCGATGGCACCGTACGACGCGAGCGTGAGCGCCGTGGTGAGCAGGGCGAATCCCGGGAGGTCCAGGCGTGCGTCGGTCGTCTCCCGGTCCTTCAGGTAGTGATACCCCACAAGGACGGCAAAGATCCCGATGGGGATGTTGATGAAGAAGATGTACCGCCAGTCGAAGTAGGTGGTGATGACTCCGCCGAGGAGGATGCCGAGCACCGCCCCCACGTTCCAGCCGAAGGTCGTGAACCCGAAGGCGTATCCTCGGCGTTCTGGCGGGAAGTGGTCCGAGATGACCGCCCCTCCGTTGGCCAGGATCATGGCCCCTCCGAGGGCCTGGACCGCGCGGAATCCGATCAGGGCAAGGTCGTTGGGAGAGACCCCGCACAGAAAGGAGCCCGCGGTGAACACGGCGAACCCGGCGTTGTAGAACCGGGACCGTCCGAAGATGTCCCCGATCCTTCCCATTTGGGTGGTGAGGACCGCCGTGATCAGGAAGTAGACTAGGATCGCCCAGATGATCGTCGAGAGATTCGAGTGGAGCTCGGTCCCCACGGTGGGAAGGGCGAGGATCATGATGGTGCTGTCGACCGCCGCCATCAGGGTCCCCGTCACCACGACCAGGAGCGCCGCCTTCGCCTCGTCCATCGCAAAGGACTTAACAAGTCAGCACATCAAATCACCGGTGCCGAAAACCGAAGTCGCGGTCTTGACGGAGGACCCGATCCTCTACGCCGAGTTGACCTCGATGCTCAGGGAGCGCTCCGTCCCGACCATGAGCCTCTTTCCCGGGGAGCGGATACCCCGAGGGGTACGGGTGGTCCTCACCTCGGAGGCGGAGGCGGTTCGGATCGATTTTCCGAACAAGGTGATCGCTCGCAAGGGGCACACGGTGGACACATGGACCCTTCTCCAAGTGGCCCGGGGTGTGGCGACCATGGACGAGCAGTTCCGGGTGGGCATCGACCCGGGTCCTCGGCCGGGGTTTGCCATTGTCACTCCCCAGGGTCACTGCATCGCCTCCGGCGTGCTCGCACGACCTGAAACGGCCGCCGTCCTGGCCCGGGGACTCCAGGAGACGTTACCCCAGGCCCAACTTCGATTTCATGTCGGGAACGGAGACCGCGTCCGCCAGGTGCGGATCGTGAACGAGCTCCTTCGCCAGCACCTTAGCGTCGAGATCGTGGACGAACGCGGGAGCACTCCCCACGGGATGAGGAACAACGACGCCGTTTCCGCGTTCTGGATCGCTACACAAGCGGGTCGGTCGATCTTGCGTCCGCTCGCCTCTACCATCACCCTGGGGGAGGTTCGTGAAGTGCAACGCCGGTCGCGGGAACTCAGTGGGGGACGCCTTACGATCCCCCGGGAACTCGCCCTGCAAGTGTTGGAGGGAGATCTGTCGTTGGAAGCGGCGGTACGAGACGCCAGCCCGGGACATTCGCGTGCGTCTCACCTGCCCTTGAAGCACGCGAGCAAATGAACCGCAATCGTCGCCCCCTTCGCCGATATGTTCAAGTGGCCCGGTGACTGGAGTTCACCGAGTGCTTCTGCGGGTTCAAGGGTAAAGGAGGGTCGGACATGTCAGTGGAGGAGGATGCTCGTCGGGTCGCGCTTGAAAACGCGGCAAAGCATGGAGGAGTTGCTCGATGGGAGACCGTGCTCAACACGCTGCTACGGACCCATCCCGAACTCCGCGCCCCGGGCAGTGATGCGACGCACATCGCGCAAACCGCCGCAGAAGAGGTGAATGCTCTTCCCGCAGAACGTCGAGACGAGTTGATTCGGGCACTTCCACCGGCCGCCACCGAGACACGCACCGAGCGGACCGGCCTCCCGCCGTTACCGGGAGCCGAGAAGGGAAAGGTGGTCCTACGGTTCGCTCCCTTCCCATCTGGGGCGCTCCACATTGGGAACGCCCGTGGGGTCTATATCAACGACGAATACCGGAAGATGTATGATGGGAAATTCTACATCGTCTTCGACGACACCATCGGATCCGAGGAGAAGAAGCCCATCAAAGAAGGCTACGACTTGATCCTCAACGACCTCAAAGCTGCCGGAGTCGAACCCGACGAGGTGTTCTACAAGTCGGACCGGATCGAGCGTCACTATCGTCACGTCCCGGAACTCCTCCGCGGCGGGAACGCCTATGTGTGCACCTGCCCGGCCGAGGTGCTCCGTCGTAACCGGGAACAGGCGATTGCCTGTCCCGAGCGGGACAAGGACACGGATTGGCAGGTGGCCCAGTGGGAAGGCATGCTCTCGGGAAAGTACCGGAAGGGGGAGGCCGTGGTCCGGCTCAAAACGGCCGTGGACCATCCGAATCCCGCCTTCCGCGACCGGGTCCTTTTGCGGATCAGCGAAGATGAGCATCCGCGAGTGGGTCATAAGTACCGGGTGTGGCCCCTGCTCGAATATTCCTGGGCCATTGACGATGTCGAGATGGGGATCTCCCACGTGATCCGAGGAAAGGACCTCGTGATGGAAGACCAGATGGAGTCCGCCCTTTGGGCCGTACTGGGAATGAAGGGGCCCCACTTTGCGCATTGGGGCATGCT
>JAKAOF010000043.1 GCA_021823345.1 Thermoplasmata archaeon
ACTAATCCGACCGGATAGATGGCGAATTCGGGGGATAGGGCCGCACCGACGACCCGCGAGGAGGCGGAGTCGGGCACGGTCGAGATCACGTTCAACGGCCGCCGACGGCGGGTACCCAAGGACCGGCAACTCGCCGCCGGGCTTTTGGAGACGGGAACCCAGGTCTTCACCCGATCGCTCAAGTACCGACGACCGCGGGGGCCGTTCTGTGGTCGAGGGCAATGCACCGGCTGCTTGATCCGGTTGAACGGGGTGCCGATGGTGCGCTCGTGCGAAGTCTTCCCCCGACCGGGAGACCGTGTCGAGACCGAAGCGGGATGGCCCTCGACCGATCACGATCTCTTCCGAGGCATGGACTGGCTTTACTCCCAAGGGATGGACACAACGCGGGGATTCACCCGACCCCAGTTCCTCCGACCGGCGTACATTTCCCTCGTCCGCAAATTCGGCGGGCTCGGAGCATTGCCGACGGGGGGCCCAGGCCGCGTTTCCTCACCGGAGAGAGTCTCGGTCGAGGTGCTGGTCGTGGGCGGCGGTTCCTCCGGAAGTTGGTCTCGCCAGCGAATCACACAACTTCGCCCGAAGTCCCGAGTTCTGGCGGTAGACCAGAAGCAGGAGGGGCACAGCGTGGTGTTCCTCGCCCCCTTGAACGGGAAAGGGTTCCAGTCGGTCGTGCAGCGACCCGGCAAGGGTGCGCTGCTCGTGGATGCACAACGGGTGATCGTGGCGACCGGTACCTACGGTGCCGGCCTCCCCTTCCGCGGTAGTGAGTTGCCCGGGACGCACACCGGCGATGGCCTGATGAATCTCTACCCCCAACCTTCGAGATCCGGGATCCGTCGCCTGGCGGTCTTCGGCGGAGGACCCTCGACCTTGGCCCTCTTGGACGCCTGGAAGGACCGTATTGGGGTGTTGGCCGCCCCGTGGGATCTCGCTCCGGCGACACGAACGCGCGCCCAAGAACTGGGCATCCCGGTCCGAGAGCAGACCCTGCTCACCGCCGCCCGCGGGAGCCGTAAGGTTCAGTCGATCGAGCTGACCCACCGCGGCTCGCATGAGGTGGAGTCCCATGCCGCGGATGCGCTGGCCATCGCGCACCGCATGCTCCCCCAATCCGGCCTCCTCTTCCAGGTTGGTGCCGAAATGCGATGGCACAACGCGGGCTCGGCATATTACCCGGTTCTGACCGAGAACTGCGAAACCTCGGTCCCCGGGGTGTTTGCGGTGGGCGGGGTGGCGGGGTTCACGGAGGAGGCGGACGTCCAGGAGAGTGCCGAACGTGCCGTTGCGGCGGTGTTGGACGAACGACCGCTCACCCCTCCTCGCGGCCGCTCCGCGGTCGGGGCCGCGGATGGATTGCTCTCCCGACGGCGGGCTCGGGAGGGACCTTCTCCGATGCTAGACTATCACCGGGAGTTCCTCTCGGTCAAAGGGAACAAGAAGATCGTACTCTGTCCCTGCGAGGACGTGACGCTGGGGGAGGTGGAACGCGTCGTGCACGACGGATGGGAACCGTCGCTCGAGGTGGCGAAGCGTCTGACCGGTACCGGGATGGGGCTCTGCCAGGGCAGATATTGCATGCCGGACACGGTCCTGCTGCTCGCGGTCTTGTCGGGGAGGGACCCTTCCGAAGTGGGTTTCTTCACGCAACGTCCCCCGGTATGGCCGATCCGGATCGGGGACCTGGGGGGATCGGGATGACCATACCCGCTCGAACCGACTACGACGTAGTGATCGTCGGCGGCGGAGTGATCGGGCTCTTCACGGCGTTCCACCTCTCCAAACAAATGGACCCGCGGAGGATCCTGGTCCTAGACCGAGGATTCGCCACCGGAGGCGCCTCGGGCCGGAACGGGGGCGGTGTCCGGCAGCAGTGGGAGACCCGTGCGACGATTCGGCTCGCCCGGGAATCGGTCCAGATCTACCGTCATTTTGCGCGAGACTTTGGGTACAACCCGTGGTTCCGGCAGGGGGGGTACCTCTTCCTTGCGTTCTCCGAGGGGGAGACCCGCATCCTCCACAATATGGAGCGGGGGGTCCAGAGCGAAGGGCTTCCCATCCGGTACCTCCGACCGGACCAGATCGCCACGGTGGTGCCAGACCTGGACAGTCGGAGTGTGGTCGGGGCCACCTATCTCCCCACGGACGGGGTCATCCTCCCATTCCCGGTCATCTGGGGACTATTGAACGCCCTGCGGGAACGAGGAGTCGAGGTCGCTTACCGCACCTCGGTCGACGGTATTCTTGTCAACGATGGGAAGGTCCAGGGGGTCGTGACCGGAAAGGGACCCGTGCGCGCGGGTCGGGTCGTGAACGCCGCCGGTGGGTGGTCACGCGAGATCAGTGCCATGGCCGGCCTTGCTCCCCTCACACGACCCACGCTCCATGAGATCCTTGCCACCGAGCCCCTCACCCCGTTCCTCGACCCGATGGTCGTCACGCTGTCCCGCGGGACCTACTTTTCCCAGACGATGCGGGGAGAGGTGGTCGGAGGGCTGACCATGGACCACTCGGCCTCGTCCCGAACGGGGATGTACTCGAGCCGAGAGTTCCTCGTCGAGATGTCCCGCGAGTTCTGCCGGCTCGTGCCTCGGCTCGCCGATGTGCGCATCCTCCGTTCTTGGTCAGGTTTCTACGACGACTCCCCCGATGGTCTGCCCATCCTGGGAGAGGACCCGAAGCTCGCCGGGTTCTTCCAAGCGAACGGTTTCGGGGGGCATGGTTTCATGCTGGCCCCGAGCTCCACGCGGCAGGTCGCCCGGATGGTCCTGGGAGAAAAGGCCGATATCGATCCAGCGATGGTCTCCCCTTCGCGTTTCTCTGGGTCGAGCGGGAACCGTTCCGTGGAAGGGCTCTCGCTCGGCTGAAACGGCGAAGGGCGCAGAGCGGCTGCTTCGCTCCCTTAGAACGACCTCGACCGGAGTGGAAAGGAGCTCCCGGTGCGGGGGATCAACTTGCGGCCAAGCCCTTGACGATACCGTACCCGATCAGTCGCCAGGCGTTGATGCGCCGAGAGATGGCGACCCGAGCGGAGGGAAGCACAGGGGCGGACCGGGTCAACTTGACCTCGACCTCGTCCGGTCGGGCACTGACGACCTTGCCCGCGACGATCATCGTCCCGATGGTGAACGTCAGGATCTCGCCGGTGTGGATCTTCTCCACCCGGACATCCTGCTGCGTGCCGACCACGCTCTTCAGGAGCACCGGTTTCATCGTGATCCGGCTGGAAAGGGGAGGGAGTTCCCCTGCCTTGCCCACGAGCCTTCCGGTGAGCGCGTCCGATTTCGTGAGCGAAGGGTCCAAGGTGGTGCCGATGGCGGCGAGGCCCCCCGGTCGAAGTTCCTCAAGATGCCGTCCTCCCGAGAAGAGCGAGGTCACGGTGGTCGTGATGCTGGGGGCGATGACCTCTCCGGTGGCGGGACCCGGACGGATCTCGATCTCGTCTCCCACCCGGAGGTGGCCCTGGATCAAGGACCCACCGACCACGCCCCCGGCAAGGTCGACCGGGCGGGTACCGGGTTTGTTGATGTCGAAGGAGCGGGCAACATACATGAACGGAGGCTTCGATTTGTCGAGCGTGGGGCTGGGGATCGTCTCCTGAAGGCTCCCGATGAGCGCATCCACGTTGACGCCGTGGTTCGCCGATAACGGGATCACGGGGGCGACCTCGAATCCCGAGGAAGAAAGGAACTTTACAATCTCCTCATGGTTGGCGTTCGCCGCCGCACGGTCCGTGAGGTCGACCTTGTTCTGGACGACGACCACATGCTTCACCCCGATGATCTGGAGGGCCGTGAGGTGCTCCCGCGTTTGAGGCTGCGGACATTTCTCGTTCGCCGCCACGAGCAAGATGGCGCCGTTCATGATGGCGGCGCCCGAGAGCATCGTGGCCATGAGCGTCTCATGCCCCGGAGAATCGACAAGGGAGATGGAGCGCAAGAGCCGGGTCGTGGCCCCGCAGTGAGGACACTTCTCCAACACCGAATACTTGTCCGGCGAAGAACACTTCGGGCACTCGTAGAAGGCGGCGTCGGCGTACCCCAGCTTGATGGAGATCCCTCGCTTGACCTCCTCGGAGTGCTTGTCGGTCCACTCCCCGGTGAGGGCCTTGGTGAGCGTGGTCTTTCCATGGTCGACATGGCCCACCAGGCCGATGTTGACCTCTGGTTGGGTCGGAGTTCTCATTTGGGCTTAGCTTCCTTCTCGGTGGTGATGAGCTGGTCGAGGGGTTTCTGCCCCTTGGTGGTCACCAGGAGATTAATCTGGACGATCTCTTCACTGATGGTGTTGCCCCGGAAGGTCCTCCGGTCTCGCGTGCCATACCGTGTCGGGTGGTAGCCCGTCGATTCCGCCGTAAGGATCCGCTGCTGGCGTGCCCCCGTGAGCTCGCTGCGCATGGGGAACCCGTTGCGGTCCGTCCCTCCGGTAAGCTTGAGCGTATACCCTCCCAAACCCAGCATCTCGCCGTCCACTGACTCTCCAATTCGCTTTCCCAGAAAACCGGCGGCCTGAGATTCCTGTGCCGTGAGGGCATAGGACTTGGGCCCGTCGGAAATCACGAGTTTGAACTCGACCATGGTTTCCTCCCGGGGCCCAGCCACCGTTGACCTAAAAAGGTTCGCCTTACTGGACTCGGACCAGGGTTCTTGCCGTGCTTTCCTACTGGCTAGTGATTGGAAGGGCCGTGATCCTCCTCGTGGGGCTGGCCTACGGCGGTTACTCCGACCTCCGCTCCCGAGAGGTCACCGATCGCTTGTGGATCAGCATGGGAATCATCGGCGGTGCCTTGCTATTGGCCTCCGACATGGGCGGCGACCCCCGGGCACTCCTCGTGGATGCGGTCGTGGCCTTCTTCGTCCTGGAGCACTTTGTGTCGTGGGAGGACTACATGGGGGACCACGAAACGCTACCCTTGATCATCGAGGCGATCCTCTATGTTGCCATCCCGGCGACCATCATCTATGGCTACATCACGCACCCCGCCATCTTCAGCGTCTCTTCGCTCATCGTGGTGATCTCGGTGCTCATCGCCCGAGGATTGTTCGAGGCGCGTCTGCTCTACGGCGGGGCGGATGCCAAGGCCCTCATGGTGGCCGCCCTCGTGATGCCGCTGACCTTGGCCCCATTTCCCTTGCTCTTCTCCCCCTCGACGGCCGCGGGTTCTACGCTGGTCACCTACACCCCCGTGTGCTTCAACATCCTGGTGGATGGGGCCCTGCTGACCCTCCTCGTGCCGATCGGGATACTGATCCGCAACCTTCGTCATGGGTTCAAGGAGTTTCCAGAAGCGCTTTTCCTGCTCGAGATCCCCACGCAAGACCTTCCGAAACGGTTCGTGTGGCTTCGTCGACCTCCTCCTGAAGGTGAGGAGGATGTGGAGACCGCCGAAGAGGACCTGGCCCTGCGGGAAGCGGAGGCAAAACGACTCACGGAGCTCGGGATCGATCGGGTCCTCGTCACTCCGCAGCTCCCCATGGTGACCGCGCTCGCCTTTGGGGCGGTCGTCACGCTCCTGGTCGGAAACATACTCTTCCTGGTGCTTTGAACCTCGACATGGGACCGGTTTTCCCACGCCGGCAGTGCCCACCGGCCGAAGCGTTTAATAGTCAGGGTGCGAGTATACTTACACCATGCGGATTCGGCGGCAAGGCTATCGCCGAAGTTGGAAACGGGCGGTGACCCCGATCATCGCCACGATCCTCTTGGTGGCCATGACCATCGTGGCCGCCGGCGTGCTCTACGTTTCCCTCCAATTCGTACCACCTCCCTCGGCCACCCAGATCTATGTCAACATCCAAGGCGGTGGCGCGGAACCCGTCTACGGGGATGGCCCGGACTGCTCGATCAGCAAGGTGACGGGGCTACAGACCTGCTATGACCTTCCCGCAGCGAACATCGTGGTACAATCGACGGTGCCCACCTATGGGATCACGATCGCCTCGCTCACGTTCCGTTTCACCTGCAACGGCACGACGTATCTTGAAGCCCCCTTGGCGGCCATGGAGTGGGTCCCGGGACAGAACGTCATCGTGACCACGGGAGGGGGAACCCCCCAACTCGGGCAATGCGGATCCTATACTCCGCCCAGTGCACCCTGGGACCGGTTGGCGTACTTCGTGCAGCTCAACGCCGGAAATCCGGTCATCAACTCCGGAGACCAGATTGTGTTCTTCCTCCACGGCTTCGAGTGTAACGGGGTCACCAGCGGGACCACACCCCCCTGTGGGGACGTCGACTACCACGGAGCTCCGACCTGGTGCTATACCATGGTGGATTCGGACTGCACCATCACGGTGTTCTCTCCGACCACCACGGTGTTTTCGGTGAACATATACTCCTGGGGATAGGGGAAGCCGCCGTGGGGGGAACGGTGTCGGGCCAACAGAACGGCCGCAAGGAAGGGCGCCCCGTCGCTCGTCCGAAGAGGCCAAGGTTCCTTCGAGTGCTCCGCCGGCGATGGTACGTGGTGGTGCCCCTGGTCATCATCGGCCTCGTGCTCGTCGGGCTCGACCTGGGAGGAGAGTTCCGCCCTACCTCCATCATCACGGCGGTCGACATCAATGACGGCTCGGGGCTCCTCAACGGGAACCTGACCATCTCGGGGGGGCTCTCAGTGCGTGCGGGGGACACCTTCCATGTTGCGGTCCCGGTCTACAATTCGAACTATCCCAGCAACCCCGCAGGGAACCTCACCTGCCTCAGTGGATTGACGGTGCGCCAGGCAGGGTTCTCGGTCGAGGGTTCGGTGCCGCAAAGCGGCAGCTGCGTGCTCCCCGAACAATGGGTCACGTTCTATCTGTACTTCCAGGCGCCGGGCAGCTCATTCCACGGCACATTGACCATCTTGGTCAATGACTATGAGTACTCGGCCCCTACCTGAAGCGCCGTAGACCGCTCGCCGGCCCGGTAGTTGCCGCCCAGGGTGGAGGGGGCCTAGGAGAATCCGGGGAGCGGTTTGTTGTCCTTGGCGCCGGGGCGCAGGGGGGCCTTCCGGAGCTCTTTCGGGCAGCTTACCAAGCGGACGATGTTGGTCGATTGGATCATGTAGGTGGGTAATCCGGTCGCCGGATCGTTCCCGACCCGCAAGATGTTCGTGACCTCCATCTTCACCTCGAGGGTGCTGCCGTCCTTGAGCTTCAGTCGAACCCGGGGCTCGCCGGATTCTACGGAGAAATCGACGACCTCAGCGCTCGACAGGTCGGGGACGTTTCCCCCTTGGAACCCCATCATGCCTTCGTTCCTCTCCGCTGGGAGAGGATGTCCCGGGCCGGTACGCCGTCGATGAGAAGACCCATCGAGACGCAGGTCCCGAGGACCTGGTTGATCTTCGCATCCAGGCTGTTGCCGAAGAGGTCGTCCCCCTTCGCCTCAGCCACCTTCTTCACGATGGCCATGCTGACGCTACCGATCGGTTCGTGCTTCGCCTTGCCGGCGCCCTTCTCCTTCTTCGACTCCTTGAGGAGCAGGGCGGCCGTCGGGGGATGGCCGACCTCGAGAGTGAATGTCCGGTTTGCACCGACCTTGATGATCACGGGGACCTTCATCCCCGCGAAGACCTTCGTCTGCTCGTTGATCGCCGCGACCACTTGCCCGACGTTCAATCCCATGGGCCCAAGGGCCGAGCCAAGGGTCGCCCCGGGTGCCGCCTTTCCGCCTTCTACCATCACTGAAACTTGGTCCGCCATTGCCTATGCGCCTCCTTTCTCTACCATACGAACGTGATCTCCCCGGATCGTCACGGGGATGGGTACGACCGCCTCGATGAGCTCGACCGTGATGTGCTCCTTCTCGGCATCGATCTTCTTCACCCGGGCCTTCTCTCCCTTGAACGGGCCGCTGATGAGTTCCACGATCGCGCCTTCGACGAACCCTTCGACGGTCACCTTGGGCTCGAGCAGGGGCTCGATCTCCTTGAGCGAGGTCTCGCCCTTCACGAGTCCACGGGCCTTGCGGATCCCGACCAGCATGTCGTTGATCCCGTCAAAGCTCATGCCCTCGGCGAACACGTAGCCCCGCATGGCGCTCGGCACCATGAGGGAAAAGATCGCCCCAGGCTTCTCCATGGCCTTGGTGGCCAGGGAATCCGCCACCTCTCGCTCGTAGCCCCGGAAGGTCTTGATCGCAAGGAGCGCCTGGCGGGTCACCCAGCCCAGGTGGACCTTGACATCCTCCGAGTCGCTCTTCTCCCAACGGGCGGAGAGATCGAGGTCGACGCGGTCCCGGAACCGGACCCCGACCGGGGCCTCGACGTCCAGGGTGATCGGCAGCGTCATGTGGGGTTCAAGGGTGATCAGCTTCTCGGTGGTCCGGGAAAAGATCTCTTCCCGGTTCTTGGGCGAACTGCGAATCCAGACCCGCCATTCGGCCCCCTCGCTCGTGTAGTTCGAGGTGTACCGGCTGTCGATCTTCAATTTGATCGTGGCCTTCTCCTCCCGGCTGGACCGGAGCACCACGGAGAGCGAGGTGGTCATCCCGGCGGCCACCTCGGACTCGGTGGAGTCGACGGGGATGAAGGTCAGCGTGCCGCGGGAGATCGGGGCGGGCGGGGTCGGGGGTGCCGCGACCGGGGGCTTTCGCTCCTCCCGGCGCTCCTTGATCTCGGGTGGCGGTCCCTGCATGAGACCGATGCCTTCGCCTTCTTCTTGGGTCATAGTGAACCTTCCTTCTTCCGTCAGAGGCCTTGGAGCTGTGTCCACAGCCAAGGACCAATCTGGGTGAAGAAGATGTAGATGATGAAGCCGACGCCCCCTATAAGGACTGCCCCCAGGAACGTGATCTGGAGCACCTTGACGTACTCGTCGGTGTCCGGCTTGCGCGCCATCCGGAGGATCCGGCCATACTTGCCGTGCCCGACGTTCTTGAGCCGGGTGTCGACCTGGTCCTGTGTTTTCTTGATCTTGTCGAGGAAGCCCATTCTACGAGGACACCTACCGCTTCAGAACACCGAGTCGATCTCCAGGGAACTGGACCGCCGCAACACGGGTGTCCGGGTCGGGGGAGGAGGAGGGGGCGGGGGATTCGCCGGGGGACGCTCCTTGTTGAAGAGCTGAGGGGATTCGACACCGGTCACGACCACCATGCAACGGATCGTGTTGGTGAGGGTCGGATCGACGGAGGCCCCCCAGATGATCCGGGCCGTGGGGCTGACGGACTTCTGGACGACCTCGGCCGCCTTCTGGGCCTCGGAGATCGTCATGTCGGGACCGCCGACCACATTCACGAGGGCACCCTGGGCGTTGTGGGTGTCGACCCGCAAGAGGGGAGAGTTGAGGGCCTCATTGACGGCATCCTCGGCCCGGTTGTCGGTGTCCGACTGACCCAGGCCGATCACGGCGACCCCGCCACCCTTCATGATGGTCCGGAGGTCGTTGAAATCCAGATTGACCAGGCCCGGCTTCGTGATGATCTCGGTGATGCCCTTGATCGCGTTCGCCACCACGCTGTCCGCCACCTTGAAGGCGCTCGTCAGCGGCAGCCGGGGGACTAGTTCGAGCAGTTTGTCATTTTGCACCGTGATGACGGTGTCCACCACCTGGCTCAGTCGCTCGAGGCCCAGCAGTGCGTTCTCCCGCCGAACCTCGCCTTCCGCCGTAAAGGGAAGGGTGGCGACGGCCATCACGAGGCAGTTGCCCTGGGACACTTCTTTTGCGAGCTCCGCCACGACGGGGGCCGAGCCCGTGCCCGTACCACCGCCCAGTCCGAGGGTAATGAAGACCATGTCCGCGCCGTTGAGGTACTTCTTGAGGTCGTCCTCTGCCTCGCGGGCGGCCTGCTCCCCGACCTGGGGTTGGGCACCGGCCCCGAGCCCCCGGGTGCACCGGCGGCCGAGAAGGACCTTGCGATGAGAATTGATGGTCAGGAGGTGCTGGGCATCGGTGTTGCAGGCCAGAAGCTCTGCCCCGGTGATCCCTTCCTCGTAGAGACGGCTCACCGTATTGGAACCGCCCCCTCCGCATCCCACGACCTTGATGTTGGTCTTGAGGCTCGCCAACACCGCCTCAAGTTCCTGATCATCCGTCGTACCCGAGGTCGACTTGGACTGCTGGGTCTCTTTCGCCTCGTCGGGGATTCTCGATAGGATTTCCTGTGCCAGGGGACGCATGGGCTACTTGCTCCCTTTTCGCACAACGCTAGTATGATATAACCTATGTCCTCTGAAAAGCGAACTTCGAGGTACCTTGGATTACGCGCGATGGCGACCGGAGTACGAGCGCATCACGCGGGAGCTCGGTCTTTCGCGGGAGGACGATGAACGCTCCGGCCGGCTCTTGGAACGGTTGCTTGGCCGGTCCCCCGATCCGCACCTCACGCTGAGACGGACCCTCGAGGGACGGCAGGTTTTGATCGTAGGGGCGGGAAGCCGCTCCTTGCCGCTCCCGCCCCCGGAGGCAGGGTGGGCTACGATCGCGGCCGACGGGGCGACCAGCTACTGCCTCGAAGAACATTTTCTCCCAGACCTCATCGTGACCGACCTCGACGGACGAGTGGAGGACGAAGTGACGGCGAACGGTCAAGGATGCCCGGTGCTCATCCATGCGCATGGGGACAACATGCCTCACCTCGAGGAGTGGGTCCCGCGCTTCCCGGGGACCGTCTTCGGAAGCGTGGCGGGAGAACCCCGGAAGGGGCTGATCAACTTCGGAGGGTTCACTGACGGGGACCGGGCCATCTTTCTCGCCGAAGAGATGGGTGCCCAGCGGGTGCTGTTGGCGCGGTTCGACCCGGAACACGGCATGATCGGGGCCGTTCCCGCCAAGCGAAAGAAGCTCGAGATCGCGGTCCAGCTCATCGACGACCTGTCCCGCCGGGAACGGCTCCAAGTCGATGTCCTCACGTCGCACGGACCGGTCCCCTGGGCGCTCAGGGACCGATGAACCACCAGACTTCCTGGGGACCATTCTGGTAAAGCAGAACGAATTGGGGTCCCTCCAGGAACCGAAGCTCGGTCGTATTCATGGGATAGGCAAATTGCGAAGGGTCGAGCGCCACTCCGATGGTGAGCATGGTCCCGTCCACCGCCACCGCATTGATCGGTCGACAATGGCTGGGAGCCAGAGAGGCGTTGAGCTCGCTCTCGATGGCCTGGGTCACGTTCCCAGAGAAGTTCTTCTGACATTGCGGGGGCCCGCACTCGGGAGAAGACCCCAAGAAGAGCAGGCAGGTGTTGGACCACGTGGCTGGGTTCCCCGAGAGGCCGAAGTAGAGGTCGCTCAGTCGGTGGTCCGAGGCCAGAGTGGTTCCCGGGGATAGCTCGGTGGCGCTCCATCCGGCGAGCGAGACGTCCGCCAGGGAGAATCCTTCTTGGAAGCCATCCGTCACGGTCGGAGGGGGAAGGGCAAGATATGCGTTGCCTGCGATCAACAGTCCCACGGCCCCGACCGCCGCGACGCGCTTCAGCGAACCCGGTTCCATCCGACCGATCCAGGCGCCCGCACCCGTGGCGACGATCATCGACATGGCCAGCACCGCCCACTCGGCGTGGCGCTCCACAGGGATTGCTTGGATGTTGAGCACGGAGGCAGCGATCGCGGAGCACAGGATCGCGATGACCCAGGGGTACGGTGTCGGACCAAGGCGCGAGGCGGCGGAAGAGCCGATCCCCCCCGCACTCAACGGCACCAGCAACAACAAAGGGATGAACCACAGGATATCGATGGCCGGGATCTTCTGCCCGGTGCCCGGTATCGGAAAGAGCACGAGCATGAGGGCCCCACCAAAGATGAACAGGGATAACAGGGTGAAATCCCGGAGCATCTTGGGCGTGGTGGGCCACTTGGGCCTCAAGACCGAGCGAACGTTCGCGAACCGAGTTCGTCGCAGGTGGACCAGCAGCGCCAGGAAGATGAGCGCGACCAAGGTGATGCTCGGAAGCAACACCAGGATGATCCCCGAAGACAGGTGGACCGGAAGGTCCGTGAGCTCCCGCTGGAACGGGGTAGCATACGCGATCCAGTAGGAGAACATGGTCACCGTGAAACCACCCAGGAAGACGAACTCTCGAAGGGGAAACCGCCTAGACCACCGGTGCGGGGTGAACAGTTCGAGCCCTGCCAGGATGCTTCCGGCGGACAAGAGGAAGAAGTAGCTCGACAGATGATGGCTGATGATGAGCGCCATCGAGGTGAGGCACAGCGGAACGAGCCAGCGCATGTCCCGGCGCTGTTCCACGAACATCCAAAGGGCCGACACGGCGAGGAGGTCGCCCAGGGTGTCCGGCACCGGGTGTGCCAGGATGAACACCCGGGGGAATGCCACGGCGGCGATGGCGGCCGCCCCTAAGGGCAGGGCCTCCCCGGGAAGCACTTTACGGAGGAGGAGGAACAGCGGGAACACGGAGAACGCGCCCAGGATGGGAATGACCAGTTGGAGCGACGTGAGGACGGGAGTACCACTCGCTTCCGAGACCGCCCCCCCCAAGAGGAACATCCCAGGAAAGTACGGATAGGCGAATCCCCAGCCCGCGTAGTTGGACAGGAGGAGGTGACCGTGATCCACGAGGTAATTGGTCAGGTAGTAGTACTCCCCCGTGTCCGAGCCCCACACCGGGTAGAGCAGCAGCGGCTCTAACCCGAGGAAGAGGGCGAACAGAAAGAGGGCGAAGAGGAGGAGGAGAAAGTGTACCCGGATTTCGGGGCTGTGGGTTCCCCCCGACATCTGGAAGAACCCGCGGACGGCTTCGGACCGCCTATTGCTCCTTGTCTCGAGAAGTTCGCTTCCACTCAGAGATGGGCCCGGTACGGTACCCTGCGGCGTGGGCAAGACCGACCTTCACGTCCTTCTTGACGACCTTCTTGGCCTTCACCGCCTCGCTCTTCGTGGCCCGGGCGACCTTCGCCGAATCTCGAGCGAACGTCTTGGCCCCCTTGGCCATCTTGCCGGGGATCGCCTTGATGTCCTGTTGCATGGCCTTGCGGGCCTTGTGAATGTGAACGGCGGCGCGGAAGAGCGCGAAGTCGATCTCGCGGGACCAGCGGTCCATATCCTTCTCCACAACGGAGGGTAACTGGGAGATGCCTCGCTCGACCGTGCGGAGCTCCGCCTCGATATCTCCGCCTAGTCCCTTAGCCGCTCCCCTGAGTTCGGCGAGGTGCTCTTTGAAACGGGTCTCATCGCTGGATGCCATCGTACGACCTCATCCGGGGGAAGCACGCTTTACCTAATAAGCCCTCGTGGCATCCTCGGCGGATGTGTTCCCGCGTTCGTACCACGGTGACCATGCGCGCACCTTGGAGTTCGAAAAGGGCCGCCAACGCCTAGGAGCCTCGTGACATCTCGGGCGAGCGCATCGACGCGGGGTTCTGAGTCTCTCCATCATCCCCACCTTGGAGGACCGGCTCCCCGAAGCATCGCCGCGGGGGCCATCGTTCGCGTGCCGACGTCCCCCCGTCCGAAACGTTCCCAGCTCCTCGGATCGTTCGGACCCGTGGCCTGCGCCCTTCTTCTGGTGTTCGGGGGCGGCGGTTGGATGACGGCCCACCCCCAGGTACAGAAGGACGTCAGTGTTCCATTCTGCGCACCACCCCACTGCGGGTGGGTGCCAGCAAACGTTCCGATCGGGATCGTGGAGACCCAACCGAGCCTCAACGGGATCGCGTACGTCAGTCCCAGCAGCCTCGCCGTGGTCGGCTTCGGGGGAACCATCCTCCGCTCCGGGGACGCGGGACGGAACT
>JAKAOF010000044.1 GCA_021823345.1 Thermoplasmata archaeon
ATGTCGACCTGGTCCAACTCGCGCACGATGTCCGGGAGCAGATCCTCGCTCTTCCCAATGCGTAGATCCCAGCCCTGCTTCAGCTCGGCGGGAACGGCCCACCCACTCCCCTTCCCTGGGGGCACGGCGACCGGGGAATCATCCTTTTCGGAAAAGTGGGAACCCTTCTGCTGGGTAGGGAAATCGATGGAATGCAGCCTTCCGCGGCCATTCCGGCTCAACGCCTGAAGGAAATATGCCGAGGAAACCCCCGAGGAAACTCCCACCTCGACGACGTGCCGTGGTCGCAAGATGCGCACCAGGGCATACAGTTCGAGCGGGGCCTGGATCTGGGCGTAAAAGTCCCGACCCGACTCTTTGTGCGCCACCAGGATGTGATGTTCCAGCGCCGTTTCCGCCTGGGCCTCATCGAGGGCCTTCTCGGCAATGGTCGTCGTGACCCCCGCCAGTTGGGAGACCCAGTGAGGGTCGGTGGGTGGCGGAGCCATTCTGCGAGGCATACAATCGATACGACCCATCCATTGATAACCTAAGCCTGAGGTACACTGCGACGATATCACACGGTGCACCATCTGGGGAGCAGGGCTGGGGCGGTCCCTTAAGTACCGATTCCCCGATGATGCCAATCGATGTCGGTCCAAGACGGGATTCGCTGATGGCCACCATGGACGAAATTGGCGCTCGGATGCGAGTGTGGATGCTCATCGGCATCTCTATCGCCATAGTGTCTGCGACCGTTGCCGGGGAGTGGGTGGGGCACACGTCGGGAGCGGCAGTGGCGAGCCCGGTTTCGCCCCTGTCCGAGGTCGCTCGCCACCTCCGAACGTCAGGCAACGCTTCCATTCCGGTCGGTTCCAGCCCCATGGGGGTAGCATATGAGAATTCAACGAAAAACCTCTACGTAGCCAATTACGGCTCGAACTCGGTTTCGGTAATCTCCTCCGTGACCAACACGGTGCTCTTGACCATCCCTGTGGGCAGTGCCCCGGTGGCCGTGCTCGCCGCCGGAACGAACGATGTCTGGGTGGCGAATTCGGGGAGCAACAACGTGACGCTCATCACAGGAAACCCCGGAAGTTTCTCCGCAAGCTACCCCGTCGGTTCTACACCCTGGGCTCTCGCATTCGACCCCTCCAACGGGTATCTCTACGTGGCCAACTGGGGTTCGAGCAATGTAACTGTCATCAACTCAAGCTCCGGGAACGAGGTCGGATCGATCCCCGTCGGGACGGGACCGTACGGCATCGCCTACGATGCGGCCACGGGCGACCTCTTCGTTGCGAACCATGGGAAGGGCTCCGCGTCCGGCGGGGACAATGTGAGCGTGATTGACGGCGCAACCGACATGGTCATCGCATCGATCGCCATCGGCTCATCCACGGTTTGGAGTGGGCCGTTCGGAATCGTCAGCGACCCTGCCAATGGTGATCTATACGCCGTGAACGAGCATACCGACAACGTCAGCGTGATCTCGGGCACGACGCTTAAGGTCATCACCAACATCGGGGTCGGTGGCCAGCCGTACGAAGACGTGGTCGATACCACCAACGGCGACATTTACGTCACCGATTTTGGGGAGAACTCCATTTCCATTATCTCCGGGACCAACAACTCGGTTGTGGGTAGCATCTGGGGGGTCAGCAGCCCGTACGGGATCGCCTGGGTAAACGCCACCAACGACCTCTACGTGATAAACGAAACTGGGAACTCAGTGGATGTCATCTCCGCCCCCCCGGGTGGCGGTCCCGCCGCCCCTCAACCGATGGGCGTGGGATACGATCCAGCTACTGACCGGCTCTATGTCGCGAACTTCGGTAACAACACGGTCAGCGTGATTTCCGCATCCTCCCGGGCCCTCCTCGCCACGATCCCGGTCGGGGTCGGCCCGCTCGGTGTCGGAGTGAACGGAGGCAACGGAACGGTCTATGTGACGGACTCGGGTGCCGCCGAACTCTCTGTCATCTCCACTTCCACCGACCAGGTCACCGCCACCCTCCCGGTAGGGAGCGATCCGATGGCGGTGGTGGCGGACCCTCTCAACGGGGAGGTATACGTCGCCAACTGGGGCTCGAACAATGTTTCAGTCTTATCGTCCAGCACTCATGCTTCGATGGGGGCTATCGGCGCCGGGGTCGGGCCCTACGGCATCGCCCTGGACACCGCCACCGGGGACCTGTTCGTTGCGAACCATGGCGCGGGGTCCGCCGCCGGAGGCGACAGCGTGAGCGTGATCTCTGGCACCACGAACTCCGTCATCGCCACCATTTCGGTAGGGTCGAACACCTTGTGGAGCGGACCCTTCGGAGTGTCCTACGACCCCGTGAATGGCAATGTGTACGTGGTGAACGAGCACACCGGCAACGTGAGCGTCGTTTCCGGCAACACTCTCACGGTGGTCGCGAACATCCCTGTTGGGTCTACACCGTACCAGGTGACCACCGACCCTGACAACGGCAACATCTATGTTACGGACTACGGTTCGAACGAAGTGAGCGAGATCTCGGGGTCCACCGAGAACGTGCTTGGAGCCGTCACGGTGGGAGACGGACCCTATGGAATCGCTTACGCCAGTTCGGGACCGGACCTCTTTGTCGCAAACCAGCTTTCTGGGAACCTTTCGGTCATCCCGGTACCCTTTACCCCCCCTTCGATTGCATCGTTCCAAGCCACTCCGGATCCGGTCTCGCTCGGGATGAGCGTAACCATCAATGTCACGGTTTCCGGTGGGGTGGGAGCTCTGAGCTATGCCTACGCGGGCCTTCCATCGGGCTGCCTATCGGTAGATTCGAGCCGCATTAGTTGCACGCCGTCAGCGATGGGCAACTACACCGTGGAAGTTTGGACCAACGACACAGTCGGCCACAGCGCAACCTCCAGCCTACTTCTCGGCGTGGTCCCGGGCATCTCTCCCGTGAGTGTGGTACTGACCGTGAACCCCACGAGCATTCCCGTGGGGGGAACGGCCCGATTCGCCACCGTGGTCACGGGAGGAACTGCGCCCTACACCTACCGTTATTCGGGCCTCCCGGTCGGTTGCGTGTCGGTCAGCGCCCCTATCCTATCATGCATTCCGAGCGTCTCCGGTTCGTTCCTCACCACCGTCTTGGTGACGGATGCCAAGGGGGGAACGTCCTCGTCGTCGACGAATCTTACGGTCTACCCTCCCTCCCCTCCCCCGCCCTTGTCGGCGACGCTCTTGATCTCCCCCAGCCCAGTGATTGCGGGTGCTCCCATGACCGTAACCACGAATGTGGTGGGGGGCTTCTCTCCGTTTACTTACCTCTACCTCGGCCTTCCCACCGGCTGCCCCTCGGCGAACGCTTCCACAATCCAGTGCACTCCGCAGACCAGCGGCACGGTCCGGATCAGCGTTCTGGTCACGGACTCCTCCCGGCAGTCCTTCACGGTCTCGCAGACGGTCACCATCCAGCCGCCCTCGACCCCCAAGGGAGGAGGTTCTAGCACCCCCCTGGGACTTTCGTTCTCGGACTGGACCGCAGTGGTCATCGCGGCGATTGCCACCGGCCTCCTCTTGGCCCTCGCCACCGTGCAGTACCTGCGCAGAAAGGACCGGGAGAGCCTTGTGGGTTCCCCAGCCATCTCGAGGACCAGTATCCAGCTGAGCCCGCACGGGGCCTTTCGGGACGCGGTGGCGCATCCTCCGAAGTCCCCCTCAAGCTTTCCCTCCCCGAAGTCCACACCACCGGAGGACGATCCGCTCGAGGACATGATCTAGGACCCGTCGTTCCCCTTCGCACAACGACCAAACCGACTTGAGTGGCGAAGCTTGATAGTGTGCCGGCATTAAAGCCCGATACTGCAGCCGTGGAATGGACTGCACTGGACGGTTCGACCGACAGCAACTATGGAGCAGGGAAACGGATTGGGACGGCCGGTCACCCGTGCCGAGGCGCGGGTGATGAGCGTCCTCTTCGAGACCGATCCGGGGTCCGACGCTTCCCGTATCCGACGATCCGGGCTGTCCCGGACCACCTACCAAGCCGCTCGGAAACGGCTCTACGACCGTGGGCTGGTCTCGGACTGCTACCTCCCCCATCCCCCCACCTTCGGATTCCCCATGGCCACTCTCCTCTTGGCGGTCCCGTACGCAGAGAACTTGTCCCAAACCGCTCAAGCTATCTTCGAGGACCCTGCGAGCGTCGTGGTCTGGTCGGGTCGCCACATCGTGCTCGGGGTGCTGCTCCACCGCTCGGCGGAAGCTTCCGCCCGTTCGGTGGAAAAGACCGCGAACCATGCGGGGGGAAGCGTGTTCTACATCACGGCGAACATCGAGCAATCGACCGTTCCCTGCTACTTCGATTTTGAGGGAGCCTGGAAGAAGCTCCACCATGAACAAGGCCTGAACGGATACCCCCGGCCACTCGGTGGCCCGGTATCTGAGACATTCTTCGGCGGAAGGTTCCGACCGTCGGACGGCGAGTCCGCACACCAGATGATATGCGGGAGCACTCCCTCTTCCGGTGCGGGCGACAATCCTCGGATCGTTGCCCCGCACCTCCTGCCGCGCTCGCAGCGAAAACTTCTCCAGAGGAGTTGGGTACAGTGGCGGGTCTTCCCGTCAGTCACTGGACTTCCAGCGTTGGCCGGGGCGGGAGCGACAGACGTGATCTTCGTCGCCGGGAGGACCCGTTCGGGAACCCGCTCGGTGGACCTCTTCGAACGCCTTGCCGGGGAAAGTCACGCCTATCCTTTCCTATACGCCACGGACGGAGAGAAGCTCCTCCTGGGAGCGCTCGGCGCCGGTGAGGGGGCCCGGCGCACTCGCCCCGATGGCTCCAGGGGAAGGTCCGTGATGGACACCGTTCGGGGCCACCTCGAGGGGATCAGTGTCTTCCGGGAGCAGTTACGGGCGCTCAACGTTATGCGCGACCACCAATACTGCAGAGTGATATCTGCGGCGAAGGGAGCATAGGGGATTGGAGGAGAGCTTCTCTTGGCTTCCCGCAGAAAACGAGGGGGGTGTCCCTCTCCATGGCCCCCACTTCCACGCGGTCCGTCGTGATGGTCTCCCCTTCAACGATCGCGGTCCTGACCAACAAGGTACGGGCGACGCATCCGGTCGCCATTCCGATGACACCTAACCGGGCAAGCGCGATCATGGGGCCGGACGCAATGAGGGTCCTGTCGGAGCCCAACTCGATCCGCCGAAGCGTACCATCGAGTCTTCTCACCAGGCGATCAGCTGTCCCGCGGGTTCCCAGGGATAGATTCTGTTGGCCCGGGTTGGACAGATCAGATAGGCGTACTTCCGGTCCGTGAGCTTGGTCATGGACCTGCCGGAAGAGAACTCCCCCCTTACCGCCCCCTCCCCGAAATGCTTCCCACGGACCCCTCCTTGGACTCCCTCCCTCGGTGGGGGTGAATAATTGTCGTACTGGACATGAGCAGGCGAGTGGCGCAATTCTATTAACTCCGCCCCGCTCTAAGTTCGGTGATGGTGCAGGACTCGGAGCCCGCGGTACGGTTCGTTCGGACGGGGAACGTTTCGGTCAAGGGGTCCATGCTCCTCGTAGGGTTCCCTACCTTCGGCCTGGTGGGTTCGATCGCCGCGAGCTACCTCACCCACTCCCTCGGGATGAAGCGGTTCGGGTACATGGTCACGGACAATCTCCCCCCCACGGTCGTCATGGAGGACGGCCTGGTCGAGCCCCCCATCCGACTTTACACTACGAAGACCGTCTGCGGCATTGACGGGAAGTGTGACCAGCTCGTCGTGCTTCTTTCCGACATCCAACCCCCGGTCGAGGCACTGGCGCCGATCGCCGGGGCCATCTTGGATTGGGCCGAGGAGAACGAAGTGACCAGCACCGTGGTCCTGGAGGGCCACCCCACCAAGGAGGACCGCGAAGCGAACGTCGTGGCAATGGCGAACAAGGCGGCCCTGGGCGTCTTCGACCGGCACGGGTTCCAACGGGCGAACGGACTCATCACCGGGTTCACGGGGGCGATGCTCCTCAGCAGCATCGGTCGGAAGGTCCCCGTGTTCTGCCTCGTCACGCAGGCGCACAAGGAGTTCCCCGATGCCAATGCCGCGGCGATGCTCCTCGAGGCGGCGAACCCGCTCGTCCCGCTCCTCGTGATCGATACCACCCCCCTTCGCCAGAAGGCCACGCAGATCGAGAAGGTGATGCGGGAGAACATCACGACCCAGAAGTCCTCCCTCAAGAAGTTGGTCGAGGAGACCGGGGGTGAGATGTATCGCTGACGCCGCGCAGTCTCCCTCGCAGGAGAGTATCTATTTCAAGGTCAGCGAGAACCTCTACCTCCGGAATTTCCACCCGGCGGACGTCCCCCGGGTGGCTCAGATCACCGCCGAAGCGCTGAACGAGCACTACGACCCCTCGCTCTACCTCTCCTTGAGCCGCGAGTGGCCCGAAGGGTACATCGTGGGAGTGGACCGGGATGGGGCGGTGCAAGGCTTCCTTCTGGGCGTGAGCCAGATCCCTGGGGAAGGTCGGGTCCTGATGTTCGCCGTGGAGGGGGCCTGGCGCCGCCGGGGCGTCGGCAGTGCGCTCATGAGCACTTTCTTCAACCGATGCCGGGTGAAGGGCCTGCGACGGGTGACCCTCGAGGTACGGGTGGGGAACGCGAACGCCATCCGGTTCTACAACCGGTTCGGATTCACCATGGCCGATCTGCTCCGGAACTACTATTCCGACGGCGAGAACGGTTACCAGATGGCCCGGTACCTCTGAGCCTCCTCGAGTACCGATCGCCTCCCCCTTACGATTTCCGTGGGACCATGCCCTTCCGGTTCTGAAAGGGGGGTCTCACTCGGCGCGTACCTTACCCAGGAGTTCTTCGAGGACATCGAGGAACCGGCGGGTCTCTTCCGGGGTCCGGACTCCAAAGCGGATGTGCCGGGGGAGGCCGAGGGCGGTGAGGTCACGGACGGCAAAGCCCCGTTTCAGGAGGTCTTGGGTGAGCTTCCGGGCGGAAACGCTCTCCACCGCAAAGTAGTTGGCGCGGGTGGTCGCGTGCAATCGCTTGCGAACCTCTTCGCTGAGCGCCGCCACCTGGGCGAGGGAATCCGCCCTCCATTTGCCCTCGGTGGCGAGGGCCCGGACGGCCAAGCTCCGGTTGACGGCCCCGACCGACCAGGGCAGGAGTTGGGCCTTGATCCCCTTCAACACGGCCGGATGGCCGCTCGCGTGCCCGAACGGGATCCCCGGTGTTCCGAGCACCTTGGACCAGGAGGACACCGTGACAATGGAGGGACTGACCCCGGCCATGGACTTCCCCCCCCGTACGAACGGAAGATAGCTCTCGTCCACCACGAGGATGGCGTGTCGCCGTTCGACCGCCTCCACCAGGGGTTGGAATTCCTTGGGAGAAAGGTAGTGGGCAAAGGGGGTGCCCGGATTGGGGAGCAGGACCATCGATTCTTCCTGCACATGCTTCGCGGCGGTCGAAGGGGGAAAGTGGAAATCGGGCATGGGGACCCTCCCGACGCGGGCCCGGGACAGAAGACCGATCCGTTGGTACTCCTCGTACGTGAACCGGGGAAGCAGGAGGTTCCTTCCTGTCCCGAATCCCGTGATGACCGCGCGCAGCAGCTCCGAAGCGCTCCCCGCCGCCACCACCCATCCCGAGTCGAGCCCCCGTTCTTCCTCGATCCACGCGCAAAGGTCCTTTTGGGACCGGTCGGGATACCGCGTGGCATCGCGCCCCGCGTCCGCCAAGATCTCGGAGAGGAAGGGAGGGGGACCGAACGGGTTCGTGGATAGCGAAAGGTCGACGACCTGCTCACCGTAACGGCCCGGGGGAACGCCCCCGTGGCTCGCGTCGGGGATCACATCCGGGTCGACCGCGGGTTCGGGAACCCAACGGTGCCGGCGAGCCGAGCTAGAGGAAGAACGTCCAACCGACAACTGCCAACCCTCCCATGATCACCAGCGTGACGGCCAAGGTGAGGTAGCCGGCCTTTTGGACCTTTCGGGCGGCCCTCCGCACATCCTCCTCCGTGGGAAACGCCCGTTCGGCCCCTACAGTGTAGCAACCGGTCTTCTCCAGGCGAACCGTGAGCGCGCTCGATAGGGACCGGATGCTGGCCGGTACCTCCCGGGTGCCGCCTTGAAGGGTGACCGGGGGGTGTCCCGCCCCCCCAAGGAACGCTCCGGAGAGCCGGTCGCCAGGGAGATTCATCCAGTGATCCACCCGGGCCGCCACGGCCCCTACGTTGATCCATCGAGGGTCCGTGTGCCCCAAGAGGGCATCGAGCGTGTTCACGGTCCGGTAGAGTACGGCGCCCGGGAGCCCGAGGAAGGCGTAGTAGAGCAGGGGGGAAACCACGCTATCCGTCGTATTCTCGGCCAGGGATTCGACCAGGGCCGAGTGGAGGAGCCCCTCCGGAAGCTCTCGGGTTTCCCGGTTGACGACGCGGGCGGTCAATGCCCGCTTTTCCTCCAAGGGCTTCCCGAGGGGACGCAGACAGAACGAGAGCAGCCCCCGCATGGTGAAGAGGCTCTTCAGCCATACGAGGTAGAGGGCCGCGAGGACGGCCATCGCGGCGAACGACATGGCGGATTCCCCGGACCAGGAGGTTGGGGTGACGAGGGTCCGGAGGGCGGGCCCAGCGTAGAGGACGAAGAGGAGGCTCAAGAGGAGACCAATGCCGACCACGACCCCCCAGACCAAGGCTCCGAGGGCCCGTTCCTTACGGGGAGTGCCTTTCCGCGGGATCGACTCGGACAGTCCGAGGCCCAGCCTGCCCAAAAGGACGGGCGGGTAGATCCTCTCGATCCCGCTTCCCTCCTTCGGGTCGCCGATCAGCATATCGATGACGAACGCGGCCAAGAGGGGGGTACCCGCAGCCAGAAAGACGAGGAGGGGTCCGGCCCAGGGCATGGGCGACTACAACTTCCCGAGCTTCTTCAGGAGCGATTGAGGGGCGGACTCGATCGCTTTCAACACGTCCGCGGTGCGCAGGCCCGCCCCCCGGGCCACTCGTTCGGCGACGGCCCGAGTCAGGAGCTCATCCGGGGCGTGGGCGTCGGAGTCCACGACAACCGTGGCCCCGGCCTCCAGCGCGAGCCTCGCCACGTGCCCGTTCGTGTAGCAGTGGGCCTTCCGGCCGGTGACCTCGAGGATCACTCCATTCCTCGCCGCGAGCTCGGCATCCTTTTCTGAAAGGAGCCCCGGGTGAGCGAGAAGGTCGACCTCGCCGGAGGCGATGGCGGCATGGTTGGTCCCTTCCGGGACCACCTCGGCGACGGTCTCACCATGGACGATCACGATCTCCGCCCCCAGTTTCCGCGCCCGGCGCGCCACCTCCGCGATCCTTCCCGGGGGAGCCTTCGTGATCTCGACACCGACGATCGTGGTGAGGTCGGTCCCCACCCAGGCTTCGGCCTCTTGCAGGAGGTGTCGCAGGAGGGGGGTCGGATCCTCGATGCCGATATGGTCCGTGATCGCCAGCGCCCGGTGGCCCAATGCCCGGGAGGAGGTCCACATGTCCGTGGCGGAGACCCGTCCGTCGGTGAGGTAGGTGTGCGCGTGGAAGTCATATCGGGGGGGATCGCGGGATTTCGGCATCAATGGCGGAGTTGCACCGAGGGATGTAAGGTTTGTCGGCCGTGCGATCGACAGGGTCTCAAGCGAGGGGAGGGTACCGTCCCGACCAGGGACGGATGGCGAGGTAGAGGGAATCCCCCGGGGGCGTCAGTTGATAGAGCGTCCCGTCCGGGGTATGGTGGTCGATGAGCCCGGACCGTTCCAGCGCACGGAGGGTGGCACTGAGAGTCGCCGGACCGACGTTCGGGAGGGCCCGGTGGAAATCCCGGTAACGCATCGGTCCGAACTGCCCGAGGAGCGTGAGGACGCACAGGCCCCATTTGGTCCCCGCGACGTCGATCATTCCTGCTGGAGGACAGGCGCATACGAGCTTCATGGACCCCGATGGTTCACTACGGGCGTACGTAGCGGTCCCTTATTAGACCGCCCCGGTCGTACTCCTCGATACGACGTATGACCTCCACCGTCCCCTCCAAGGTAGTGCTCTTCGTGTGCGTGGAGAACGCCTGCCGGTCCCTGATGGCGGAAGCCATGTTCAACCAGCATCCCCCGGCGGGTTGGACCGCCCTCTCCGCCGGCACGGAGCCCGCGCATCGACCCAATCCCCGAACGGGCCCGATGCTGAGGGAGATCGGGCTCGAACTTCCTGGGCATCCCCCTCGGGGCCTCGACCGGGAGATGTTGCTCCGGGCCGAGGTCATGGTCACGATGGGGTGCCTCGACAAGGCGAGCTGCCCCGCGCGGCTGCGGGAGAGCGACGTCGAGGATTGGGGCATTCCGGACCCGTCGACCATGGATGACGCCGGTTTCCGCGGCGTCCGGGACACGCTGCGTCGTAGGGTGGAGGACCTCACCCAGCGCCTCGCCCGAGCTCGCTCGTCCCCTCCATGAGAAGCGAACCGCAGCTTTCGTTCCTGGACCAATACCTCACGGTATGGATCTTGATCGCCATGGGGGTGGGGGTCGGCCTCGGCTATTTCCTCCCTGGCATCTCCTCCCTCGTTGGACAGTTCGAGGTGGGTACCACCAGCATCCCGCTCGCGATCGGGCTCATCGTGATGATGTATCCCCCGCTTGCCCGGGTGCGGTTCGAGAAGCTCGGCCGGATCTTCCTCGACCGTCGGTTGTTCGGTCTCTCGCTCCTCCAGAACTGGCTGGTTGGACCCGTCCTCATGTTCGTCCTGGCCGTGATCTTCCTCCGGGGCCAACCGGATTTCATGGCCGGAGTGATCCTCATCGGTCTGGCCCGCTGCATCGCCATGGTGATCGTCTGGAACGACCTCGCCTGCGGGGATCGCGAGTACGCCGCCGGGCTCGTGGCGCTGAACTCCGTGTTCCAGGTGCTCTTCTTCTCCGTGTACGCTTACATCTTCGTGACGGTACTTCCCACCTTCCTCGGGATGACCGGGTTGGTGGTCCACGTGACGATCCTCCAGGTGGCCGAGAGCGCCGCGATCTACCTCGGGATTCCCTTCGTTGCTGGCGGGCTTACGAGCTGGGGACTGCGGCGTGTCAAGGGCTCAGAGTGGTACGACCGTGAGTTCGTACCCCGGATCTCCCCGCTGACGCTGATCGCGCTCCTGTTCACCATCGTGGTGATGTTCTCCCTAAAGGGAGGGACCATCGTGCGGCTTCCTCTCGAGGTGGTGGAGGTGGCCGTACCCCTGGTCCTCTACTTCCTCCTCATGTTCTTCGTCTCCCTGGGGATGTCGCGCCGCGTGGGGGCGGACTACGAACGGTCGGCCGCCCTTTCATTCACCGCCGCAAGCAACAACTTCGAATTGGCCATCGCCGTGGCGGTCTCGGTGTTCGGGATCGGGTCCGGGGAGGCCTTTGCGGCCGTGATCGGACCGCTCGTCGAAGTACCCGTCCTGCTCACCCTGGTTCGCGTGGTGCTACGCCTCCGACCACGCATTTTTCCCAGCGAGGGGGCAAAATTGGACGCTCCCCCTCATCCGAACGTCGAATGAGCGACACCGGGCGGGCCGGGAGATCGGCCCGCTCAGTGGAAGAGCGGCGCCTTGGCGCCCCGACCGGCCGGAGGTAGGAGCGCCATGGAGGCGGCCGAAGCGATCCCGACCACGATCATCCCGTAGAACCCGAGGTCAAGGTAGCCATAGCCTCCGGCAGCGAAGAGTCCGACAATGAGGGGACCGAGCGTGTTCCCCGCTCCACTGCCCAGGCCAAAGACGAGGGAATTGGCGAAGGAACTGGAGGATTCGTCCACGTACCCTTTCGAGAGGATCATGAGCATGGGGAATGCGCTAAAGGCGAAGAACCCGATCAAGAACAGGGCGACGAGACCGAATGGACCCGGGACCAGAAGGTACGCGAGGACGACCAGCATGGTGGCTCCCGTGCTCCCCCCAAAGAGCCAGCGACTGTCCATCGTCCGAGTCAGGTACCCGAAGAAGGGCTGTCCGAAGATGCCCCCTGCGTAGATGAGGGTCACATAGAGCCCAAGGACCGACGCATCTGGAACGGAGTGCGATATGAGCATGTAGGTGGGGAGCCAGGCGATGATCCCCTGGGTGGCGAGGAAGCGGACCAGCGTCAGGACGGTCAGGAGCATGATGCCTCGGGTGAGCGCCTCGCGGGCCGCCTTGGGAGCGGCCGGGGAGCGCACCGCCTGCCGCCCGCGGACGTACCGCGCCGCCTCAAGTATGACGAGGCCGCTGGCGAAGGAGATGGCGGCGAAGGCCAGCAGGTAGCTTCCGGAGAGGAGGAAGAGGGCGGCGAAGTAGTAGATGAGCGGGTAGACGGCCCGGCCCAGGCTTCCCATGGCGCCGTTGATCCCTAGGGCCATCCCCAGTCCATCTGGGCCCCAGTTCTTCTGCAGGATGGTCGCACCCAGCGGGTGGTAGAATGCCCCCCCGAAACCCATGAGGAAGGCGGAGACGAGGGTGAGGGCGAACCCGGCAGTGCCCCCCAGTCCGGCTAACACGAAATAGAATCCCACCAGCCCGAGTCCCATGATCACCGAGCCGACGGAAAGGAGCATCTCGGGCTTGCCCGTCACGTCGGCCAGGCGGCCGACGTAGGGGCTCATCAGCGAGACGGAGGCATAGAAGACGGAGAATGTCGCTACGATCTCGATCGCAGAATACCCCCGTTGGGCCGTGAGGATGGCGGCGATCACGGGCAGGAAGAAGTTGTTGCCATCGTTCACGAAATGCCCCAGGCTCGTGTAGGCGAGGATGTGCTTGCGCGGGTGTTCTTCCATCGAGGCTCCGTCTCCGCGGAAGTGGGGACCGGGAAGAGGCTTGCCCTGGTTCTCCTTGGCCGCTGCGGGATAGCAATTACTTAAACCCCCGGGGTTTGGGAGGTGACGCCAGGAGGAGGTGGGCAGCTGACGGTGACCACGGACTGCAAAGTTCAGGTTGCTGAGGAAAGTCCCCACTCCGAGGACGCGTGGGGGCGGGCGCAAGCCCGCCCGGTGAGAGCCGGAGCAACGGAGCAGAAACGACACAGCCGCAGGGCACGGGGAATCGGGATCGGTGCCGAGGAGGATCCCTGCGGAGATGGTGAAACGGCCGACTCCCAGGAGCAAGCCGGTTGCGGCGGGATGAGCTGCGTCGTGCGACCGCCGAGATAGGTGCGAAGTCGAATGCTGCCTGAAACAGAATGGGGCTTACTACCTCGACCTGGCCGCCCCGGCGTGAAAGCGCCGGGGTGTTTCCACGCCTTATCCTGACATTGGCACCCCCGCTCGGAGGCGAGCAAGGCCCGATGGTAAGGACACGCTACCGTATGGGGGGCGGGCCCGCCGCGCTCGGGCCCATCGGAAGTGGGCTCACGAGGAAGTGACGAAGTTGGACATGGAGCTCACTGGGCTTTCCCCACCGCCCCCTGAGGGTCAGTACCTGGTGTAACTTCTCGCCGACAAGGGCCC
>JAKAOF010000045.1 GCA_021823345.1 Thermoplasmata archaeon
GCGTAGGCGCGGGTCCACTTCAACCGGTGTCCCACTCGTCCGAGGACGAGGAGGTCTTTCCGGCACACGGCAGAGCAAAAGTAGAGAACGGCCCCATCCCGGCGGACGAACATGGTGCCGGTTCCCGGTTCGATATCTCCAGAACAGAATGAGCACGAGCGACGTACGACCATGGATTACCTCTAACGGACGGAGAGCTTGCGCGCTTCCCGGGCCGTTTCTCGTAGAATGACAATGTCCCCGATCCGAATCGGGCCCATGACGTTGCGGGTGATGACCTTGCCCCGGTCTTGACCGGAGAGCACTCGTACCTTCACCTGCGTCGCTTCGCCAGCCATACCGGTCCTGCCGACCAGTTCGACCACTTCTGCGGGAGCGCTCGTATCTTCCGGCACGGGGTTACCTTGACTACTTCTTCAGGCCCGGAATGGCGCGAACGATCTCTTCGAACAAGGGAGAGTTTCCCTCACCGGGTTCCACAATGGCCACGGAGGCGGCCTGCTTGTTGAGCCCGACAGCCTGACCCAGCCGCTGCTTCTTCTGAACGTAGAGGTAAGGGATCCGCTTCTCTTCACAAAGCATGGGGATATGGATGAGGATCTCGGGCGGGTCCACGTCCTCGGCCATGATCACGAGCTTGGCTTCAGAGCGCTCGGAGGACTTGGTGACCTCGTTCGTCCCTACGCGAAGCTTGCCCTTCAGGTGCGCCCCTTGGGCCAACTGCAAGGCCTTCTCCGCCAACTCTTCCGGTGTTTCAAATCGAATGTATTGTGCCTTCGCCATTTCCCTCTCCTTACCTCTTCTGGTCCTTCCTCAAGGCCCTAGTTCATAGGCTTTAGATGGGTAGTCAGAGACCTATTTAAGCGCGCCAACTCGGTGGCGCTGTCGGGGGTCCTCCGCACCGCTCGCGAGGCACCGACCACCGGTCCACACGCCCCGGACGGGCCATCACCGTGCCCGCTAACGGGGTCGATGCTTCCCTCCGGGACAGGGAAAGGCCATTCCCCGATGTAGTATGGGTCGAACAACACTCAGGACCTAGGGGGACGGTGAACGTGCGGGCGGGCGATCCCCCACACCCCCCTTGGAACGTCGCGGCCGGGGCAGGATTTCACGGAGTGGAAACCCTTCCTCTGTGGCAAGTTAAATAGTCTTATGTTTCCTCGAGACCCGCGGTAGAATCGGGGAATGCACGACGAGAGGAAACCGGTGGCGGTCATCGGCGAGCGAGAGCTTGCGATGGGCATGCGCCTGATCGGATTCGACGAGACCTTCATCTCCACGGGAGTGCAAGGCGCCCGCGATCTCGGGAAGCTCGTGGAGAGTGGGAAGTACAGCATGATCCTGGCCAGCCAAGAACTGCGCCGACATCTTTCCACTCAATCCCGTACTACGCTCGAGCGGACGCTCGAACCCCTGGTCGTCTTCCTTCCCACCCCGGGAAGCGAGGAAGAAGGGGGCGAAAGCGTGAACGCGCTCGCCAAGCGGGTACTGGGAATTTCGATTGACAACTTGAGTTCCACCAGCATGGTGCACTGAGACGAAAATGAAGGGAGCAGCGGTTCCAGGAAGAGACGCGGACGGAAGGTTGTCGGGGCGAGTGGCGAAGGTCTCCGGACCGGTCGTCATCGCAGAGGGCCTCGAAGGGGCCAAGATGTTCGACGTGGTCCGCGTAGGGGACCTCGGACTGGTGGGGGAGATCATCCGGATCATCGGGGGCCAGGCCACCATTCAAGTTTACGAAGACACTACCGGGATGCGACCGGGCGACAAGGTGGACAACACTGGTGAAGCGTTGTCCGTGGAGCTCGGGCCGGGTCTGTTGACCTCGATCTACGACGGGGTGCAACGCCCACTTGACATCTTGAAGAAGCAGGGCGGGGACTTCATCGCCCGAGGCTTTGTCGCGGCACCGCTGGACGAGACCAAGAAGTGGTCCTTTGCCCCGAGCCGCAAGACCGGGGAGCGCGTATCGGGTGGCGACATCCTGGGCATGGTCGACGAGACCCCGCTCATCGTGCACAAGATCATGGTGCCCCCGGGGATCACGGGCATCCTCCTTGACCTGAGAGGAGGGGACTTCACGATTCGCGACCAGATCGGGAAGCTTCGGACCGACGATGGCCGAGAGATCCCGCTCACGCTCACCCAACGCTGGCAAGTGCGGGTGCAGCGACCCGTGAAGCGCAAGCTCCCCCCCAAGACGCCGCTCATCACGGGGCAGCGGGTCATCGATGGGTTCTTCCCCGTGGCCAAGGGGGGCACGGCGGCCATCCCGGGTCCCTTCGGGTCCGGCAAGACGGTCACGCAGCAGCAGCTCGCGAAATGGGCGGAAGCCGACGTGGTCGTGTACGTGGGTTGTGGAGAACGGGGGAACGAGATGACGGAGGTGCTCACGGAGTTCCCGAAGCTCGAGGACCCGAAGTCGAAGCGGCCCCTCATGGAACGGACCATCCTCATCGCGAACACCTCGAACATGCCGGTGGCGGCTCGTGAAGCGAGCATCTACACCGGGATCACGATCGCAGAGTACTACCGGGACATGGGGTACGATGTGGCGCTCATGGCCGATTCCACCAGTCGGTGGGCAGAGGCGCTCCGGGAAATCTCCGGGCGACTCGAAGAGATGCCGGGAGAGGAGGGATATCCCGCTTACCTCGGCCGCAGGCTCGCCGAATTCTACGAGAGGTCCGGCAAGGTCGTCGTGATCGGTTCGGAGGACAAGGAAGGATCCGTCTCGGTCATTGGTGCCGTGAGTCCCCCGGGGGGCGACACTTCGGAACCCGTGAGCCAGAACACCCTGCGTGTGACGCGGGTCTTCTGGGCCCTGGACGCATCGCTCGCCAACCGCCGTCACTTCCCCTCCATCAACTGGCTGACCAGCTACTCGCTCTACATGAACGACCTGAGCGACTGGTACAACGAGAAGGTCTCCAAGGCGTGGATCGGGATGCGGAACGAGGCGATGGAACTCCTGCAGAAGGAGGCCGAGCTCCAAGAGATCGTGCAGCTCGTCGGGTCCGATGCCCTCCCGGAACGGGAGAAGGGGGTGCTGGACGTGGCCCGGATGGTCCGGGAGGACTATCTCCAGCAGAGCGCCTACGATGACGTGGACACCTACTCGTCCATCCAGAAGCAGTATCTCATGTTGCGGAACATCCTCAAGTTCGGCGAGCTCGAGCGCGACGCGATCGACCGCGGCGTTCCGTTGGCCAGGATCGTCCAGCTCCCCGTCCGGGAGAAACTTGCACGCATGAAGACCACGAGCGAGAAGAACGGGCTCCAACCGTTCGAGGATATCCACCAAGAGATGCTGACCGCGTTCTCCGACCTCAAAGGAGGGGAGGTAGCATGAGCACGTCTTCGAACCCGGCGGCGCCGCTTCCGGTTGACTACCGGACGATCGAGCGTATCGCGGGCCCGCTCCTGTTCGTGGAGGGCGTCGACAATGCCGCCTACGGGGAGATCGTCGAGATCACCATGCCCGACGGGGCCACTCGGCGGGGACAGATCCTGGAATCCCGCCGCGGTCTCGCCATCGTGCAGGTGTTCGGCCCCACGATGGGGATGAACGTCAACGCGACCTCCGTCCGATTCACCGGTGAGGTCGCCCGGCTGGGCGTCTCGGATGAGATGCTCGGGCGAGTCTTTGATGGGCTCGGACAGCCGCGGGATGGCGGGGCGCGCATCGTCTCCAAGACGCGGCTGGAGATCGTCGGGAATGCCATGAACCCCTACTCTCGGGAAGAACCGAGCGAATTCATTCAGACCGGGATGTCCAACATCGACGGGATGAACACGTTGGTCCGCGGACAGAAGCTCCCGATCTTCTCGGCGGCGGGTCTACCCCACAACGCCCTCGCCGCCCAGATCGTTCGGCAGGCCAAGGTGCTTGGGGCCTCGGAGAACTTCGCGGTCGTGTTCGGGGCCATGGGAATCACGAGCGAGGAGGCCAACTACTTCGTCAGCGAGTTCGAACGGACCGGGGCCCTGGAGCGAACGGTCGTGTTCCTCAACCTGTCCTCGGACCCGTCCATGGAGCGGGTCATCACGCCAAGGATGGCCCTGACGACCGCGGAATTCCTTGCGTACGAGCGGGAGATGCACGTGCTGGTCGTCCTGACGGACATGACCAACTATTGTGAAGCCCTCCGTGAGATCTCGGCGGCGCGGGAAGAAGTTCCGGGCCGGCGGGGTTACCCCGGTTACATGTACACGGACCTTGCCACCATCTACGAACGGGCCGGGAAGATCAAGGGGCGTCACGGGTCCATCACCCAGCTGCCCATCCTCACCATGCCCGCTGACGATATCACTCACCCGATCCCGGACCTTACCGGGTACATCACGGAAGGACAGGTCGTCATGGCCCGTGACCTCCAGCGCCGGGGGGTCTACCCACCGGTCGATGTGCTGCTGTCCCTATCTCGGCTGATGAACCAAGGGATCGGGAAGACCCGTACACGGGAGGACCACCGTGGCGTAGCGGACCAACTGTTCGCTAGCTACGCCACCGGAAAGGACCAGCGTGCCCTCTCCGCCATCGTCGGTGAAGAGGCCCTGAGCGAGGTCGACCGGATCTACCTCAAGATCGCGGAGCGGTTCGAGAAGGAGTTCGTCAATCAAGGGTACGAGGAGGAACGGACGATCCAGGACACCCTGAACAAGGGCTGGGACATCCTTTCGGCGCTCCCGGAGCGGGAACTCAAGCGGATCAAGCCCGAGTTTATCGCGAAGTATCGCCAGAGTGGTGCCGGCAACAGCTGAACATCATGGCCCTCGAGACCCTTCGGCCCACTCGCCTCGAGTTGATACGGACCCGGCGCCGTATCATCCTCTCCAAGCGAGGGCTGGACCTGCTCAAGCTGAAGCGATCGGCGCTGATCGTCGAGTTCTTCCGGATCGCCCGGGAGGCGGTCGAGCTGCGTGGAGGGCTCCAGCGGAAGCTCGAGCTCGGCTTCGAGTCGATGCGGAGGGCGGAGCGACTGGAAGGCACGACCCGGCTGGAGAACGTCTCCATGATGCTCCCGGCGATGGCCAAGCTGAAGGTGAAGGGGAAGAACATCATGGGGGTCCGGACACCGACCATCAGCGGTCCGGGATACACGCCCTACGATGCCGAGACCCTGGTCGGGCTGCCGACGAGCGTGAACGAGGCCCTGCGACGATACCAGGACATCTACCAGTCCGTGCTCGCGATCGCCGAGAAGGAGAACGCGATGCGGCGACTCCTCAAGGAGATCGAGAAGACCAAGCGCCGGGCGAACGCGATCGAGAACGTCCTCATCCCCCGCCTCAAGGAGACCGCTCGTTTCATCAAGTTCCGTTTCGACGAGATGGAACGGGATAGCTTTTCGATGTTGAAGACCGTGAAGAAGAAGATGGATTCGGCGCAGGCCGCAGGAGCGAAGTAGATGGCGACGCAAGTGCCCAGCAACACAGGAGACGGATCGCTCGAGATCCTTCGGCATCTCAAGGATGCGGAAGATTCCGGGGAAACCCGGCTTGCTCAGGCGAAGACGGAGGCCACGAAGGCCCTCGAAGAGGTCAAGGCCCACGCCGTCAAGACCCTTCAGGAGCACCGCCTGCGCTCCCGAGGGATGCGTGAGGCGAGGGTAGCCGAAGGGCTGACCCGAGCGCGGACCGAGGCCGAGGGCATCGTCGGCGCGGCCCGCTCCGAAGCCTCGAAGGTCACCCAGCTGAACCTCCTCGACGTGGAGATGCTCTTCCCCGATATCCTGGACGTACTTTTCGGGGAATTCCACCACGCAAAGCCCAAGTCGAACACTTCTCGGTGAGGTAACCAACATGCTGCTCCCGGCCCGAATGAAGAAGATCGTGGTCATCGGCTTCAACGACGACCGCGATCGAGTGCTCTCGGTGCTTCACGACCTCAAGACGGTCCAGGTGGAGCCGGTGAGCAAGGGCTTGAGCCCGTACTTCTCGGCCGAGAAGGGAGCGCAACTCGAGCACGCCGTGGCGACCGAAGCCCAACGTTTCAAGACCCTGGTCGCCGCACTTCCCCCCGTCCCGGTCACCGAACGCTCGCACTTTCCCTCCACGCAAGCCCTCTTGGAAGCGACCAAGGGGGTCACGATCGACGATCGCGTGCACCAGCTCAAGCGAAAGGAGGACGAGCTCATCACGCGGCAGGAGAACCTCCGCGATGTGCAGAAAGTGCTCGAGGAGTTCACGTTCTTCAATGAGGACCTTAGCATTCTCCTCGCCCGTAGCATCTTCAGCTTCTTCACGACGGTGGAGCGGGAACACTATCCTGAGTTCGAACGGGAGGTCCGCTTCCTCTCCAAGGACGCCTACCTTTCACCGCCCCAAACGTCCGAGGACCGCAAGCACGTCCGACTGGTGGTGATCGTTCCCCGGGAGAATGCCGAGGCCTTCGCCCGGCTGACCTCTCGGCTTGGTGCCCGCCTCTATGCGATCCCATCGGAGTTCCGGGGCACCCCCCGAGTGGCCCTCGGCCAGATCGCCCAGCGGCTGGAGGAGACGGGCCGAGAGCTCGAACTCATCCGCTCGGCCCTCATGGAGATCGCCCGCGAGTGGTATCCCAAGGTCCTTCCGATCGAAGAGGAGCTCCTGATCGAGGCCCGCAAGGCCGAGGTGGCGGGCCGTCTGGGCCGCAGCCGCTCCAGCTTCGCCCTCGAAGGATGGATCCCGACCAAGGAACTCCCCCGCCTCCGGGCCGCGCTCCAGCAGGCGACCGGGAACCGGCACCAGCTCATCGAGACCGATGAACACGAGGGAGCGCCGACCCTCCTGCGCAACCCGACGGGGTTCAACATCTACGAGTTCTTCATCCGGTTCTATTCCCTTCCCCAGAACTCCGAGATCGACCCGACCCTGGTCTTTGCGCTCATCTTCCCGTTCTTCTTCGGGTTCATGCTGGGGGACGTGGGCTACTCGGCCTTCATCTTGACCGTGTGCGTCTGGCTCATCTGGCGGATCGGGAACCCCAAGGCCGGTCCCACGTGGACGCCAAAGTTCCTCCGTAAGTTCGTCACGCAGATCGTGCCCCCGCATGCGCTGAAACAACTGGCCAAGACCTTCGTGCCGGGCTGCATCGTGGGCATCGCCTTCGGGATCGCGTTCGACTCCTACTTCGGCTTCTCCCTGAGCCAACTCACGATGGGACACTTCGATTTCTACCTCATCCCCCCGCACAACGGCATCCCGGGACAGGTGGTCTACGTGGCGAAGCTCCTGCTCGCCTCGGTCTACATCGGGTTGGGGATGGTGACGCTGGGGCTCATCTTCGGTGCGATCAACCAGTACTTCCACCACAATGTGAAACACGTGCTCGGCAAGATCTGCTGGATGCTGGTCGCCTGGGGGATCACGCTCCTCGGTCTGTCCCTCGTGCACCACTATCCCGGCTCCTGGCTCATCGCCTACTCGCAGTACTTCGACATCTACCTCGCCCTCCTGATCGTGGGAGCCCTGGGGGTGGTGGCGACCGAAGGGGCGCTCTCTGCGATCGAGCTCCCGTCGATCATGAGCCACGTGCTCTCCTACGCGCGGCTGGTGGGTATCCTCCTCGCTTCGGTGATCCTGGCCTACGTCATCAATGCCATCGCGGTTCTAGGTACGAGCAGCGGGCCCGGGGTGATCAGCCATGGTATCGGCTATGCGGTGGTTGCCATCGTTCTCGTGGCGATCGGGGCCGTCTTCAACATCCTCATCGGGGTCATCGAGCCCGGGATCCAGGGCGTCCGGTTACTCTACGTGGAGCACTTCTCGAAGTTCTACACCGGAAATGGCCGCCCCTTCACTCCTTTCGGGGTCAACCGGAAGTACACGAAGCCCCAGCTCTTGGAGAGCCACCCGGAGCTCGGTGGTCACCCCTGAGGCCCACGCCGACGTAAGGAGCTTTCAAATATCCCTGCAACGTCTATCACTATACACGGGACATTTGTTCATGGGTCATCGTTTCCGCAACCGGGCGCGGGGTCGGCGTCGCCGGCGTCTGGAGAGCAAGAGGGCCGTCGCTAGTGCCATTGCGGTGCTCTTCATCATCCTCATCTTCATCGCGGCGCTCAACAGCTATCTCGTGACCACGCTCCCGGGGCAGATGGCCCTTCTGGAGCAACAGCACGTTCTCCAGACCGAGAATGCCTTCGTGCAACTCCGGGCGAACATCCTCGAGGAGGCGAACCATCCCAACCACCACCTCATGATGAACTCCCCGATCCCAATGCAGAGTCAAGGCATGCCCCCCTTCGGCCTGCCCGCCTCGAGCACCCTCACCGCCGACCCGACCACCTCCGCGGTCGGGAACTTCTCCTACCAAATGGGAACGGTGACCCCGATCCCTCAGAACTGGGTGAATGCGAGCGGCATCATCATCCAGTCCGGGAACTGCCTCGGTGGCACCCCGGTCCAGAAGCACATCGCCGGCAACAATACCACGATGGGTGTCAAGATCACCGGGAATGGGTGCAAGGTCATCTACAACGCGACCGGTAGCAACGATGCGATCCTCATCACGAGCGCGGGGAACAACAACGGAAGCTCCATTGTGATCATCGAGGGGAACAACGATAGCATCTGGGCGAACCTGACGGGAAACTCAGGTAACCACCAGTACGTCAATTTCTACATCTTCGGCACGAACGACTCCTACCACCAAGCGATCACCGGAGGAGGGAGCAAGAAGACCGCGGCGGGAGTCACGGCCAATGTCACGTTCGTCGGATATACGGGGGGGCTCTGTCCGGCGGGGACGCTTTCCAGCACGGACAAGTTCTTCTATCCGCCGACCGGCTACAACATCTTTGACAATGTGACGTGGGTGAACTCCTACGGGAACCCGAACTCCAACGCCTCGAACGCCTCCTGGTGGGGGTATAACAACACGGTGAAGAACGAGTTCATCCATTTCGAGAACGACACCCACTTCATTGCCTGTGCGTTCACGGTCGTGAACTCGAACAACTTCGGATTGGCGGCCCTGAGCGGGATCTTCGACCAGCTCAACAACCGGTATTACCCCTCCGAATCGATCGGGTTCGAGGAGGGAGCGGTGGTGGTGGGAACCGGCCCCTTGAGCTCCTCCATGGCGGAAGCCCCGCTCATCAGTGTGAACTCCGGGCCCAATGGATACGTGCTCAACATGACGATCATCCAACTGGTCCTGTCGAATCCCCAGGTCCGTAGCGGGGGTTCCGTGAGCGGCGTGGAGACCCATCTGATCAGCGAAAGCCAGATCTCGTACACGAACTCCCCGCAGTCGGTCGAAGGGAAGGCGCCGTTCCTCGTGAGCCCGTTCTTCCTCAATGTCACCACGCTCTACCCGATGGCGTGGCTCGAGTTCTTCGACTCACTGATCCATGTGATCCCCTCTTCCGGGGCCACGGCGATCTTTGCCCCACAGAGCGGTTTCAGCACCTGGCGGGTGGTTGCGCCCCTCACCGCGAACGGGTTCGATATCCGGATCGTCACCGTGGGCGTCAGCTTCAACTGAGCCATCTCGGCAGGATTCCTACCGGGTACCGACGCGGGCCTCGTTTGCCGGGGATAGGCGAATAGGCATCGACGCGACCTGTGGGAGGTGAGACCATCGAGAAAAGTGGTGCGACCGACCCGGCCCCCTCGCTTCTAAGAGGGGAGGCAGATTCTTCGTTCGCGTTAGCGAAGCAGCTCCAACAAAGGAAAGAAGGAAAAGGTTGGAGGGGGCAAGCGGGAGCTTGCCCCCTGGGCTGGGTTCCCCGGTCGTCTACCAGTAGTGTCCCACCGGGTCCCGCTGGCCCGTCCCGTTCGGCGGGGAGGGGGGCGTGGGGCCAGGGGCCGTGGGCGGTTGCTGGTATACCGGAGGCGCAGGCGCCTGCGACTGGAGATAGGTCCCAGGCATGGCACCCGGCTGTCCGCTCGCGTTCGAGGGAGGCACGCGCCGGCGCTTCCGTCCCGTCCAGATGACAGCGGCAGCGATGACCACCACGGCCACCACCACTACCATCAGGATGAGAATCACCGGGAGACCGCCCGCGTTGTTGGCGCCCGATCCCGTCGCGGAGTTGAGGTTGCTCTGGGCCTGCTGCTCCGCGACCTGTGGGGTCTGCGGGGTGGCCGAGAACTCCTGTCCACCGATGGCTCCACTGTCGGATCCGAGCACCCCGATGTGCGAGGGGTTGTTCGTCTGGTAGTAGAGCGAATTCCCGGTCGTCGCCGCCGGGGACCGAGCGGAGAGCGCGTGCACGGTGGAGAGCGGGGTCGAGCCGAGACCACCGCCCGAGGTAGCCCCGGACAGCGAGGAGGGCACCAGGATGAGCCCGTCCGAGAATCCCCACCCACCGCTCAGGTCAACCTGGAGCTTCTGCGCGGTAAGGGTGGAACCGCTCGTGGGCGTAGGCAGCACGACCGTCCCGAGGTCCGTTCCCGACAGGAAGGCGGTCCCGGACCCGGTCACTCCGAGCGAGCCACTGCTCGCATTCGAGTAAACACAGTCCTGACCCTGTTGTTGGGTGCCGGGGGGGCACTGCGGGCCGGTCCCGTTGACCGAGCCTGCGATCGCCTCCGGGTACTTGTAGTACTCGTGGAAGGCGGCCTGGAGCGCTCCGGAATCCGTGTAGTTGCTCTGGGAGGTCCAGCTCTGGCCCGGGGTCACGTTCAAGGGGATGATCCCCAGAGCCGGGGAGAACTGCACGTTGGCGTTGCCGAGGACCGACGCGGCCAGGGTGCCGTTCGCGGAGTAGGACGAGCTGGTCACGCCGTAGCTATCCGAGGCGGAGGCCGAGAACGCCGCATTCAGGTTCGCGGACACCTGGGTGGCCGCATTCTCGATGCCGAGGGCGGTCGCGGAATTCCCGGTCGACATGATGACCTGGGCGGAGTTCGAGAAGTTGAGGAAGTCCTGCACCACGTACCAGCCGTTCGCCTGGAAGTTGAGGGTCGCGCTCGCCGAGTATCCCGAGGAGCTCGTGGCCGAGTAGGTGGCCATGACGGAGACAACAGCCGTCAAGGCTTCGTAGGTCTGGACCATTTCACCACTGGAGGTGTTCGTCTGGATGTAGATCACTTCCAGCCCGATCGACGCGGATCCCGACTCGGAGAGGTTCTGGGTGACCGTGGAGTTGTTGGAGATGAAGCTCCGCAACTCGTTCCCGGTCCAGTTGAGGGTCTTGCCGTATGCCCATGTGGCCGAGACCGATCCGGGCGGGATCGTGGGCGGGGGCGGGGGGGAACTCGCCGTCGCGGCCGACGCCATAGGGACGGCCAGCAGCATCGCGGCTGCCACGGTCAGTGCGGCTACAAAGCTCAAATATCCGGTTCCGGTTCGTCGACTATTCTCTGGTTTCATGCTCGCCTCGTCGTTTTCGAACCATTCTATCGGGCGGGGCCGATATAAGGGAATGTGCAGTAAAACCGGGCCTCCGGCTGCACGCCATGCTATAGCATGAATTCCCCATCCACCGGCTCCGGGATCGCACTCACCAGGAGCGATGCGCTCACCATGCTCGCCTTCCTCTCTCACGCCGACGCGGCAGAGAGCGACCGCATCCAAAGAACGGAGGTTTCTCGCACCGCGTACCATGACTCCCGTCGTCACCTGTACGGCGCTCGATGGATCCAGGACCGTTACGTGCCTTCCCCGGCCTGGCTGGGGTATCCTCGATTGGGCTTTGGGCTGTCCCGCCCCCTCGCGGACCGGGCGGAGGAATACCTACGCCTCGTCGCTTCCTTCCCGGGAACCGTGACGCTCTGGGCGACCCCTGGGTGCGTGTTCGGGACCTTCTTCTTCCGCCCGGGAGGAGAGGCCGACCGCCTGGCGAAGACGTGGTCAGACCCGGAGCTCGTCAGCGACTCCACCCTCGTTCAGGCGGACCCGATGAACGGGGAGATCCCCGCCTATTTCGACTACGAAGGGCTCTGGGCCCACCTCTGCGGCCGCATGGGGACCGCAGGGTATCCGCGGGGCACCCCGATCGGAGGAGCGGCGGGCTCGGCTCCCTCCCGCGAGCTCGCCCGCGATCTCTTGGAGGAAGTGGGCTCCCGGACCCAGGGAACGGAACCCGTCTATCTTCACCGGACGATCGGACTGCGGAGGTCCCAGCAGGTCCTCTTCGAGAAAGGGTGCCTCTCGCGTCGGATCGTACTGGGTCCCGGACCCATCCCCTCCTTCGAAGGTCGAGACATCAACCGGTTGCTCTTCGTCACCGGTTCCGCCCCGTCCAACTTCTCTCCGGGGGAACTGCTGAAGACCTTGGTACAAACGGGCCGGGTATTCCCGTACCTTCTCGCGGGAGGCAGTGGAAACTGCATCGTGGGTTTCCTGGGGCAAGCCGAGCCACCGCCCCCAACCGCCGGAGAGAACGCCTCCAGCTTCTCGACCCGGCTTCTTCCCGCCCTTCGATCCCAACTGAGTGACATCAAGGTGTTCCAAGGAGAGGTAGCGACCCTCGCCCCGTGGCTCCACCACCAGTACGAGCGGCTCTTGCCGTCCGTTTCAGGGAAGCGGCTGGCTTGAAGGGAGCGGGGCGGCCACATACCGCTGCTGGCTCACGACGTTCCCTTGGAACATCTGGACGTGTTGGGGGCTCACCAGGTCCTCCATCATCTTGCCCGTCGTGGCGAAGCGATAGAGTGCCGCCGTGAGGACCCCTTCCGCGGCCGCACCCATAAGGGCGACGAACAAGAAGACGGCCACGGCCGTCCCGAGGACGAGGAACCCGAGGATCACGGACACGGAAGACATCAGGTACAACCCGTAGATCCCCAAGAAGAACGCTCCGACCATCGGGAGGGCCAGAACGAGACCGAGGGCAAGGTTGGAGACGAACGTGCGACCAAAGTTGTGGATGTAGAGCGATGCGGATCGCTTGAGCGAGCCCCACGCCCCGAGGTTCTCATACAGCAACACGGGCATGATGAAGTAGGTCATGAGGCCCCATGTCGCCTCCGCCGCTACCTGGATGATCAGCCCGCCGATGCCCCGTACCCGGCTGGAAATGGCCTGGATCGCGAGCCCGACGATCCCCGAGATGATCGCCCACAGCAGGATCTTCTTCCAATGGGTGGAAGCGATCCGGAGACCATCCATTACCGTGGCCTGGTGCCCATTGAGCTTCAAGGTGGCCGCTCCCACGAGGGCGGCCGTGAAGTAGACCCCGTTGACCCACAGGAGAATGTACATCGTGATCACGAGGACGGCGACAGCGAGCACGAAGGGGCCCCCGCTCAGCGGCTGGAAGACGAACAGGGTGAACAGACCAGCACCGAACACTATCAGTATCCCAATGTAGGCGGCGGCGGCGATCGCGGGGAAGGCGAGCAACGCCTTGTCCTCCCAGATCACGCGGAAAGCCGTTTTCGTAAGGACCCAGGAATCGTGGAACGTGCCGGCCATAGC
>JAKAOF010000046.1:0-5680 GCA_021823345.1 Thermoplasmata archaeon
GCTCCCCCTCCGCAGGCCGTGGCCTCGGGCACTCCGACCTCCGGGAGCGTTCCGCTCTCGGTGACCTTCACCGGGTCCGGCTCCGGGGGCAGTTCCCCCTACACGTACTCCTGGAACTTCGGGGACGGGAGCGCGGCCTCCACCACCCAAAACCCCTCCCACACCTACACGGTCTCGGGTTCCTACACCGCCGTCCTAACGGTCACGGACACGACCGGGGCCAGTTCGACCGCGTCGGTCCAGATCAAGGCCTCCGCGGCCGCCGCACTTACGGCCTCGGCGAGCGCCAACCCCACCTCGGGGGTCGCTCCCCTCTCCGTCACCTTCACGGGTTCGGGTTCAGGCGGAGCTCCCCCGTACACCTATTCCTGGAGCTACGGGGACGGTTCGAGCGGGACCGGGGCCGCCGCCTCCCACACGTACGCTTCGGTCGGCAACTACTCCGCCACGCTCATCGTGACGGATTCCTCCGGAGCGAAGTCGACCCAGTCCGTGGCGATCTCCGTGCTTGCCTCGCTGCCCCCCCTGGTGGTGCAGGTGACCGGGAGCCCGACGTCCGGGGCGGCGCCGCTGTCGGTGGCGTTCACCGCGACCACGACCTCGGGAACCTCTCCCTACACCGGGACCTGGGACTTTGGCGACGGCTCGACCGGGAGCGGGATGTCGGCGAGCCACAGCTACTCGGTGGCGGGAAGCTACAAGGCGACGGTGACGGTGAAGGACAGTTCCGGTCGGACGGGACAGGCGAGCACGTACGTGAACGTGACCGGCGGGGCGAGCAGTCCCTTGTCCGTGGTGGCGAGCACGAACGTCACGGGGGGAGCGGCTCCCCTGCCGGTCACGGCGTTTGCCTCCATCAAGGGGGGCACGGGTACCTATTCGACCGTTTCCTGGAATCTAGGTGACGGGACCACGGCCACCGGGACCTCGGCCACGCATACCTACACCAAGGCCGGGACATACACCCTGACGGTCACCGTGACCGATTCGGGAGGGAATTCCGCGGTGAACACCACGCAGGTCACGGTCTCCGGACCGAGCCCGCTCACCATCCTGGTCGTCCTCAACGCCACGACCGGGGACGCCCCCTTCATGGTGAATGCGACGGCATCGGTCTTTGGAGGGAACAACCACTTTACCCCGGTCACCTGGTCCTGGGGCGATGGGACCACCGGCACCGGCACGTCGCTCAACCATACGTACCCGGCGACGAGCGTCGGGAACCTGACGATCGCCGCCTCCGTCGGGGACACGGCGGGGGACTCAGCATCCAACTCGACCACGGTGGACATACTACCCGAAGACACGGCGATGATCAAGGTTCAACTCACTGCCTCCATGGCGCCCACGAATGCCACCTTCACGCTCGTCCCGGGCCCCGGCTCGGATATCAACAGCACGAAGGCCCAATGGAGCTTCGGGAACAAGATCAACACGACCGCGCCCCTCACGACCACCACGACGTACCTGCGTCCGGGTTCGTACGAGGTGACCGCCCGGGTGTCCGATGTGCGGGGGATCTGGGTCACGGCGACCACCCGTGTCAATGTCTCGGCTCCCCCGTCCGCGGGCGGGGGCGCTGGTGGCACCGTCGTTCAACCCCTCTCCTGGCTGGGGAACGGTGTGGGCGATCCCGAGGAGGACGCGCTCGCGCTCATCTTCTTCCTCTCGCTCGGCATGCTCTACTTGCTGGTCACGGGTCCTCACGTACGGGACAAGCCCAAGGGCGGTTCGCCGCCATCCAAGGGCGCCCGGCCGGCGGCCAGGTCGCCTCCCCCACCTCCCCCTCCCCCCGGTGGTCCGGACACATGGTGAGGATGATCGCTTGATTCGTTCCGTGTCCGGTTCGCGCTCGGGGGACCGCGACCCGCACACCGACCATCTGCGAGGACCTTGAGCGCCGCCGGAGAGATGCAGTACTGCCCGCAGTGCGGGGGGGCCCTCACCTCGACGCTCATCTGCTTCACCTGCCAGGTCGTCTGGGAGCGGACCGATGCTTCGCAGGTCGAGGCGCTACCGCCGCCTCCCTCGCATCCGGGGTTGCACGCCCCGAGGTGCCCTTGGTGCCTCACCCCGCTCGATCCCCGGGGCCATTGTTGGAACTGCCTCGTGGTGTGGGCCCAAGGGACGATGCAACAGGGAGCCCCGATCGGTCCCGGTCGTGCCCCTCCACCTCCGAAAAAAGAATCGAAGCCGGCCAAACCGCCCCGCCCCCGCAAACCGCCGAGCCGGGTGCAGAAGGCCTACCGACGGTTCCTCTCCTACGTCCCCCCGGTGCGCCTGGTTTGGATCTTCTTGGGTCTCTTGCTCTATGCCCTCGGCGCGTTCGCCTCCGCATCCCAGGCCGGAGCGATCGCCGGCATCCTTGTCCTGTCCGTGGTCGGAGATTTCTTGGCGCAGGCCACGCGTTTCAAGAAACTGAGGATCCCGGACGCGGCACTCGCCATGGGCATGTTCCTCGGGGTCCTGCTCGAACCCCCCGCGTTCACGATCGAGGTGGCGGCCATCACGCTCGCGACGATCCTCATCCGACACATCTTCCGGCAGAACGGACGTCCCTGGCTCAATCCGACCGCCGTGGGGCTTACCATTGCCTTCTTCCTGTGGGGGACTCAGGTACCGTGGAACGTCGGGGCTCCCCTCACCTGGCAAGAGGGACTCATGGTGCTCTTCGGACTCCTCCTCATCCTGCGTCAGAAGGGCGCGTGGCGGATCCCGGCCTACTTCTTTGCCGTCAACATACCGCTCTCGATCCTGGCTCCGTACCTCTTTGGCGGCAGCCCGACGTTTACCGGGGGGCCTCTCGGGACCATCTGGGGCGTCTACCTTTCCCCCTTCGTCCTCTTCTTCGGTCTCTTCATGGTCCCCGAGCCCCGGACCTCTCCTGGGGCCGGCCGACAGATCTTGATCTTCTCCGTGATCGTGGCGGTCGTGAACGTCTTCCTCCCGTCGCTGATCAATGAGGGGATGAGCATAGGGATCGGGCCGCTCTCCGCGATCGCCCCCTTCGTGGCGCTCTTCGTGGGCAACCTCTACGCGGTCTTCCTCCGCCGCTCCCCCGGCGGACCGGTGGCGCGGAAGAAGGCGGCCGCCGAGCCCCGCTACGTGGGCGCCGTGCTCTCGTACTACCAACAGAGCAGCCGGCCGGACGCGTACTATTCCGCGCAACGGGCTTCCTCCGGGGGCCCGGCGGCCAGCGTCAACTGACCGGCCGGGTTGTCACAGGGCGCCCGTTCTCGGGCTTCGCCGTGGCGAGCGCGGCCTGCTCTTCAGGCGAACCGGCGGAGGACTGGGCCAGAAATGCTACGGTCGGCCGCGGGTACAGTGCGAGCGCCAGCGCAAAGCCCGAGAGCAGCAGGTGCTGCATGGTCCAGTGAAAGAGCAGCGCCGCGCCCAACGGAGCATCGGGAGGAACCGCTCCCCAGGCGGCCGGGGCGCCGAGCACCCCCAAGAGCTCGTTGAGAAAGCCCCCCAGACCGAATTGCGTCAGGGGGGCGGGCACCCCGATCCCCCAGGTGATCGCGGCCACTACGAGCGCCCCTCGGCCGACCCGGGCGAACCATGCGGTGGGGATGCGGGAGAGGGCCCGATAGGTCTCGTACGGGAGAAGGGCGAACAGGATCGCGGCGATCGATAGCAGCTGGTGCTCGAAGATCCAGTGGTACCACTCGGCCGCCGTCGCGGTGGCGGGGTTGACCGATCCCCACTCGACGAACATCGCCATCGACCAGGTGACCCCGGCGACGACCAGCGCCAGCCGGAGCGCCAGGCTGGGAACGCTCCACCGGGCACGAGGATCGGCGATCGAGCATCCCCCCTCGGCCCGTCGGAGGGCATGCTCCTGCACGACCAGACTGGCCCAGACGAGGGCGATCTGGAAGACGCTGATGTACCAGTCGTTGTCGAGCAGGTTGGCCATGCTCGTCCCGCTGACGCCGGCGACCACGCTCGTGACCGTCGGTCCGATGCAGGTCACGCAGCAGCAGGCCCCGAGGGCCGAGAATCCGATGGCCGCGGGGGTGACCCCGCTCACCATGGCGCCAGGTGCCGAGGGGTCATCCTCCCGGTGCGCGCGGGCACGGTGCCACCGGAGGAGGACGTCGGCCGCCACCACGGTGCCGGTGCCCACGCCGAAGACCGCGATGAGCATCGTGAGCGTCGGAAGCATCGGGAACTGGATCTGGAGCCCCGGACCGTCGATGATCACCGACGGGTAGTCCCACCAGGGGATGCCGCGGGCGGAGAAGTAGATGGTACCGGCCGTTTGCCACGTTCCGAGGGAGACCATCTCCCCCGTGAACATCACGAGGAGCGCATACACGGCTCCGATGTAGATCGCATACCGTCGGTACTCCCGGGCAATGGACCGCACCCGAGGGATCGCAAGATGGGAGGCCACGGATCGAAGGAAGGGGGTGAGCCTGAGGAGCAGCCCCGCGCTCCCTCCTCGCTGGGTCGAGTCTGGCTCCGGCCGTGCCATGGTCCGGCCATTGTAGCGAGGGCCGGTATATAGCCGCGGGACCCGCCCTCTCTCGGAACCCCGCTCGAAACCTGCGAGGGCCGCCATTGAAGGGTCAAATAGGTTCGCGCCCCTATGCGGTACGCCATGGTCTTCTGCACGAACTGTGGGACGTCGAATCAGACCGGCGCTCGTTTCTGCTTCTCGTGCGGGCAAACTCTTCCCATGGCGGCGGTTACGCCTCCCCCCTCATCGTTGAACACTCCTTTGGCCCAGACCTACCTCGCGGGGGGCACCCTGCCTCCCCCGGCGCGCTCGGCGGCGACGGGAGCGGCGATCGCACTGGTCATCGCCGTCGTCGTGATCTTCGTGGTGGCGCTCATCGTGATAGCCGCCCTCAACTCCGCCAGCAATTCAGGCGGCAACAAGTCCACCCTTTCGGGCACGGCGGAGAACGTCACTTGGACGACCGCCCTCGAGGCGAGTTGCCCCGGGTGCACCACCACCGTCGGGGCTCCGGCAGGCACGGTCTGGAGTCTCCCCGGGGCAGGATACTGCTACTACGACACTATCACCTATAACGGAGGTACGTTCACGATCTCCGGGAGCTTCACGGTCTCCGGGGGTTCCGCCATCCTGTGGATCTTCAGTTCCGCCCAGTGGACCAAGGCGGACAATTGCCCCACCCAGAGCTCGGTGTCGTCCTACTACTACACCTCCGGTGTCGTGACCTCGGGGGGGCTCAGCACCAACTTGAGCCCCGGCACGTACTCGGTGGTCATCGTCAACAATTCCTGAGGCCGGTCGGGGTCACCCAACGTGGGACCACGGGACGGTCAAGAGGAGCCAGTTTACGATCATGGCCGTCGAGAGCGCAACGAGATAGAGCCCCGAGGCGATGAACGCCCGCATGGCCACCGGGCGCGAAGGGTCCCTGATCGTCCGGGTGGTCGTAAGGAAGAACACCACCCCGGCGGTCGCTGCGATGAGCAGGAACGGAAGGTAGGAGATACCAAAGAGCGCGAAGGTCAGGGTGGGGGGTAGGAGGAGGCCGGCGGATATCGCGACCGTCCGGGCTGACCCCTGAGCACCGCTCCGGTTGGGGAGCGCGGGGAGCTCCGCGCGCCCGAAGTCGGTGGAGAGCGCGATGGCGAGGGACCAGAAATGCGGCGGGGTCCACAGGAACACGATGACGGCGAGGAGAAGGACCGGGACCGGGAA
>JAKAOF010000046.1:5780-13289 GCA_021823345.1 Thermoplasmata archaeon
GCATCCGTGGTCTCCCTGGCGATCGTCCTCTTGCTCGTACTGCCCAGCGCTCCCAGCCTCTTGAGGAACCCCGTCACTGTGGCGACCCTGCCCGGTAGGGGCGACCCGACCTCGGTCACCGCACGTCGCCCCTACGGCGGGCAACCCGGGGCGAAGAACGTGGCTTCGTCGCACCCCACGAGCACGCTGGGGTTCTCCGTGAACGGGACGCTCGACCTCTTGAGCGGAAGCTTCGTGGCCGGAAACCACCCCGACACCTACAATTGCATCGAACCCACTTCGGTCGCCTTTGCCGGGTCCTCAGGGGATCTTTACACCCCGTGTACCACCATCTCCCCGATCACCTTCGATTCGGTCCTCGTGTTTTCCGGAGTGACCGACCAGGTCCTCGCCAACCTCCAAGTAGGGATATCTCCGAACAGCGCCGCTTACGATCCGGTGAACCAGGAGGTGTACGTGACGAACGGGGCCTCCAACAACGTATCGTTCATCGCCACCTCCTCGAATCGGATCATCGGCAGCGTTACGACGGCGGGAGATCCTTTCCAGCCGATCGTCGATTCCCGCACCGGCAACGTCTACGTCACGAACGACATCTCCAACAATGTTTCCGTGATCTCCGGGTCCACCAACCGGGTCGTGGCCTCGATATCGGTCGGCACCCGCCCCATGCGCGGGGCCTACGACCCGCTGAACACGCTCCTTTACGTTACCAACTTCGGGTCGAACAACATCTCGGTCATCAACACGACGACCGATCATGTGACCGCCACCATTCCCGTTGGAGGAGGACCCAACGGGGCGGTCTACGACCCGCTCACCGGAACGATCGTGGTGGTCAATGAGCTCACCGACAACGTCTCCGTGGTCTCCCCCTCCCTCGACTCCGTGGTCCGCTCGGTCCCCGTGGGAGGTTCGCCCTGGGACGTGGCCTACGACCCCGGCACGGGGAACCTGTATGTCGACGACCACGGCTCGAACAACGTCACCGTCCTTGACGCCACCAACTACTCTACGCGAGCGAGCATTCCCGTGGGGGTCGGCCCGGAAGGGATGGCGACCGACCCCGCCACGGGGAACGTCTTCGTCGCGGACTATTCTTCGAACGCCATCAGTGTCCTGTCGAGCAACTCGTCGCTCGCCCCGGGCGCCGAGAACACGGTGGTCGGTCAGGTCACCGGGATCTCTTCTCCTGGGACGGGGGCCGTGGATGCGGCGAACGGAGACCTTCTGCTACCGGAGCCCTCCCTCGATCTCCTGGCCCTGGTCTCGGGCACCAACAACACCCTCCTCGGGACGGTCCCGGTCGCAAAGGGCCCGACCGCCGTGGCCTGCGACCCGGTCACGGGCTCGGTCTATGTGGCCGAGCACAGTTCGAACAACGTGACGATCCTCTCGGGATCCCCGCTGCGGCCGACCGGGAGCACCACAGTGGGTACTGCCCCCAGCGCCATCGCCTGGGACCCGTCCCTCGGGGCGGTCCTTGTGGCAAACTCGGGGTCGAACTCCGTGTCGGCGGTCTCCGGAGCGACCGGGAACCTGCTCTGGACGGTCCCGGTGGGAACTCAGCCGGACTCGATCGCCGTGGACCTCGCCCTCGGCACGGTCTTCATCGCGAACCTGGGCTCGGGCAACGTCACCGAGCTCTCGGCGAGCACCGGGAGCGCCTTGAGGAGCATCCGGGTCGGCAGCCAACCGGATGGGCTGGCCTACGATCCAGAAAACGGGAACATCTATGTCTCGAACAATGGCAGCGCGAACGCCACGGTGATCTCGGGGTTTGCCGGAACGGCGGTGGGGAGCCTCCCCCTCGGAGCCCACCCTTCGGGGATCGCCTATGATCCGGCGGAAGCTTCCGTGATTGCCTCCAACTATGGGGCAAGCACCATATCGGTCTATGACGGGGTCACTGACGCTGGGGGATCCACGGTCAGCCTCAAGGTCGCCCCGGAAACGCTCCTGGCGGATCCTTTCAACGGGCAACTCTACCTCGGTAGCACGTCGGCCCTCACGGTGGTCATGGGGACGCCCGGTGCGGCGATATCGACCTTCTCGGTGAACTCCGAGCCCACCGGGGAAGGGTTTGATCCTCGGACGGGGAACCTCTACGTGGCCGACCCCAGTTCCAACTCGGTCCGGGTCCTTTCCGTCGAAAATGCCTCGTTGATCGCGAACGTTCCGGTGGGCAAGAGCCCGCAGTCGATCGTATGGGTCCCCTCGACGAACGGCCTCTACGTGACCGACTCGGGCTCGAACGAGGTCACCCACATCGACGGCACGACCAACACGGTGGTCGCCAACGTCGGGGTCGGTAGTGACCCGCAGGGCGCGGCCTACGATCCCTACGACCAACGGGTGTTCGTGGCGAACTTCAACTCCGGGAACGTGAGCATGCTCAACGTCACGACCGACTCCCTGAACGGCTCGGGCCCGGCCCCCGGCGGCCCCACCGGGGTCTGCTTTGATTCGGCGGACGGATTCGTGTTCGTGACGGAGAGTTCCACGAACAAGGTGACCGTGATGAGCCCGCAGGGAGGCACCATCTTCCGAGAGGTTCCCGTCGGGATCTCCCCGGTGGGCGTGGTCTGCGATGACGCCACGGACCAGGCCTTCGTGGCCGACTCCGGTTCGGGGAACATCACGGTGATCTCGGGAGGCTCCCTGGCGACCACGGGTTCGATCTTGGTGGGAGGGGTCCCGTCCGTGATCGCGCTCGACGGGTCCAATCAGGACCTGGTCGTCTCCGGGGCAGGGGCGGGCAACGTCACCGTTGTTTCCGTTCCTCAGTTGGCGGTCGAAGGCAACGTGACGGCGGGGGAGGGGCCGTCGGGAGCCGCGGCGGACGGCAACGCGAGCCTCGCCATGGTCTCCGAGCAGGTATCGGGGACGCTCACCTACCTCAACGCCCCGGTCCCGCCGTTCCTCGTGAACATCAGCGCGAACCGGACGGGCGGGATGGCCCCGCTCTCCGTGTCCCTCACGTCGAACGTGACGGGTGGTTCCGGGCTCTACAGCACCTACATCTGGTCGCTCGGGAACGGGAGCTACGCCCGAGGGTCGACGGACCATTTCGTCGCCCCCGTGCCCGGGACCTACCCGGTCAACCTCACGGTGACGGACAGCAATGGCCGCCGAGCGATCTCCTCCACGATCGACATCATCGCAACCTCTCCCATCACGGTGAATGCCACTTCGAACGTGACCACGGGCCGCTCTCCGCTCGCCATCTCCTTCCACGCCACGCCGCACGGCGGGTCGGGGAGTTACCCGACGTACTCGTGGGTCTTCGGGGATGGCGGCTCGAGTTCGCTCGCCGACCCCAACTACGCGTATGCCACTCCGGGGCGGTACTCCGCGGTGGTGACCGTCACGGACAGCTTCGGAAGCGTGGCCAAGAGCCTCCCCATCGCGATCGACGTGACGCCTGGATCGGGCCCGGTGCTGACCTCCGTCTCAGTGCTTCCGTACGTGGTGTACGTCCCCGTGGGGGGCACGACCCAGTTCAACTCCACGCTGACCTGTTCCCCTTCCCCCTGCCCGGCGGGGGCCTCGTACGCGTGGAACCTTAGCGATCCCTCGACGGGGGCCCTCGCACCGCAATCCAATGGCACGGCCCTGTTCACCGCGGGAGGGACACCGGGCGTCAGCTTGGTGTACCTCAACGTCACGCTCCAAGGGATCACTCTCGAGGCCGCTCCGGTCTCGCAGGTCAGTGTGATCTACCCCCAACTCTTCTCGGTCAGTGTCCGTCCCACCCAGGCATCCATCGCTCCCGGGCAGTGGGTCAACTTGTACTCCACCGTGTCGTGCGCGCCCGTCCACTGTCCAAGCTACCTCCGCTATGCTTGGACCGAGAGCGGGGATGAGGGGTACCTTCCGAACTTTACTTCTCCCGAGACGACCTTCTACTCGACCATCCACCAGGGCATGGCGGTGGTCGACCTCAACGTCACGCTCGGGAACCAGAGCATGCAGGCAACGCCGGTCGACATCAGCGTGGAAGGCGCGAGCATCATCCCCCCCACACCGGTGTATGAGACGGGCGCCTTCTGGGCGCTCGTGGGCATCGGGGTCGCGATCGTGGTGGCCATCGTGCTCCTGGTCCGCCGCCAGCGTCGTCGCAAGGAGCCCCCTCCCGGGTCCACGGACTCCCAATACTCGTTCCCGCCGCCGGGGCCGTAGGCCAGCCCACGCCGACTCACTTGACGAGCTTGTGGCTGATCTCGAGGGACGTGTCGCGGTAGGCCACGTCCAGGATGTGGAAGATCAGTCCCACGTCCAAGAGTCCCAGGGCCAGGGCGATCGCGAAAGCGCTCTCGGTCCCCAGCGAGTTGAGCGGTCCCAGGGTGAACATGTAGCCCACCACCATCCCGAGGATGAGGAGGAGGATCGTCATGCCCGCGAGATACGCGTCCTGCCGGCGAGCGGCGGGTCCTCGGGCACGGGCGTCGGCGGGGTACGAGACCCAGCCGTAGGCGATGAGGACGATCCCGAACAGGAAGGGCGGCAGACCGATCAGACCGTAGCTGCCGGCGAAGCTGGTGACCACGGTGACGTTGAGCTCCGCGGTGGCGTTGAGGAGGAGGTAGTGGCCGGGGGCCACGCCCACCGTGAAGGCTCCGGAGACACCGCTCACGGCGGCCACCATCGTGAGGTTCCCCGTGCAGTGCGAGTTCGTTCCGCAGTCGTAGGCCAGCACATCCGTGGAGTTCGAGCCGCCGATCCAGCTCACGTTGTAGAGGATCGTGTCACCGAGGGCGTATGGCATGCTCATCCCGATCGGGGGTGCGGGGTTCGCGGGACCCCGGATGTCGTAGGTGTGGGTCTCGTTGATCGGGGAAAGCACGAGCGCCCCGCCCACGACGGCGAGGACGATCCCGAGGAGCAGGATTTCCGCGCGCATCTTATTCGAACATCCTCACCCGGCGGACGACGTCCCCCCGGAGCCGGTCGACGCGATAGACGATGCCCATGGCGAGCAGGGTGATGAAGAGGAAGATGACGAACGTAACTCCGGCGAGCGGAAGGTAGATCCACAGCGATCCTCCGCTCAGGTACTCCCCGAGCGACCACACCATGATGGCGAGGCAGGCCATGCCCAAGAACAGCATCCCCGTGAGGATGCCCCAGAGCCGGCGGGAACTATTTGGTCGCGGCATCGGCCCTCCCCTGGCGCTTGAGCAGCCGGCGGCTGTAGCTCGCCCGGTAGCGGACGTAGAACGCAAAGACCACGACCAAGTTCACGAGCAAGATGGAACCGAGGTACTCGGCGTACATCGACGTGGGGATGACGACGCCGGGCATGACGCCTCCCCAAACCGTGAGCACCAGGAACATCCCGGCGAGGAAGTTCCCGACGATGACCAGCACGGGCCGATCTCGGGGATGCGTCTTCGTGCTCGTGAGCGGCCGGCGGTCGATCCAGGGCAGGAAGAGGACGAAGAGCATGAGGAGCGTGACCGTGACCACCGCGATGATGGGGGTCACCCCCTGGAAGTCCATGATCTTGTAGAGCCACAGGAAGTACCAGTCCGGTTCCGGGGAGGACCCCCCGGCCGCGGCGGAACCGTAGAACACCGGGAGCTGCCAGGGCCAGATCGCAACGATGAGGAACAGGCCGCCGGCGTAGAAGAACGCCCATTTGGTCATGTAGAGGAAGACCTTGGGGAAGAACTTGCCCATCTTCTTGTCGTCCTCCTCGGTGAGCACCCGTTTCGCCTGCGGATCGCTCGACGCTTTCGGGGCGACCCCGTGGGTCTCGAACAGGAGGATGTGCGCGAAGAGGAGGCCCCCCAGGGCGAGCGGGATCCCCACGACGTGGAGCGCGAACATGCGCGAAAGCAGGGCTTGGTCGGTGGCGTTCCCGAGGATGAGCGGAGCCAGAGTCGTTCCCCCTGGGACCGAGAGCGTGAGCACGATGCCCACGTCCGTGGCGCCCACGGAGAGCGCTGTGTACGGGAGGAGGTATCCGGTGAATCCCATCCCGAGCATGGAGAGCAGGAGGAGGGTACCGATCATCCAGGTGAACTCTCGGGGCTTCTTGTAGACCCCCGTGTAGAATCCCCGGAAGAAGTGGAGGAAGGCGAGGAAGATCGTCGCGTACGCGCCGTAGAGATGGCTCGAGATCAGGAATGCCCCGAGCGGGACCGTATGGATGATGTAGTAGGTCGAGCCCCAGGCAAGGGGGGCCCCGACCGGGTAGACCCCGCCCGCGGTGGCGAGCTGGGTGGAGGGCACGTAGTAGAACAGGAGGAGGATCCCGGTGATGACCTGGAAGATGAACGCGTTCGCGACGAAGGCGCCCGTCCAGTAGCCCGGCTTGAACGAGAAGTCGGGTTGGGGCCGCAGCGGCCACTTCTGGGTCCCGAGCCGGTCATCGACCGCTCCCCAGATCCGGTCGAGCGTCCGGTTGAAGAAGGGCTTGTAGGGGATGTCCCGGGGGGCCGGGGAACCCGATGCTGCCTTCTCTTCCATCTATCTTCCCCTCTCCTTACTTACGTTGGACAGCTCTGGGTCGGGGTGGACGGCGCCGTGGCATTGACCCGGGGGGAGACCCCGATGCCCCCTACGAGGGTGGACAGATGTCCCTTGACCGCGGGACCGATCATGCTGGTCGCGAAGAGGAAACCGTTCGAGTCGACCTCCAGGAGGACCTGCGGCACGGGCGAGACCGTGGGTCCGGTCAGCACCTGGGCCCCGCCGCCCGTCGAAGTCTCCTTCACGCCCGGATCGTAGGTCGACCCGTGGCAGACGCAGTGGATGATGGACTTCCCCCCGTTGTATCCTCCGCACATTCCCGGGGGATAGTAGGAGATGTAGGGGGGGATGCACCCGAGGTGCTGGCAGATCGCCGAGTAGGCGACGATCCATGTCCCGTTCGGTCCCTGGACCGGTCCGTCGGGCGGAGGGCTCCCCAGGCCGTCGGGAGCGAGGTTCAACAGCATGTTGGGTTCATTGGTCAACGGGTAGTCGAAGATCACCTGCCCGTTGTCCTGGTAGGAGTACTTGTACGAACTCGCCACCACCGGCGATCCGTCGTCATAGAACAACTGCACCTTGGGGAACGCAGTGAGTCCTTCCATCGGAGGTTGGAGCAACTGGAGGCCGCCCGCGACCCCAGCACCGGCCCCCACCGCGGCGATGCCACCGATGGCGAGGAGCTTGAGCGCATTGCGCTTGGTCTCGTCCACCGCTTCCTGGGATTTGTCGGAGGCGGGTCCCTGGGCGGCGGTCCGCTCGACGGACACCTTTCGCAGGACTCCCGGTTGCGAGCTCTGGAGCATCGCATGGAGGAACTCAAGACGCTGATTGAGCAGCGCGGGGGGAGAGAGCGAGTCGAGATCGATCGTCATTCGAGCTTCCTCCGCTTTTCCATGAATTCCACTTCCTGCTCCGACGTCACGGGTACCTCACCTGAATCTCCGGGGAGCTCCGCCCGGTCCGAGTCCCAGTAGATGTAGACGGCGATAGCGACCCCGATGAGGATCGCCGCCACCTCCGAGAGATCCA
>JAKAOF010000008.1:0-4466 GCA_021823345.1 Thermoplasmata archaeon
AGGGGATACCACCCTGGAGAACCCCCCCGCGTTCGCTTCCCATCTCCATTGGACGGGGCGAGGCCGGGAGCTTCGATCTTCCGGTACCAGTAAAAGATCAACACGACGGTGACCGGGGTCCAAAAGAGGAATCCCCAGAGGGCACCGAAGAGAAGTGCGAGGAATAGGGCAAGGACGCTCGTGGACAGGGACTCCATGGCGAACCACGTTACCTGGCGGTCCAACTCGGACACGGGTCGGTGAGAAGTACCGATCGGGAGGTATCAAGATTCCCGGGTCAGAGTTCACGCGCGTCCTGCGGCCTTCCGGGGGGGGGGTCGTGACGGTGCAGGTCCCTTCTATCGTTCTCACCGGGCGGGGCTGGGCGGGGTACGGCAGTAGGACAGGATCTTCGGGACGTTCACGTCGATCGGCTGGACGCCATCGACCGATAGGACCGGCTCGTTCCACGGGAGGTATTCCCGCGTGATCACCTCGTCCCACGTTGGCTTCGGCAGCGGGGGTGTCGACGCCGTACGGGATTCGACCCGCCGTCGATGTTCGATCGTGTCCGAAATGAACACCTCGACGACAAAGCGGGGGACCTGTGTCCGGGCAGCAAGTTGGCGCCACATCTGTCGTCCCTCTTCTACTCCGTTCACCGCGTCCACCACGACGGTGTGGCCGAGCCGGAGTTCCTCCTCGGCGATATCCTCGACCCCCAGATAGGCCGCGAGGCCGGTCTCAAACGACCGAGCCAGTCCCGCCTTGAGCATGGATGCTTCAAGCGTGTCGACCCGGAGCCAGACGGCACCGATCCTTTCCGAGACGGCCCGTGCAAGGGCGGATTTCCCCGTTCCGGGCAACCCGGAGAAGATGAGGAGCATCGGAGAACGATCCATCGGAAGACCCCCGTTCGCTTAGAGACACGTGCGAACATCAAGGTTGGGTTGATCCCTGTGTCGGCTCCGCCGGTTGCAGGGGGCTGATGCCTCCCCTCTTTCCCCACACGCTCGGGTTCCCCGACCAGCGGGAGGAGAGCGTTGGCCCTTTGACATCTCCGACCGGGAATGCCCTAGACCCCGCAAACGACCACCTCCCAGGGTCGAGGACCCATCGACCAAATGATAAACCTGCCCGGCTTCCCCAGGGGGGCGGGCCTGTAGCATAGCTCGGACAATGCGCCGGCCTTCTAAGCCGGATAACTGGGGTTCGAAAACGACTGGTCCCAGCGGACCAGCGTCGAGGTTCCCCACAGGCCCGTACAAGGCTTATTACCGATGACCGCATCGATATCACACCACTATGGCCGGTGAAGCAGCACGGAGCGGTAGCGCCCCATCCTACGGAGCGGAATCGATCCAAATTCTGGAGGGTCTCCAGGCGGTCCGTAAGCGCCCCGCGATGTACATTGGCTCCACGGACTCGCGCGGTCTGCACCACCTGATCAACGAGGTCGTGGACAACTCCATCGACGAGGCACTGCGAGGCGCGTGCACCTTCGTCGAGGTTGTCCTCGGGAAGGACGGGACCTGCACCGTGACCGACAACGGGGGGGGGATCCCCGTCGAGGTCCACCCGAGGTACAACCGCCCGACCCTGGAGATCGTCATGACGGTGCTCCACGCCGGCGGAAAGTTCGACAAGAACACCTACAAGATCTCCGGCGGGTTGCACGGGGTCGGCGTTCACGTGGTGAACGCCCTTTCGGAGTACTTGGAGGCCCGGGTCAAGCGCAACGGGCGGAAGTACTACCAGCGGTTCGAACGCGGATCTCCCGTGGCCCCGATCACGGAGGAAGGGGACGGGGAAGGGACCGGGACCTCGATCAAGTTCAAGCCCGATCCGCAGATCTTCGAGACCGTCAACTTCGAAAAAGGCATAGTCGAACACCGGCTGCGGGAACTCGCGTTCCTCAACCCGGAGGTCACGATCGTGTTCCGGGATGAGCGGGAGAGCTACGAGAACACCTTCCACTACGCGGGCGGGATCGGAGAATACGTCAAGGAGCTCAACCAGAACAAGAACGCCCTCTTCCCCAACCCCATCTCCATCATGGTCAACCGGGAGCAGGTGGAGGTGGAGATCGCCCTCCAGTACGATGACGGGTACAACGAGGTGTTGTTCTCGTATGCGAACAACATCCCGACGATCGATGGGGGAACCCACGTCGCCGGCTTCCGCGCCGCACTGACCCGGAGCATCAACGACTACGCCCGTAAGCGCGGGTTCATCAAGGGGGACAAGGAAGGCGTCACGGGGGAGGACGTGCGAGAAGGACTGACGGCCGTCGTCACGGTGAAGATCCTCGAACCCCAGTTCGAGGGCCAGACCAAGGGTCGTCTCGGCAACTCCGAGGTCAAGGGGATCGTCGAATCCGTCGTGAACGACAAACTGACGGAGTACCTGGAGGAGCACCCAGGGCCCTCCCAGATGATCGTCGCCAAGTCCCTGCAGGCCGCCGAGGCCCGCGAGGCCGCCCGCAAGGCGCGGGAACTGACTCGACGCAAGGGACTGCTCGATGGCGGAGTGTTGCCCGGGAAGCTGGCGGACTGTCACTCCCGGGACCCGTCCAAGAGCGAACTCTTCATTGTCGAGGGGGACAGTGCAGGTGGTTCAGCCAAACAAGGTCGCAACCGCGAGTTCCAAGCGATCCTTCCCCTGCGGGGCAAGATCCTCAACGTGGAGAAGGCCCGGCTCGACAAGATGCTCCAGAACGAGGAGATCACGAACCTCATCACCGTCATCGGGACGAACATCGGGGACGAGTTCGACCTCCAACGGCTGCGGTATCACCGGGTCGTCATCATGACGGATGCCGACGTGGACGGTTCGCACATCCGTACCCTCTTGTTGACCTTCTTCTATCGGAAGATGCACGACCTCATCGAGCAGGGACACATCTACATCGCCCTTCCTCCGCTCTACCGCGTGGCCAAGGGAAAGGAGGTCCGCTACGCCTACACGGACGATGACCGGGACAAGCTGGTCTCGGAGTTCGGAGGGATGCGCGGGGTCTCGATCTCCCGGTACAAGGGTCTCGGTGAGATGAACCCGGGGCAACTGTGGGAGACCACCATGCGGCCGGACACCCGGACGATGCTCAAGGTCAGCGTCGAAGATGCGGAGAAGGCGAACCAGATGTTCAACATCTTGATGGGCGAGAAGGTGGAGCCCCGCCGGGATTACATCCAGGCCCACGCCCACGAGGTCACTAACCTCGATATCTGATGCTCGGGTCGCTCCGGTCGCTGGGCGCTCTCTCCTTCCTCCCCCTGGGGTGGGTGACCGCCTCCACCTACCCGGGAGTCCTCGTACTCGTGGCGTACTTCGTGACCGTCCTGTTGGGGCAAGGAGCGGCGGTCTATCTCGCAGCGCAGATGCCGCACGTACGGCCCAGGACCCTGCGGGAACCGTCCGACCATCCTCGCACGCTCAGCATCATTGTCCCGGCGATGGAGGAGGAGGAGGACCTGGGCCGGCTGTTGAAGGACCTTGAGACGCAAAACCTCCCTTCTTCGTACCCGCGTCCCGAGGTCATCGTAGTGGTCGGACCTTCCCGGGACCGGACGCTCCAAGTCGCCCAGGCAGGGAAGGGCGTAAGCCGGGTGATCTCGGAATCCCCCCTTCCTCCGGGATGGGTGGGCAAGAACTGGGCATGCGAGGAGGGAAGTCGCGCCGCCTCGGGCGACGTGTTGCTGTTCCTGGATGCCGACGTGCGACTTTCGCCGGAAGCGCTCCAGAGCGCCCTTGCGGAGATGGAGGAGGAGCGGGCCGACCTCGTGACGTTCGCCGCACGGGTGGTGATGGTCGGGTTCTGGGAACGGGTCGTCCTTCCGCTCTACGTACAGTTTGTCCTCACCTATTTCATGCCGCACCGGGTGAACCGCCCGGAGTCGAAGCGGGCGATGGCGAACGGCCAGTTCCTGATGATCTCCCGGGAGCGGTACGAGCGGGTGGGTCGACACGAACGCATCCGCGGAGTCGTCCTCGAGGACGTGAAGCTGGCCGAGGAGGTCAAGTCGACCGGTGGACGCATCCGGCTTGCTTGGGCTCCCGAAATGGTCTCTACCCGGATGTACGCCACTCGAAAGGAGTTGTACGAGGGGTTGACCAAGAACATCCACGGTACGCAGTTCAAGGCGTGGCGACAGGTCCTCTTCCTCCTCGGGGTCTCCTACCTTTTCCTATCTCCTTTCGTGCTCGTGCTGGTCGCGGCCTTCTTGGGGCTGACCTGGTGGGTCGTCGCCGGGGGCATCCTGATCCTGCTGACGTTCGCCAAGCAGGCGGTGCTTCAGCGGGCGTTGGGGGCCCCCGTCCGCTACGCCCTGACCTACCCCTTGGGGATCGGCTTCTACCTGGCGATGCTTTCGAGCTCGATCGCCAAAGGCGTTGGCGGAAAGGGCGTGCGATGGAAGGGACGAACCTACTCCACGCAGTAGATCGAACTCTCCCCCGTATCCATCCTCTCGATCCTGGAAGTTCGG
>JAKAOF010000008.1:4566-7849 GCA_021823345.1 Thermoplasmata archaeon
GCAGCGAGGTAGATCAGGCGGGGAAGGAAGACGGCCACCGTGGTCCCGACCAAGCGTTTCCCGTGGACAGCGACCAGGAAGCGTACCGGGGCGCGTCCGGTGATCCGAAGCAGGGCGAGGAGGGTCCAAAGACCCGGGCGCAAGAGGTCACCGAACTCCCGCTCGGTCGCCTCCAAGAGCCCGGATTCCCGGTCGAAGCTTCCCGCGGTCTCGAGCACCTGGTCGATGAACGTCCGTCGGAGAGGGGCCGGCAGGTCTCGTATCACGAGATCTCCCGAAGCGTCCATGGGCCGAGGCATCCGATCTCCCCGTCAGAGCCTGATCCTGCATATGAGTTCGACTCGCGGGGCCGTAAGGAGACCCCGAGATGCCGCTTCAGATCCCGAGGGTGATGAACTGCTGCGCCGCCGAGTTCATGGCGCCGATGAGAGGGGTCGGATAGATCCCGAGCACGAGCAGGAGCACCGCGATGGCGACCACCGTGGCCCAGCGGGCCTTCCCCGCGCCGGCGATCTCCTCCCGCAGCGATCCCCAGGCCCGCGAGGGAGGGGGGGCGACCGCTCGGGCCGAGTGAGAGAGGGCCACAGCGCCGGCCGCCGGTGCGCTCGTTTCCTCGGGCATGTACATATAGCGGAGGATCCGGGCATAGTAGAAGACGGAGATCGCACTGTTGAGCAACCCCGCGATCGCCAGGAGGGGATAGTACCCGTTCGCTTCGACCGCGGCGAAGAAGAGGTAGAACTTCCCCACGAACCCGAGGGTGAGCGGGATCCCGGCGAGGGAAAGGAGCATGATGGCAAAGCTGAACCCGAGGCCCGGCCGGGTGTGACCGACCCCCCGCCAGTCCGTGATGAGCGGTCCGACCCCGAGGGCGACCGCGGCCCCGACCGCGATGAAGGCCCCGGCCTTCATCAGCACATCCGCGGTGATCTGCAGCGTGGCCCCGGCCAGGGCCGAGGGTGTGTCGATCGCGATCCCGAGGAGCATGTAGCCCGCCTGAGCGATCGAAGAGTAGGCGAGCATGCGCTTCATCGTGGTCTGTTCGAGGGCCATGACGTTCCCCACGCTCATGGTGACCACCGCGAGGCCCGCGAGGGCGAAGTGGAGGGCATAGCCCTGCGCCGAGGAGAAGACCTTGACCGCGGCCACGAACACGATGAAGAATCCGAAGAGGCCCATCTTCTTGCTCCCGGCCGACAGGAACGCCGAGACGGCCTCCGGGGCCCCGTCATACACATCCACCGCCCACATGTGGAAGGGGACCAGTGTCACTTTGAAGCCCAGGCCCACGGCGACCATCATGAAGCCCACGAGGGCGAGCGATGAGTTCGCGGGGAGGGACTGGAACGCCGCAAGGTCCGTGGTCCCATACGCCCCATAAAGGAGGCTCGCTCCAAAGAAGCTGATGGCGGTCGAGAGCGCCCCGATGATGTAGAACTTCATGGCCGCTTCGAGGGCGCGGCGGTCCTTCCGGGTGTAGCCCACCATGACGTAGGTGGCGATCCCCGTCACTTCGATCGCGATGAGGAGGAAGATGAGGTCCGCGGAAATGGCCACGAAGAGCATCCCTAGGGCGGCGAGGGCGAGCAACGCGTAGAAGGTGGGCACCCCGTCCCCGTCCGGTTCGGAGATGCTCGCCAGGGAGACGAGCAACGCCGCAGCGAGGAAGATCCCCTGGAAGATCAGCCCGAGGTTCGTGAAGAGGATCGGGCCGCTCTCCACCCCGAGCAGTCCGACCGGGAGCGTGGAAAGCCCCTGGAGCGGCCAGGTCCCCAGGTCGGCAAGCACCTGCAGGAAGGCGAGGAGCAGGAAGAACGTCGTGGCGCCCCCGATGATGATCCGGCTTCGGATCTCCGCCACGTCCAGGAGGAAGATGAGGACCACTCCCACGAGGAGCGTGGCCTCGGGGGTGAACTGGGAGAGGGCGGGGATCGTCGCACTCATGGTGACCGTCCGATCATGGTGTGGTCGTGCACACCGTGGACCCTCCGTGGAAGCACTGGGTAAGGAAGATGGCTGAGTGGGGGATGAACTGGACGATCAGGTAGGGCAGGATCCCGTAGAGCACGATGAGCAGCACCAGGAGCCCCATCGCGAGCATCTCGTTGAACGGGAGGTCATGGGCATGCTCCGGAATGCCGCGGGGCGGACCGAATGAGACCCGTTGGAGCATCCATATGTAAAATCCCGCGGTCACCACGAGACCGAGCAAGGGGAGTAAGACCCACCAATGGAGCGCTTCCCACGTGGCGAGCAGGGCGGAAAACTCCGCCGGGAAGCTCACGAGCGCCGGGAGGCCCAGAGAGGCGAGGGAGCCGATGATGAGCATCGTCGATAACGTGGGGGTCCGAGAGGTGATCCCCCCGATCGAGGGGATGTCCCGGGTGCCGAAGGTGTGGTGCACCGAGCCCGACAGCATGAACAGGAGCCCGCTCACGAGCCCGTGGGCGAACATGAGCAGCACCGCGGCCGTGACGCTGAGCTGGCTCCACAGGGCAATGGCCAGCAGGACGATCCCCATGTGGTTGATGGAGGAATACGCCACCATGCGCTTGAGGTCCCGTTGGGAGAGCGACAGGAAGGCGCCCCAGATGATCGACAGGAAGGCGATCCCGATCACCACCGGCTGGGCCGCCACATGTCCGTACGGGAGGAGCGGGAAGGCGATCCGAATCAGTCCGTACCCCCCCATCTTGAGCAGCATTCCCGCCAGGAGCACGGAACCTCCTGTGGGCGCTTCCACGTGGGCGTCGGGAAGCCAGGTGTGGAAGGGGACCATCGGCAGCTTGACCCCGAAACCGAAGAACATCGCTCCGAACAGGAGCACCTGGGGGATCTGCATGATGTTCTTCGCATCGAGGGCGCTGACCTGGGCGGTCGTGATGCTCCCACCGAAGTCCATCGAGCTCCAGCCGCCCAGGAAGACCAAGGCGAAGAGCGCGACCAGGGTGACGACGCTCGCGACATGGGTGTAGACGAAGAACTTGATGGAGGCGTAGTGACGCCGCGGCCCTCCCCAATGGCCGATCAGGAAGAACATCGGGATGAGGACGATCTCCCAGAAGGCGAAGAAGAGCAGGACGTCCAGGGACACGAAGACCCCGAAGAGCCCGGCGTTCGTGAGCCCCACGAGCCCGAAGAAACCGGCCGAGTTCTTCTCCTCGTTCCAGTGGTAGACGACCGTGACGATGGTGAGGACGGCGGAGAGCAGGAGGAAGGGGAGGCTGATGCCGTCGATCCCCACGGTATAGTTGACCGCGATGCCCCCCGTGCCACCGGAGAG
>JAKAOF010000008.1:7949-40054 GCA_021823345.1 Thermoplasmata archaeon
GGGGAGCCGGAAGACCCGGCCATTGCCCCAGAAGGCGTAGGCCGTGCCGAGGCCGGCGAAGGCGAGTCCCATCGAGGCGATCCCGAGGAACATGTCGGACTGGGAAGTGAAGACCAACGCGCTGCCCGTGTAGGAGTAGCCCAGAACCCCCCACTGGATGCCAGGGAGGAGGTGGTCGAACCCCGAGAACAGGGGGAGGAACCCCGCGACCAGCGTGAGTCCGGCGAGTGTCACGAGGGGCGCCCGCATGATCCAGCTCGGCTCGTGGGCCGGATGCGCGGAGGGCTCCCGAGACTTTCCTCCGCTGAACGCGAGGAACCAGAGCCGGAAGATGTAGAGCGCGGTCATGAACACCGAAACCAGCGCCATGAGGAAGAACACGAGCGCTGCCGGGTAGAGCTGGGCGGCGCTCCAGGTGAGGGAGAGCAACGCATCCTTGGAGAAGAATCCGGAGAAGGGAGGGATGCCGGAGAGGGCGAGCGCTCCGATGAGCATGGTGAACGCGGTGACCGGCATCCGCCGCAAGAGACCGCCCATCGCAAAGAGGTCCTGGGTTCCCACCGCGTGGATCACGGACCCGGCGGAAAGGAAGAGGAGCGCTTTGAAGAAGGCGTGCGTGAAGAGGTGATACATCGCCGCCCCCGGCCCACCGACCGTGACCACGAGGGAGGCCGCCCCCACGGCCATGACCATGTATCCGAGCTGGGACATCGTGGAGTAGGCGATGACCCGCTTGATGTCGCGGGCCACGAGCCCCATCGTCCCGGCGAAGAGGCTCGTGAATCCTCCGATCGCGAGGACCACCAGGGCCGCCGTGGAAGTGAAGCCGATGTAGATCGAGGTGATGGCGAGGAGGAAGACGCCGGCGGCGACCATGGTCGCCGCGTGGATGAGGGCGCTGACCGTGGTGGGGCCCTCCATCGCGTCCGGGAGCCAAGTATGCAGGGGGAATTGCGCGCTCTTCCCTGCGGCACCTCCCAGGATGAGGAGCCCGGCGAGCGTCATCAGGTTGGGGTCGCTCGCGGTGACCGAGGCGATCGAGCTCGCCGAGAGGAAGGGGACGTTCGAATCCGCGTTGGGGGGAGCGAAGGTGAACCCGGCGCAGGACCAGCTGATCCCTCCCGCGTTGCAGACCTGGCCCGGGTAGGGGCTCGATGAGATCGAGGGGTTGACGATGCCGCCGAGGCTCGTGAAGAAGATGAACACCCCCACGAAGAGCAGGATGTCGCCCACCCGGGTGACGAGGAACGCCTTCTTGGCGGCGCTCGCCGCCTCGGGCTTCCTCCAGAAGAACCCGATCAGGAGGTACGAGCAGAGCCCGACGAGCTCCCACATCAGGATGAACTCGAGGTAGTTGTCGGCGAGCACGACCCCGTTCATCGCGGTGAGGAAGAGCATGAGCTCGGCATAGTACCGGGGCAGCCCGTCCTCGTGGGCCATGTACTCGATGGAGTAGAGGACGACGAGGAACCCGACGATGTTGACCACGAGCAGCATCAGGGCCCCGAGGGGGCTCACGAGGGTGCCCATGACGAAGTTCGTCCCGTCCGGGAGCGCGAGCCAGACGAAGCTCGTGTCATGGTAGATCGTCGGGGCGATCGCCTCTTCGTAGGCGAAGAACACCCCGAAGGCGAGGGCCAGACCCTCGGCGACCAGGGCGACCAGACCACTGCCCTTCTTGAGATTCGATCCGCCGAGCCCGAGGAAGACGAACGCGAGCGCCGGGAAAAGGGGCACCAAGAACGCGTACCAGAAGTAATCCATCGCTCGACCCCTCGCCTCCCTCGTTTTAGAGTTTGAGCTGCATGGCGTCGGCCACGTCCACGCTCCCGATGATCCGGTTGAGGGCGAGGACGATGGCGAGCCCCAGGGCGACCTCGGTCGCTGCGAGCCCGATGAGGACCACGGCGATCCCCTGTCCCGACACTTCCTGGAGGGGGCTCCCGGCGGGGGAGTACGCAGCGAAGGCGATGAAGTTCAGGATGGCCGAGTTCATGATGATCTCGATCGAGATGAGGAGCATGATGAAATTGCGCCGCGTGAGCACGCCGAAGATCCCGACGCTGAAGAGGAGTCCGCTGAAGATGAGGAGGTCCGCTAGGGGGATCATTCACTCCCCCTCGGCCCGGATGTGGCGTCCCCGGGACTCCTTGGCGAGATAGACCGAACCGACCAGCGCGCTCAAGACCACGAACCCGAGCAGGATGACCCAGCCGCCGTAGTCCAGGAAGAGGCTTTGGGAAAGCGTGCCCGTCGGGTAGAACCGGCCGGTCGTCCCGGCTGGGACCCTCAGCGCGTTCCCCGCCATGAGCAGGGCGAGCGCAAGGGTGAGCAGCACGGAGGAGACCCCGATGCCGGTGACCGCCTCCCGGCTGAAGATCCGCTTCTTCACCACCATGACGGCGAAGAGCAGGAGGATCGTGACGGCCCCGGCGTAGACCGCGAGCTGAAGGACCCCGAGGAAGGGTGCCTCCAGGAGGAAGTAGACGAGCCCGATCGAGACGAAGAGGATGGCGATCCACATGATCGTATGCACGATCTCCCGGGCGAGCAGGGCGAGGACGGCGGTGATGAGGCTAGCTCCAGCGAGCAGGGCGAAGAGGATCTCGTCGATGCTCACTTGCGAGCACCCCAGTAAAGGCATTCCCGTGGGCACACGGAGATGCAGGTGCCGCAGCGGACGCATTCGGAGTCGTTGACCGAGGGCTCCTTCCAGATCCGCTTGGGGAGCTTCTCCCCGGCCTTGGCTTCGGGCTTGGGGATGTCGATCATCCGGATGCACTTGGTCGGGCAGTCCCGGGAACAAGCGTTGCATCCGATGCACAGGTCCTGGTCAAGCAGGATCACGTCCTCGTTCTCGGGCGCCGCGAGGCTCGTGGGGTTCTGGGGAAGCTTCCCCTTGTAGACTTCGAAGAGGCGTTCCGGGCTGTAGACCATGTTCCCCCGTCGGTTGGTCGTGATCGTGTAGCCGGGGGTCATGGTGAGGCATCCCTCGGGGCAGGCGTCGGAGCAGAACCCGCAGAAGGAGCACTTCCCGTAGTCGATCTCGGGGCACTTCTTCGTCTTGCCCGATCCCGTGTCGACGGGGACCATCTCGATGCAGGTGTCCGGGCAGCTGAAGGCGCAGAGGTTGCAGGAGATGCAGGTCTTGATGTTCAGGGCGTGGACCCCTCGGTAGTTGTCCCAGATCTCGCCGACTCCGATCGGGGCGCCGCTCGCCACCTTGACCGACTTGCGGAAATCCTCGTTCTCGAGGCGCTCCCCGAAGGGGTAGAGGATCGTGGAGGGTCGCCACAGGCTCTTGACGAACTGCTTGGCAACGGTCGCCATCGGGTAGACGACGATCCCGGTGACGGCGGCGTGGGGGGGGTCCGCCCGTTTTATCGTCTTCTCATGCACTTGCGCCACCGAACTTCACCTTCCCCCGGTTCACATGACCGGCCAGTGGATGTTGGGGTAGCCCCAGACCACTAGGGCGAGCGCCCAGATGATGTTGGCCATGGCGAGAGGCAGCATCCGTTTCCAGCCGATCTGGAGGAGCTGGTCCGTCCTCACGCGCGGGAGCGATGCCCTGACCCATATGAAGATGGCGAAGACGATGTAGGTCTTCACCTGGAAGAAGACGAGGCCCGCTAGCGGATAGTTCGACAATCCCCAGGGCATGCTCCATCCTCCCAGGAAGAGGAGCACGATGAGGTAGCTCCCGATGAGGGCCCGGACGTAGTCCCCGAGCATGGTGAAGGCGAAGAGCATCCCCCCGTACTCGGTCGACCAGCCCTCGACGAGCTCGGCCTCGGCCTCGGGGAGGTCGAAAGGGATCCGCTCGACCTCGGCGAGCATGGCGATGAAGAAGATGATGAGCCCGAGCAGGAGGGGAAGGGCGAACCACCCGTAGGACGCCTGGTCCCCCACGATGGTGTTGATGTCGAAGCTACCGGTCAGGGCGACGACGGCCACGACCGCCAGGAGCAAGGGGATCTCGTACGCCACGAGCTGGGCCGCGGTCCGCATGCCTCCGATCAGGGAGTACTTGTTGTTCGAGGACCACGAGGCGATGAAGATGAAGAGCGGGGCGAAGGAGAAGAGCGCCAAGGCCACGAGCAGGGACAACGGGACGAGCCCGCCGGAGACTCCGAAGGAGATCGGGAGGAATCCCAAGATCGCCATCGAGAACACGAGGTAGGCCGTGGGGCCGAAGTAATAGCCCATCTCGTCCGCGTCCTTCGGGGCGAAGGGTTGCTTGCGGAACAGCTTGAGCCCGTCCGCCAGGTTCTGCAGGAGCCCGGCGTAGCCGACGTGCATCGCTCCGCGCCGGTCCATGAACCGGCCGAGGAGCTTGCGCTCCCACCAGATGAACACGAGGACGTTGACCATGCTGAAGGCGAGCACGATGCCGCCCACGACGAGGTAGGAGAGCCAGGTCGCCACGAAGGGCCCATAGGGCCCGGATCCCGGGACGTACGGTCCCAAGAGGTTCAGGAGGAGCACCACCAGGGCATTCACCACGGAGTAGATCGTTGCCGTCATTTTCCACGCCTATCGGTCCGACTCCCCGACACAGACATCCACGGAGCCCATGATGGCCGGTATGTCGGACACACGGTATCCCACAAGGTAATCCTTCGAAGCGGCGATGTTGACGAAGACGGGCGAGCGGAGCTTGGCCCGGTAGGGATGCTCGGCCCCCTCATTGATGATGTAGGCCATGGCCTCCCCGTGGGGTTCCTCCATCGAGGAGAACCCGCGTCCCTTGGGGTATCCCCGCCGCTCCACGTAGGTCTCCTTTCCGGGGGGCGGGCTCGGGGTTCCGACGAACCGGGGCACCTTTTCGGCGAGCACCGGTCCAGGGTTCCGGTCGAGCCAGTCGAGGACCTGGCGCACGATCCGTACCGACTGTTTCATCTCCTCCATGCGGACCCGGTAGCGGCCGTAGCAGTCCGGCTCATCGTAGAGGGCGATGTCGAAGTCCAGCTCGGGGTACACGGAATACGGTCGGTCCCGACGGATGTCGCGGGCCACCCCGGCGGCGCGGAGCATGGGTCCCGTGATGCCGTCGTTGAGGCATTCCTTCGCCTTGAGGATTCCAATCCCCTTCGTCCGGTCCAGGAAGATCGTGGAGTTGTCGCAGACCTTCTCATACTCCGGGATCCGCTGATCGAGCCAGTCCATCACCTTGCGGCACCGGTCGGTGAAGCCCACCGGGACGTCGTTGCGCACCCCGCCGACCCGCATGAACTCGTAGGTCATCCGGGCGCCAGTGTAGGATTGGAACAGGTCGAGGATAAGGTCCCGGTCCCGCATCCCGTAGAGGAAGGGGGTCATGAGGCCAATGTCCTGGACGTAGGCCGCGTACCACATGATGTGCGAGGAGAGCCGTTGGAGCTCCTGGGAAAGGACCCGAATGTACTCGGCCCGCGCCGGGGGCGAGAGGCCGAGGGCTCCTTCCGCGGCCATGATGTAGAGCTGTTCCCAGGCGATCCCCGCGACGTAGCACGTGCGGTCCATCAGGGTCACGACCTCGTTGTACCGCCGATACTCGCAGATCTTCTCGATCCCGCGGTGGAGGTAGCCGATCTCGGGGTCCGCGTCCACGATGAGCTCCCCGTCGACCTTGATCCGGAGGTTCCAGAGCCCATGAGTCATGGGGTGTTGAGGACCCATGTTGATCCACATCTCAGACATGGCGCGCTTTGACCTCCAGCTCTTCCGGCTCGTGGAGCTCGAATGACTTGCGAAGCGGATGGAATTGGTATCCCTCGGGCATCAGCACCCGGCGGAGATCGGGATGTCCGTCGAATCGCACGCCCAGCATGTCCCAGGTCTCTCGCTCGTGCCAGTTCGCCCCGCGCCAGATCTCGGTGACGGAGGGCACGTGCGGGTCCTCGGACGGGAGGTCCACCGTGAGCTCGATGTAGCCCTTGAGGGAGTCCGACCAGAGGTGATAGAGGACCTCGAGGTGATCGACCCAGTCCACTCCCGAGACGAGCGCGCAGTGCTCGAACGAGCCGACATCCCGGAGGTACTTCGCCACCTCGGCGACCCGCGCCGGGGTCACCTTGAGAACGGCCAGCATGTCCTTTCTCCGAGGGAGCACGGTGACGTCCTGGGGGAATTGGGCGGTGATGCCGGGGATCAGCGGTCGAAGGGGGGGGTTCTCCTCGGGCATTCGTCCTAGCCTCTCCGTTCCCGGATCAGTCGTTCCAACCGGAGGATCCCGTCCAGCATCGCTTCCGGTCGGGGAGGGCAGCCCGCGATGTACACATCGATCGGGACCAGCTTGTCGACCCCGGGGACTACGGAATACGCGGTCCGGAACGGTCCGCCGCCGGTGGCGCAGTTGCCCATGGCGATGGCCCACTTCGGTTCCGGCATCTGCTCCCAGAGGGTGATCAGCTTGTGGGAGAGCTTCCAGGTGACCGTTCCATTGACGATCAGGAGATCGCATTGACGCGGGGATGAGCGCGGGACGACCCCGAACCGCTCTCCGTCCCAACGGGCCCCGAAGCCGGCCGCGAACTCGATCGCACAGCAGGCGAGACCCCAGTGCAGGGGGAAGAGACTGTTCCGCCCCGCCCAGTTGAACACCGGTTTCACGGCGGCCTCCATCCCGCGCTGGATCATCCCCGTCAAGTTCTCCTTGACCACCGGGATGAACTCCTTCGATTGCACGATCTCGATCTCCGCGAAGGGCACCTCCGGCTCGGGCGCGTCGGCCTCCCGCACGTGGGTGATGATCTTCGAGGTGCCGGAGGTCTCGCTGTCGCTCATACCCACAAGCTCTGCTCCCCCCGCAGAACGTAGTAGATCCCCAGCAGGGAGACGGCGGTGAACACGCCGACCACCAGGGCCGGGATGAGCCACACTCCGAGCTTGGCGAGCACGGTCAGCGAGACGGCCCACAGGGCCAGGAAGAATCCGAGCACATCGACGGCGACGAACACGATGGCGAACACGTAGTGGTGGGTCGGGAAGTCGACCATGGCGGAACCCTCGGCCTCCTCGCCGCACTCATAGGTGAGGTCTTGGAGGTAGGACTTGACCTTACGCGCTCCGAGCATCCGGTTGAGGATGATCGAACCGATGCCGAACGCGAACGCGATGACGGCAAACACGAGGAAAGATTCGGTGCCGGCGTCCATCTTCTCTAGGGCCCCCGGGCGCGTTGAGGAGCCCTATCCTTAATAAAGTTGGCCGTAGAAAACTCCCCGACGCTTCGGGCGGAATTGTCCTGAGAGCCGGCCCGACGGTGCGGTCGAGGGGTGCTCCCCACGGCGCGCAATCTCCTCTTCGCTCGGGCCCATCCACGCGGGAACATTTTCGTAGGTTCCCTCGATCTCCGAAGAGCCATGGGAAGAAAGAACCCCGGGACGATGCGCCGGTCCCGACGCTACGGCGAGGCGGCGGGAGGCTCCCGTCCCTGTCCGAAGGGGACCCAGCCTTTGAGGCGGTCGTTGAAATCGATCCGGTCCATCTGCACGACGAACGAGTCCAGCGTGGGATTGGGGGCGGGGATGACCACTATAGTGTACACATATATGCCGAAGCTGATGAAATCCAGGGCTCGCTTCAGCACCTCGGGAAGATGGTCCCGCGGGACGACCACTTTAATAGAGGTCTCGCCTAGCTTCTGGCTGAACTCGTCCACGTCGAAGGGGATGCTCTCTGAGCCGAGTCGCACGGTGGTCATGATGCCCAGTCCCAGGACGACCGGGGATATGGGATTATGCCTATTGGACTGTAGTTAATGGGGCTACATACCGATTATAGGGGGTCACCAGAATGAAGGCCCCGAGGTTGGTAAAGCGACAATGATTCGGCTAACCACAGAGTTCCAAGCGCCCCGCGGACTGCCCCGAAAGACGGCCAGTGTGTGCCCAGAGTGCATCAAGGTCGTACCGGCAACTGTCAAAGAAAAGGAAGGGCGCGTTGTCATGGAGAAGACCTGCCGGGAGCACGGCTTCTTCTGGGACATCATCTCGACGGATGTCGAGCTCTACCTGCGCATGGAGCAGTACGCTCGGGACGGGGTCGGATACGAGAACCCCTACTATGAGAAGTTCGTGGGATGCCCGCACACCTGCGGAATGTGCACCCACCACAAGTCCCACACGGCCCTCGCGCTGGTGGACCTGACGAACCGGTGCAATCTCAAGTGCCCGGTGTGCTTTGCGAATGCGAACGCCGCGGGGTACGTCTACGAGCCCTCCTCGGACCAGATCCGGTTCATGCTGGAGGCGCTGCGGAACCAGAAGCCCGTCGGCGCGGTCGCGGTTCAGTTCTCGGGTGGAGAGCCCACGCTCTCGCCGCTGTTCCTGGACGCCTGCAACATGGCCTACGAGCTCGGCTTCACCCAGATCCAGGTCGCCACCAACGGGATCCGGCTGGCCAATGAGCCCGGCTTCGCCCAGGCGGCACGGAACGCTCACCTCAACACGGTCTACCTGCAGTTCGATGGACTGGACGACGAGATGTACCGGAAGGTGCGCGGCGTCCCTCTCCTCAAGACCAAGCAGAAGGCCATCGAGGCGGCCCGCCGGACGCACTCTCCCCAGAACGAGATCGACGCGGGGAAGTCGGACCGACCGCTCTCCGTCGTGCTGGTCCCGACCCTGGTCGGCGGCTACAACGAGCACCAGATCATCCCCACGGTCAACTTTGCCTTGGAGAACCTGGACGTCGTCCGTGGCGTCAACTTCCAGCCGGTGGCCCTCACGGCGCGGGTCCCGGACAAGGACCGCTTCCAGATGCGGTTCACCCAGTCCGACCTCGTGCGGATCCTCTGCAACGACGGGCCCTTCGAGAAGACCGACTTCTTCCCGGTGCCCTCCGTGGCCCCGATCTCCGAGCTGATCTCGATCATCCACGGGAAGGAGAAGATGACCCTCACGACCCACCCCGGGTGCGGGTGCGCCACCTTCGCCTTCGTGGACGAGAACAAGAAGATCACCCCGCTCCCCCGGTTCATGGACGTGGACGGATTCTTCAAGAACGTCCAGCAGATGATCGAGGAGTACCGGGATGCCCGCTTCGGCCGGGTCCGGCTCGCCCTCGCGAGCGCGAAGCTCATGCACGCCGTGAGCCAGTACTTCGACTTCGAAAAGGCCCCGGAAGGCATCAACGAGAAGAACGTGGTCAAGGTCATCGCGGGCATCTTCTCCGAGGGCAACAAGGAAGCCCTGGCGAAGTTCACCTGGCGGACGCTCTACCTCGGGAACATGCACTTCCAGGATGCCTACGACTACGATATCCAGCGCCTGATGCGCTGCGATATCCACTACACGGCTCCCGATGGGCGGATTATCCCGTTCTGCTCGTACAACTCGGGTCCCATCTACCGTACGGAGGTCGAGAAGAAGTTCTCGGTCCCGATCTCGGACTGGGCCAAGCAGAAGGGGGACTCCATGAAGATCAAGACCATCGAGACGATGGGAGTCAACGGCGAGGTCATCGTGGACCCGGAGTACTACCGGATCCAGGCCCTCAAGGGTCAGCCGGGCTTCACCAAGGCCTGAGCCGAACCCGCCACCCCCCGGCCCGACGGCCGCCCTCGGCCGTCGGCCACCAACCCTTTTCGTGGGAGCCCACGCTTGCTGCGTGACCTCCGTTCCGACGTTCGCACCCCCGAAAATGGGGGCGGTCCGGTAGAAGCCTTTTATTCCGGATTCTCCATTACATAGCGAGGACCTCACCCGTGAGCGAGAATGGCCCGTCCGACGAGGGAAAGGCCGGCGGGTACAGTCTCGATTCTACGGTGATCATCCCCTCTCGCAACGAGGCGAAGGACCTGTCCGCGGTGATCTCCGGTATCTGGGCCATGCGGCCGCGGACGGCGCAACTCAAGTTCCTGGTGCTCGACGACGCGAGCACGGATCTTACCCCCTCCATGCTGGAAGAGCTCTCCGCCGAAGTCCCGCTCCGGATCATCCGCCATCCCGAGTCGGTCGGCTTCGGAGGTGCGCTTGCGAGAGGGATCCAGGAGGCCGACACCCCGTGGCTCCTCTTCGTGGATGCCGATGCCCAGTACGACGCGGAGGACGTGAAACGCTTCCTCACGATGCCACGGGATATTCCCATGCTCGTCTCAGGCTGGCGTGTCCGGCGGGCGGACCCGTTCGTGCGGATCTTCATCTCCATCGTGTTCCAGACGATGAACCGGCTGGGCTTCGGGTTGCGGATGAAGGACATCACGAGCTCGCTCAAGCTCATGCCTTCGGCTCCGGCGAAGGAGATCGCCCGCCGGGTCCGTTATATGAACGGCAGTTTCTGGTCGGAGTTCATGGTGCGTTGGAAGACCGCCGGCTACACGTGGACCGAGGTCCCGATCCGCCACTATCCCCGCCGAGATTCCAAGAGCAAGGTGTTCGCCCCGGGTCATCTTGGACGGTTGCTCGTCCACCAGGGCGTGGGCTTCCTCCGACTGCTCCGAGAAGTGTCGGTCGCCCCCGCCACCCAGAACGCCGTGCCCGCGCACCTTGGCCCTGGAACGGTCCGCTGACCGCCTATGGCTAAGCCGGTCGTCGTACTGGGGCTCGATTCGATCCCCCCGCACCTCTTGTTCGAGAGGTTCTCGGCGGTCATGCCGAATCTGCGCGCCCTGATGGAGCGCGGGACGTACGGCCCCCTGCGGACCTGCCATCCTCCCATCACCATCCCGGCCTGGGCCGTGATGTTCACCGGGGTCGATCCCGGAACCCTGGGGATCTACGGGATCCACCAGCGGCGGACCGGGTCCTATAGCGGGGGGTACGTCCCCACTCCCTCCCATTTGCGACAGCCTCCGATCTGGACCACGTTGTCCCAATCGGGAGCGAGGGTGGCCGTCGTGGGGATGCCGCCGGGATATCCGGCGCCCCCCGTGAACGGGGTCTCGACGGGGGATTTCCTCACGCCGGACGGAGCGGTCGACTCGGTCTACCCCCCGGCCCTGAAGCAGGAGATCGAGGGCGCCCTCGGCGAAGCGCTCCTGTTCGATGTCCCCTTCCGGAAGGAGGACCGGAAGACGACATTGGCCGATATCTGGCATCTCACGTCCCAGCGCTGGGCGCTCGCCCGCTACCTTTGGAAGCGGGAGAAGTGGGATTTCTTCGCCGTGCACGACATCGGGCCCGACCGGTTCCACCACGCCTTCTGGAAGTTCTTCAACCCGAGCCATCCGGGGTACCGCGCCGGGAACGAGTTCGAGAAGGAGGCGGAGAAGTACTATGCCATGCTCGACCGCCAGGTCGGCGAGCTGGTCGGCATGATCCCTCGGGATGCCCGGATCCTCGTGGCGAGCGACCACGGGACGAAGAGCATGCAGGGGTGTTTTGCCATCAACGAGTGGCTCCGCCGTCTTGGATATCTGGACATTCCGGGGAACCCGCCCCCGGGGACCCCGCTCGAGAAGGCCGGGGTGCGCTGGGAATCGACCCGGGCGTGGGCGACCGGTGGATACTACTCCCGGATATTCCTCAACCTACGGGGACGGGAATCTTCGGGCATCGTGAAACCAACCGAGGTGGAGGGGCTCGTGCGCGAGCTCTCGAGCAAGCTCGCCTCCGTTCGAGTACCCTCGGGGACTCCCTTGGCGGTGGAAGTGCACCCACCCGGCGAACTCTATCGGGAGGTCCACGGGGACGCCCCCGACCTCACCGCCTACTTCGGCAACCTCGACTGGAGGGCCTCCGGTACGGTCGGTCATCACGACCTCTTCTTTTCCGAGAATGACACGGGCCCGGACGACGCGGTCCACGACTGGGACGGGATCTACATCATGACGGGGACGCCGGGACGGGGTCCTGGCCCGCGCCAGTCGATCATGGACGTGGCGCCCACGCTCCTTGCGACCATGGGGCGGACTCCGGGACCCACCATGCAGGGCAAGGTCATCCCGGAGTGGATCCACTGAAGAGTTCTGCCAGACCGGCCGCCAGGGTGACCCGGGGCTCGTAGCCGAGGACCTCCTTCGCCCGGGTGATGTCCGCGAACGAATGGCGGACATCGACCGAACGGTGGGTGTTGAGCACGAGCGGAGAAGCGTCCGATCCCGAGAGCCGGATCAGCTCCTCGGCCACCGTGAGCACCTGGGTCGGGACCCCGGATCCCACGTTGATCGCCTGGGACTTCGATATCTTCCGGGTCCCGGCGAGCGTCAGGGCCGAGACCACATCATGCACCGAAACAAAGTCCCGGACCTGGTGGCCATCCTCGTAGACAGGGGGCCGTTCGCCCCGCTCGAGCTTGCCCCGAAAGATCGAGATGACACCGGCGTACGGGTTGGACGGGGATTGCCGCGGCCCGTAGACATTGAAGAAGCGCATCGATAGCGTCAGGATCCCGCGGAGCGGAAGGAGGAGGAGACTGAGCTCCTCCTGGTCCCGCTTGGTCAGGGCATAGACCGATGCGGGTCGCCGAGGATGCTCCTCCGGCGTTGCGAAGGGTTCGAGCTCGGCGCCACAATTGGGGCACCGGTGATCCCAGCGGCGCTTCTCGAGCGCGGCGAGGTCCCGCATGCCCGGGGTCTCCGCGCGTCCACAGGCACGGCATCGCCCCGGTCCCTCGCCGTAGACCGTGTTCGATGAGGCCACGATGAAACGTTCGATCGGGGGATTCTCCCGGGTCACGCGGTCCAAGAGGATGCTGGTCGCAAGCGTATTGTCCCGTACGAAGGCGACCGGATCGCGATGGCTCTCTTCCATCCCGAGGAGCGCGGCGAGGTGGTACACCGTATCCACTCCGACCAGCGCCTTTTCGAGGGCCAGTTGGTCCCCGACGTTCGAGAATTGGTACTGCGCCGACGGGTTCAGATAGCCGGGCTTGCCCCGATGGGTCGAGGGATGCAGGCTGTCCAGGACCACCACTTCGAGCCCCTCGGCGACGAGGGCATCGACGAGATGGCTACCGATGAACCCCGCGCCGCCTGTGACGAGTACCCGTTTCATCGTTCCCGGGTTCCCTCAGTCCAGTCCCCTGCGCTGGATCTCCGCCATGATGGCGGTGAGACAGGCATCTTTGGAGAGGGTGTCGGTGTCGATGATGAGGTCCGGACCCTGCGGCTCCTCGAACGGGTCATCCACTCCCGTCATTCCCGTGATCTTCCCCTCCCGGGCCTTCTTGTAGAGGCCCTTCGGGTCCCGGGTCGCGCAGACCTCGACCGGGCATCGAAGCCATACCTCGATCATCCGGTCCTGCATCAAGTTCCGCACGTCCTTGCGGGAACTCTCGTACGGCGTGATGAGCGAGACGATCACGACGACGCCGTTTCGGGAAAGGAGGCTCGAGACGTAGCCCACACGGTGAGCATGGGATTCGCGGTCTTTGCGGGTGAACCCGAGGTCCGCGGAGAGTCCCTTCCGGACCTCGTCGCCATCCATGAGCTCCACTTTCCTTCCGTTTCCTTTGAGGATCCCCGCGAGGAGCACGGCCAAGGTGGACTTCCCGGATCCCGGGAGGCCTTCCAGCCAAATGGTGTATCCTCGGCGGTCCCCGTCCGTATCCATCAGATCGCCCTTCCGGATCCCCCGGTTTCCGTCGAGTTCCATCTCCGCAGCTCGACCGAGTCCCATAATCCCCTCGCTCATCAACCTTGGCCCCGTCCCACTTTTTAGGTCCGGGCGGGTGGGGGTCCCGATGGTTTCGAAGACCGTTCGCCTCGAAGTGTCGACCCGGGGCCCCAAGGACGTGGTGGACCTGACGGCCCAAGTGGCCGAGGCCGTCCGAGCCTCCGGAGCGAACGAGGGGATGGTCCATCTCTTTGCCCTCGGCTCCACCTGTGCCTTGACCACGATCGAGCTCGAAGCGGGGCTGCTCGAGGACTTCGGAAAGGCACTGGACCGCCTCGTTCCTCCCCGCGGGAACTATGCGCATGCATTGTCGGGGGGCGATGACAATGCCGCCTCGCACATCTGGTCCTCCGTCATGGGTCCGAGCCTGGCCGTCCCGTTCGAGGATGGACGGCTGGTGCTCGGGACCTGGCAGCAGATCGTGCTGGTCGAGCTCGACGTGCGACCGCGTCGGAGGGAAGTCCGGTTGCAGGTGCACCCCCTCGCGTAGCGGGCCATTCCCGCTCCGCGGCCCCAGGACGTACCTTTTTCCATCCCGCGCCTCTCCTGTCGAACGGGGGAATTCTAGGTGTCGGAAGAACTACTGGAGGAAGCCCTCACGGCCGCCGCGGCGCCGGGCATACGGTTCGCCGATGTTCGCCTCTTTGTCCACTATCGAATGGAGTACCTTTCCCTCCGGAATGGCACTCCGGAGAACTTCAGTTTCGGGGACGAGCCCGGGATTGGCGTGCGCGCACTAGGCCCGCACGGTTGGGGGTTCGCCTCCACCACCCACTTCGACCGAGCCGCTGTCCGGGAGGTCGGAAAGGAAGCCGCCCGGCTGGCCCGACGTCCCTCGGGTCCGACGTCCGAGATCCCCTTTCTCCCCGAGAAGGACTCCCCGCGGGCTGGGGAGTACCGCACGGCGCCGCGGATCGATCCGTTCTCCATGCCGCTCGAGGAGAAGGTCGCGTTGCTGTCCGAGGCCGAGGCACGGATGCACGTCGGCCCGGAGATCAAGAGCGCTCGTGCGGAGATGTCGGCCTGGCAGGAGGAGAAGTACTACCGCTCGACCGAGGGGGCGAGCTATCACTCTTCCATCACCCATGTCGGAGCGGGTATCGTTGCCCAGGCCCTTTCCGAGGGAGAGTCCCAGCGTCGATCCTATCCGAACAGTTTCGGTGGGAACTTCGGCCAGGGCGGGTTCGAGATCATCCATGCCATGGACCTCGTGGGACAGGCGGAGCGGGTCGGGCGGGAGGCGGTCGAACTGCTGTCGGCACCGACGGCCCCGGAAGGCACCATGAACCTGGTCCTGTCGAGTGACCAGCTCTCCCTTCAGGTCCATGAGTCCGTGGGCCACGCAACGGAGCTCGACCGGGTGCTCGCCTACGAAGCGGGCTTTGCGGGAACGAGCTTCCTCCAGCCCGAGCACGTCGGGAAGCTGCGGTACGGCTCCCCGCTCATGAACATCGTGGCCGACGCCACCGTCCCCGGGGCCATGGGCACCTTCGGTTGGGACGACGAGGGCACTCCTGCGCAGAGCACCCCGATCGTAACGGGCGGGATCCTCTCAGGATTTCTGTCCTCACGGGAGATGGCGGCACGGCTCGGTTCCTCCCGGTCCGGAGGAACGGTCCGCGGGGATGGCCCCTTGCGCATGCCCATCATCCGGATGACGAACGTGAACCTCCTTCCAGGCGATCATTCACGGGAGGAGCTATTCCGGGAGGCGAAGAACGGTATCTACATGGAGACCAATGTCTCCTGGTCGATCGACGACAAGCGCCTCAACTTCCAGTTCGGGACCGAAGTAGGCCGGCTGATCGAGAATGGCGAGCTCACGCAGCTCGTCCGCAACCCGATCTACTCCGGCATGACACCGGAGTTCTGGGGGAGCCTCTCGGCCACCGGGGACGAGAGCACCTACCATGTCTGGGGACTTCCGAACTGTGGAAAGGGGCAACCCACCCAGGTGATGCGCGTCGCCCATGGGGCGCCGCTGGGTCTGTTCCGGGGTGTTCGGGTACGAGGGGCGAAATGACCCCCGCTCCCATCGCTCCTGCCCGGTCCATTGAAGCGTCGCCGATCGAGCGAGTCCTCGAGCTCGTCACGGGAAAGGCCGATGTGCGCCACGTTCAGGAGCGATGGCTGACCCTCCGGGTCGCGAACTCCTCCCTCTACCAACCCATTCACGAGGTCCGGGACGCGCTCTCCCTCCGGGTCGTGCTGGAGGGTACCCGGATGGGGGTGGCAACGACCTCGGACCTTTCTCCCGAAGGGATCCGCACGCTCGTGAGCCATGCCGAGAGCTTTGCGCGGAACTCACCGAAAACGGTGGGCCTTCCCGAGTTCCCGTCCGACTCCGGACCGGCTCCGGTCGACCTGCCCTGCTTCGAGCGGAAGAGCGCGTCCATCGAGGAGGCCAAGTCCCAAGACCTCTCCCGGGCGATCGACCGGATCGCGGGACAACGGCCCAAGCACCGGGTGGCGGGCGTGTACAACGAAGGGGTCATCGCCCTCTTCGTGGGCAATACTTCCGGGCTGCGTCGGTCGAGCCGGCGGAGCGCGGCCCAGGCGTCCCTATTGGTCGAGGACCTCTCCTCCGACCCTCCGGTCTCGGGATGGGCCGAGGGAGCCTCAGCGGATCCGGATCGGATCCAGTGGGACTCGTTGGCACAGCAGGCCCTGGACCGGGTCCCAAGTTCGCAGGTGCGCTCGCTCGATCCCGGTACCTACGACGTCGTGTTCGGTGCTCCCGCGATCGCCGAGCTCACGAACATGCTTTCCGGGTGGGGGCTCGGGTCGATGTCCGTCGAGGAGGGCTCGAGCTTCTTGCGGACCGGCCAAGGGCAGGAGTTGGTCTCGCCCGAGCTCACGATCGTGGACGATCCGCTTCATCCCTTGGGTCTCCCCGAGTCGATCGACTACGACGGGACACCGACCCGGTCCCGAGCGGTGTTCGATCGGGGCGTGGCGCAGGGTCCGGCGCATGACATCTTCTCGGCGGCCCGGACCGGGTCGCACACGACGGCCAACGGACTTCCCCCCGAGGCCCCCTACGGGCAGTACGGACCCATTCCTCGACACGTGGCGTTCGCTGCCGGTTCCGCCGGCCCGGGCGAGCTGGTCCGAGAGATGCGCCGTGGGGTGCTCGTGACCCGTCTTCACTACGTCCGTTTCGTCCACCGGCAACGGACCATCGTGACGGGAATGACCCGCGATGGGACCTACTGGGTCGAGAATGGCATGATCCAGTATCCCGTGGCGAACTTGCGCATGACGGAAAGCATCCTTGGCATCCTGCGGCGCACCGAGCTCACCGGAAGGGAACTCCTTTGTTGCGCCGACGAGCGGGCGTTCTTCGCTCCCGTCGTCCCCGAGATACTTTCTCGCTCCGTGGCTTTTAGTAGCGCGACGCTTTTCTGAGGCGGCAGAGGGATACATGAGTCTCTTGAGGATCGGAGTTCTGGTTTCGGGAGAGGGCACCACCATGCAGGCCATCGCGGAGGCGGCGGCTTCCGGGGCCCTCCCGGGGAAGGTGGTCCTGGTGGCCTCGGACCGACCGGGGGCCCCGGCCCTCGCTCGCGCAGCGCGTCTCGGTCTCTCGACCCTTGTCGTACTTCCCCCCCCCTCGGGGGCTCCCGATTGGGAGGGGCAGCTCTCGAGCCACTTGGCCGCCGCGGAAGTGGACCTGGTCGTCCTGGCGGGTTTCCTCCGCATCCTGAAGGGGGCCGTGCTGCGCCAGTTCGAAGGGCGGATCATCAACCTCCATCCCTCGCTGCTTCCCCGGTTCGGGGGCCCCGGCATGTATGGTCCGAGGGTCCACCAGGCCGTCATCGAGTCCGGGGAAAAGACCACGGGGTCCACCGTTCACCTCGTGACGGCGGATGTGGACCGGGGGCCGACCATCTCCCAGCGCACGATGGACGTGCTCCCCGGCGAGACCGCCGAACAGCTGGCGGCGCGCCAGCGTCCGCTCGAACACACCTTGATGATCGAGGTGATCCGGGATTTTGCGACCGGAAAGCTTCCGTTGCCGTGGCACTCGGGGCCCCTCACCTACGCTCGTGCGGGGGTCGACACGGCTCGCGTCCGGAAGGGGGTGAGCTCGCTCGCTTCCGCCGTACGGTATCGCCCTCCATCCTCCCGTGGGCGTCCCATGGGCGGTGCGGGTGCGTTCGCGGGGATCGTTGCCTACGGGAACCAGCTCTTGGCGCTCACCACCGACGGGGTCGGGACCAAGATGCTGCTGGCCGAGGAGCTGGAACGTTGGCAGGAGGTGGCCGAGGACATGGTGGCGGTGAACGTGAATGATGTTACGGCGGTCGGCGCCCTTCCCATCGGTCTCGTGGACCACATCATGTGCCGCGAGCCCGAGGGCTCCGTGCTCCGGGAGTTCGGCAAGGGGCTGGATGCCGGGCTCCGCCGGTCCGGCACGCACCTCTTGGGGGGAGAGACCGCGGTCGTGCCCGAGCTCTTGGCCTCCCGATACGACCTCTCCGCCACCGCCATGGGGGTCTTCGCACCCAAGCGCCGTCCAATCCTGGGGGATCGACTCCGACCCGGAGACGTGCTCATCGGGCTTTCCTCATCGGGATTCCACTCCAATGGCTTCACCCTGATCCGTCGACTGGTCCGCGAACACCGTATCTCGCTGGATGAGCAGATCCCCGGGGAGCGGCTTCCCCTGGGTCGGGCCCTGCTCCGTCCCACCAACATCTATGCCCCCTCGATCGAGCCGCTGTTGGCCCGCGGCTATCCCACGGCGCTCGCGCACATCACCGGAGGCGGATTCCGGAAGAACCTCCTGCGTCTCGACTCGAAGCTCCGATTCACGCTCGAAGCGATGCCCGAACCGACGGGACTCTTCTCCTGGGTCCGAGAGGTTTCTGAACTCCCTCCGGAAGAGCTCTACCGCACGTTCAACATGGGGATCGGGTTCGTGGTCGGGGTCCGGGAAGAGGACTCCAACGACGCGCTCCGGCTCCTCCGGAAGGACCGCAAGGTCCAAGCTTCCGTCATCGGGAGGATGGAGCGGGGTCGGGGGGTTGTGATCCCCCAGTTCGGCGTGGAATATCCGAGCTACTGATGGCGACTTTCTCCTCGACATCACTTCCGGGCTGAGAGCATGGAAGAGATCCCGCCGGGAGCGAAGAACGCGTTCTCCCTGGAGCCCGGGGAGACCCTCTTGGCGGGGTGGAAGGCGATTCAGATGCGCGGCCCCCCCGCTCCTACGTTCCGACAAGAGTTCAACCGCAACAATACGGACCTCCTCCTGTTCACCATGTCCGGGTTCCTGTTCTTGACCAACGAACGGATCCTCTTCGTCTGCAAGCGGCGGACCGACTTCCGATACGAACTCATTCCCGCATTGAGCCGGCGGCTCACTCAGCTCACGACCGTCGAGGGTCGTGCCCGCTCGCTCCTGCTCGGCTATGCTTGCTTCCGCGTCCTGGGGGCGGATATCGCGGACGTGGCGAGGATGGTGGAAAGGGCGAAGGCGGGGGACATCCCCCTCGCCGCTGCACCGTTCCGAGAACCTACCTTCCACACCCCGCTCCCTCGGCGAACCCCGCGACCGACGTCACCCCCCCTTCCGAGTAGCGGGAACCCTCGCATCCGGATGGTCCGCTGCCAAGGTTGCGGAGTGCTGAACCCTGGGGACCTGATGTTCTGCGGAAAGTGCGGGAAGAGTCTGTAAGCCCGTTCCTCGAGGAAAGCTCGAACACCCCTGTCATGGGTTGACTCCCTCGTTCTTACGCCATCCTCACGGAGGTTCGGGCGGTTCGGAATCCGAGCCGGTCACCCCTTGGTGCGGCGCCAGACGTGCACCCAACGGGTGAGGCTGGCGTGCACGTGCAAGGGGAACGGCGGGTACACCTCTTCCCATCCGTTTCCAAACATCGCCGGGTCCGTCCGTTGGGGGAGCATGAACACCATTCTTCCCGAGGCCCGGAGGGCCCCTTGGAGGGTCCGGAACCCGTTCTCGACCACCGCCGCCGCTTCTTCTCCATGCGTGGAAGAGGCCCTCCCGTAGGGAGGGTCGGTGACCACCCCGTCGACCGGGAGGTGGCCCTCGAAGGTCTCGACGACCTTCTCCACGCCGCACTGGGAGATCGCTTCGGGCACGATGCCGATGTGTTCGAGGTTCCGGAGGGTCCCTCGAACCATTCGACCGTCCTTGTCCGAGGCGAGCACGCGATAGCCCAGGTTCCCCGCCTCGATGCTGAGGGCCCCCGTACCGCAGAACGGGTCGAGGATGCGGCCCCCGGGCGGAACCGCCGCCAGATTGACGAGCGTCCGAGCGAGCAGCGGGGTGAGCGTGACCGGCTTCCGGAACGGGAGGCTCCCGGGGCGCCGATGACGGAGAACGTGCCGATCGGTCTCGGCCAATTCCCTGCAGAGCCAGAACTCCTCCGTTCCAGGGACGCGGAGGAGCAGGTAGGTACGGTCGGGATCGTCCAAGTCGATGCGGCCCCCTCCGGCCGCGATCCCGCCTCCGATGGTACGTGCCAGCGTTTCCGGGATGTGGTCCCCCGGCCAGAGCCGGACCGCCGAGGTCACGCCTTCGTGCTCCGTCCGCTTCACCGTCTCGGATAAGTCCTCCGGAGCTCCCTGGGCGATGGGCACCAAGATGCGGCGGGCACACGCCAGGGTCCGGATCCAGTCCTCGTTCCCTGGCGCGTCGAGTTGCATGACATGCGCATGGCCCGGCAGCGGGATCGGGGGCGAGGCGTTCACGGCGACGGAGGCCATCCGCGACTCCAGCTCCTGCCGCCCCAGTTGAATGGCATCTCGGGCGAGTTCGATCCAGCAGGTCATGGGCGGTCCTGGAACGCCCGGGCTAGGGTCTGACGGATCTCCTCGGTGTGGGTTCCTTCCCAGTAGGCATGTCCGCAACTGGTGCAAATGCTCACCTCATGGATCGTGTCCCAGACGTTCTGGGGAACGCCTTTCGGGGGAGCGGGAGTGGACTTGTCTGCGATCACCAGATTCCCATTGCACACGGAACAACGGAGGAACTGGACCTCGGTCCGGAGCGTCGGGAACAACCTCCGCACCTCGGAAAGCTGCCGCTCGATCTCCGGGGAGATGAGGCGAAACGCCCGGGCCTTCCCGCGCCGCGCGAGGAGCTCGTCCCGGGTCAGGATGATGCGCCCCTCGGCTCGGGCGGCCTCGAGGATCTCTCCGTCCTTCATGTCCTTCGCATATCGGACGTCGTAGCCCAGGAATCGAAGGTATCGGGCCAGCTTCCCGAGCATCTCGTCCGCGATCCATCGGACCTCCTCGGTCACGCCAGCTCCTCCGTAAGTGAACTTCGGAGACCCAGCTTACAATATATACGTTCGGTGATAGTTCCCTGCCGCCTGTGGCGATGTTTGGCACGAACGGCATACGCGAGGTGGTGGGGAAGACCCTCACGACCCGATTCGTTTCCGACGTGAGTTCGGCGATCGCTTGGGTGCATCAGGGCAAGGGCCCCGCCGTGGTCGGCATGGACGCGCGAACGTCGAGCCCCGCGCTCGGCCGGGTCGCTGCCGGCGCTCTGGCCATGGGGGGGATCGATGTGCGGGAGATCGGGACCCTCCCGACGCCGGCGGTCCAATACAACGTCCGGGAACTCCACGCCGGATTCGGCGTGATCGTGACCGCCTCCCACAACCCCCCCGAGTTCAACGGGATCAAGGGGATTGCCGGGGACGGGCTGGAGTTCACCCGGGAAACGGAACGATCGGTGGAGGAGGCCTACGCCGCCGGACGCTTCGCGGCCCAAGATTATCGGTCGATCGGCACGATCGTGACCGATGGCCTGGGGGCCACGCGGTACTTGGACGGGATCACTTCTCAGGTGGATGTCGCAGCATTGCGGAAGCGCCGGTTCCGGGTCGTGCTCGACTGCGGCAACGGGGCCTCCACGGTAACGAGCCCCACCTTGCTCCTACGGCTGGGAGCGAAGTACACCACGTTGAACGGCAATCCGGACGGAACCTTCCCCGGACATGACTCCGAACCGACCGAAGAGAACCTTCAGGACCTCATTCGGTACGTGCGGACCATCGGCGCCGACATCGGCGTTGCCCATGACGGTGACGCCGACCGGGCCGTCTTCATCGATGAGCAAGGGACCTTCGTCCCGGGCGAGAAGATCTTCACCCTGATGGCACGGGAATCCGTGAAAAAGCATGGCGGGGGCGTCGTCGTGACCCCGGTGACCTCCTCCGATGCCGTGGCCGATGCCATCGCTCCGTTCGGGGGCAAGGTGCGGTTCACCCGCGTCGGGTCCCCCGTCGTCTCTCGGGCCATGCAGTCCGAGGGAGGCGTCTTCGGTGGGGAGGAGAATGGCGGACTCATCTTTGCGGAACATCAGCTGGCCCGCGATGGGGCGATGGCGCTCGCCGCCGTGCTCGAGGTCCTTGTCCACTCGGGCAAGACATTATCCGAACTGGTCGCGGAGCTTCCTCCGTACCACCTCGTCAAGCGCAAGGTGCCCTGTCCGATCGCCTTGCGGGAGAAGGTGCTCTCGGAGGTCCCGGCCCTCATGGACCGGGGCAAGGCCATCGAGGTGTCGACCCTGGACGGGGTCAAGGTCCGCACGACCGAAGGATGGGTCCTGGTCCGTCCCTCGGGGACCGAGCCGATCTATCGCATCTTTGCCGAGTCGCGGGACCGCAAGGCCGCGGAACTGCTCGCCGACTCCATGGCGAAGAGCGTGGACACCTACGTCCGCTCGCTTCAGGGATCGGCATGAGCCCCGCGGGCTCTCCCCGGGTCCCGCTCCGCAAGATGGGACTATTCGAATTGATCGCGGCCGGGGCGACGTTCATGGCTCCGGCCTTTTCGCTCGCCGCCATCTTTCCGGTGATCGCCCTGATGGGGGGTTCGCTCACCCCGATCGGGGTCCTGCTGGGCGCGCTCGCCGCCATCCTGGTCGCGCTCTCCTTCGCCGAGATGTCCCGTCACCACACGCGGGCGGGAGGGGCCTATGCGATCGTGGGGGGCGAGATCCACCCGATCGCCGGGTTTGCCGCAGGGTGGGGGCTCACCCTCCTCTACCTCCTTGGACCGGCGATCCCGCTGATCTTGGTCGTCAGTAGCCTCGAAGTGATCTTCCCCCCCCTCGCCGGGGTGCTCGTGCCCCTGACGATCGCGGTCGCGCTTTCGGTCTTCCTCATCAATGCCCTGGGACTCAAACCCTCCACGCGCATCGCCTTCCTGTTCTTCGTCGCAGAAGCGGCGATACTGCTGTCGGTCTCGGCGGTCCTCTTCTCCAAGCCCGCCGTGGCGCTTCCGGCGATTTCAGGGACGTTCTCCGTGCTGAACGCGGTCGGGTACTCAGCGATCTTCACCGTCTTCCTGTTCCTCGGGCTCGAATCCGTCACCACCTTTTCGGAGGAGGCCCATGCCCCTGCCCGGGACGTGGCGCGGGGCACGGTCATCGCGATCGCCATCGCCGCCCTGATCTACGTGACCACTTCGCTCGCGTTCACTCGGTCGGTCTCCCCGATGAACTGGGGGCTGGGATTCTCGGTCGCGCTGACCAACACCCTCGGTTCGGGATGGAACATTCCCCTTGCGATCGTCGTCCTGACCAGCTCGATGGGGGCCTTGATCGCCGTGGAGAACACCTGCGCCCGGCTGTTCTTCGCCATGGGCCGAGACAAGGTCCTACCGCCCGCTCTCTCGCGACTTGTCGGGGGAGGAAAGGCCCCGATCATTGCGTTGGGGATATCTGCCGTGGTGACGGCGGGGATCGTGGTCTGGACGGAGGCCGTCGCCTCCTCGCTCGCCGCCCCCGTCGGGTTCGTGCTCAACATCCTCCCGGCCATGCTCACCATGGGCGCCCTGCTCGCCTACCTCCTGGTCTCCTTGTCGGCGCTCCGCCGGGGGTTGCGCAACCGGCAGTGGATATGGAGCCTCGTTCCGTTGGGAGGCGTCATCGTGACCGGATTCCTGATCGGGATCCAGTTCGACCCGTTCTCTCCCCTCTTTTCGGAACCGGTGCTCCTGGGGATGGTGGCGTGGTACGTCGTGGGCGGGATCTTGTTGGTCGGGAGCCTGCTGTGGACCTCGAGGGAACCTGAGCCCTTGGACGTCCCCTCCTCGCTGGGCATCGTTGCGGGCGAGTGAATCTTCCGTCCGGCGTGAGGGATCGAGCAGCACCTCTTGGCACGCCCTGGGCAACTTCGGTCCGTGCGGGGTTTCTTTGAGGGTCGGCGCTCGGGGCATCGCCCACGGGCAACGTCGTTAGTTACCCTTAAAACGTGAGGTAACTAACATCCGGCATGGCCGAGAACTATGTCGTCCTGAAAGCAGTGCACCCGAGCTGGTGCACGACCCAGCTCCCCGGGGACGTTGCCACGCTGCTGGACATCTCTCCCGAGGCCCTTCAGGGTCTCCATCGCCCCGCCCGCGCCATCGCCTTCCTGTCGAGAGGGCCCGGCACCCTGCGGGTCGTGAGCGTCTTTCGGTCGAGCCAAATGCTGGCGAGCGACATGGCGGCGGACCGGGTCGTGGCGACCGCCCAGCTTACCGAGAAGCTGGTGTTCAACATACCCGCCGCCGTAGAGGATCACCTCGGTCTGACGATCCGCCCTCAAGAGACGAAGAACACCCGCTGGACGGACGACATGATCGTCTGGTTCCTTCCCGAAACGGAGTACTATGCCTATCGGGCCGCGGTGGCGAGAGGAGGCCACTTCGAAGCGCTTCCCTCGGGGGAGACCCCGCGCATCTATCTGACCCGCTCCCACTTCAGCGAACTGCGACCTCGGCTCTTGGAGGAGGAAGGATTAAGAGTGGCACCCACCTCCCGCCCGGTCACGTCCCGCGCCCGCAGGTAGCCATCGGGGGCCAAGGACTCCACCTCGGATGAAAAATCGTACCAAGCGACCCAATGATCCCCCGGAGGATCCCGTGGAACGGCCGATCATCCTGGGCGTGATCGGGGGAGAGGTGCCTCCGGAGAGTGCCGTGGGATTGGCCGAAGAGGTGGGCCGCCTGGCCGCACTCCAGGGAGCCGTCGTCATCTGTGGGGGCCTCGGTGGGGTCATGGAGGCGGTCTGCAAGGGGGCCCGCTCGGTCGGCGGGACAACCATCGGTGTCCTCCCTTCGAGCGACCGCACCACGGCGAACCCGCACGTGAGCCTCCCTATCGTCACCGCCATGAGCACGGCGCGTAACGCCATCATCGTCCGCACGGCAGAAGCGCTCATCGCGATCGACGGCGCGTATGGGACGCTCACCGAGATCGCGTATGCGCTGGACCTGAAACACAAGGTGTTCCTGCTCCAGAGCTGGCCGCTCGACCGGATGACCGTCAATCCCGATCTCTACGAACATGTTCCGAATCCCAAGGTGGCCGTGGAACGGGCGCTGGCCTATGCTCGGTCGAACCGGGGTTAGGCCGTGAGCTCTCCCGCCGCGGACCGCGCCGCCATCCTGGTGGTCTTCCGCCACGGTGAGAAGGGCCGGGAAGTGCTCGTGATGCGGCGCAAGGAGCATGACGCGGACCCCTGGTCCGGCCAGATCTCGTTCCCGGGGGGGCACGCCCATCCGGCGGACGGATCCCTCCTCGTCACCGCCCTCCGGGAAGCTTCGGAAGAAGTGAACCTCTCTCGAGATACGCTCGCCGCAGAGCCCACGTTCGTCGGAGAGCGCAGCCCCGGGAACCGGCTGGACCTCCGGGTGAGCGTCTACGTGGTCAACGCGCGGGACGGGATCGACCTCCACCTCCATCCTGGCCCGGAAGCGTCCGAGATCCACTGGCTGCCGATCGACGGCCTGCGCCCCGTAACGCGAAGGGTGACCCTTCCCCGTCGGGGGTTCGATCTCGAGGTGGAAGGATACGATTCCGGCCCGCTCTTCATCTGGGGCCTCACCTACCGCGTGCTCTCCGACCTGCTCACGAAGGGAAAGGTCGGCGACGGGTAAGCGCCCGCCGGAAACCTACGGCGGGAGCGTGGGCGGGCTCAGGAGACGGAACCGTGCCCCTTTCGCCACCGCGAGCGAGGAAGAGTACCCCGCATCCGCGTGCCGGGCGACCCCGATGCCGGGATCCGCATTGAGCACGCGCGTGATCTTCCGGCCCGACTCGGGGGTCCCGTCCGCGACCACGACCAGCCCCGCGTGGATGGAATTTCCGATGCCGACTCCTCCTCCGTGATGCACCGAGACCCAACTCGCACCGCACGCGGTGTTGAGCAGCGCGTTGAGGATCGGCCAGTCGGCGATGGCATCCGAGCCGTCGCGCATGGCCTCGGTCTCCCGGTAGGGCGAGGCGACCGCCCCGGTATCGTGATGGTCCCGGCCGATGGCCACGGGGGCGATGAGCTCTCCGCGCGCCACCATCTCATTGACCATCGTCCCAAAGCGCTCCCGGTCGCCGTAGCGCATGTAGCAGATCCGCGCGGGGAGCCCCTGGAAGCGGACCTTCTCCCCGGCCAATCGGATCCACCGGCACAGATTCGCCTCCTCGCGGAACTCCCGCAGGATGGCGGTGTCGATCCGCCGGATGTCCTCCGGGTCCCCGCTGAGGGCCACCCAGCGGAATGGGCCCGAACCGATCGCAAAAAGGGGACGGATGTACTGGGGGACGTACCCGGGGATGTCGAACGCCCGCTCGAGACCTCCCTCCTTCGCCCGCGTGCGGAAGTTGTTCCCGTAGTCGAACGCATGGGATCCCCGGGCGATGAGCCCTAGGATCGCTTCGGCCTCGACCACGACCGACTCGTAGACCTCCTGGCGGTACTTGGCGGGGTCCTTCTCGCGGAAGGCCTTCGCCGACTCGGGGGAGTGTCCGCGGGGAATGTACCCGACGCTGATGTCGTGGGCGGCGGTCTGGTCGCTCACGATGTCCGGGATCTCGTTCCGGCGGAGGATCTCGGGGTAAATGTCCGCAGCATTGGCCCGCAAGCCGATCGAAAGCGGCGTACCGGACCGGATCGCCTCGTCCTTGAGCTGGAGTGCCTCCTCCAGCGTCTTCGCCTCTCGGTGGAGGTACTCCTTGGAGAGCCGGCGCTCGATGGCCCGCGGGTCCACGTCGACGAAGATCCCGACCCCTTCCAGCATCGTGACGGCGAGGGGTTGGGCTCCGCCCATCTCTCCCAGCCCGGAGGAGAGCATCCAGCGCCCCTTCAGCGTGGGCTGATGGAACTCGATGTGCGAGAGCGAGGCGAGGGTCTCATAGGTCCCCTGCAGGATCCCTTGGCTCCCGATGTAGATCCAGCTGCCGGCGGTCATCTGACCGAACATCGTCAGCCCGCGGCGTTCGAGGTCCCAAAAGACGTCGTCCGTGGCCCAGTGGGGGACCACGTTGGCGTTCGCGATGAGGATGCGCGGGGCGTCCGCGTGGGTCGGGAACACGCCGATCGGCTTTCCCGACTGGACAAGCAGGGTCTCGTCGCCTTCGAGCTCGGAAAGGGCGGCCAGGATCCGGTCGAGGTCCTCCCAGGTACGCGCCGCCTTCCCCCGTCCACCATAGACGATGAGATGGTCGGGGTCCCGCGCCACCTCGGGATCGAGGTTGTTCATGAGTAGCCGGAGGGCGGCCTCCTGGGGCCACCCCTTGGAATGGAGCTCCGTTCCTCGGGGCGCCTTCACCACCCGGGGTCCGCCGGTCATGGGAAGGCTTCCCCCAGCAGCTCGAGCAGTCGCAGGGCGACACGGGACTTCGTGCCTTCGATCGAGATCGGTTTGCCGGCCCCGTGAATGAGGAGCACCTGGGTGGATTCGGCGCCCATGGCGGCGGGGCCGTTGGCGATGACAGCATCGAGCTTGGACTCGTTGAGGAGCTTCCTGGCCTTGGCGGCGAGGTCCTCCGGCGCATCGAAGGGCGAGAGCTTGAACCCGACCACGCGGGCCTTGGGGGAGAGCCGGGAACGGATCTCCGAGATCAGCTTCGGGGCCCGGGTAAGCCGCACCGTGAGGCTGGCCTCGGACGCCGAGTCGATCTTTCCCCGGCGCCGTCCCTCCACCGTGTAGTCCGGAAGCGCTGCGGGCACCAACACCCACGCGGCACCATGGAGGGTTTCGGCCTCTTCCCCCAGGAGCGCCATGAGACCGGCGACATCGTGGAATCGCCGGGTAGGAACGTAGGATGGAACGGGGACGCTCGCTTGCCCCAGCCACAACGTCGGGTTCGCTCCGAGTCGGAAGGCCCAGGTGGCGAGCTCGACCGCGGTACGGCCGCTCCCCCCATTGGTGACGTACCGAACGTCGTCGATGTGCTCGGCGGTGGATCCCCCGATCACCAAGATCTGCTGACCGGCGAGGGGTCCCTTGGACAGCCGATGCATCACGAAGGCCACGATATCTTCCGGGCGGGCCAGCTTGGCCTCCCCTTCCTCCAAGATCGGAGGCACGAAGAGCACACCGGCCTTTCGCAGGATGTCGAGGTTGGCGGTGACTAGTCCGTTCCGGGCCATCTCGGCATGCATGGCGGGGGCGACCACGAGCGGGACTCCCGCCCCGAGGGCCATGGAGGCACAGGTCGTCACCGAAGTGTCGGATACCCCGGTAGCGATCTTGGAGAGCGTGTTGGAGGTGGCGGGGGCGATCAGCATGAGGCTGGCCTTCTCCTCGCCCGGGCCAAAGAGCTTGACGTGCTCGACCTGTCCCGTGATGTCCACCACCGGCGGGATCCCGGCGGCGAACTCGATCGAGTCGGGCGTGATGATGGCGGCGGCGTCCCGGCTCATGACCGGGAGGACGCGCGCACCATGGCGGAGGAGCTCCCGGATGATCTTGACCGTCTCGACCGCCGCGATGGAACCGGTGATGCCGAGCACGATCGTCTCGCCCTTGAGGCGGTCGGACTTGCCCCCCCGAATGACTTGGCTCGGATGCATGTTCCTTCTACGCGACCTCCCAAACGCAGTTAACCTATTCCATCGGCCGCCCGGAAGTGGGGTCCTCCGGGGGGAGCCTCGCGGGTCACGCTCTCAGCAAAGGGAGGGCGAGTTCAGGTCTCCCGCCACTGGAAGACCCGGACGGCCGCCGCAAAGAAGATCACCGCGAGCACTCCGACCACGGCCGTGTCCGTGAGCGTGACCGCGACGTTCCCGTAGAGCATCGCGGCGTTGAGCCCGTCGATCACGTAGAACAGCGGCAGGACATGGGCGACGGTCGCAAGCCAGCCCGGGAAGAGCGAGACGGGGAAGAACGTGCCGGAAAGGAACATCATCGGGAAGGTGATGATGTTCCCGATCACCGCCGCCGTTTCCGGGTCCTTGGAGACGCTGCCCGCCAGGAGACCCAGGGAGGTGAAGAGGATCGGGCCCAGGATGAGGAAGGGCAGCATGAGGGGGGAGAGGGTCACCTTGGCCCCGAAGGCCCCCTGGCCGACGGCGACCATGATGCCCGTCGAGATCACGGTGAGCAAGATGTACCAGATGATGGTGGAGGTGAGCCACTCCGCCTTCGTGAGCGGAGTGAGGGAGAGCTGTCGGAACAGCTTTTCCTTCTTGTACTCGGAACTGATGTTGACCATCGAGAACATGGGGGAGGTCAGGATGGAGAAGCCGATCAGCCCCGGGACGAGATAGTCGATGTACTGGAAGGACTGGCCCCCCAGCGTGGGAAGGTTCTCCGGTTGGATCGAGAGGATCTGCGTCCCGTTCGCCCGCTGAAGGTTGAACTGGTTCGCCACTCCCTGCACGACCCCGGAGACGATGCCGGAGGTGGAGGTCTGCTCCGGGTTCGTGATCACGGTGAGGACCACCGGGGTCTTGTTGTAGTAATCCGACTGGAATCCCGCCGGGATCACCAGCCCGTCGGAGAGGTCGTTCGCTCCCAGCCACTTCGAGAGGTTCCCGACGGAGGGGCTCACGAAGTGAAGGTTGATGGCCTTGGTCGAATTGATCGCTTCCAGGAACCGGAGGCTCATCGCGGAATTGTGGTCCTGGTTCTGGACGTAGACGTCGACGGTGGTGGAGCTCGAGTTCGAGAAGATGGCCCCGAAGAGGAGGATCAGGATGATCGGGAAAACGAGCGCAAAGAAGAGACCGACCCGACTCCGGAGGTACCCCTTGGCGAAGACGCTCAGGTTGAGGAATATCCGGCGAGGATTCATTTGAGACCCCCCGATCCCGCGCCGCCGAGGTCCCCGGACTCGGTGGTCTTCCCGACGAGCCGGATGAAGACGTCCTCCAGGGTGTCCCGGCGGGTGGAGACCCCCGTCCAGGGGATGCCGCTCTGTTCGACAAGGTTCAGGACGCGCAGGATGTCGGCGTTGGTGCTCAGCTCCACATCCACGGTGTGGTTCTCCGACCGGACGGGCAGGTCCACCTTGGTGCGCAGGTACTCCGCCAGGCGGGGTGCCGCTTGGAGCGAAAGGACCTCTCCCTTCCCGTGCTCCTGGATGATGTCCTCGGGCGTTCCGAGGGCGGCGATCTTCCCGTGGTTGATGATGCAGACCCGGTCGGCCAACAGCTGAGCCTCCTCGAGGTAGTGTGTGGTGAGGAACACGGACCGCCCCTCGCTCTTGAGGGAGCGGATGACCTCCCAGATGGACCGGCGGGCCTGGGGGTCGAGACCGGTCGTGGGCTCGTCCAAGAAGAGGAGTTCGGGCTCGTTCACCAGGGCGAGGGCAAGTCCCATCTTCTGCTTCTGTCCCCCGGAGAGCTTCTCGTACCAGTCGGTGGCCTTGTCCTCCAACTGGACCTGTTTCAAGATCGAATCCGCGTCGACCTTCTTTCCGAAGAGCCCGGCGTAGAAGGTGATCGCCTCCCGGGGATGGATCTTCTCGAAGAACTTGAAGTCCTGCGGGATGACCCCCAGCCGGTGGATGAGCTTCTTGTTCTCCGTCCACGGGTCGAGGCCGAGCACCCGCACGGTCCCCGAGGTCCGGGGACGGAGCCCCTCTAGTATCTCCACCGTGGTGGTCTTTCCGGCCCCATTGGGCCCCAGGAAGGCGAACACCTCGCCCTTCTGGACCGACAGGTCGATACCGTCCACGGCCCGCAGGGGGCCGTAGTCCTTGACGAGTTTCTGGAGGTGAATGACTTCCGTCAAGGTAGTTCCTCGAAAATCTGCTATCCGTCCGGGTATAACTCTCTTATGTTAGGGGGGGGAGAAGCCCTTCTGGAGGGCGATCTGTTGGTCGGGAATCAACGACAGCTGGGCCAGCTCGTCCCGGGAAACCCAACGATACTCGGTATGCTCTTGCGGGTCGATCTTCGGAGGGTGGTTACTCTCGGAGTGGCAGGCGAAGCAAACGACGAGACCGTGGAAGGTGTCTCCCGAGCGAAGCTGGGCGGGGGTCAGCCAGACGTGGACCAGGTTCCGGACCTCCACCTTCAGTCCCGTCTCCTCCTGGAACTCCCGGACCAAGGCGCCTTCCAACCCATCCCCCTTCTCGACCGCGCCCCCGGGAAGGTCCCAGAGCCCCGGATGCAGGTCGAGATCGTTTCGTCGATGGAGCAAGAGGACCTTCCCCTCCCGGAAGAGCAACCCTTTCACGCCGATACGGGCCCACTGGTAGTGTCCGAGATCGGGGTTCCGGAGTACGAACTCCGCCTCGTTCGAGAAGTCCATCGGGTTCCGAACGAGCGCGGGTCAGGCGAGGTGCGGACGGAACGTCGTCAGTAGTCGCGTTCCGGGCGACGGCGACGGCGGGAGGCGAAGCCGCGGTCGTCACCGCCGCCGCCACCGAACCGGCCACCGCCTCCACCGCCACGTCCCCCGTAGCTCGAGCCTTGCCGGCGGGGGCCGCGATAGCCGCCACCGCCGCCTCCTCCCCAGCTGTCCCGACGGCCACCGTATCCGCCGCCGCCACCGCCCCTTCTCGGACCGCCGAACCCACCTGAGGGGCGGGAGTCCCGGGGGGGCAGGGTGAACTCGTTCCCGCATTCGGTGCAGCGACCGGTCACACCGCCGTTGTCGTTGGGAGTGAACGTCAATTCTCCACCGCACTGCCGGCACCCGCGGCTCCGGGGAGGGGGGCCGCCCCGGTCCATGCGTCCTCGACCTCGGCCACCAAAGGATGGTCGGCGGCCGCGATCGGGCATCTCGCCCGTCTCCTCTTCGGTCTCCTCGCCTTGGAGGGTGAACGTGAACTTCTCGCCACATCCGGAGCAGGTTCCGAGGACCTTTCCCTCGTCATCCTCTTCGAAGGTGAGGGCGGCACCGCAGGAACGGCATCCTCGCGTGTGCTTCTGGGGTTCCTCCTCTTGCTCTTCGGGTTCCGGTGCGCTGGGTTTCGCCTTCATATGCACGGTGACCCCGCACGCTTCGCACGATCCAATCACGCTCCCGTCGGGTTCTATCGACACGGTGAGCTCTTCTCCACACTCGGGGCAAACTTTGGCCATGGGGGGGAGGGGAGTCGGTTAAAGGTAATAAGCGAGCCTACGAACGAATCTTGCTTTTCGACGGTCCCTTGGGGCCCGTTCCGGCCAGCAACCGGGCCTCGACCGCTTCCAACCTGCGCGACTCGGTCCGGAGGGCCCGTTCCGACTCGGCGAGGTCCTTGGCGAGCCGCGTCCGGTCGAGGGTGACACTGGTCCGGGAGCTTCCCCCCCATGTCGGGCGGGATTCTGGCTCCTCCCGGGGCACCGGGGGGACCCAGCCCGAAGCGCGGAGCTC
>JAKAOF010000008.1:40154-52394 GCA_021823345.1 Thermoplasmata archaeon
TCCCGGATCTTCCGCAGGCGGTGCGCGTCGCGGAGGAACCGATGGGCGTGCACTTGGAGGAGTTGCGCCAGATACACTCGCTGGGCATCCTGGAGATGCGTGGCGGCCGGGTAGACCAACCTCCCCTCGGGTCCCTCGGATAGGTCGAGGAGCGCCCGGACGGATTCGAGCAGCCGTCCTTCGAGATGGGTCAGGACGTCTCGGAGGTAGAGGAGGATGTCCGTCGCCACGAGGTCGTTCCGGCTCCTTCCCGTGGGGAGCCGGGCGCCGATATCGCCCAGCCGTCGGGTCATCTCGGACTCGACGTTCATGTGGACATCCTCGAGGGCGGGGTCCAGCTCGAAGGTCCCCTCCGCCGCTTCGCGATAGAGTTGCTTCAGACCCGCTTCCAGGCGAACCCATGCCCGCTGGTCCAGCAGCCCCACCCGGCGGAGCATGCGCACGTGGGCGAGGTTCGCCAGGATGTCGTAGGGGAGGAGGACCCGGTCCTCCTCGACGGAGGATCCCAGGACCTCCGCCGCCGCATCAAGTGGTTTGTGGAACCGCTGGCGGAGCACGCGGGGCCTCTCTGGCGGGTGTGCTTTCGACCGTCGGCTTGTGGGCATAGGCGAGGGCGGTCGAGAGACCGTAGAGGTGGATGAATCCTTCGGCGGCCCCTTCCGGGAAGGTGGAACCGCGGCCGTAGGTGGCGAGCTCGGGAGCGAGTAGCGAGAAGGGCGACTTCCGTGCCACCACCCGGGCCGAACCCTGGTGGAGCCGGACGGTGACCTCTCCCGTCACCGAGGCTTGCGTGCTCTCCACGAACGCCCCGATCGCTTCGCGCAACTGGCTGAACCAGAACCCCCCGTAGACGAGTTCGCCGAAGCGTTGTTCGAGCCCGACCTTGACCGTTTGGAGGTCCCGGGGGAGCACGAGCGCCTCGAGCGCCTTGTGGGCGGGAATGAGGGTGAGCGCGGCGGGACACTCGTAGGTCTCCCGCGACTTGATCCCGACGACCCGGTCCTCCACGTGGTCGATCCGGCCGATCCCGTGCCGTCCGGCGAGCGCGTTGAGCGACCGGATGAGCTCGACCGGGGTCTGCCGCACGCCATCGATCGAGATCGGGTTCCCTTGGCTGAAGCCGAGGGTGACGTCCTGTGGCTCGTTCGGCCACTCTTGCGGATGGTGCGTCCAGTCGAACACTTCTTCCGGAGCGCTGCGGCCAGGGTCTTCGAGCAGCCCGCCTTCGACGGAGCGGCCCCACAGGTTCTCGTCGATCGAATAGGGGGAATCGGGCTTCACATGGATCTTGAGGCCGTGCTGCCGGGCGTATTCCATCTCGTCCGGCCGGTTCATGTTCCACTCACGGACGGGTGCGATGATCGCAAGCTCGTTCGAGAGCGTTTTCACCCCGACGTCGAAGCGCACCTGGTCGTTTCCCTTTCCCGTGCATCCGTGCGCGACGGCATCGGCACCGACCTCGCGGGCCACCGAGACCAGGCGGCTCACGATGAGGGGGCGGGCGAGCGCGGTGGACAGCGGATAGACGCCCTGATAGAGCGCGTTCGCCTGGATGGCAGGAAAGAGGTAGGACTCGGCAAACTCCTCCCGGGCGTCGACCGCGAGCGCCTGGTCCGCGCCGTTGAAGCGGGCCCGTTCGAGCGCGTCTCCCAACTCGCCCTCCTGGCCCACGTTCACCAGCAGGGCCGTGACCCGTGCTCCGTAGTGTTCCTTGATCCAAGGGATCGCTACCGAAGTGTCCAGTCCGCCCGAGTACGCCAAGACCACGTGTTCGCAGTGTTTGCTCAACATTCGTTTCCTCTGTTCCTTCACCCGGTCCCCTCGAGGGGGGCCAACGGGGTGAAGTGGTAATGACGCTCCGCCGAGGAGAGGACGACCGACGTCCCCCCGGGGGGAAGCGCATGATCGCGTAGCAAGGGGGTCAGTGGACCGATCCACGCTCTTCGGGCCCCCGAGCGCAAGGCACCGAGGGCGGCCGAGACCTTCGGGACCATCCCCTCCCGGATCACTCCGGCGCGGAGGAGCTCCGCCGCCGTCGAGGGCGTGACCTCCGGGAGGGCCACACCGTCGGTTCCGAGGATCCCCGCCACATCGGTCACGAACAGGAGGTCCGCCCCCAACGTGGACGCGAGGGCCCCGGCAAAGGAGTCGGCGTTCACATTGAGGAGCTTCCCATCTTCGCCGGGAGCGATCGGGGCGACGACGGGGGTGAGCCCATTGTAAAGGAGACCCCAGAGGAGCGAAGCATCCACGACCGATGGCTCGCCGACCCGGCCGAGCCGTCCATCTTCCGCCAACTTCGCCTGCAGCAGGTCCGCGGAAGCTCCCGTCAGTCCGATCGGGACCACTCCGTGCCCTCTCAGGTTCGACACGATGCGGAGATTGATCTCCCCTGCCAGGACCCCGATGACGATGGGTAGGGCCTCGGGGCTCGTGACGCGGCGTCCGTCGACCTTGACCACGGTGAGTCCCAGGGCGGCCATGCGGCGGGAGATCTCCTCCCCGCCCCCGTGCACGACCACGACCCGTCGGGCCGCATGCACCGCGTCGGCCACCCACTCGGAGAAGCGTTCGAGGAAGGGGCCTTCCTCGACCTCCTTGCCGCCGACCTTGATCACCAATGTCCCACTCGATTCCATCGACTCACCTTAGGTACGATATTGGGCGTTGATGTGGACGTAACCGTAGGAGAGGTCGCACCCCCAGGCGGTCGCGCGGGCGGGACCGGCACCGAGGGTCACCTCAAGGTCGACCTCCTCGAGCCGCTGGAGGATGGAGTGGAGGCGCTTGCCTTCCCCGTTCTCGAGCCCGGGCACCGGCCGCCCCTCTTGCACCAAGGGCCACTGCCGGTGTCCGTCTTGCAGTGTGATCTCCAGGTCTCCCGGGTCGAAGTCGGCCCCGGAATAGCCTAAGGCACACGCGATGCGTCCCACGTTCGGGTCCGCCCCGAAAAGGGCGGTCTTGACGAGCATCGACCGGGCGATGGCCTTGGCCGCGAGCCGGGCCCCCGCCTCATCGCGGGCACCGCGGACACGGACCGTGAGCAGCTTGGTGGCTCCCTCCCCATCGCGGGCAACCGCGCGGGCGAGCTTTTCCAGGACGAGCCCCACCGCGGCGCGGAACACGGGCTCGGCACCCGCGTCCATCCCGCCCGCCTTCCCGTTCGCGAACAGGAGCAGGCTGTCGTTGGTCGAGGTGTCGCCGTCGACGCTCACCATGTTGAACGTGCGGTCGGACTCCTCCGCCAGTATCTGCTGGAGGGCCTCCGGGGACGTCCGGGCGTCCGTCGTGATGAACCCGAGGGTCGTCGCATGCGGAGGACCGAGGGCGGGGGCGATCATCCCGCTGCCCTTCGCCATCCCGGCCACGTGAAACTTCGTGCCGTCCGAGAGTCGGGCGACCACGGCCGCTTCCTTGGCCATGGTATCCGTGGTGAGGATCGCCGCCGCCGCCCGACGGGCCGCGGGACGGTCGCTCGCCAGACCTGCCGCGGCCTCCCCCAGGTGCTTTTCGACCAGCGGTAGCGGAATGCGGGGGCCGATCACCCCGGTGGCGGCGTGTAACAATGAACCGGTTGGAAGGCCCAGGGCGCGCTCGGTCTTCTCGACCAGGATCTGGCTGTCGGTGAGGCCCTCGGGGCCCGTGAGGGCGTTCGCCACACCGCTCACCACGACCACTCCACGGCCGTGGCCCTTCGTCTCGCGGAGACGCTCCTCGGTCAGGATGACCGGGGCGGCCCGGATGCGGTTCGTGGTGAACACTCCGGCCATCGACGCCTCCGACTCGCTCACGAGGAGTGCGAGGTCCGGGCGGAGCGAGCGCTTGATCCCGCAGGCCACTCCGTTCGAGCGGAATCCCCGGGGGAGCGTGATCCCGTGGTCGATCACGGTGAGGGGGCCCTTCATATTCCGAGACCTCCGAGGGGTAGGCCCGCGGTCTCCGGAAGCCCGAACATCACGTTCAGGTTCTGGATCGCCTGGCCCGCGCCTCCCTTGACCAGGTTGTCGAGCGTGCTGAAGAGGACCAGGGAGGGAGGGGAGGATTGCACGGAGATGAGACACGAATTGGAGCCGGCGGTCCACGGGAGCTTCGGAACCGGTCCCACGCGCACGAAGGGGCTCTGGGAATATTCTCCCTGCAACGTCGCTGCCCAACTCGCGGAATGCTCGACCGGCACCCCGGGGGCATAGATCGAGCACAGGATCCCGCGGACGAGCGGCACGAGGTGGGGATAGAAGGTGATCTCGGAGCTTCCTTGCTCGCCGTGGGAAGACAGGCGGCCCAGCGCCTCCCGGATCTCCGGCAAGTGACGGTGTTTCCCCTCCCCATATGGAGTGACCGATGCGCCCGCTTGGGGGTGATGGGTCGACGGGGTGGGAGAGGCGCCCGCTCCCGACGTGCCGCTCTTCGCATCGACGATGACATGGGGGGGGAGGAGGCCCTTCTTGGCAAGCGGGACCAGCGCGAGCAGCGTAGCGGTGGGGTAGCAGCCCGGATTCGCCACCAACTTCGCCGCCCGGATCGCATCCCGGTTGAGTTCGGTGAGACCATAGGCGGCCTGCCCGAGCCCTTCCGGGTCCGTGTGGGCCCTTGCATAGGTGTCCTCGTAAAGGCCGGGGGCTTTGAGGCGATAGTCGGCTCCCATATCGACCACCCGGATGCCGCGGGAAAGCAGTCCTGGGACGATCGACAATGCCTCCCCGGGGGGGAGCGCCAGGAGGGCCGCATCGACATCGAGCTCCTCCGCGTTCGTAGTGAGCGTGAGGTCCACGCTGGGGGGGAGCCACGGAGCGACTTCGGAGAGTCGTTTCCCGCCATGGTGGGCCGAGGTCGCCTGCGTGAGCCCAAAGGAGGGATGGCTCGCCAACAACCGGATGGCTTCGCTCCCGAGGAAGCCGTTCGCGCCCACGACACCGACCGTGAAATCAGGCAACGTCCTTCGCTTCCTCAGAAGACGAAAGCGAAAGGGCACCTATCAACGCAGTGTCGGACCGGGAACCGGCTCCCCGAGAAATGTCGCTCAGTGAATAGTTTGTCGCGCGGGCGACTCCCGGGCCGGGTCCGAGTCGTCCTCCCCGGAATGGATGAGCTCGCCCAGCACCTCGAACGCCGGGAAGAGCGCTTTCTCCTCGAGCACGAAGGTGCTCTCGTTGTGGGAGCTCACGATCTCGAGGCAATTGATCCCGCGCTGGGAGAGCGTGCTCGCCATGAACGCGAGCACCCCGGGGGTCTCCATGATGGTCATGGGCGAGCGGACGGTCAGGGCGGCAAGCCCTCGGTGGATGCGGAGCACGTGGTCCTTCGGGAGGCTCTCGAGCACCGTGGAAAGGAGATCATCCTCGAGGAGCACCGTGAGCGAGGCCTGACCCTGGATGAGCTGGAGCAGGTGGCGGCGGTCCTTGAGGAGCTCATCGGCCGCCTCGTCCATCCGGAGCAAGACCTCCCAGTCGTTCCGTGCGGCGATGATCGCGACCCGGGTCCGCACCTCGATGCGGCTTCCCCGGATCACTTCGAGGATCTTCTCCTCCCGAGACGCCCCGGAGTGCATCTGGCGCTGGTAACGGCGGCTGGCCACGGTGATGGCCTCCTCGTTCTTCAGCCCCTTCTCCTCCTGGATCTTGCGCGCTAGGGCGGTGAAATTGATGACGTCCCAACCCAGGCAATCGCGGATGGAGGGGTGCTCGTCGATGTAACGCCGCGTGATGTCCGCGGCCGACGGTCCCGGGGCCTTTTCCGCTTTCCGTGCCATGCGCGGTAGAGTTGAGGCTCGTCACTCTTTCAAGGTGACGGCCCCCGGCCCCATTTAGCGCAGGGGGCAACGTGACCAATTCTCCCTCGGTCGAGAGCACGGTTTCGAGCCGAGGGGTTACGCGGTCGTCACGCTCGAGAGGTGGAAGCAAACTCTGAAGGAGGGTCCCGAGGGATGCGTCCTTAGGACACCTTGGCTGCTGAGAAAGGTGATTCCGGTACAGGCGGGGGCGGTGGCGCCGTCGGGGGTGGTGCCGGTTTCCAAAGGAGCATCAGGACACCCCCTAGTAAGGTGAGCGCGAACCCGATGAGGATTCCCCCGATAAGGGCCGTGACCCAGCTTTGGATGGAAATCGCCACGAGCACGATGCCGAAGGCTCGAGGATGTGCGGCCGGTTGGGTGTGGAATCGCAGCGCGATGAGGCACACGATCAATCCGGAGATCGCCCCCACGACGCCCAAGATGATCGCGGGAGGGCCGGTCACGGGGGGAAAGATGTCATGAGTCCCGGCAACCACCACCCCGCCCAAGAGAATGAAGAGGCCACCCATGAGCGAAATGACGAAGATCATCGTCGGGTGACCACGCTCTCCCAGCGTGCGGTACCGGTGGTGGCTCCAGATGGATATCGTGACACCCAGCACGACGCCGAAGCTGAGGAAGTAAAGGCAAGTGACGATGGCCATCACGACTCCAAAGGTCAGGGGGGGGATCCCAGAAGGCAGACCGCCACCAAACGTTCCGAGGAAGACCGAGAAACCACCGAGGAAGGCGTCCTCGAGCAGGAGGCGTATCACGAAGAGACCGAGCCAGATGAAGGGGATCTCTGCCATCCCCCGGTAGGTCCATATCCCGGTATCCGTCTGAGCTACCGAGACCTTGCGTTCTCCATAGCGGTTCCCCAACCATACCGCCGGTAGGAAGAGGGGGAAAAGGAGGACCCAGAAGACGTCCCATCCACCCGTGAGATTGTCCATGGCCAGTGAGGCGAACGACATGGCCCAAACGTACAGTGCCGCCAGTCCATAGAAGACGAAATGGAGTACGAGGGACCGTGTCTGGATATGCACCCCCTTGCGTAGGGTGTACGACCACCACACCGCGTAACCCACGAAAAGCACCAGCTCAATGTAGTCTCCTTCCGCGAGCAACATTGGTGCGAGGTCAAAGGATGCGGGGCCCCACTTTAGGTCATTGGACCTACTCCCTCACCGTGTCCATCGAGGTCCAAGCTAGTATTTTCCGGGACTCATCTCGGAGATCAGTTCGCTGAGGGATGCGTGATATGGGACTTTGGGTCAGAACGGAGCTCCCGCAACGGCCGGTCGAAAACGATTGGGCGGGTGCAAGCGCCCGTTAGGTGACGGCGCGCATTTCATCGCAGATCTGGCCTTGGATCCGGTCGCACTGGGACCGGGGCGCCAAGCCCAAGTACGCCCGGATGTTGGCCCCGCGGCACGTGAGCGAGAAATCAAAGGCCCCGCGCGGGATCATCGTGTTCGACCTGGACGGCACCTTGGTCGATGACATGCGGGAGATCGGCGACACCGCCGCCCAAGTAATGCACGAGGCCTTCGGCACCCCCCTCACCGAAGCCCACGCCATGTACTACGCCTCGACCGGGATGCCCTTTGAGCGCCAGCTGCTCGAGCTCTACCCCGACAGCAGTCGCGAGCAGATCCACCGGGTCGCGCTCCACTTCCACGAGATCAAGATCACCGATGCCTACTCGAAGGTCCACCTTTTCCCCGAGGTTCCCCTCCTGCTCAAGGACCTCGTGCGCGCGGGATGGACGCTCGTGGTCGCGACCGGGGCCGAGCGAGAGATGGCCACCCTCGTCCTTGAACGCGAGGGGGTCGCCTTCCTCTTCGACGACGTCATGGGGGCGGGACAAGGTACGAAGGATGTCCATGTCACCGAGTATCGCCAACGTTGGCCCGGGATCCCCTTCGTGCTCGTGGGGGATTCGCGGTTCGACATGGAGATCGCCAAGCGGTTCCCGGGAATGATCATCGTGGGACGTGCCTGTCGGCTCCCGGGTTGGATCATGACCCCGCAGGACATGACCAAGCTCGGCGCGGCGTGGGCGGACTACTCCCTGGAGGAGTTGCCGAAGGTTCTGGACCGATTGTCCCCTCGGGAGGGTTGAGGGCCGGGACCGAGACTCTCAAGAGGGGGGGGTTGCCACCGCCTCTGTTTGAACCCGGGTCGAGGGATCCACAGTCCCCCAGGATGGACCAGACTACCCTATCCCGGCCACGGGGCACCCCGAGGAACGGTTCTTATAAAAGCGAGCGGGAACCCGGCGCTGGAGGGTCTTCCGGTCAGGCCTTGTTGCCCGAACCACCGCAGGAATCGCACTTGTACCCGCCGGGCCGGAACCCGAGACCGAGACAGTAGGGACACTTCTGCGCCTTGGCCTTCGCCCCGGCCGAGAGGTCGATCTCTTGGCCGTTCGGGTCCAGCTCGAGGTGGCCCGCCCCGCCGCAGTGCTTGCACATCCCCCCCAGGGTCTTGCCGCTGCCCATGCAGTATCGGCACGCCCGGCGGGGCTTGTCCACGGCGGTCTGCCAGCCCTTTCCCTCGCACTTCGCACAGGGCTGCCCATCCTTCTGGGTAAGGCCCTCACATGCAGGACAGGGCTCGCGCGCGATCCCGTTGAACATCACTCCGCTTCCCAGGCAGTGTTTGCACTTGCCTCCCAGGCCGGATCCCGATCCCAGGCAGTACTTGCAGATCTGTCCGTCCTTCTCCCAGGGGAACTTCTTCCGGTACACGACCTCGGCAACCCCGCCGTGTACTAAAGAGGGAGGATAGGGGGTGTTCTTGCCCGCCTCGCGCAGGGACTGGAGATACCTAGGAATGTTGCGAAATGCGTCCCCGGATCACTCCTCGAGGGAAGGACCATAGTCGACCTCCACCGTGTTGCCCGGACCGGGACGCACCTGCGTCGGTCGCCAGAACCGGATGTGCCGCTCCTGTTGGGTCACTACCGGGAACCCATAGACATGGGACACGGGACCTCCAGTGGAAGGGGGGCGTTTCGAACGGCGGAGGAATTCGCGGTGGGCACGGAGCCTTCCTTCGACGGTTCCTTGCAGTTCCGGGAGCGATTGGAGCAGGCGCCGGCGCGCCTCCTCCTGGATCTTCCGGTCCATGTCCACGGCGATCGAGCTCCGTCCCGCACACGCTGCGGCGACCGTGGTGGTCCCGGTCCCCGAGAAAGGGTCCAGGACAACATCTCCCTGGAGGGAATACATCGAAATGAGGCGGTAGGGTAGCGCGAGGGGAAACGCCGCCGAACGGGTACGGGCCCCCGTACGCTTCCGCTGGTCGGTCCCCCGAACGTCGGTCCAAGCATCCGAGAACCAGGAGTTCCTCTCTTCCCAGAAATAGCTGCTCTGGCCCCTTCGGGCGTTCTCGTTCTGCGAGAACCTTCGGCTCCGCCCCTTCCGGAACACGAGGACGTGCTCGTGCTCGAGGGTGATGTAGGCATGGGGGGGAAGCATCCCCGATCCGAGGAACTTGTTGGGCTTGTTCGTGGTCTTGCGCCAGAGCACCCCGGGAAGCATGGACATTCCAAGCCCTCGCATGCCCTCGATCACCCGGGCATGGTTGGGGTAGAGCTCGAAGGTCCCGTTCAGGGTTCGGGCGGCATCCCCGATGTTGACGCAGGCGAATCCTCCGTCCTTGAGCCCCCGGACCACCTCGGCCCACACCCGATCGAGCTCCGAATGCATGAGGTCGAAGGCGCGTGCTCCCTTTCCATGGTCGAGGGCCCTCCCCGTGGCAGGGTTCAACTCCCGGAAGAGGGGATCCCACATCTCGATCATGGGGTATGGGGGGGAGGTTACCACGAGATCGACCGAGCGAGAAGCTACATTCGCAAGCGTTCGAGCATCTCCGAGCTCAAATCGATGGGTAGTTCGAAAGGTATCGCATCCAAAGGTGGGGGGGTTCGAAATGGGTTTACTTTTGATGCGCACCGTGTACACCCGGAGATTCGTATCAAACACCGGGCCGTACTTGAATCGGAGGGTGCCCACGCTCAAAACCTTTATAAACCCTATTTAAATGCTCCCTCCCTATGGCCAAGATTCGGATAGAGAACGTGGTGGCGTCCACTTCGCTCGGAGACGAACTCGACCTGCAATCGATCGCACTATCCCTGGACGGTGCCGAGTATGAGCCCGAGCAGTTCCCTGGGCTTATCTACCGTCTGAAGGACCCGAAGACGGCGATCCTGCTCTTCCGGAGTGGCAAGGTCGTCTGTACGGGCGCGAAGAGCATGGCCGAGGTGGCCCGGTCCATCGAGAAGGTGGCCAAGGAGATCCGCAAGACCGGTCAGAAGATCCTGGCGAAGCCCAAGATCGATGTCCAGAACATCGTGGCCTCTTCCGACCTCGGGAGCGAGATCAATCTCAACGCCATCGCAGTGACCCTAGGGCTGGAGCGGGTCGAGTACGAACCCGAGCAGTTCCCGGGACTGGTGTGCCGGATCGACGAGCCCCGGGTCGTGATCCTGCTCTTCGGCAGCGGGAAACTCGTGTGCACGGGGGCGCGCAAGCCCGCCGACGTCGACCGCGCCGTCAAGAAGATCACTGAGGAATTGCGCGGCGCTGGGCTGCTGCGGTAGATTCCGGGATCACCGGATTCCTTGTCGGGCTCCTAACGGAGCTCGGGGGGAAGCATGTTGGGGATGCCGTCCTCGATCGGGAACTTGGCGGAGCACTTCGTGCAGGCGAGGGTCCCGGAGACGATCTCCTCCTTGGACTGCCGCTTGACCTCCATGGCGAGGTCTCCCTTGCACATCGGACAGCAGAGGATGTCCAGTAATTCCTTCCTCATGACGCGTGGCCATGGTAGTTCGGTAGCGCCTTAAGCATTTTTCCCCCACTTCCTCCGGCCCCGGACGCTTCGGCCGCTAGGAGGGGGGCAATCTCCGCATATCGCCGAGTAGGGGGTTCTCCCGCCGGTACGGCGCGTTCGACCGAAACGAATGAGGTCGGCTTTATCTACAGAGCGTTCTCTTGTGCGGTCGTGGGGCCCCAGGAGAAGTGTGGCGTGACGGCCGTCTCGATTCCGGGCCGGGGTGCTGCCCCCTTCCTCTATCTTGGACTACGGGCCCTCCAGCACCGGGGCCAAGAGTCCGCGGGCATCGTCACCTCCTCTCACGGACGCTTCTACAACCGGCGGCAGATGGGGCTCGTCCACGAGGTATTCGACCGGGACGCCCTCGATGCGCTGCGGGGGACGGTCGGCATCGGGCATGTGCGGTATTCCACCCGGGGGACCTCCACGGTGCAGAACGCCCAACCCATCCTCATTCCCGCCCGGGACGGAGATCTCGCGATCGCCCAGAACGGGGACATCGTCAACTATCAGCCGCTACGCAAACGCCTCCAGCAGGAGGGCATTGAATTCATCGGGAACGCAGACACCGAGGTCGTCGGCAACTACCTGGTGACCGAGTACCAGAACTCGGTCAACCTTGAGTTCGCGATCAAGCGGCTCATGAGTGAGGTCTCCGGGGGCTATGCGATCGTCGTGCTCCACGGGCAGAAGTTCTATGCCTTCCGCGACCCGCTCGGCATCCGTCCGCTCTCCATCGGAAAGATCGAGGGAGGTGGCGTAGCGGTGGCCAGTGAGTCGGTCGCCATCGAGCTCATGGGCGGCACGGAGATCCGCGACATCGCCCCTGGTGAGATCGTGGTCGTCGAGCGGGCCCGTGGAAAGGAACGGGAGGACGGAGCCGCTCCGCTGAACGTCCGCTCGATCCGGGGCACCGCCCGGAAGGAGACGGCGCATTGCATGTTCGAGTGGGTGTATTTCTCCCGACCCGATTCCATCATCGATACTCGGTTGGTCTACGAGGTCCGCTACCGTATCGGCGAGGCCCTGGCGAAGGAGAGCCCGATCACGGCGGACGTCGTCATCCCCGTGCCGGACTCGAGCCGGCCCCAAGCCCTGGGGCTCTCGCACGTCTCAGGGATCCCCTACGCCGAGGGGCTCATCAAGAACCGATTCGTCGAGCGGACGTTCATCCTTCCGGACCAGCGACGGCGGGAGGAGGAGGTCCGCGTCAAGCTGCACCCGGTGCCCGGGGTGATCCGGGGCAAGCGGGTCGTCCTCTTGGACGACAGCATCGTGCGCGGTACCACGCTCAAGGAGATCGTGGCCATGGTCCGGATGGCCGGAGCGACCGAGGTGCACGTCCGGGTGGGTTGCCCCCCCATCGTCGCTCCCTGCTACTTCGGGATCGACATGAAAGACCGCCGCGACCTCATCGCGTTCGAACGATCGCCCAAGGAGATCGCCGGGATCATCGGGGCCGACTCGGTCGCTTACCTTTCGATGGCGGGGCTCGTGCATGCGATCGACAAGAAGGAGAACGCCCTGTGCGTCGGATGCCTCGTGGGCAAGTACCCGGTAAGCGTGCCGCAGGAGCACCGCCGCCTGCAGAAGTCCCTCGTGGATTTCGGGGTGGATCG
>JAKAOF010000047.1 GCA_021823345.1 Thermoplasmata archaeon
CTCATTCTCGGTATCGCAGCGTTGGCGGTATTCGTCTTGAGTATGTTGGTAGCCGCTTTCAGCTATTGCTCGGGTCCATCTGTGCAGTCAGGCACTGGGGGGAATGGAGAATGCTACACGCCGATTCCAGTTCCCACCTGGTTCGCCCTATTCAGCATTCCTCTCGCGTTTGCGGCCATGATATGCTGGGTCGCTATGGACGTGGTCCCTCCCGAACACTAATCGAAAGGGTGTTCGGATGAGACCCCTTCTGGAGGCGACGGGAATTGATGGCGGTCTCTCCCACCCGAGGTCAAGAGGTATATCCCGGCATTTGTGGGCGAGCCCTGGGCGATAGTGCGGGGCCACCTCCGAAAGTACAGCGTCTTCAGCATAGTCGGTGCGGGGGACCGCTGACTCGACGTCAGGGCACGCTTAGACGTAAGGCGTGGGGGTTGGAACCTGTCGGGTAGTGGGCCGGAGCGGATTCGAACCGCTGACCTCCGCGTTGTAAGCGCGACGTCATCACCGCTAGACCACCGGCCCGTGGGACCTTCAACGATGGAGCACGATAGGCCTTAGGCCTTGCGGCCGTGCTTGCGAACGGCCACCACCATGCCCCTCCGAAGTCGGCCGAACCAGGGACCCGGCACGAGCGACTCTCCCACACCCACCACTCGGTCGCCAGTTGTCAGGATGGCTTCCGATCCTTCGCGCACGCTCTTGCCGGCCGAACGGGCCCCCGGCGCAAAGAGGTCTCCTCGGAGCTCTACGTCCGGGTTCACTATGACCGAATAATCCCCGGCGAGGTCCAATACCTTCTCGGCGCCGGGAACCGTGAGGTGCCACGTCCCCCGGTTCTCCTTCCAGGTGGCCAGAATTTCCCCCTTCGAACTCACCAAGCGATGCATCCAAGGGAGCCCCTGCAGGCGTGATCCCCCGTCAATGAGGCGATCTGCGATGGCCTGAGAGAACTGGAATGTCAGCACCGACCTGGCCTCTTCCAAGAGCCCCGGTCCCGATGGGGCGTTGCCTGAGGGTAGCGACCCGGCGAACTGCGAAAGACGCATCAACGACTTCGGGGAAGTGCTCGAATCACCCACCACCGTCCATTCGCAGCTATCGGAGGGGGGCAGGACCTCCTTCAGCCACCCGTACTCTTCGTCCGAAAGGTGGACCGCGATCCGAGCGTAGCGGCCGGATCGCTGGAGCCTTCGGACCGCGTCGGTGACCCAGGAACGTTCTGGGCCGCTCCACTCGCCCGTGACCGGGAGATCGTAGTTCCGGGCAGGATAGATGTCCTCGAGCTCCGCGGGAACAACCCCCAGCGGCGAAGTGACCGAGACGAGATGGATCAACGAAGGGGACGGGGCCACGCTCAGCGCCCGAGCCATTGCCCGATGGGTCGGACTGTTCCGGTAGGGCTTCGTGAAAGAGCAGGGGACCAGCACGAGCACCGACTTGGTCCGCGGGGGAACATAGGTCTCCGTGAAGCGTCGGCGATAGCGCTCCACCTCGGGGCGCCGGTGGGATTCGGCATAGACGTAGGGGTGCGTTCCCTCACCCACCACCGTCGTCTGCGACTCCACGTAGTCCCGTCCCAGCGAGTCCCACCAACGCAGGACCTCCGCTTGGAACGGGTGCGAACCGATCCGCGTCTCGACCAGCTCCCGAAGCCGGCGACCTCGGATCATGTGTCGGACCCTGCGTTCTTCCAAGAGGTACTGATGGTGGGCATGGATGGCCCGGTTGCGGATCCGCTCTCCCTCCTCTCCTGGAGCCTTGACGGGATCCGAGGAAGGTTGACAGGCCGCACACCCGCAAAGGGGCGGCTGGGGGGGAAGGTCCTCCTCGGAGTCGAACTCCGGGAAGATCCACGCTCCCCGACCCGCCCGGAGCAGGCCTTCGGTGGTGTCCAGTAGGTCGATCCCCATGAGGTGGAGGATCGCCAGGTTCTCCGGAAGCCCGATCCGCGGGGCCCAGAGCACGGCCGAGGGGCCCACGGTGTTCCGGATGTCCATGATGGCTTCGACAAATCTCTGAGAGGAACGGAAAAGGTGTCGTGCGTTGAGCCAGAGGGCCACGTCGACCCGTGCCCCGGAGATCTTCGCTCGTTGCGTGTCGGTCCAGGGCCAGGTGAATGCCCAGTGCCCGCTCCCTTCGGGGGTTTCGAGGGCCCAGCCCCCTTCGAGGTACTCCTCCCCGATCTTCGCCTCGAACTGGAAGGGATGACGTGCTCCCCCTCGCTCTAAGATGAGACCATGGACGAACGTCGGGAGGTCTCCCTCCGTAGAAAGACGCAGGGCCGACAGTTCGGGAACCTCCGGTGAACTTTTCCCGGCAGGGAGCGCAAAAGCGACCTCCGGGAGGTCAAGCGTGACGTCCCCTACCTTTCCGCTCGATAGTACGGCCGTCCCGTCGAGCTGGACGGGTACACGCATTCCGCTTCCTTACGAACGACGGACCTTGTCAACCGACTCCCGGGCCTTCTCGGCTGCTTCCTTCGAGCGGAGATAGGCGGTATCGGCCATGTGGTTGGCCAAGTGCAGTGCCTTTCGGCTCCACTTCAGGGAATCGTGCACGACCTCTCGCGTCAGAGCGCTCGCCTCCTCGCGCACTTCGTCCCAGGAAGGGATCTTGGCCTGAGGGTTGTTCTTTGCTGCCATCAACCACCCTAAGGCGGTCTCGGGTTAAAAACTTGCGGATAGTTTCCGGTTCCTGGGACCGGTCCGCTTCCCGCAAATCGAGGGCCCCGCCCCCCGGCTCCTCCTCTTGCGTACGCAAGACTTAATAGGGAATACGTTGTGGTCGCCCTTCCGCTATGGTTGCAGAGGAAAAGACCAATCCTCACCTCCGTGAATTGATCCGGACTCTCCGGGCGTCCAGGGAAGGGAAAGGAGCGGCCTCTTGGAAGGCAGTCGCTACTCGGCTCGCCCGCCCTCGGCACCGGCTCCGACCCGTCAATGTGGGACACCTCGACCGGGTGGCCGCGGCGGGGGAACTGGTCGTAGTTCCAACGAAGCTCCTGGGCAAGGGCGACCTCAAGAAGCCCCTCAACATCGCCGCACTGGGCTGGTCGGACGAGGCCGGCCGGAAGGTCCTCGCCGCCGGTGGCCGGCTGAGCAACCTCCAGGACGCGTTCCAATCCAATCCCGAAGGAAAGGGGGTGCATATCGTTGGTTGAAACCAAGGTGATCGACGCGAGCGGGCTGGTGCTGGGACGTGCCTCCACCGTGATCGCCAAGCGTTTGCTCGCCGGCGAGACCCTCGCGATCGTCAATGCGGAACGGGCCATCGTGCTCGGAAAGCGCGAGATCGTCCTTGAGCAGTATCGGGCCGCGGAAGCCCGCGGGTCCGTGCGCAAAGGCCCTCACTTCCCGAGGACCCCCGAGCGCATCCTTCGCCGCTCCGTGCGCGGAATGCTCCCGTACAAGCGGTCCACCGGTCGAGAGGCCTACAGTCGCCTTCGAACGTACATCGGGGTCCCCTCCGAGTTCGCTTCGGTGACGGCCGAAAGCATCGAGGTGGCCAAGCCTCACCCCGCCCTGACCCCTCCGCTCACCCTCCTGGAGATATCGCGCCACCTTGGCGCACGAGTGTAAAGTGGCCGAACTTCCCCCTGTTCAGACGAGCGGAAAGCGAAAGAGTGCCGTGGCCCGCGCCGTGGTAACCAAGGGCTCTGGACGCGTCTGGGTCAACTCCCGTCCGCTGGAACTCTGGGAACCCTATGAGGCCCGCCTCAAGATGCAGGAACCGGTCCTCCTGAGCGCCCCCCGCTCGGACAGCGTGGACATCGCCGTTACCGTTTCCGGGGGAGGCTTCATGGGACAGGCATCCGCCGTCCGGACTGCGATCGCCCGGGGGTTGGTCGAGGCGTTCGACGACCCGAGCCTCGCCAGCATGTTCAAGCATCACGATCGATCTCTCCTGGTCAACGACACCCGGAGGAAGCTCCCCAAGACCCCCCAGGGACGCGGGGCTCGCAAGCGGAGGCAGAAGTCCTACCGTTAGACCCATGATGGTTCCGGTTCGTTGTTTCACTTGCGGTAAGGTCGTCGGTCAGTACTGGGACAGCTACCAGCAGCGACTAGCCCGCGGGGAAAAGGCGAAAGACATCCTGGACAGCCTCGGCGTGGACCGCTATTGCTGCCGCCGGATGCTCATGACCCACGTCGACCTCGTGAACGACCTCGGGCCCTACGGGTAACGGCCTCAGGATTCTACTTACTGGATGGAGCCGGCTTCGCCGGCGGGGGCGGAGGAGGCGGTGGCGGTGTGGTCTTCTTGGGCGTCTCATCGTCCAGGTCGTCGTCCACGCCCGGACCTTTCTTCCCGGTGATCACGGCTTCGCTGGCCGCGCTTTCCGCCTTGATCTCGTCCTCGATGGACTGGATCTCGGAGGTGAGCTCCGCCTGCTTGGGGATCGGACCCAGTATGTCGTCCATGGTCCCGATCTTCTGCTCGAGCTCTTCCAGGTTGGAGAGTCCTCGCTCCGGGACCGTGCGGCCGACCCCGAGATACTCCGCCGCGCCTTCCATGAGCTTGGTGAATTCGAACGGGAACAGGATCTTGGTCGACTGTCCCTGGGCCATGTCGCTCATCGTATCCAGGGAGATCACCGTCAGCGCCTTGGCATCCAGGGGGGAAGCCCCCATGGCCAGGATGCGCAACCGTTGCGCTTCTCCTTGGGCTTCCAGGATCGTCGCCATCCGCGCTCCCTCGGCTTCCAGGATCTTCGACTGCCGAAGACCTTCGGCCTGAAGGATCCGGGAGCGCTTCTGCCCCTCGGCGACTAGGATCGCACTGCGCTTCTCTCCATCCGCGCGCAGCACCGCGGCCCGCCGCTGACGTTCGGCGGCGGTCTGCTCCTCCATCGCAGACTTGACGGGTCCCACCGGGTCGACCTCCTTGATCTCGACGGCCTCGACCCGCACTCCCCACTTGTCCGTGGCCTCATCGAGGATGTCGCGGAGCCGGGTGTTGATCCGCTCCCGGTTGTAGAGGATCTCATCGAGTTCCATGTCACCGATGATGCTCCGGAGCGTGGTCTGCGCCAACGCCACCGTCGCCACGTGGTAGTCCTGGACCCGGAACACGGCCGACATCCCGTCGACCACCTTGATGTAGATGATCGCGTCCACGTTCGTGGGCGAGTTGTCCTTCGTGATGACTTCCTGCCGAGGTACCTCGAGCACCTGCGTCCGGAGGTCCACCCGGACGACCTTCGCCACGGGGCTCACCAGGTTGAAACCGGACTGGAGGTAACCACGGTACGAACCGAAGACCGTCACCAGTGCCGTCTCGTAGGGCTGGATGGAGTAGGTGGTGTGCGCGAGCAGGGCGAGGAAGATGAGGAATCCTAGGATGCCGACGGCAACCGCATAGACTCCGCCCGCCGAACCCCCGACGGCGCTCGCCAGGATGGCGAGGAGGACGATCCCGAGGAAGAGCACCACGAAGAGCAGCCAGACCATCCGGCCATTGTACGGCCCCACCACGGGGAGGTTCACCGAGTTCTTTGCGGTTGATGCGCTCGCCATGCCTATGCCCCCTCTTTCGGCGGAAGAGCGCTCACCTTCAAAATGATTCCCTCTCCTCCCGTGACCGTGACGTCCGTCCCTTCCGGAATGGGGGTCTCGGAGGTGGCGCTCCAGATCTCCCCTCGCACCCGCACCTTCCCCTTGATGGTGCCGGGTTGGGTCGCGACGGTGACCTTCGCGGGGAGCCCGGTCAGGGTGTCCACCGTGCTCGCGATCGGCGCGTGCCGGGGGGCGAGGTACGAGTAGACCGGGAGGGCTACCACGGCCCCTCCAGCCCCCGCCGCCAGGAGGACCAGCACGGCGGCCAGCATGTTCGTGTAGAACACGTCCGGGGCGATCAAGAGGAGCATCCCGACCGCCACGAGAACGGCGGCCGGGATGAGGAGGAAGAGGCCCGGGTGGGCAATATCGGCGAAGAGCAAAATGAACCCAATCACTATGGTTACGGTTCCCAACAGTATCGTAAACTCGGTCATGGGGCAGGGTTTGCAGGGAACAAACGAATTTAACGTTGCAGTGGTTGCCCCCTCGCATGGATCGGCCAGTCAAGAACCTCCTCCAGCATCGGCACAAGGAGGAGGATCGTCGAAAGGAGCGCTCCCATGGCGACGCCATGGACGAGGTGTTCGACCGACGGACGATGTTGGCCGTTGGTCGGTTCGTGACGCGGGGCCTGATGAACGAGGTCGATTTTTCGATCTCGACCGGCAAGGTGGCCAACGTCTTCCGGGTGACCTCCCGGGAGGGATACCGCGCCCTCAAGGTCTACCGGATATCGAACGCCGTCTTCCGGAGCCTGCCTCCCTATCTCCTCCATGAGCTCCGGGAGGAGGTCGGCTCCGACAGCTTCGGACGGATGGTGTTCGCCTGGGTCCGCCGGGAGTTCATGGCCCTCGAGGACTGTCGGGAGGCGGGCGTTCCCGTGCCCGCACCAGTAGACTACTATCGGAACATTTTCCTCATGGAGTTCATGGGGGCGGAGGGGCTCCCCTATCCCCCACTGTTCCGGTGCACGGTCGAGGACCCCCGGGCCCTCCTCGATGCGCTGACGAAGGCGGTCCGGGACATGACCGTACGTGCTGGCCTGGTCCACGGCGACCTCTCCCCCTTCAATGTGCTCTACTACGAGGGAAAGATCGCCCTCATCGACCTGGGGGAGACCGTGGCCCGGGACCACCCTGCCGCGAAAGGGCTCCTTCAGCGGGACGCCGAAAACTTCGCTAAGTATTTTAAGCGACAGGGAGTAAGCATATCGCCCCAGGAGATGTTCCAACGGATGGGCGGGACCGAACTATAGATGACCGATCTTTTCGTGCGCATCCCCGAAGACCGTCTTGCCGTCCTCATCGGGGTGGGCGGGGTGGTGCGCAAAACCATCGAGGAATTGAGCGGGGCCACGCTCTCGATCGACTCGAGCGATTCATCGATCGAGATCCACTCCCCCCCCGAGGCGGACCCCTGGGGAGCGATGAAGGCACGGGACGTGGTCGCCGCCATCGGACGAGGTTTCTCCCCGGAGCGGGCATTCCGGCTCTTCAAGGGCGAGAACTACCTCAACGTCCTGAACATGCGGGAGGTCACCGGCAAGAAGGACAAGAACGCGGTCCGCCGGATCCGGGCCCGCTTGATCGGCGAGCGCGGGAACGCCCGGGAACGGCTGGAAGAGCTCTCGGGATGCTCCATCTCGATCCAAGGCTACCATGTGGCGATCATCGGAAGTGCCGAGGAGCTCGAGCGGGGCACGCGGGCACTGACCATGCTCCTTCGGGGGAGCGAACACTCCACGGTGTTCGGGTTCCTCTCCGGGGAACGACGCCGGATGAGCCAGTTGCCCGCCGAGGACTGACGGAGCCCAATGGGCAAGACCTCCCTCCTGGCGCCGAGGGACCTCGAGTTCGCTCGCGGGATCTTCTCTCGGTACTATTCGGATACGCAGATCCCTCATCCGCTGTCCCTCGCCCGTCGAGAGTTCGCCTTTGCCCAGTTCGGTTCCGATGGCTCCGGCCCGTTCGTGCGCCACCGGGCATATCCCGATGGCGGAGCGTTCGACAAGGAGCTGCGTCGTCTCGTCCCCCGCCACCTCTACTACTCGTCGTCCCTCTACGAGGTGCCGGGTCACCTCAGCATGAAGGAGAAGAAGTGGCTCGGGGCCGAGGTCATCTTCGACCTGGATGCGGATCATCTGCGTGATGCCGAGGGCCGGTCGTACCTCGCCCAGCTCGACCTGGCCAAGGAGCGCTTCCAATACCTCCTCGAGGAGTTCCTGCTCGGGGACTTTGGCCTGGACGAGGACGACATCGATGTCGTGTTCTCCGGGGGAAGGGGGTATCATGCCCACGTGAGGGCCGAACCCTTCCTTCGGCTGACCAGTATGGAACGCCGGGAGCTTGTCGACCACATTCAAGGAGTAGGGTTCCAGCCCGAGCAGGATTCCTTTGAGACCGAGACCGGCGCTATCCCGAGGATCCGGGATGGGGCGAGAACTTACCGACGTCTAGCGACTCCTGACACTCCCGGGTGGAAGGGCCGGATGGCCCGGGCCGTCCTGAAGTGGCTCGACGATCACCAGCAGGTGGACGAGGCGACCATGGCCTCCGAGGTCCTGGACCTGCTCTCCGAGGGACGGCCCGAGGTCCGAAGAGGGATGCACCGGCGCGCGCAGACGATCGCCCAGCATCTCGCCTCGGAGAAGACCCGGGAGGCCATTGCGGGACGTCAGACGCTCGAGAGCTTCGGCTCCGATGAGAACCGTGACCTCTTCCTCTCGGCGCTGGCCCGACGATTGGCCATTCCGATCCAGGGGGAGACGGACGCACCGGTGACCACCGATGTTCACCGGCTGATCCGCATGCCGGGCTCCCTGCACGGGGGCACCGGGCTGCGGGTGCTCCCGCTGACCCGTGCCGAGCTTGCCCTATTCGACCCTCTGCGGGATGCGCTCCTGCCAAACCCCTCGGGCAAGACCACGGATGTCCATTTGCTTCAGGAGGTGGATTACGCCGGTCCTAGTTTCCAGTTGCACGCCTCGCTCGGGGCACCAGTCCGGCTTCGAGAGGAACTGGCCCTCTTTCTCATCCTGCGAGGGGAAGCTACCGTCGGCCCCCCGCCCGTGCCGGACTCGACCAAGGATGGACCCGTTCAGTGATGCGGATTGGCCCCAGAAAGCGTCCGGGGAAGTTTATGGGGGGCAGGAAGCGGTGTTCACTCCGTTGCCCCACGCGGCGCTGTACACGCAAATGGTGATGTTTCCCGAATATTGCGTGGGGGGGTCGAGCTGGAGCGTGAGCGTGGCGGAGCTCCCTGGGCCGACCGTGAAGGGGGCGTTGGAAGATACGAAACTGAATCCGAGCGTGGCAATCCCTACCCCGGCGACTTGGCACACGTGAGTGCCGGAATTCGCGAGTTTTCCGGTCAGGGTGATCGTCGAGTAGCCAGAGTAAGTGTGCCCCGACGTCAAGGTGTACGACGTACAATTGGTCGTCCACGGTGGGATCAAAGTGTCATCGAACCGGACTCCCTGGATGTTCACGGAGTTCGACTCGGATGAGACGATGGAATAGAACAGCCCGACCACCACCAACAGCACCAGGATGGGGATCGCAAAGAGCGACCATTGAATCGCCATGGCTCGAACGTCCCATTAACCCGGTCGGGATAATAACGTACGTGGTGCGGACGACTTGGTTAGGTCGCCGCTGTGAGGTTTGGCGGACCCGGAACCCCGCCGGCCCGGTCCCATGGGGTATTTCGGAGCCCAATCCACGAGGGTCCCTGTGCCATAATAAACTTATAAACTACTGCCTGCTCTCCTCGACTGCGTGAAGCTCTGGGTCTTTCTCGTCCGCAGGATAGTCCTGCTCATCCCCGTCCTTATCGGGGTCATGACCATCACGTTCATCCTGCTCCAGTCGCTCCCGCTCCAGGACCGGCTCGAGGCGTGTTATCCCTTCTCTCCCAAGAACCCGATCAACAACAAGACGATAGCCGTCGCCGAGGCATATTGCGGGTACAACCAACCGATCGTCGTGCAATATGGGCACTACATCGGGAACATCTTCACCCTGCAATGGGGTTATGTCGCGCTCAATAGTTGTATAGGTAATAGTCAGACCTGTGGAGAAGATACGTCGCTTCTCCAGCCCGGGATCACGCAGTGCCGGGCCCTTTACAACGGCAGTTGCCCGGTCCTCTTCCTGATCTCCGCCTGGTTGCCGTACACCCTGCAACTGGCCTTCCTGTCGTTGTTGATCATCATCGCCTTGTCCCTGCCCCTGGGCACCTATTCGGCGGTCCGCCGCAACCGGCCACTCGACCAAGGGACTCGAATCTTCTCTTTCTCAGGGTACGCCCTACCCGGTTTCCTCTTAGCGAGTTTCGTTTTCATTGCATTATTCTTTGCGTTCCAAAACAACGCCGCGTTAGCTTGCGGAGGGACGGCCAACATCTATTCGGTCCAGGGGAACTGGCCCCCCGGAGTGACCCTGCTTCCCGGCGCTCACTGTCTGGCACCGTCGACCGGCTCGCTGCCGTTCATGCAGAACTCGGGAGCGACCGCCCCCACGCACGTTCCGCTCTTAGACTCGTTCCTCTATGCGCTGAGCCATTCGGGCCCGGCGGGGGACTCCGGTTACTATTGGTTCATCTTCGCCGACGGATTCCTGCGGATCTTCTTCCCGGCGTTGACGATCGCCTACGGGACGATCGCAAGTATCCTGCGGTTCGTTCGTAACAGCACCCTGGAGGTCATGGGGCAGGACTTCGTGCGCACGGCTCGTGCCAAGGGGGTTGCCGAGCGGAACGTGGTCAAACGCCACGTCGGACGGACCTCCCTTAACGCCACCGTCACCGTGCTAGGCCTTACGTTCGCGTTCTTCTTGGGCGGATTCGCCGTGACGGAGTCCGTGTTCGATCTCTACGGCGTCGGGCGTCTGTTCACCTACGCCCTCCTGCCTCAGGTCGACCCGGGCGTGCTCACCGCGTCGACGCTCCTCATCACGGTCCTGGTGGTCGTCGCGAACATCATAGTCGACGTGGCCTACGCGTATCTCGATCCACGGGTGAGGTTGGGATGAAGCCGTTGTTCGCGACCATCGGGGTGTTACTGCTGATGCTGGGCGCAGCGATCGGCATCTATTGGATCAACAGCCCGATATCCGACAACGCGATCGCCTACGGGGAAGCCGCTCCCAACACGGCGACGTCCTCGGCCGGCCCTCCCTTCTACCTCGCGTTCAACTACACCACGAACGAGACGGGAACGTTCACGCTTTCCTACGTCTACGGGGATGCCAACACCTCGGTCTACCTCGTCGCCTGTGCTCAGATCGCGGCCACGTGTTCCCCTGGGATCAACCCCCTGAGCCCGAACCCCATTGCCGACTCCTCCGGCGCCACCAAGATCACCGGGGCGAGTGGCACCGGAACGTTCACTGTTCCCGTGGGCCCTTACCGGTGGTACGTTGCGGTCTCCAATGAACCGATCCTGATCGTGGCCAAGATCCAGGCCTCGGGCCTCTCCAACGCCTTGGAATTCGGGTCCATCGGTCTCCTCGCCGCCGGCGTTGGCCTTACCTTGGCGGGCTTTTTGCTCCCGGACCCCATGCGACGCCCCACTCCCCGGGTGGCGCAGATGAAACGAACGCTCTACTTCTTCTTCCAGAACAAGTTGGCCGTCCTGGGACTTGCCATATTGATCTTCTTCGTTCTCGTGGCCATCTTCTCTCCCGTCCTTGCTCCGTTCGCTCCGAGCTATTACCCCGCCACCAATCCAAACTCGCAGTTCGGCACCTCCACTTCGAACCCCATCTTCTGCGTCCTCATCGTGACGGGCTCCTCCTCGTCGATCAATACCTGCCCGTCGAACTGGGTGGTGCAGCCCGTCTGTGGTCCCACCACGAGCTCTTCCACCTGCAGCTTAGGGGGCAATACCTTGAACCCACCTTCGACCACGTTCGGTTCGATCCTGCCCCCGACGTGGAGCCTGTCCAGCCCCTTCAATCTTGGGCCCATGCCGCTCGGGAGCCTATGTACCCAGTGCACCTCCTCTTCAGGCGGGACGCCGTTCATCAATGTCTATGATAGCATCGTCCGTGCGACTCCCATCGACCTCATGCTCTCCGCCACCATCGTGGTCTCCGGCGCCTTGATCGGGATCGTGCTCGGGGCGATGGCCGGATACCTGGGAGGCTACGTCGACGAGGCGATCATGCGGATCACCGACATCTTCCTCTCCATCCCGCAGATCCTGCTCGTCATCATCATCCTCGTCGCCTTCGTTTCGGTGCATACGGGGTTCTCTACCTACACGATCATCGAGCTGCTCATCTTAGGGTTCATCATCATTTGGTGGCCCACGTACACTCGTCTCGTCCGCGGTCAGGTGCTCGTGACCCGGGAGCAGAAGTACATCGAGGCCGCGCGGGCGAGCGGTGCCGGCACCGGCCGGATCCTCGGGCGGCACATCATCCCGAACAGCATCTACCCAGTCTTCGTGCAGATGTCCCTCGACGTGGGAACCGTGCCGTTGCTCTTCGGGGTGTTGGCCTACCTCGGATTCGATCAGGAGATCGGCCTGGCGACCCAGGTGGGGCTCACATCCCTTCCCGAGTGGGGTTCCCTCTCGGCGATCAGTGTGACCACGAGCACCCTCTCGAGCGTCCTCACGGGGAGCAGCGTGCCCTTCCCCTGGTGGCAGATCGTCTTCACCGGCATGGCGCTTTTCATGTTCGCCATCGCGGTCAACTTCCTGGCCGATGGGCTGCGAGACGCACTCGATCCGAGGCTACGCAGGTAAACGATGGTCGTTGCGGTCCCCCCCACCACCCCCGAGGCCCCTTCCCCGGAGGTGTTGCTCTCGGTCCGCGACCTGAAGACCTTCTTCTTCACCTATGATGGGGTCGTCCGGGCGTTGGACGGGGTCACGTTCTCCGTCCGCAAGGGGGAGACACTGGGGCTTGTCGGAGAGACGGGCTGCGGCAAGTCCGTCACGGCCTTCTCCATTACTCGGTTGATCCCTGATCCTCCGGGCCGAATATTCTCCGGGTCGATATGGTTCCGGGGGAGCAACCTTCTTTGGAACATCGATCGAGAAGCGAAGTACAAGCCGGTCCGCAACAGCGTCCGGGTCAACGTCTCCCGTCGATACGGCCGGATCAAGGAGGGTCAGAACCGCCTTGGGGCCATTCGCGGGAAGGACATCTCGATGATCTTCCAGGAGCCCACGGCGGCGATGAACCCCGTGTTCAGCATCTGGAAACAGCTCGCAGAAGCCTTGGAGATCCACCAGATGTCCAAGATCGTTG
>JAKAOF010000009.1 GCA_021823345.1 Thermoplasmata archaeon
TCGCTCATCCGCCGCGAGCTGACCGCGAGGGCCCTCGGCGACCCGGACGCCGACGCGGTCGCTTCGGTGATGATCCTCTATCGCCACACGGATTTCGGGGTGCAGAAGCGGCTCACCACCGCCCAGCACCGCTGGGGCCGGCACATCATCTCGTCGACCCACTTCCACATGGAGGGGGATGCCTGCCTCGAAGTGCTCGTCCTGGAGGGAAAACGCGCGGAGCTCGAGCGTGCCGCAGAAGACCTGCGCGGGGTCCGGGGAGTGATCCACGGGGACTACCTTCTCGCATCTCCCCGGGTCGCCGGGGGAAGGACGGGTCACGAGCATCCGCACCCGGACCGCAAGGCTCGTCGGGCCCCCTCCCGGGCGCCGAAGCCCCCTTAGGAGGACGGTCCCGTAGACGCTGCGGTTCCGGACGATCCGAGGATCGTTCGGAGAAAGTCGGCCACGTCCGTTTCGTGGAAGGAGTTGCCGCAATACTCGCAGGTGTGCCAGTGCTTGTCCGGGGTGTCCTTCGAGATCCGGATGGCGGCACCGCACGAGGGACACCGGTAGACCGAGACCAACCCGGTATCTCGGAAGGCCCGGATGAGCGATGCGATGTCCGCGGTCAGCGAGGACGACTTCACCTGGGCCCGCGCCTTTCCGGCCTCCTCCATGAACCCGCCGATCTCGTAGACCCGGGCGGCCTCCTCGAACCGGCCCGCTCCCGCCAGTGTCCCGGCAATGCCCTTCACCGCACCGTCCCATTGCGCCTGCCAAACGGACCCGGGGTCCTGGCGAGCGAACTCTCGAGCTCGGGGAAGCACGAGGTCCTTCCCGCGCAGCAAGGTGTACTGGGAACGGTCGATGGGATCGAGGTAGACCCAACGGTCCCCTCCGCCCCCCTCCACTTGGGGCCGGTCGGCCAGAAGCCCTTCGAGCAAGAAGCGGAACGGCATCCGTTGCTCGACGGGGGCCTGGCAATACTGAAGAAGAGGGTCACGGACCGCGGCCGGCAACCCGACCAGGTGGAGCTCGAATTCGGGCCCGTAGAGCCCGCGCGAGTGGTCCACGTTCACCTTCGCCCATCGGAGCTGGTCTCGAAGTGCGTCCATGAGGCAGGTGACGAGCGCCTCGGACAGCCGCGGTTCCGCACAGGGGGTGGAGCAGATGCCCGAGCGGCAAACCTCCTCGTCAAAGGAATGGGTGAGGCCCAGCGAATCCTCGGACTGCTGGACGCCATGGACGGAGATGAGGCAGCCGCACTGGATACAGATGGGCTTCTGGCACGTCGCGCACTGGCCCAGGTCTTGGGAGCGCACCCGGCTGGAACAGGTGGGACAAGGAACGAGCGGGGCGGCCGGTCGGCGGCGCGCCCGATGTCCCATCGCCTCGCCGAGGGCCGACAACCGGTGGGTCATTCGCTCCGCCTCATCCTGTCCTGGAACTCCCGGAGCATAGTCAGTCTCCTGAAGGTTAAATGTTTCACGACCCTGGGCGCCCTCTGCCGCATGCCCCCCACGAAAATCCACCCCGAGAGTTGGGACCCGGTTGCCTCGCTCCCGTTGGACCCCAGGATCCTCGAGATTCTCAAGGCCGATGGGATCGAGCGGCTGTACCCCCCCCAGTCCGAGGCCCTCACCCCGATCCTTGACGGGAGGAGCGTCGTCCTGGCCTGCCCGACCGCCTCCGGCAAGTCGCTCGTCGCCTACCTCGCCATCGCCTCGTCGTACCTCAAGGGTGGCAAGTCCCTCTACATCGTGCCGCTGCGCGCGCTGGCGAGCGAGAAGTTCCAGGAGCTCCGGTCGTTCGAACGGCTCGGGATGAAGGTCGGCATCACGATGGGAGAGCGGGACCTCTCTCCGCGGGACCTCGAGTCCTTGGATGTCCTCGTGGCCACGAGCGAGAAGGCCGACAGCCTATTGCGCCACAAGAGCCGCTGGATGGAAGGGGTGGGGGTCGTAGTGGCGGACGAGGCCCACCTACTGCGGGAACGCACCCGGGGACCGACCCTCGAGATCACCCTCACCCGTCTCCGGCGCCACAACCCCTCGGTCCAGGTCGTGGCGCTCTCGGCGACGGTCGCCAACTCGGCGGAGCTCGCGACCTGGCTCGGAGCGGCGCATGTCTACAGCGTCTTCCGGCCCGTCAAGCTTCGGATGGGCACATTTTCCGACCACTACATCCACTTCCTGGACGGAGAGCACCGCAAGATGGAGGGCCCCGGCGACCCGACCGAGCTCCTCACGCGCACCGTGATCCAGGAGGGCGGACAGGCGCTCGTGTTCGTGAGCACCCGCCGCTCCTCGGAAACGGTCGCGGATCGGCTGGGGCGCACGGTGGAGCCGCTCCTCTCCGGTGAGGAGAAGATGAAATTGCTAGCGCTCGCCGAAAAGCTCGAAAAGGGAGGCGAGGAGGTGACGAGTTCGACCCGCAAGCTCGCGACGCTGGTCGCCCGGGGGTCCGCCTACCACAACGCGTCGCTCACGAATGCCGAGCGGGGCCAGATCGAGGGGGCCTTCAAGTCCGGTCTCCTCAAGTGCATCGTGGCGACCCCGACCCTCGCCGCCGGGGTGAACCTCCCGGCACGCCGGGTCATCATCCGGGACCTCACCCGCTACGAAGAGACGCTGGGAATGACGGCCCCGCTCCCCACCTTCGAGGTGCAACAGATGTGCGGCCGGGCCGGGCGTCCTCGGTACGACCCTTTCGGCGAGGCCATCCTAGTCACCCGGTCGGACGAAGAGGGAGATGACGTCCGGGAGCGTTACCTGCTCGCCCCTCCCGAAGAGGTCGACAGCAAGCTCGCCTCCGAGGCCATCCTGAGGACGCACCTCCTCGCCCTCGTGGCCTCCGACGAAGTTCAGGACGAAAAGGAGCTCCGGGAATTCATGCAGGGGACGTTCTACGGCCACCAGCTTCCCATCGTGGACCTCGAAGCGCACCTGTTCTTGGCCCAGGAGTTCTTGGAGAAGCACGGGCTCTTGCACCACGGCAAGCTGAAGGCCACGGAGTTTGGGAAGATGACCTCGGATCTCTACCTGGACCCGGTCACCGCGGTCCTGATGCGCATGGCATTGCATCGGGCGACCCCGTCGACCCCGCCCTTTGCGTACCTTGCCGCCGTTGCGGGCACCCCGGACGTCGTCCCGATGTATCTGCGCAAGGATGACTATACGACCGTCACCGCGAGAGCGATGCAGGAGGAGGGGAAGCTGCTGCTCACCGAGGAGGATGAACTGCTCGACCTTCGGGAAGAGTCGTTCCTCTCCACGATCAAGACCGCGATGGCCGTGGAAGACTGGACCGACGACGCCCGCCCGTTGTCCAGCATCACCGACGCCTTCGGCATCGGTGCCGGTGACCTGCACTCGCGGGTCGAACGGTTGGAGTGGTTGCTCTCCTCCATGGCCCAGTTGGCCCGGTGGGAGAACCGGCCGCTATCGAACGGCCTCGATCAGCTGGCTCTCCGGGTCCGTTACGGGATCCGACCGGAACTCATGGATCTCGTGGCATTGCGCGGCATTGGCCGGGTACGGGGTCGGCTCCTGTACCAGAGCGGGATCCAGAACCAGGAGCAGTTGGCGAAAGCCTCGGAGGACACGGTGGCCCGCGTGCTCGGTTCGAGCATCCTCGCGAGAGAAGTGCTCGCCCAGGTCCAGAGGGCCCCGACCCGGAGTTCCCCGAAGAAGGGGAGTTCTCCTCCGGCCTCCGCGTCCCGAGACCTTCGAGAGAACGATTGGTGACCTCACCCGCGTACGCCCGCTCAGGCGGGGGGCGAGCGCAGCCGGACGACGCTGCGGGTACCCCCGTTCCCGCCCAAACTGATGGTACGGGTCAGGACGCCGGCGCGTTCCATCATCCCCACGTGTCGGCGAATGAGCGAGGGGGAGGGGGGACCGATCCCCTCCCGTCCGAACCACTCTCCCACGCTCCGCTGCAGGACCCCGATCTCGAGGGAGGGGGCCCTGTCCGAGAGGCTCTGGAGGATGGCCGCGGCGACCTGACGGGGGTCGCGACGCCGGTCGATCCCCCGGGGTCGACCCACTTCGCTGATCGAGACCCGGGCGAGGGAACGCTCCTCGGCGCGGACCCCTGCCTCCTCCAGCATCTCGATCGCCCCCTCGAGCCCGATGCCCGCCGAACGGGCCCGCAAAGCGATGACCTTCAGGACCTCCTCTTCCGGAGGGACGACGAAGCCTTCCCGGGCGATCTCCCGTAGAAGGTCCAGGATTTCCTCCGGTCCCGGCGCCGGGAGCTCGATGCGCTGGACAAGCGCGCGGACCGAAGGAACGCCCGCGGTGGGGTCGAAGGAACCGGAGATGACCAGCGTGGACCCCTCGGGAAGTTCCTCGAGACCGGAGAGCAGGCCGTGCCAAAAGTTCGAGAAGTTCGGGAGGTCCCGCGCATTGTCCACCCACACGAGCACCGGTCCTTCCTCCGACCGGAGGCGACGCCGCAGCAGCTCGGAGAGCGCGGACGAAGAGTACCCCGACCCGAGGAAGGACTCATCGAAGTGCCGGAAGAACTGGACGAGGGCGGCGTGCTCGTGCGATGACTCACGGAGGTCCACGCGGAAGAGGTGACGGGGAATGCGCCGGCCCTGGTTCCAAGGGGGATGGGAGAGGACGGCCACGATCCTGCGGCCGAGCCGGGAGGTCCCGCTTCCCGGGGCACCGGTCAGCACGACGCCGCGCGGGGAGGTTCCCCCCGGGGGCGGCGCGAGCCGGCGATAGAGTTCGTCTTTGGCGACCCGACGGAGCGCCTCACGGGTACCCCATTCTCGGGTGAACGTATTCCGATCCTTCCAGAGCGTCATGGCCCAGAGGTAAGCTCACATGTATAAGAAATCTCACAGGCGGTGCCGCGAAGAGCGGTGTCGAGCTTCGTACCGTGATCGGCTCGTGGGACAGCCCGTCGGAAAGGTTCAGGCCTCGGCGGGGAGGGGGCCCTCCGGCAAGGGGGCCTTCTCGTCCTTCGCCAGGGCCGTGCGCACCGTCCGCTTCCCGAGGATCTCCTCGGCGAAGAGTACGACCAGCCCGGCAAAGGCCATGGTCGCACCGGCGACCACGAACGCGACCATGAACGCGGTCGAGTCCGGCCAGGGGACCGGCACGGGGACCGGCACCCCGGGGACGGTCGTCATGACGTTCGCCACGTAGGTGGACATGATGGAGCCGGCCAGCGGCGCTCCCACGGCACTCCCCATGTTCCGGAAGGTGGCGTTCATGGCCGTGGCGAGTCCCATCTCCCGCGGCTCCACCGTGAGGACAAGCAGATTGATGACCGCCGAGTTGAGGAGCGCGATCCCGGCCCCGATCACGAACATCGCGGCGAGGAGCTGGTCCAACGTCGTGGTGTGGATGGCAAGGAAGAAGCCGATCGCGCCGATCACCCCTCCAAGGAGCGTCAGCGGCTTGGTCCCGACGCGCGGGACGATGAGTCCGGCGAGCGGGGCGAAGATGAGCATCGGGACGGCGAAGGCGATGAAGGAGAGGCCGATGTGGAAGGTGTCCAGGGCGAACCCTCCCGCCGCGATCGGCTCATCCAGGCGGAAGGTCATGGCCTGGAAGGCCAGGAACATCCCGAACCCCGCGATGACGATCACGAGGTTCGCGACCAGGACGTTACGTTGTCGGAGCATCTTCACGTCCAGGATGATCTCCTTGCCCCGCCGGTGCTGCACGAGCTCGACGGAAAGGAGCGGGACGAGGAGGGCCGCGCCCAGGGCGAAGAGCGCCAGCGTGTCGAAGGCGGTCCATCCCCAGTACGGGCCCTGCGAGAGGGCCAGGATGAAGAATGCGAGCGACCCGGCCAAGAACAGGGCCCCCCGGTAGTCCACGTAGGCGTCGGGCTTGCGGTAGGGGGACTCCCGGAGATAGATGAAGGCCAGAATCGTGAGGATCGCGACCACGGGGATGGCCGAGTGGTAGGTGTAGCGCCACCCCCAGGTGTTCGAGACGAACGCCCCGAGGGGAAGGCTGACGGCGAATCCGGCCCCGAACATCCCGCTCAGGATGCCCTGCGCTCGCGGGACCATCTCCCGGGGGAACTCCTCTCGCACCAGGCTCAGGGCGAGCGGAAAGACCGTGAGCCCGACGCCCTGCACGGCGCGGGAGATGACCATGAACTCGAAGGACGGGGAGAACCCGGTGACCGTGACGGCGGCGGTGTACAGCGCGAGAATCACGGTGAGCACACGCTTCTTGCCGTAGACGTCCCCCAGCTTCCCGGCGATCGGGCTCAGGGCCACTCCCGTGACGAGGTAGGCCGACAGGACCAGGCTCACCTGGGAGTACCCGACCCCGAACTCGGACATGATCTGGGGCAGGGAGGGGGTGAGCATCCCCTCCACGTACATCACGATCATGACCACGCCGATCATGATGAGGATGATCCGGTACGCGTAGGCGGAGTCGAACGTCTCCATCGTCTTGGCGTGGGGGTCGTGGGGATGCCCTGGTTTGGTAGGGGTACCCCCCTTGGACGAGAGCGGCTCAGATGAGGAACTCATGGTTTGCCTAGGTGAACTCCTCGTGTTCGAACAGCCAAAGTCCCCCGATCGCGGTGAGGAGGAAGTAGGCGATCATGATGATCACCCCTTCTCCAACGCCGGCCACGTATGAAACTATCACCGTACGCGGGCCGATTGGGGTGGAGACCACCTGCCCGGTGAGGCCCCAATTGACCGTCGGCTGGAAGATCTCGCTGATCACGCTGTTCGCGTAGGAAATGACCATCCAGGGCTCGATGTTCACGAGCGAGACCAGGAGGTCCTCGATCAGCGTGAACCCGAAGAGGAACAGGATGGCGGTGAGCACGAAGCCGTACGCACTGGTCTTGAAGAGGGAGCTGAACAGGAAGGTCGCCCCGAGGACGGCGGCCAGGTACGCGAGCGACAGGAGGAAGGACGCCCCGAGCTGCCAGGGGAAGAGGCCCGATCCGAAGTAGTAGGCCCCGTTCAGGACCAGGATCACGAGGAACAGGAGGAGCATGACGACGGAGGCGATGTAGGCGGCGATGTACTTGCCGATGTAGACCGCGGAGCGGCGGATCGGGAGACCCATGAGGAAGTACCCCGTCTTGTTCTGGAACTCTCCCGCGATCGCGTCCCCGCCGAAGAAGACGGCCGAGAGGATGATCACGATGTCCACCCCGCCTCCCCAGAAGCTGCCGTAGAAGGCGAGATTGGTCGACACGATGGCGCCTCGGAAGTGCGCCACGACCACCGTCAGGAGGACGCCGATGATGGCGACGATCGCGGCCAGGATGACGAAGCGGCGCGACCGGATGTACTCCCGCAGTTGGTAGGTCGCGAGCTTGGGTACCTGCTCCGACGTCGGAGGGGCGCGGAGCACCGAGACGGATTCCGTTTCGGCCATGGATACCGTTTCAGTCCCCCCGGGAGATCTTCTGGAGATAGACCTCCTCGAGCGCGCTCTCGGACTCGGCCACGCTCACCAAACCCAGGTGGCGGCCGGCCAAGGTCTCCAGTAGCTGTTCTTGGGCGGAAAGGCCCCCGTCGAAGCGGACCCGGTACTTGTTGCCGGCGAGGGGGATGACCTCGCGTACGGCGCTCACGGAACCGAGTTCCGTGCGGAGCGCATCCTCCGTGACGGGCCGGGCGAACCCGATGTCCACCGAGGAATGGCCATCGGAGAAGCGGGCCGTGACGTTCTCCAGGGTATCGTAGAAGAGAAGCTTCCCGCGGTCGATGAGGGCGACCTCATCGCACACCTCGGTCACCTCGCTCAGGATGTGGCTGCTCATGAAGATGAGACGGTGGCTCTTCTTGAGGTCCCGGACGATCGAGCGGACCTCGGCCATCCCCCGGGGGTCGAGCCCGGTCGATGGTTCATCCAGGATCACGACCTCGGGGTCGTGGACCAGGGCGGCGGCGATGTTGATCCGCTGCTTCATCCCCTTGGAGAACCGTCCGACCTTCTTGTCCGCCCAGTCGGACATCTTGACCTCGGCGAGCACCTCCTTCACGCGGTTCCGGCGGTCCCGGGCCGGGACCCCGCGGAGGTCGGCGACCATCTCGAGGGCCTCGTTGGGGGTGAGTGACGGGTAGATCTCGGGGCTCTCGATCAAGACACCCGCGTTCTCGAGCGCCCGCTTGCGGGACTCGCGCACCGAGATGCCGTTGAGCGAGCAATCCCCTTCGGTGGGGAAGATCATGTCGGCGAGGAGCTTGAGCGTCGTGGTCTTCCCGGCGCCGTTCGGCCCCAGGAAACCGACGCATTTCGAACCCTCGAGGTGCAGCGTGAGATGGTCGAGGGCGGTGAAGTTGCCCCAACGCTTGGTGAGCCCGCGGGTCTCGATGGAAGGTCCGGACACGCCCGTTAGCCTCCCCGGACCGCCACGCCGGCGGCCCCGACCGATACGATGGTGGAACGGCGAGGATTAGTTAACATATGTTGATTATCGAAATATTCGAAGCGTATTTAACGTACCTTTCGAATTTGGCTAGAATGACCCTTGGGGGCGGGCTCTTTCCGGCCCGGGTTCGCCTGACGGTGGGCCTCCCGGGCGGTGCGGAGCGCCCGTGCCCCGGCCCGGAGGTCCTCCTCCGGGGCGACCGAGAGCAGCAGCTCCATCCGCTTCGAGAACGCCTCCCGGATGTCCCGGGACAGTTTCTCCCCCCGGACGGTCGCCTGGAGCACGATCACCCGGCGGTCCTCGGAGCTACGGACACGACGGATCCATCCACGCCGCTCGAGCACGTCCACGAGGTAGGTGAGCGTCTGAGGTCGGATCCCCAGCTTCTGGGCGAGCGAGGACATGCTGACCCCGCCGCTCCAGAGCGCCATGCGGAGGACGAGTCCCTGGAGGGGAGTGATCTCCCACCGGCGCGTGAAGCTCCGCTCTTCCTCGTGGACCTGGAGCCAGAAGCCCTCCAGCGCGGCGACAAAATCCCGTCCGGCCTGCGACATCGTCGCCCGTTAGTAAGTCGATTGTGATTATTACGATTTCTTAAGGTTACCAGGGACAGGACTCGGCCGTACCTTGGAGTGACCTATTCCGGCCCGGAGGGTAGGTACGGGTAGTAGGATGCGACCGTCAGCCGCGGACGGCCTTCTTCCGTTCTCCCATCTCGTGGGAGACGGCCTCGTTGGCCCGCTTGGCTTCGTGCACGGCGTCCGAGAACTGCTGGAGGTGGTCTCCGCGTACCGCAATCAACATCTTGTCGTTCCCAGGCTCCACGAAGGTACGGAACCCTCCGCAGCCCAGGCTCATGGCGACCGGGGCCGAACCCTCGAGCACGGTCGGGATGACTGCACACGCCGGACGGCCGCTCAGGGTGATCGGGAACGGGTGGGCCGCCCCCGGGTTCGTGGCTTCCATGGCCACCATCGCCGCCGAAGGCTTGGCGAAGAGGACCACCGCGCTCGGGGGGGCCGGGACCTTGCCCAGCGGACCGTAGGCGGCGTAACCGAAGCTGCTCTGGAGGTGGGGGATCTTCGCCTCCTCCCCTTTCTGGAGGTAGCCAAGGCCCTGCATCCAGGAGAGGGTGTCCATGAGCTTCTTCCCCGTGGGACCGGCCAGCGGCATGCCGAGGACGAAAGCGCCGATCTCGCAGCTGTCGTGGCCCCCGAACGGGACGTAGAACGAATCCTTCCTCGCGTCGGCCCAGAAGGTGCACCAGGAGGGAACGGCCCGGTCGTACTTCCGCATCCCGCTCGGTGGCTCCTGGGTGAAGGAGATCTGTATGGGGGGGATATCCAGCTCGAGGTCCTGGGTCAGGCGTTCGGCGATCGCAGCGGAATGGTCCTTGGTCACCATGGGAGACGCACCGCCCGTACGAATATGGCTCTTTAGTCATAGGGAAAGTGACTGATTGTGGCCCGTCCCCGACCTTCCGGGTCCGTCCCCGCCGGTCCCGGCCGGCACGGCCTTGCCCAGCAACCTTTTAGGCATGGAGGGTCAGCCCTTCCACGATGGCGGCGTCCGAGCTTCGTCCGGCTCCGGTTCCAGGGCCTGCGGGTCCCCGGGAGGGAGTCACGGTGATTGCGGATCGGATATCGAACGCCTACCTCGTCGAGGAGCCCGAGGGAGTCTATCTTATCGACGCCCTGTTCAGCGAAGGGGCCCGCCCGCTCCTCAAGGCGCTGGGCCCCGAAGAGAAGCGGAAGACGCTGAAGGGGATCCTTCTCACCCACCAACATATGGACCATGTCGGAGGCGCGGCGCGGCTCCACTGGCTCACCGGGGCCCCGGTCTCCGCCCACCGCTTCGACATGCCGGCGATCGAGCACAAGTCCCCGGCGATCGGCCCTCCCCTGCTGTCCCAGCTCATGCGCCGTCCCGCCGTCACGGTCGCCCAGCGACTGGAGCATGGCGCCATGGTCGGCCCATTCCAGGTGATCCACGTGCCCGGTCACACCCCTGGAAGCGTGGCCTACCTCCACAAGGCCAAGGGGCTGCTGTTCACGGGGGACACCCTCATCACGGGGAAGTCCGGACGTCTCGCGTTGACCCGTCGCACGTTCTGCTACGATCCGGAGCAGGCAGCGCTTTCCCTATCGAAGTTCGAGGGACTCAAGGTGTCTGCGATCTTCCCGGGGCATGGTGCTCCGGTCTGGGACCAGGCGGCCGAGCAGCTCTCCGATGCCCTCGCGCGGCTGCGGAAGGTCGAGACACCGGTCGACCACACCATCTTCGGCCCCGAAGGGCGCCCCGAGATCCACCCGGGGATGCCCGGCTGGAAGGAGGGATAAAACCTTTTAAGGGGGACATCTTTCGCCCAGCACCCTAACCGCATCCATGGCAGAGTCAACATTCCGGCATTACAGCGACTCCTTCCACCAGACCCTCGGGAATGAGGGGGCGGCGTGGCGCAGGGAACGCCTGTTCCACTGGCGCCAGGAGCACGCCATCATCCGTGTCGAGCGGCCCACCCGCCTGAACCGCGCCCACGCCCTGGGGTGGAAGTCGAAGCCCGGTTACCTGATCATACGCGTGCGGGTCCGCCGAGGCGGCCAGGGGAAGCGCCACATCATCGCCGGACGCCGGCCCAAGCACAAGGGTATCCTCAAGATGACCCTCAACAAGTCCATCCAACGCATCGCGGAGGAGCGGGCTCAGAAGAAGTATCCCAACCTCGAGGTGCTCAACTCCTACTGGGTAGGCGAGGATGGCAAGGACAAGTTCTACGAGGTCATCATGGTCGACCGGTCCCACCCGGTGATCCTGGCAGATCCCAAGATCAGCTGGATCGCCGAGCGCGGGAACCAACGCCGGGTCTATCGCGGGCTCACCAGTGCCGGCAAGAAGGGCCGCGGACTCCGCTGGAAAGGAAAGGGTGCCGAGCGTATGCGCCCCTCCCGCCAAGCGAACCGCAAGCTCGAGAACCGGACGCACGTCAAGGTCATCCCGTAGTCGGCCGAGGCGCTCCGAGCGCTTCCTCCGGCAGGGGAAGGCGGAAGGTTTCGCAATGGCGGGTGGTCCACCCCGAGAGGGCCTCGACGCTCAGGAGATCCCCCCGTACCACTCGCCCCAGTTGCCGTCGGGTCTCTGAGTCCACCGTCACCCGGGAACCTTGGAGCAGCCGCAGCAGGCTCCGAAGCAGGTGGGTGCCCTTCGCATCCCAGTCCGTGAGGAGGATCACGGGTCGGCCGCGGGCCACGAGCCGGTCCGCCACCTCGGAGAGCGGGTGCCCCTCGTTGAGGACGAGGAGGGATTCCCTCGGGAGCCCGATCTGCGAGAGCGCCCGACGGTCCCGTTCCCCTTCGACGAGCACGAGGGCCCCGGATTCCGCGACGGTCTCTCGCAATCGTGCGAGCAGGACCAGAAACTCCTCGAACTTCTCCCGGGTCACCATGGCGCTGCCGTGGGTCGCGGAAAGGATCCCCGCACCACCATCCATCTACGAGGGCGGTTCCCCGGCCGGGTATCCGGGCTCGGAAGAAGCAAAGGGAGACCGGGGCGCGGCCCTCTGGCGCTTGCGGCGGAGCGCGGCGGCGATCAGCACGACGGCGGCCACGGCGAGCGCCGCGATGGCCAGATACCCCAGGTATTCCTCGGTCGATGGAGAGGAAGAGGTCGACCCCGGTCCCGTCGCCGCCTTTACCACGGTCAGCGTCACGATGCCGGACACCGAGTGGGAGGCGGAGTCGTGGACCGTCACCGAGATCGCGAACGTGCCGTTGATCGTCGGGGTGCAGGGGAGGCTGGGGGTGCTCGAGCTCACGCACCCGCTCGGCAGCCCGGTGTAGGAGTACGAATAGGGAGCGCTCCCGCCCGTCACCGTGGCGTTGAGGTCGATACGGACGCCCACGTTCACGGGGTCCTGGCTGGCCACGAACGACTTGAGCAGGAACGGCGAGGACGAGGCTGTGCCGACCGTGAGCGGGACAGTGGCGGACACCGAGTGGGAATGCGTGTCGGTGACGAGGACCGACAGCGAGTAGGAACCCGAAACGGACGGGGTGCAGTTCAAGCTCGCCGTGTCCTTGGTGACGCAGCCCGGCGGCAGTCCCGAATAGAGGTACGTATAGGGAGGAGCCCCGCCGGTGACCTTCACCAGGAGGTTGATCGGACTCCCGAGGGTGGGATTCGGGGGAGTGGCCACGAAGGACGTTATGGAGGGGTAGCCCGCAGGTGCCGTCACGGTCAGGGAGGCGGTGGCATTCGTGCTCCGCAACAAGGAATCGGTGACGGTGACCTTCACGGAGTACGTGCCCGCGGAGGTGGGTCGGCAGGTGATGCTCGCCTGGCTGATCGAGGAACATCCCGCGGGGAGGCCGCCGTAGCTGTACTGGAGCGGCGAGGACCCCCCGGACACGGTGACGTTGAGGTACGCCGTTCCGTTCACGGCCAGCGTGGGGGGCGAGATGGTGAAGGAAGTGATGGCGGGGGGAGCAGGGGAGGAGGGCAGGACCGCCAGCACGGTCGAGTTGTTCGTGGACCGTCCCTGGGCGTCGGTGACGGTCACCTTGACGGAAAAGTTACCCGTCACGGAGGGGGTGCACGGTAGGGAAGTGCTGTTGGTGCTCAGGCACCCGGTGGGAAGCCCGGTATAGACGTATTGAAGGGGCGTCGCACCCCCGGAGACGACCACCTGGAACTGGGTTGCCGACCCCAGCACGATGCTCGGCGGGGTGGCCGTAAAGGAGGTGATCAGAAGGGATGGCACGGTCACGGAGAGGGAGAGCGGTCCCTTCGAGTTCGTGGCATGGCTCGCATCGGTCACGCTCACGTTGATGTAGGGATAGGTGCCGGCCGCGGTGGGAGTACACGGGAGCGAGGAGAGGTTCTGGGGCGAGCAACCGCTCGGGAGCCCCGTGTAGGAGTACGTGTAGGGCGCCGTGCCTCCCGTGACGGTGGCATTGATCCACACGGATTTGCCCAGGGTGATGGAGGGCGAGGAGAGAGTGAAGGCGGTGATGGTGGGCCCACTGGAGCTCACGGAGAGCGAGGTGTTCTTCGCGGTGGTCTGGGAGCGGGCGTCCTTCAAGGTGACCTTGACGGTGAATCCTCCGGTCACGGTGGGGGTGCACGTTAGGGTGGAGGCGTTGACCGTGCTGCACCCGGTGGGAAGGCCCGAGTAGGAGTACGAGTAGGGAGTCGTTCCCCCGCTCGCCTGGACCACGAACTTCGTGCTCGCCCCGAGGGTAATGGTGGCGGGAGTCGCCGTGAAGGAGGAGATCGATGGTTGTGGGGCCGAACTGACGACAAAGGAGCAACCCGCCCCGGTGGTCCCGGTCCTTCCCGTGGAGTCGGTGACCGTCATCGTCGGATTGACCGTCGCCGCGGTGGTGTAGGTGTGGGTGACCTGGACGCCGGTGCCGGTCCCGCCATCTCCGAAGTTCCAGGCGTAGGTGAAGGACGGGGTCCCGCCTTGCACGGTCGCCGTGAACTGGATCTTGTCTCCCGCCGTGAAGGTTCCCGAGCAACCGACGCTCGCCCCCGTCGTGAGGTCCTTCAGGGAGTACGACGGCAAGGGATCGCTCTGGCAGACATTCCCGGGACAGATCGTCGACCACGCCAACCCGGCGGAGTTCGTCCCTCCGCTGGGATACCCCGTGGCCGAGTCACAGGGCTCGCTGCCCATCCCGGCGAATCCGGAGGGCGCCCACTGGCAGTAGGCGCCGCTCAGGTAGCTGCCCCAGAAGTTGAACCCATTGCTGTTGTAGTAGGCGAGCGACCAGTTGAACGAGCACATCGGGTTGAAGTAGATGCCCCCCCAGTCGCTCGTGCTTCCCGACCAGGTCGGGCACTCGGCGGGATTGTAGTTCCCGACCGGGAAGGTCCCGCCGGCAGGCGGGCACTGGCCACCCGTGCCCTCCTGAAGGACCCCTTCGGCGTTGGGGTACGAGGAGCTGGACCCGCACCCGGGGGAGGTGACATAGCACGTTCCCGAGCCGCTTTCAATGGCCCCTGCGCAGAACCCGCTCTCCTGGTAGGCCATGGAGACGAAGGTGACCTCGAGGTTTCCCGTGTACCCCGCGTACGCGGCACAGTCGACCACCTGCTGGAGCGTGAGCGTGGTCGATACCCCGTAGAAGTTGGAGTTCGGACAGGTCGTGGTGGCCGTGATGTGCGGGACCCCGCTCGGGGAAACGTTGACCGGGGTCGAGGGGGCCGTGCGGGGGGACGACGAAATTGCCCCCGAAGTGACAAAGAGCGTTACGACCAAGAGGCTAGCCAGGATCGACCATCGGTAGGCGACGCCCGTGGTACGGTGGGTAGGACCATGTGCCATGCTGACAGTGGTGAAGGCAAGCCGGACCGGATATTTAGGCATGTTGCTCCTCGAGACCAGACAGTACACTTCATCCGTCCCTCCCCCGCGAGGCCCGGGAACCGATGGTTCGGACCTTCTCCAGGCGAAGAAGACCCCACATCGAATTCCGCACCCGACGGGGCCACTTATCTATGGCTGTGCGCATGCCCCGGGAGCCATGGGTTCTAAGGAGGATCGCGGCGCCCGACTCCTGCAACAGCGACGGGAGGAACGTGGCTCGCCGTACCGGCTGACGAAGCTGGGGCAGGACTTCTACCGGTCCACCCGAGCGTACCTCGAGGAGCTGAGAGCCCTGCTCCAGAAGGAGCTGAAGGAGGACCCGCTCTCCCAGAAGGTCGACTTCACCCGAAATCAGTACCAGCGGGCCCTGGGGGCCGCGCGGGAGATCCAGAGCCTGCGGCTCGCGAAGATCGCCCACTGGGCCGTGCAGTCCACCGTGGGCGGCGTGATGGCGGAGGACCTCTTGCCCGAGGAGAAGACGCTCTACGACACCATGGTCCGCGAGCTCAAGGGATTCTCCTCCCAGTACGATCTCGATTCGGAGACCCCCCGCTCCGAGACCCCTCCCCAGGAACCGCCCAGTCCCCCGACCCCCGGTCCCCAGAAGGAGGTCGTCGTGCGCATCGTCGCCGATGGTCCCCAACTCCCGATCGAGACCTACGGGGATACGAAACTCCGCCGAGAGGAGCTCGTCACTATGCCGGAACGGGAAGCCCGGATCCTGGTCGACTCCAAGCGGGCCACCTTGGTGGACACTTCCCGATGCAGCTGACCTTCCTCGGGACGGCCGGCTCCTGGCCCACTAAGGAACGGAACGCGAGCGCCATCGCGCTGGACATGGAGGGCGAAGTGGTCCTCTTGGACTGCGGCGAGGGGACCCAGCGACAGTTCTTCCTGAGCCCGATGTCCTTCATGCGGGTCCGTCGGATCTTCATCACCCACTTCCACGGGGACCACTTCCTGGGCCTCCCCGGCCTCATCCAGAGCATGGGGCTCAACAACCGTACCGAGCCGCTCGAGGTCTATGGACCGGAGGAAGTGGTCCCGACCATCGAGTCGATCATGCGGCTGGGCCACTTCACGCAGAAGTTCCCCGTGACCCCCCACCCCATGTCCCCCGGGAGCCGCGAGGACCTCGGTAACTACACCGTCTCGGCGGTCCGGGCGAATCACCCCGTGCCCGCCCTGGCCTTCCGGATCGAGGAGAAGGAAAAGCGCGGCCGATTCGACGCGGACCGGGCCCACTCCCTCGGTTGCCAGGGGAGGGATTTTGCGGTCCTCGAGCGCGGAGAGGCCGTGGTCCTCCGGAACGGCACCCGGGTCACCCCGGAGATGGTCATGGGCCCGCCCCGCCCGGGGCGCTCCATCGTCTACACCGGGGACACCGCCCCCGCCCCGGACGTCGTCACGCTGGCCCGGGACGCGGACATCCTCATCCACGAGGCGTCGGTCGAATCTTCGCTCGAGAAGGACGCGAACGCCTGGGGACATTCTTCCGCGCGACAGGCGGCCCACGCCGCCCAGGAGGCCCGAGTGGGGGAACTTTACCTCACGCATTTCTCCTCCCGCTACCCCGACGTGGCCCCGCTGGAAGCCGAGGCCCGGGTGACCTTCGAACGCTCGACCGCGGCGTACGACCTTTTGTCCGTCATCATCCGGCAACGGTGAGCGCCATGGTCATCGTCGACACCATCCTCACGGGCCTGAACGAGGTCGTCACGCTCGAGCAAGGACCCATTCCCCGCCGGGGAAAGGACCTGGAGGAGCTCACCCGGGTCGACCGCGGGGCCATTGGTCTCCGCGAAGGGAAGGTGGCGTGGGTGGGCCGATCCTCCGAGCTCGACCGTGCGGTGCGCCTCCGCAAGGGGGGCACGCGCCGAGAGTTCTCCGGAGGGATCGCGGTCCCGGGCTTTGTCGACGCGCACACGCACCTGGTGTTTGCGGGTGACCGGTCCCCGGAAGCGGGGCGGAAGGTCCGGGGAGAGAGCTATCTCGAGATCGCCCGCCGTGGCGGGGGGCTCTTCTCCACGGTGACCGCCACCCGGATGGCATCGGAGGCCGCGCTCTTCCGTGAGGCTCGGGCACGGCTCGAGGGCATGGTGAGCTGGGGGACGACCTCGCTCGAGGTGAAGAGCGGGTACGGGTTGGACCTCGACTCGGAACTGCGGATTCTCCAGGTGATCCGACGGTTGGGGCGCTCCGCGGGGGCCACCGTCGTCCCTACCTTCCTGGGGGCCCACGCGATCCCCCCCGAGTTCTCGGGTCGGTCCTCGGCGTACGTGCGGGACCTTCTGCGGAGGCAGATCCCGGTCGTGGCCCGCCAGGGGATCGCCCGATTCTGTGACGTGTTCTGCGAGGCGGGCTTCTTCTCGGCAGGGGAGTCGCGGACCATCCTGAAGGCCGGCCAGCGAGCCGGACTCGGGGCGAAGATCCACGCGGAGGAGTTCTCCCATTCCGGAGGGATCCGCGTGGCCGCGGACGTGGGGGCAGTGAGCGCGGACCACCTCCTCTGCGCGAACGCCGCCGACATCGAGCTCATGGCCCGCCGGGGAGTGACGGCCGTCCTCCTCCCCACGACCCCGTGGGCCTCCATGTCCCCCGCCCGGTCCCCCGGCCGAGAAATGGCCGATGCGGGGGTCGCCGTGGCCCTCGGCTCGGATTTCAGCCCCAACTCCTGGGAGGACTCGATGCCCCTCGTCCTGGCGCATGCCGTCTATTCTGCCCACTTGACCCCGGCCGAGGCGCTCACCGCCGCGACAGTGAACGCGGCGTACGCCATCGGTCTACCGGGGGCGGGGCGGATCGTTCCCGGGGGACGCGCGGACATCGCCGTCTTTGACCTGCCCTCGCCCGAGCATCTCGGCTATCGTCTCTCTCCCCCGAAACCCCTCGAGGTCTTCCTCGGCGGACGCCCTGTCTCCCATCCCGCGGCATCCTGAGGAGTCTTTATTTCGGCAACGAATTCGTTGAATGTCGAGTGTGAAGAACATGCCCTCCGACTCTCTCGGAATTCAGGACGCAAGGACAGGGAAGAACTATTCGTTTCCGGTGGAACAAGGACATCTGCGGGCGGTCGACCTGGAACAGGTGAAGACCTCCGATACCGACCCGGGCCTGGTCTCCTATGATCCCGGGCTCATCAACACGGCCATCTGCAAGAGCCGGATCACCTACATCGACGGTGAGCGGGGGATCCTCCGCTACCGCGGGTATCCCATCGAGGAGATCGCCGAAAAGAAATCCTACCTCGAGGTCGCCCATCTTCTCGTCAAGGGGGAGTTCCCCTCGCCGAGCGAGATGTCGGACTGGGAGCACAACATCACCTACCACACGCTCCTCCACGAGAACCTCAAGGTGTTCATGGGCGGGTTCCGCTACGACGCCCACCCGATGGGGATCCTCGTCGGGACCCTCGGGGCCCTTTCCACCTTCTACCCAGACGCGAAGAACGTGCGAGATGAGGAGTCGCGGCGGTTGCAGATCTACCGTCTCATCGCGAAGATCCCCACCATCGCGGCGTTCGCCTACCGCCACTCCCAGGGGCGGGACTACATCGACCCGAGCAACGATCTATCCTACGCGGAGAACTTCCTCTCGATCACGTTCCGGCCCTCGGTCTCCACCCGCTACGAGGTGAACCCGGAGCTCGCGAAGGCGCTCGACGTGCTCTTCGTCCTGCACGCTGACCACGAGCAGAACTGCAGCACCAACGCGATGCGCGCCGTGGCGAGCTCGCTCGCGGACCCCTACAGCTGCGCCGCGGCGGCGGCCGCGGCGCTCTACGGGCCGCTCCATGGCGGCGCCAACGAGGCGGTGGTCCAGATGCTCCGGGAGATCGGTTCCGTGGACAAGGTCCCCGACATCATCCGGGACGTCAAGGCGGGGAAGCGACGGCTCATGGGATTCGGGCACCGGGTCTACCACAACTACGACCCGCGGGCCAAGATCATCAAGAAGATGGCGGGGAAGGTCTTCGAGATCCGCGGGACGAACCCGCTCCTCGACATCGCCCTCGAGCTCGAGCGGATCGCGCTGTCGGATGAATACTTCATCAGCCGGCACCTGTATCCCAACGTGGACTTCTACTCCGGGCTCATCTACCAGTCGATGGGGTTCCCCACGGACATGTTCCCCGTCCTCTTCGCCATCCCCCGCATGTCGGGATGGCTCGCCCAGTGGCAGGAAGGGGTCATGGACCCCGAGCAGAAGATCGTCCGGCCCAAGCAGATCTACCTGGGGCCGGCCGAGCGCCACCTCTAGCCGGGCTACGGTCCGCCCGGGAGGAGGCTCCCGGGCGGCGGGGGACTTCCCGACGCCGGATGCCGGGCCGCGGGAAACGATCCGGAGATTCTGACACGGTTCAGTTCTCCTTTTCAGCGCTTGGGCGCCATCGAGACCTCTGGGTCCGGAATTGAACTAAGTCCCGCAGGGGTTATCAACAAGGTTCGGCTTTACTTCCAGTGAGCAAGGTCTCACCTACGTTAATGTATCCGAGGGCGATCCAAAATTGACCGGCAACCGCGGTGGACAGGAGGAAGCGTTGCTCCAGCGTCTTCCCGCGTCCAATATCCCAGGGTCCTTTCCCCGGGAACTGCTCTTCGCGAGCGAGAAGGTCATCTTTGAGACCCGTCCCTTGATCTCGGGATTCCTTGCGGTCCCGCTCATCGTGTCGATCCTCTGGGACCTGCTTTGGGTCGGCACCACCTTCGCCACCCCCTCGCTGGTGTACAATCCGGCGCTCTACTTCTTTGTCCTGCTCCCGTGGATCTGGGTCCTCGTCCGGTGGAGGAATTGGCGGGGTACGACCTACGCCCTGACGGATCGGCGAGTGGTCCGACGGAGCGGAAAGGAGGGAACGAAGCTTCAGGACGCCCCCACGGAGTTCATCGGGAAGGTGGACCTCGACGGGAACACGGTGCGGTTCCGCTTCGGGACCCCGGCGGGACAGGGAGCCCTGGCCCACGGAGGAGGGATCCTCGGGAACCAGGTGATCTGGAACGACCTCAAGGGGGCGGCCCAGGTGCAGGTGTTCGCATCCGAGTGGATCTCCTTGTACGCCCTGAAGCTGCAGCGGGAGCGGGTGCGCCAGCAGCTCTTGGCGCGGGTCCTCGCCGACAAGGTGTCCTGCTCGTACTGTGGCACCCTCTTACCCTTGGGATCGATCTCCTACGACCGACCCCAGTGTCCCAGCTGCGGTGCCCCGTTGGTCGAGATCCGGCCGGTCGCCATGACGCCATAGCGTGAACCCGATCCACCCCGTGATTCACGCGCCGCACATAGGACGTTGGAAGGTCAGATACCCGCGTTTCCTATCGTAGCTGCCCCGGTTCCATCTCCGATGTCCAGGACCTTCAGCTGTCCGGAACCCGGTCGTACGGGCTTCATCGCGCACGTGGTCCCCGTACCTCCCCGGAGTGCTCGCTGGGGCTCCTATCGCCGGTCGTCCAACGGATGAGGTCGCATCAGCGAATATAAGTAGCAAACTAGCAGTATACTCACTGAGGACCAAGCGATGTCGGTGTCCGTGTATTCCGTGGGAGTGGCCCTGGTCCTGTCGTCCTTGGTGCTCGCCGTTGCCCCCACGGGCTACCTTCCGTGGCAAGGTGCATGGACCCTGCAGGTCGGCGGCTCGAGTTCGGTCGCGTGCCCGATCGTGCAACCTGCCTCGGGAAGCACGGGACCCACCGTCGAGTGCTACCTCAATGGAACGGCCCAATTCTCCTGGGAACCGAATACGCTCACGGCACCGGTGGGGGCCACCGTGATCTTCAGTGTGGGGATCGTGGGCTCGCTCCCCCATGACTTCGCCCTGGATGCGGTGGTCAACGACTCCACGCTTCGCACGTGGACGGCCAATCCCCAGTCCGTGAGCACGAGCGAGCTGAACGCCTACTTCGCCAATCACACCGCGGTGAATCTCCCGGTGAACAGCTCCTCGTCCCGCTCGGTATCGAACCCGATCCACCTTTCCGCCTCCCAGGGCGTCTATTACTTCGTCTGCCTCGTCCCCTATCACTTCCAGAGCGGCATGTGGGGCACGCTCACGCTTCAACCCACGGCCAGCGGCGGTGGCCCCGGCTCGGGCAACTCCTCCTCGAACAACGATATCCCCTACATCGCGATCGGGGTCGTGTTCGTCGCCGTGGTCGGGGTGGCGATCGTGCTAACGATGCGCCGAAGGAGCCCTCCGCGGTCCCCGGATCCGGCCCCGAGCCCTCAGATGTCCCAGCGGTAGCGCAAGACCCTTCGTTTCCCTGCCTCGTACATCTCGTGTTCGGGGGGGATCTCGACAACTCCGAGGAGGTGCGCCCCCAGCCGCGCGCAGGTTCGGCGAGAAGCGACGTTCTCTGGGTCACACGTGATGACCAGATGATCCAACCCGTGCTGGCGAGCCAATTGGGAGGCCAGGCGACAGGCCCTTTCCGCGTAGTGATGCCCTCGGAAGGGCAGCTCGACGTCGTAGCCGAGGTGGCCGGGATAGAACAGGGCGTCATCCGACCCGATACGCAGGCGAAGCCCTCCGATCTTCTCATCCCCGGAGGACAGGACCATCTTGAAGTGATATCCCGGAACGTGCGCCCTCGCCGGGTCGGGTGGACTCTGGCGCTCGAGGACGAGGGTCAGCTCCTGGTCCGTCATCGTCGGCGGTCGTAGGAAAACGAAGGGCTTTTCGGGGAGGGTCATCGATGGGGGGTTCCGGATCTTCGCGGTTGCCTTCTCATCGGGAAGTCCCCGAGGGGGATAAGAGGGACCGTGCCTTCCCGTCCCTGGGTTGACGAGCCGTGTCCACAGCGAGAGACGCTTCCACGATGGTGGTCGCCGCCCGTGGCAGCCCCTTGAGCCGCATCCAAGCGGCCATGGCCAAGGACCTGCTGGGGAGGGTCTTCCCGGGGATCCGCTTTCGCGACCGCTGGGTCGTGACCGCGGGAGACCGCGACCGATCGACGTCCATGACGGACCTCCCGACCCCGGGCTTCTTCGAGAAGGAGGTCGACCGCGCGGTGCTGGAGGGGACGGCCGATGTCGCGGTCCATTCCCTGAAGGACATCCCCTCTGAGATCTCCGAGGGCCTGGAGATCGTCGCCGCACTCCCCCGGGGACCCGCGGCGGACGTACTGGTCGCAGCGTCGGGCGTTCCCCCGCCCTGGGGAAGTTTGCCGGAGGGATTTCGTATCGGAACTTCCAGCGTGCGTCGCCGCGCCATCGTGAGGTTCCATTCGCCCCGCGCCCTGTGCGCGCCCATCCGGGGCAACGTGGGCACCCGGGTGACGAAGCTGAGGGCGGGACAGTACGACGCGCTGCTCCTGGCCGAAGCGGGCCTGCGCCGGTTGGGAATCGACCTTCCCGCTCGACGGCTTCCCCTCGCCGTGGCACCACCTGCGCCGGGCCAGGGCATCGTCGCGCTCGTGGCGCTCCGGGAGCGATATGGGGAGTTCGACCCGTTGCGAGAACGGGCCGCTGCCGCCTGGTGGGAACTCAGGGCCGAGCGGGCCTTCGTGACGGCGATCGGCGGCGGGTGTTCCCAGGCCATCGGAGGGCATGCATCGAGCGCCCGCCGCTCCTTCACCGCGGCGCAATGGGAGGAGGACGGGTCGGCCCGTCGGCGGCTCCGCATCGCCGGGTCCGTTCCGGATCCCGAGGCGATGGGCAAGAAGGCGGCCAAAGGGCTTATGAGCGGCCAGTGGGAACGACGTCCATGAACCGGCGACTCCTCGATGTCCTCACCGGAGAGGAACCGGATGCCACCCCCGTGTGGCTCATGCGCCAGGCGGGTCGTTACCTTCCCGGATACCGAACGCTGCGGGAATCCCACAGCATCCTCGAATTGGCGAAGGACCCAGCGCTGGCCGCGCAGGTCGCGGAAGAGCCGACCCGCCGCTTCGACGTCGATGCGGCGATCGTCTTCGCGGACATCATCCACCCGTTGGAAGGGTTGGGCCTCGAGGTCCGTCTCGATCCGGGCCAAGGGCCCGTGGTTCCCGCCCCGATCCGACGGGCGGAGGACCTTCGTCGCCTCGAGACTCCCCTGGACGCCGAAGGAAGGACGGGGTTCGTGGGCGCCACGATCCGCAAGCTCCGAGAAACCGTCTCCTTGCCCATCATCGGCTTCTCCGCCGCCCCGTTCACCCTCGCCTGCTACGCGTTGCAAGGTTCCTATGAACGGGAGTTCCCCGAGGTCCGGCGCCGGATCGCCTCCGACGCCGACTTCTTCCGCCGGTTCATGATGGTCCTCTCGGCCTCGGTGATCGAATACCTCCGCATGCAGGAAAAGGCGGGAGCCCAGGTGATCCAGCTCTTCGACACGTGGGCCGGGGTCCTCTCCGAATCCCAGTACAGCACGCTCGTGGCCCCGTTCTTGGCCGAAGTGTTGACCTCCGTCGAAGTGCCGACGATCTACTTCTCCACCTCGTCGGCGCACCTGCTCGGCATCCAGGCCAGCCTGGGAGCCACGGCGCTCAGCGTGGATTGGCGCATGGGACTCGATGAAGTGGCCAAGATCGCCGGGGATTCCCTGGTCCTTCAGGGAAACCTCGATCCCACGGCCCTCCTCGACTCTCGGGAGACGATGGAACGGGCAGCGAAGGACGTGCTCGCCTCCGTTCCCCGGGGAACTTCGCACATCTTCAACCTCGGTCACGGAGTGCTGCCCACGACCGATCCACAACGGGTCAAGGAGCTCGTGGACCTCGTTCATTCGGAGACCGAGCGGGGTTGATCGTGATCTTCGCCCCCGTCGTTCGTCCCCTGCGGGCACCGCTCGGTGAAAAGGGTCGACCATGATGCGCGAGGCCGTGCTTTCCCTCCAGGACGTCAGCAAGCGCTACGGCACGGTCCAAGCGCTCGATTCGGTCTCCTTCCATCTGGATGCGCGTGAATCCGTAGGCTACCTCGGCCCGAACGGCGCCGGGAAGACCACGACACTCAAGCTGCTCGCCGGGGTCACGCGGCCGGATTCCGGCACCATCCGGCTCGGTGGTTTCGACCCGGTCCGGCAGCGGCAACCGGCCCTGTCGAGGACGGGGTTTCTCATCGAGATGCCCGGCACCCTCCCCTACCTCACGGGAGAGGACCTCCTCCGGTACGTGGCCGAGCTGAAAGGGATCCCGCGCCCGGAATGGTCGGCGGCGGGTCGGAAGGCGGCCGATGCGGCGGGCGCCACCGAGAATCTCTCCCGGCGACTCGGGACGCTGAGCACGGGTCAGCTCCGCCGGGTCCTCATCTCCTCCGCGCTCGTAGGAGACCCCGAAGTGTTGGTCCTCGACGAGCCCACGCTCGGCCTCGACCCCGCGGCCCGCCGGGACATCCGTGCCCTCCTGAGAGCGCTCCGGAAGGAGGGACGGACGCTCTTGCTCTCGACCCATCTCCTCGAGGACGCGGAAGCGGTCTGCGATCGCGTGATCTTCCTCCGGGAGGGGAAGATCCTGGGCGACGAACCGATCTCCGGGGCGAGGGGGGAGAACGGGGCTCCTACCGCCATCCGGGTCCGCACCCTCGACCCGTCCATCCCGGAAGCGCTCCAGAAGCTCCTGCCGGACTCCGTCCGGGTGCACGTGGAGGGAGATCGGGAGTTCTCGCTATCCTTTTCGGGGGACGAGGCCTTCCAGAGCGAGCTCATCGGCCGGCTGGTGCGCGGAGGGATCCGGCTTTCCTCCGTCACCGAGTCCCGTTCCAGCCTCGAGGACCGCTACCTCCGCCTCGTGGGGCGGGAGGACCGAACGTGAGGGCGGTCGCGGCGAACCTGCGCTGGGAGTTCGTCCGGCTGGTGCGGTCCCAGCGCGTCTACCTCCTTGCGATACCCCCGGTGGCGGGACCGATCGGCAGCGTGCTGGCGTTCCTCTACCTCCAGGTCCCCTCCTATGGGGTGGCGATCATGCTGGGACTCTTCGTGACGGGGGGATTGGGAGGTCTCGTGGTCCTCGACCTGAGCGCGCTCTCCATGGGAGAGGAACTCTCCCGGAGGTCCCACCTCATCTCCTGGGCGCTTCCCCAAGCACGTTGGGAGATCCTCTTCGGCCGGGCCGCCTTGACGCTGGGGGCATCGCTCGGGGCGTTCTCCCTCGGAGCCCTGATCCTGTGGGTACTGACGGGCCACGTGACCTTCCAAGGGTCGGCGCTCTCGACCGCGGTCTTGGACCCCGGGCACCTCTTCATCGGAATGCTCGCCCTGCTCTTCTTCCTCGGGGCGATCACCCTCTGTGCCAGCGTGATCACCCGCAGCGCTTCGGAAGCGCTCGTGGCCGGGGTCTTGGGTGCCGTGGTCACGGCCAGCATCGCGGGGTATTTTCTTCTGCAACACCAACTCACCATGCTCTTCCCCGTAGTACTGGTCGTGGCCGGGATCGTAGCCCTTGCGTGGGCGGCGATACGGCTCGAGTCCCTCGAGGACAAGTAGGACGGTCCGGGACGGTACATTTTTTCCCGACCATGGTCTTAATGTAGTCACTAGAATATAGTGCCACATCCCTGCGAGTGTTTGGCATGCGTGTGAATGTACGTCTATGGGCTGGGCTAAGTCTTTGTTTGGCGATCGTCATGGTGGCTTCGGGTGGCGCGACGGCGCTTGCTCCCACCCAATCTCACGAGCGGGGCGGTTCGCCGGTGGCCCCCGGGCCCGTTACGACGACCCTTCCCGAGTTCCCGAGCAATCTGACGCATTTCGTCCTCATCCTCCGGGAGAACCACGTGTTCGACGATTACCTGGGGGACTGCTCGCTCAACATCAACAACACCTGCAACGGAGGAAAGTCCTACAATAGCACCGCGACGGGCACGAGCGTGGAGACCGCCCCGAGCGGACACCAGATCCTCACCCCCTACCTGCACGACTGGGCACGGAACTATTCCGTGTTCGACAATTTCTATTCGTCCATCGACCCGTGGTCGGCCCAGGGCCACAACTACCTGTTCACGGCCAACGTTTGGGGAGGCTCCGACAATTGCGGGGGGGCCGTGGAGGGAACCGGGGCCAACACGCAGTGGGGAATGTACAATGGTTCCCAGGAGAAGGCGGGAAGTTGCTCATGGAACCCGGATCTGGGTTCGCAGACCTACAACTCGAGCGGGGGCGCCATCTTCGACCGGTTTGCCGGACCCCGAGTGGCCCAGTCGAAGACCAACATCCCGTTCCTTGCGGACGGGGACAACATCTGGGAACTCTCCAGCCCCGGCTGCTCGGTCTCCTCCGCGAAGACGATCCCGGGAGACTCGCTCAACTCGCTCCAGATCGTGACCGGGTGCACGAACGGCTACTGGTACAACACCTCGAGCGGTTCGGCCAGCATGCCCCCCACGGTCAACCCCGCGACGGGCATCCCCCAGTTCCTGTGGGAGTGCCAGTTCTCCTGCGGTACGGTCTCCGGGGACCCCAGCACCTTCCTCGACTCCTATGCGGCCAACTCCTTCGTGGCGTACCTCAAGGATTACGGCCTTCCGACCTACACCGAGGTCGAGCTCCAGGATGACCACCCCGGAAGCTACTGCGGCCAGCCCGACCCGGTCTGCATCCAGTGGAACGACGCCGCGACGAATGTCGTGGTCTCCGCGATCGAGAACACGACCTACGCCTCCAACACCGTCATCGCGATCACCGAGGACGATTCTCAACAGGGCCAGAACGGGAACGACCACGTGAACAACGACCGCCGGCTCCCGCTGGTGGTCATCGCCCCGCACACGGTGATGAAGACCGGAGGAAAGCCCTCCACCTGTGGGATCTCCTCGACCTACACCTCGTGCGGCTTCGTAGAGCACCAGACCTTCAACTTCTCCAACCTCCTCGCCGTGATGGAACGGGTGGACCTCAACGTGAACCCCCAGGTGTTCTACATGGGTGGGATCTCCCCGAACGGCACCGAGTTCCCAATGGTCGAGAACGACTACTACGCCGAAGGGAACCCGTTCGAGCCCCTCTGGAAGTGTGGCCAACCGGGAGTGCCCTGCAACACGGGACCGGGAGGCGGCGGGTCGGGCCCGGCCATCTCCTCCTTCACGGCCGCTCCGAGTTCCTTCCCCCTGGGTGGGACCACGTACCTCAATGTCTCGGCGAGCGGGGGGACGACCCCGTATACCTATTCCTACTCGGGCCTACCGGCGGGATGCGGCTCCACCAACACCTCCTCGCTCGCGTGCACCCCGACCGGCACGGGTTCCTCCACGGTGACCGTGACCGTGACGGACGCCAAGGCCCTGTCGACCACCTCGCAGGCATCGTTCACGGTCAATCCCTCCGGGGGCGGTGGGAACCCCACCGTCACGTCGTTCACGGCCTCCCCCTCCCCGATCTCGGTCGGCGCGACGAGCTACCTCAACGTGACCGCCTCGGGAGGGACGCCCCCGTACACGTACGTGTACACGGGACTGCCGACGGGGTGTACCACGTCCAACACGACCTCGCTCGCCTGTACTCCCTCCGTATCGGGGAGCTTCACGGTGACCGTGACCGTCACCGATGCGGCGGGACACCCCGGAACGGGGACGGCCACCCTCACGGTGAACCCCGTCGCCGGTGCTCCGACCATCTCCTCGTTCGTGGCCTCTCCACCGACCATTGCCCCCGGGGGAACCACCTACCTCAACGTCTCGGCCACGGGCGGCGTGACCCCCTACGCCTACGCCTATTCCGGACTCCCCGCCGGATGTAACTCCCTGAACGCGGCCTCGGTGCCCTGCACCCCCACCGTGACCTCCGGGACCTTCTCGGTGCTCGTGACCGTCACTGGGTCGAACGGTCTCGCCACCTCGACGACGGCCTCGTTCACGGTGTCGAGCGCCAGTCCGGTGCTCTCGTCGGTGACGCTCGTCCCGACGAGCGCCATCGTCCCGGCCGGGAGCAGTCAGAAGTTCTTCGCCAATGCGCTCGATCAGTTCGGCCACCCGCTCTCGGGCACGGTCAGCTACCAATGGTCCGTGAGCGCTAGTTCCCTCGGCTCGGTCAACCCGGCCACCGGGGGGAACTCCACGATCTTCACGGCGGGTAGCCAGCCCGGGGCCTCCGGGTCGATCCTGGTCATCGCCAGCCAAGGCACGGCCACGGCGCAACACACGGCCACACTATCCGTGCTCGGGGTCACCGCGACCGAGAGCGCCACCAGCGGGAGTGCGCCGTTGAGCGTGTCGTTCACGGCCTCGGCCAACGGGGGAACCGCCCCGTACACCTACCAGTGGAGCTTCGGGGACGGGAACTCGAGCCTGTCGCAGAACCCGACCCACAGCTACGCTCAGCCAGGAACCTACACGGCTTCGGTCGCCGTGACGGATGCGCAGTCCCACACGGTCAGCCAGAGCCTCGGTGTGATCACCGTCACCGGAGGGAGTGGGGGATCCCCGATCATCACCTCCTTCGGGGCGTCGACCGCATCGGCCCCGCTCGGAACCACCGTCTACCTCAACGTCACCGCCACCGGAGGATCGACCCCGTACACCTACGCCTATACGAACCTGCCCACCGGCTGCGGCTCCTACGATACGGCGAACTTCCCGTGCACTCCGACCGTGACCGGCGCGTTCCGGGTCACCGTCACCGTGACGGACAACCACGGCCTGACCGCGACCCGGGCCGCATCCTTCAACGTGACCGTCGCGAACCCCAACGGAGGGAACAACAACAACCCCAGCGGCACGGGCTTCTCCCTGACCGACCTCCTGGTCGTGGGGTTGGTCATCGCGCTCATGGCGGTCCTCCTCGTGGTCTTGCTGAGGCGCGGGAAGAAGTCCACCCCACCGCCCCAGCCCTACCCGCCCCCACCCTGGGCCAGCCCGCCACCTCCCTAGGTGGAGCGCAAGATTTGCGGGAACGAGGACGGGGAGCGCTTAGGCGTCGCAGCCACGGCGCTCGGTGACCGCCTCGCAGGTGGAGGACGGGAGCACCTTCACGCTGCCCGCCTGGGCGAACGGGGCCATGAACTCCTCGACCACCCGCTGCTCCGGCGCCTCGAGAATGAGGTATAGGCGGTGCATGTGGTCCGCCACCGCCTTCCCGTGGATCGATATGCCGAACTTCTTCGCATTGGCCTCGGATAGGTGCTGCAACAGCATCGCCCCCATTCGAGGGTCCCGCGCGGGACAGTGGTCCGCGGGGTGTTCATGTTCCGCTACGAAGAGCGCCATCCGCGCCAAATTGGGGAGGGCCGTATATGAACCCTGTGTCGGTGATGCGAAGAATACTTCGCGTCCGAAAAGGGCCGGCGGGGAGCGTTCCGGAAGCGCATTGTCGTCCGCTCCCCACACCGTTAAGTACCGTCTCACCGTAGATACCTTTCTTAGTTTTCCCATGGGGAATCTTCTTACGGACATATATGGCCGGAAGGCAGAACGTCCCTTCGGGCTACGTCGCTCGGATGCATGAACTCCCTGGGATTCTGGATCGTGCTGTTATTGCCCCTCGTGGCCGGGGTCCTCGTGCTCCTGGGGTCCTCCCTACGATGGATCGTGGACTCCCTCCTTGCGCGTCGATGGGACCAGGCATTCCATGGGGAGGGCCCGGTGGAGGAGCGGCTCATCTTCGATCTTGCGCTGGGCACCGCCGCCATCCCGGTGTTGTTCCTCTTCGCCAACGTGGCGGGAGTACCCTTCGTCTACCCGCTGGCCTACCTCCTGCTCGCCTTCCTTGCCGTGACGAGCCTCGCGCGGGTCTACTTCGTCCGGCGGGAGCTGGTGCGGAAGGCGCGGGATACCCTCCGGTCCCGTCGCATCGAGCTCGCCGTGCTCCTCGGAGCGTTGGTTCTGTCGGTCAGCCTGCGGGTCGCCCCGTACTGGGATGCCTACGTCTACGCCGGGGATGATATCCGCGCCTACAGTTTGCTCGCCGAGTCGATACTGACCCAGGGCCGGCTCCCCACCAGCTGGGGGTTCGCAGCACTGCCTTCGTGGAGCTCGGGGACCGACTACCACCTCGCGTTCACCGGGAGCGAGGCCGTCTTCGCGTTCTTCGGGACCTGGGTTCCCCTCGACCTCCCCCAGCTGGCCTCGGCGATCACCCTCATCTTCAGCTCGCTCTTTTTCGCGGCGATCTTCCTCTGCGCCCGGAGGCTCCTTCCGGGACTGCCGCGGGAAGGCGTGCTCGTCGCCTCGGTCATCGGGGCGATCTCCCCCTATCCCCTCCTGTTTGACGAGTGGGGCGCCATCGACGAGACGATGGGGTGGGTCGTGCTCCTCGCCGCCCTCACCGTCCTGGCGACTGTGCCCCGGAGCCGGTCCCTGGCCGGGCGCGACATCGTGGCCGGGGCGGTCCTCCTCGCCGGTCTCGTCCTGATCTCGCCGATCGACGGGGTCTTCGCCGTGCTTTTCCTCGGATGTTTCCTGATCTCCCGGATCGTCGTGAGGGCGGGGATCCGCACCGCCCTCAAGGTCCTCGCGGCGCAGGTAGTGGGTGCGGCCATCCTGATCGCGCCCCTGGCGGTGTTCGTCGCGCGGATCGCCTTCGGGGGCGTGTCGGCCGGCCCGGACTCGGCCGGGGTCGCTGCCTTCCAGGCCTATCCGATATTCCAACCGGGGAACCTTTCGGACTCCCTCTTCCGGCTCATCACCTTGCTCACCCTCACCTGGACGCTCGTCCCGTTGGTCCTGCTCGGCCTGTTCGGCTTCGTGGTCCTGGTCGTGGTCCGACGCACGACCCCGGGGGTCCTGGCGCTCGCGCTCTGGGCGGGCGCGCTCTTTCTCCTCAACGAGAACGGGCCGAACGGGCTCTTCCTCCTCCATTACCCGGAGTGGAACTTCGTGTTTCCCGACCGTCCGGCGAACCTTCTCTTCGTGCCCGTTTCCATCGGGGCCGGCTTCCTCGTCGGTTCCTTGCTCGTGCGCTCGCGCGTTCCCCGCGCGGCGGCGATCGCACCCCAACTGCCGTCGCGACGCCGGTGGGTGCTCCGGAGGTCCGCCCAAGCGGGAGTTGTCGTGGCCCTGGTGCTCTGCCTCGTCTCGGTGAACGGGCTCTTCGAGGACAACGCGGCCCGGGTCGCCAACGGGACCTCGCTCACCCTGAACGACGTCGCGGCCTTCGACTGGATCGACTCCCATGTTCCCTCGGGAAGCACGATCGTCGTCAACTGGGGAGACAGTGGCACGTGGCTTCCCGAGTTCGCCCACGACCGAGTCTTTCCGTACTACGAGGTCACCAGCAACGCGAGCGTGCTCACCGCGTACAACGTCATGATCGCGGGCCTTCTGGCCTCGGCCGCCCCGAACTTCACGGCGTATTCCTCGCTCGGGGCCGATTACAACTTTTCCTATGCCTTCCTCGGAGCGCGCCCCCAGTTCTACGAGGCGGGCCCGCTCTACGGTTCCAATTTCGAGGACCCGCCGTCCGCGGGAAGCTACGTCCTCCGCATGAGCCCCGGGGTGACCGAGGCGGCCAATGGCACGGTCGCGCTCTCGGGAAGTGGCGAGAACGTGACCCTTCGCGGTCCCCTCGCGCTCGCACTGACCGTGGCCCAAGGGGGAACGGTTTCCGTCCGGACGTTGGCGGTCCCCGTGGGAATGGACCTGCGCTACACGCTCGAGCCTTCGTCCGGGAGCCCGGCCCAGGCATGGCTTGCGGTCGAGCCCCTCGGATCCCTCGTGTTCTCGAGCGGAGGGTCGCTCGTCTTCCAGCTCAATCCGGGGTTCTTCTCCCCCGCCTGTTCCACCGAGGGCGCTTCGGCCGTGTGCTTCTAGGGCGGCCGTCGAAGGTCGCCCCCCGGAAAGGAGTTGGGGACCCCGCAAAACGTAATAGATGCCGCCGGCTCCGTCCCGACGGGAGCGACGCGAACACGACTATGGACCTCGCGCAAGGACCGCACGTTCTGACCTGGGAACTCACCCGAGCTTGTGGGCTCAAATGCCGGCACTGCCGCGCGAATGCGATCCCCAAGCGCAATTCCCGCGAGCTCAGCCTACCCGAGGTCCTCGAGGTCCTGGATGACATCGCCACCCGGTTCTCCCCGCCACCCCTCATGGTCTTCACGGGGGGCGATCCCCTGGAGCGCTCCGACCTTTCCGACATCCTCCGGGCCAGCGTGGCGCGGGGGCTCCACACCGCGGTCTCCCCCAGCGTCACGCCGCTGCTCACGAAGAAGGTCCTCGAGGAGTGGAAGGCCATCGGAGTGAAGACGGTCTCGATCAGCATCGACGGACCTTCGGCGGAGGTGCACGACGGGTTCCGCCGGGTCGACGGCACCTTCCGAGATTCCCTGGCCCGGGCCCGAGAGGTCCGCGAGCTCGGCATGTCGCTCCAGGTGAACACCTCCGTCTGCGGGGAGACCCTGGCCGGGATGCCGGCGATGGGCGACCTCGTGAAGGTGCTCGGGGTCACCAGTTGGGAAGTGTTCTTCGTGGTCCCCACCGGGCGGGGCCGGGTGCTCCCGAAGCTTACCGCTCCCGAGACGGAGTCGACCCTCCAGTGGCTCGCGCAGTACTCCCAGACGGTGTCCTTCCGGGTCACCTCGATCGCGGCGCCGCAGTACCGTCGGCTCATCCTGGAGAACGTTCCGGGGGCCCCGTACCCCAAGTTCCCCGCGATCCGGGAAGCCCAAGGGTTCGCGTTCATCGACCATTTGGGCGAGGTCTGCCCGAGCGGCTACCTCCCCGTCCCGGCCGGCAACGTCCGCCGGAGCCCGCTCTCCACCATCTACCGGGAGTCGGCCCTGTTCCGCCAGCTCCGCGACCCGGACCTCCTCCGGGGACGGTGCGGCGCCTGCGAGTACAAGCGGATCTGTGGAGGCTCGCGGGCGCGGGCTTACGCGGTGACCGGCGACCTCCAGGGGGAGGATCCCGCGTGCCCCCATGTCCCCGAAGGCGCGCCGGAGCGCCCGCTCACGGTCCTGCCCGTCCACGCCTGATCCCCCTCCAGGCCGTACGCATGTTCCACCGGCGCCCGCCTTCTTCCGTTATATAGAGCCCCAATCTTCCCCCGAGCATGCGAAGGCTCCGCACATTGGCGGTCGTGGGCCTCCTCGCGCTCTTGCTCCTCCTTCCGGGTAGCCTCTTGGGCGGGACGAGCGCGCGCCCCGCGCCCTCCCCGGTGCGGGCGACGCACCCCCTGGCTCCCGGGTCCGGATCGAGCGCCCCGGCCGGGGAACTGCGCTCCACCTACCCCGTGACCTTCCTGGAGTACGGGTTGCCGGCCGGGACCAACTGGACGGTCGACCTCAACGGCACCTCCGCCTCTTCCGCGGCGGGGATCACCTTCAGCATGCCGAACGGAAGCTATTCGTTCTCCGTTTCCACGATCGCGGGGTACAGCGACGACCCCGCTTCGGGGAACCTGCTCGTGGCCGGTGCTGCGGTGGAACAACCGGTGCACTTCGTGGCCGCCGTCGTGGGCAACACCCTGTCGCTCTACAACAACACGCTCCTCCCCGGCAACGCATCGGCCCAGAGCGGGATCCAACCCCTCGCCCTGACCGTGGATTCTGCCCAGGATGAGCTCTTCGTGGACGATTACTCCACGTCGAACGTGGCGATCGCCAACCTGACGACCGGCCTCGTCACCGGCTACATCCCCCTCTCGGGAAGCCCCTGCGGGATCGCGCTGGACAACCTGACGGGGATGCTCTACGTCTCCATCGTGACCCGCGGCACGGTCGCGGTGGTGGATCCCGCCACCGACGCGGTGACCAGTTACCTGCGCGTGGGGCTCTCCCCCTGCTCCATCGCCTACGATCCGGTGAACCAGTTCGTCTACGTGGCCGACACCGGAAGCAACCAGATCTCGGTGATCAATGCGACGAGCGATCTCCTTCAGACGTCCATCGCATTCAACTCCTCCAAGGCCGTGTCGGTCGATCCCGCCTCGGGGAACATCTACGCGATCGCTTCCACCCCGGCGACCCTGGCCGTGATCAGCCCTTCGACGGAGAAGGTCACCCTGTCCGTGGGCGCGCCGGCGAGCCCCAGTGCCCTCGTCTTCGATCCGCATGCCCATGAGGTCTTCGTCGCGAGCTCCTCGCTCGGCCTCGTGCGGGCCTACTCGGTGACGGTCCTCCAGCCGGTCGCCAACATCAGCGTCGGATCCGACCCCTTCGCCCTTTCCTACGACCCGCAGAACTTCGCGGTCTACTGCGCGAACTACGGTTCGAACAACGTCTCCCGCATCTTGCTCAGCACGGTGAGCGCCACCATCCCCGCCGGGGCGAATCCCGACGGGGCGGCCGTGGACTCCGCCACGGGAATGATCTACATCGCCAACCGGGGCACCGCCAACGTGACCGAGATCGGTTCGGCAACGAACCGCTCCTCGGGAGACATCGTGACCGGGCTGGCCCCGGAGGCTTCCGCGCTGGACGCGGCGGATGGCAACCTCGTGATCGCGGACGCCGCGACCGGTTCCCTCACGCTCGTGAACGCCACCTCCTGGAAGGTGGTGGGCTCGGTCCCCGTCGGTTCCGATCCGGATGCCGTCCTCTACTCCGGCGGTTCGAAGCAGGTCGTGGTGGCGAATGCCGGCTCCGACAATCTCACCATCCTGAACGCCCGGACGCTGGCCCTGGTCAAGAGCCTCCCGGTGGGAGCGGATCCCTCTTCGATCGCCTATGATGCCCCGGCCGCCATGGTCTATGTCACGAACACGCTCTCCGGCAACGTGTCGAAGGTGAACCTCACCTGCGACTGCATGTCGCCCAGCATGACGACGGGCGGTGCGCCGTATCCCGCGTTCTTCGACGCGGTGAACGGGGACCTCTACGTGGGCGGCGTCGTCCCCAGCGAGCTCACGGTGTACGGGTCCTCGGGCGGTCCCCTCGCCAACATCTCGGTGGGCGCGGAACCCTCCGCCATCGCGACGGACCCCAGTACGGGATACCTCTATGTCGCCAATTTCGCCTCGAACTCGGTCACCGTGGTCAACGCGTCCTCCCAATCGGACGTCACGAGCCTAGCCGTGAGCGCGGGACCGGATGCCCTCGCGTTCGACCCGGCGACCGACGGGGTCTACGTCGCGGACCTCTCCTCCAACAGCCTTTCGGTGATCTCGAGCCGCGGGCTGACGCTGCAAGGGACCCTTGCCCTCAACAACAATGCTCCCACCTCCGTGACCCTCCTCGCTGGCGGTAGCACGCTCGCCGTCACGGACGAGCTCTCCGGAGCCGTGTCCTTCGTGCAGGGCATACCTCTCCCCGAGGTCTTCCCCGAGTCCTTCACCGAGTCCGGGCTCCCGGCCGGGACCTCCTGGTCGGTCGCCGTCGAGGGGACCTCGGTCTCCGCGGCGACCCCGACGATCACCTTCACCCTTCAGAACGGAACGTACTACTACGACATCGGCTCGGTCGCCGGCTTCACGGCCCTTCCCACGGCCGGGGACCTTTCGGTCCACGGTTCGGCCCAGAAGATCTCCGTGGCCTACTCCAAGGTCATCCTTCGCTACCAGGTCACGTTCAAGGAGAGCGGGTTGCCCACCGGGACGAACTGGTCCGTGGACCTGAACGGCACCGCGTCCTCCTCGACGTCCGCTTCCGTCTCCTTCTCGGTGCCGAGCGGGAACTATAGCTATGCGGTGCAAAGCGCCCTCGGCTACGGTCCCTCGCCGCGATCCGGAACGGTCACGGTCCAGAAGAGCACGTTGGCGGTGGCGGTCGTCTACACGCTCCCGAAGTACAACGTGTCCTTCGTCGCCCAGGGAAAGCCCGATGGGGTCTCCTGGTCGGTCACCTTTGACGGCACGTCGGTGTCGCTCAATACGAGCCAGATCGCTTTCACCGGGACCCGGGCCCTCGTCAATGGGAGCTATCCCTTCGTGATCTCGCGCGTGGCGGGCTTCCATGTGACCCCCTCGTCCGGGACCCTGAACGTGAACGGTTCGTCCCTCGTGGAGAACATCACCTTCTCTCCCGCGCTCTTCTCGGTCACGTTCTACCAGAGCGGCCTCACCGCGCGCATGAACTGGTCGGTGACCTTGAACGGCCTCACGGAGCACGGTGGCGCGTTCTCGGGCATCGCCTTCACGCTCCCCAACGGGACGTTCGATTACACGGTGGCCTCGGAGTCCGGGTACACCCGCCTTCCATCGGGAGGGATGGTCTCGGTGAACGGGGCGTCCCAGGTCCTGCACATCGCCTTCCTCAAACCGTCGACGTTTGGATTCGCCGCGTTGCTCGTCTCCCCGATCTTCTACGGGGCCATCATCGCCGGGGTCCTGATCGTCGGTGTCTTCGCCTATTATGCGCTCCGCCGGAAGCGGCCCTCCTCGGGAACCGACTCGGAGGAGGAGTCCGAGGCGGGGTCGGACGAAGAGGCCCCCCCGGAGCCGGAGCCAGCCCCGGAGGAAGCGGAACCGGCGGAGCCCGCGGCCCTGCCCGAACCGAAGCAGGACGAACCATGACCCGGAGCGCGGACGCTCCCCGGGATGGACCGGCACGCCCCGTCCCCCCGCCCCCGACCTAGCGGGTCTTACCGGAGGGAACATGGGGAGGGTGAGCGACGTCGTGCTCCTCGCCCACGGAGCGGCCACCCGGCAGGAGGAGGTCGAACCCTACTACCGGCATATCCGCGGGGACCTGCCGACGGACCCCGTGGTCCTGTCCAACCTGGAGGCGCATTATCGCGCGATCGGCGGGGGCTCCCCGTTCAACAAGATCACCGAGGAGACCGCACAGCGCCTGCAGGAGGAGCTGACCCGGCGACACGGGGCGGGAAGCTACCGCGTGCACCACGCCTACCGGCATGTGCCCCCGTTTGCCGAGGAAGTCCTTCCTCGCCTCGCGGGTTCCGCCGAAGTGCCGATCCTCGCGCTCCCCATGGCCCCGCACGCTTCCCGGTTCCTCGAGCACGGGTACCGGGGGGCGCTCGAGGCGGCCCGATCCGCCTCCTCCCATCCGAACCCGATCCGGTTCGCGGGCGCGTGGTTCCGGGAACCGGACCTGGTGCGCTTCTGGGCCCGGTCGCTGCGTCGAGCGCGGGAGCGCCTCCCGCCCGAAGCTAAGGGGCGGAGCCGGGTGCTCTTCTCGGCGCATAGCCTTCCCCAACGGATGGTCACGGGTACTCCCTATGCCGCGCAACTCGAAGAGGGGGCGCGGGCCATCGCCGCGGAAGCGGGGATCGACCCGTCGGAGGTCGAGGTCTGCTGGCAGAGTGCGAGCCCGGGCGGCACCGAGCCCTGGGCCGGACCCGACCTCTTGGAGATGCTCCCCGGACTGGTCTCCTGCGGCCTCCGTGGCGTGGTCGTCGTCCCCCACGGTTTCCTGTGCGACCATCTCGAGGTACTCTACGATCTCGACCTCCGGGCCCGGCAGGCCGCGACGGACCTCGGCCTTTCCTTCGCCCGGGCCGAGATGCCCAACAGTGACCCGTTGCTGGTCTCGGCCCTCGCCCACGTCGTGGAACGATCGGACGAGGCCCCCGAGGCGTCCCCCCACCGCCCTTCCGGGTGATCCATGCCTCCCAGGATAGCGATCATCGGGGGAGGGATCGCGGGCCTCTCCGCCGCCTGGGAGCTCCGTCCCCCCGCGGAACGGGGAGCGATCGAAGTGGAACTGTTCGAGGCGTCCGACCGGCTCGGGGGCACCATCCACACGGACCGAGGGCTCGGAGGGATACTTGAATGGGGACCGGACTCCTTCCTCGCCCGGAAGCCCGAGGCGGCGACCCTTGCCCGGGAGTTGGGTCTCGAACCCTCCTTCCTGCCGGTCCACCGGGGAGGCAGCTATCTCTATCTCAAGGGCAAGTACGTTCCCTTTCCTCCCGTGGGACCCACGGGACTTCCCCGGGACCTTCCTAGTCTCATGCGCTCCCCCATCCTCTCCCCGATGGGAAAGCTCCGCGCGGCGGGCGATCTCCTGCTTCCCCGCTCCCGTGAGGTACGGAGCGGAAAGGATGTGTCCGTCGGGGACTTCCTCGGACGTCGACTGGGGAGAGCGGTGGTCGACCGGCTCGCGGGTCCGGTCGCGGGAGGGACCCATCTCACCGACATCGACCAGTTGAGCGTACGATCCGTCTACCCTGAGCTTCTGCGCCTCGAGGAACAGCATCGGAGCCTCATCCTCGGCCTCCGGGCCGAGGCTCGCCTCCACCGGCCCGCGCGAGCGGGGAGCCCCGCGCCTTCCCCGTTCCTCACGCTCAAAGGGGGGCTCGAGACCCTGATCGAGGCCCTTGAGAAACAGCTCTCGCCCGTTCTCCTCCGGAAGAACGCTCCCGTGGATGCGCTCGCCCCTCGTCCGGAGGGAGGGTACCTCCTCCGGCAGGCCGGTTCCCTCCACCCATTCGACGCGACCATCATCGCCGTCCCGGCCCCGGGGGCCCTGGCGATGCTTTCCCCCGCCTTCGAGGGTCTGCGAACGGTGTTGGCGCGGGTGACCTACGCCCCGACCATGGTCGTGGGACTCGCCTTCCGGGAAGTGTGGGACCGCCCGCCTTTCGATCGCGCGGGGATCATGCTTCCCCAGGGTACCTCCTCGATCCTGGCCGGGGTGTCGTTCCCTACCCGCAAATGGGGGTACGAGGTGCCCGGGGGAGGTACCAGTGTCCGCGCCTACGTGAACAAGCATCGGTACCCGGTGCTCGCGAAGAGCTCCGACGCGGAGATCGTGGCCCAGGTCCTCCCGGCACTCCGGTCCATGCTCGGGATATCGGAGGAACCCATCTACACCCGAGTGTTCCGCCACCCGGCGGCGATGCCGGAGTACCGAGTCGGCCACGGGGAACTCGTCACCCGGATCCGGGACGCGGCGGCGCGGTACCCCCGGCTGGCCCTCGCGGGCGCCCTCTACGAGGGGGTCGGGATATCCGACTGCATCCGGAGCGGGAGAGCGGCGGCCCGCCGAGCGCGCGACGCGCTCGGACCCTGAAACGCGGCCACCTCCTACTCGACCCGCGGACGGTATCGGTCAAATACCCCTCGGCCCCCGATCGAGACCATGACCTCCCGCGAACGTCGGTACATCGGTGCCCACGAGTTGGGACAGTTCGTCTACTGTCCGCGCGTGTGGTGGTCCGAATCTCAGGGACATCCGGGCGACTTCGAAGGTTCGACCGGTCCTTCGGCGAGGGAGCGCGGCAAGAGGGTTCACGCCGAGATGGAGGCCCGTCATGTCCGAGCGCAGTACGCCGCCCGGGCGCCGTATGTCGCGGCGGCGGTCCTCGGGCTGCTCTTGCTCACAGGCATCAGTCTATGGTGGTTCCACTTGTTCCCCTGGTAGTCCTTCTCCTCCTCGCCGTCGTGGCCTGGGGGATCTACCGGGCCGTTCGTCCACCGCTGAGGACGGCGCGCGTGGTGGCCGTCGACCGGGTGACCGGCGTCGCATTTCCTTCGGGGAGTTCTTGGCCGCCCCAGGTGCCCGGATACGTTTCCGAGCGCTACGGTCTCTCCGGACGCCCCGACGAGCTGCGGAGAACCGCGAAAGGGCAGCTCATCCCGGTCGAGATCAAGTCCGGCCATCCGCCGCCCGGGGGTTCGGCCTACCCTTCGCACGAGATCCAGGTGCTCGCCTATTGCTTGATCTTGGAGGACCACGGTCAGCCCCCCCCGTACGGCCTCCTCGTGTACGGGGACGGCCGGGAGGTCGTGGTCCCGTGGACCTCCGAGGCGCGCCGCCGGGTGCTGGAGACGCTCTCCGCCATCCGTCAGCCGTACTCCGGGGCACGGACGCCATCGTTCCCCAAGTGCCGACGATGTCCCTACCGGCAGGGGTGTGACGGAGCTCAGAGCGTAGGGGTCGGCGTTCGCTGATCCCCGCCCGGGCTCCCCGAACGCTTCCTGGTACTGGGCCTGTCACCCGTTGAGGTCAACGGAGACCGCGGACGGACCCATCGGCCTCGAGCTCCATCTGGGAGGACCGCGGCTCGGACGGGAGACCGGGCATCGTCTGGATGTTCCCCAAGAGGGCGACGAGATAACCGGCCCCCGCGGCGGGGATGAACCGGCGTGCGGTGACGCGGAATCCGCGCGGCCGGCCGGTCGCCTTCGGATTATCCGAGATGGACAGGGCGGTCTTCGCCATGCACACCGGGACGTGCGCCATCTCGGGCCATACCGGCTGCTCAAGCTGGTGCTGCGCCTCGGGGAGGAGGTCCACCCCATCCCCCCCATAGACCTCCTTCACGATCCGGTCCATCTTCTCGACCACCGGCATCTCCATCGTGTAGGTGGGACGCGCCGTCGAACCTCGGGTGAGCATCTCCTGGATCCGGTGGGCCAGGTCCTCACATCCCGCGCCGCCCTGGCCGAAGGCGTAGGAATCCGCGGACTGGGCGCCGAGGTCATGGCAGGCCGCATGGACCTGGGCGGCCTCGGCCGCCGTGTCGTCCGGGAAGCGGTTGAGCGCCACGCAGACATCGAGTCCCAGGTGCTGGAGATTGCGGATGTGATGTTCCATGTTCTCGAGCCCGCCGGCGAGACCCACCTCGCCCGTCGCGGCGCGGTGCGAGCGGAGGACGGGGAGGCTGGCGATGAGGACCGCCGCGGAGGGAGAGAACCCACCGAACGGGGAGACGAGGTTCACGAACTTCTCTGCCCCGAGGTCGGTGGCGAAGCCCGCTTCGACCACGGCGACGTCCGCGAGGGACTGGGCAAGGCGGGTCGAGGTCACCGTCGTGGTCCCGTAGGAGAGGTTCCCAAAGGGTCCCCCGTGCACCAGGATGGGGCCGCCGTCGCTCGACTGGAGCAGGTTCGGGAAAAGGGCGCGCCGCAGCAGGGCGGTCATCGGCCCCTCCGCCCCGATGGCGCTCGCGGTGACGAGACGGCCCTGCTTGTCCTGGGCCACGAGGATCCGCCCGAGACGGGCCTGGAGGTCGTGGAAATCGCTCGCCAGGCCGAGGATGGCCGTCACCTCGGAAGCGGGGGTGATGATGAAGCTCCCCCGGCGGGGCGGACCGTTCTTGTCCCCGAGGCCGATCTCGATGTCGCGCAGCGCGCGGTCCTCCATGTCGAGCGTCCGGGGCCAGAAGATCTCCTGCGGGTTGATGGAGAGGGAGTTCCCGTGGTGGAGGACGTTGTCGACGAGGGCGGCAAGGAGATTGTGGGCGTTCGTCACCGCATCGAGATCGCCCGTGAGCCCCAGGTTCGCGTCCACGAAGGGCTCGACCGTGGAGCGGCCGCCCCCGGCCCCGCCGCCCTTGATGCCGAACACCGGACCGAGCGAGGGCTGCCGCAGGCACGTGATCGCCCGGACCCCGATCCGACGGAGTCCCGATCCAATGCCGATCGAATTGACGGTCTTGCCGACGCCGAAGGCCGTCGGGGTGATGCCCGTGACGAGGACGATCTTCCCCCGGGGACCGCTACGCGGAGAGACCAGCGAGGTATCGACCTTCCCGATCCAACGGCCATAGGGCTGCCAGGCCTCTTCGGGAAGTTCGAGCTCTTGGGTGATCTCCTCGATCCGGCGCATGGCCCCGTCTCCGATTCTCGAGGCCCCGCCGCTTAAGACGTACTCAGCACGGGCTCGTGGAATTCCCCGGAGACGTCATCCGCGGCGGCGTGCATGAGCTTGCTCTCGATCCGGGTCATGATCTCCGCCAGGGTCGACTTCGACACGCGGAGCCGGTCGGCCAGCGCGGAGACGCTGGTCTTCCGGGGAATGTCCCAGTAACCGGAGACGTACGCTTCCCGGAAGACCTGCTGCTGGCGTTCCGTCAGGATCGCCTCCTTCCCCTCCAGCACGCTCGGGTGCAGTGAGACGATCCGGATGTCCCGGTACTTCTTCCGGGAGACCTCGTAGATCCGTCGCATGTCGTCGGGCGACGCGGTGAAGATCACGTTGTGGGACCCTTTCTCGATGGTGGCCGGGAGCGTCGGAGGGACGCGCAGTTGCTGGTGGAGGCGGACGACCGGGCAGATCGGGTGGCGGATCCGGCAGGACACGAAGGTCTCGTCCGACTGGAGCACCTCGACGGAACGGACTCCCGGACATTTGCGCAGTTCCTCCACGCGCTCCGCGAGCGGACCCGGGCCCGTCAGGCGGATGTCCTCGACCATCTCCGTGTCCGAGATGGGGAGACCGCTCAGCACCTCGATGGAGATGTCCGGATGGACCTCCGTGGAGCGGACGAGACAGCAGGAGTACGAGGGAAGGGAGAAGGCCATCCGGCACATCATGACCGATTTCGGCGGCTCGCCGTCGATGGGATGAGGGTCCTGGTTCGCAGTTTCCATCGCCGTCCCTCACCCTTTCCTATGGGATGGCGGGCGCATAACGCTGCTCATCGTTTCCCAAACCCGGAAATGCGTGGCGGGCGCGATGACTTCTTCGACGGCGCCCCCGGGGAGGAGGACGGGGGCGAAGGGGACCCGCTTGTCGACTCCTTCGCGGCGTTCCATAGCCGCTCCAACTGGGTACGGACGAGGTGGGAGGTGGCGTGTTGGCGGTAGTCCGAAAGGAGGTGCGTGTTGGCGACGGGATGCACCCACCGTCGGACCTCCTGGGAGATCTTCGAGATGTCGGCCTCCGGGAGAGGGTGACCGAGGTACGGCTCGGTGAGCTCGTCGAGCACGACGGGCCGCGAACCCACGCCGCTCAGGGCGATGCGGAAATAGTCGAGCCGTTGGTCGGTGGCATGGAGTGCCACGCTCGCGGCCGCTTCGGGAAAGTCCGGCATTCCCCGTGCCCGGAGCTTGGCGTAGGCGCTCCCAAGATTGGAATGCGGGAGGCCGATCGAAACCAAGATCTCCTCCGGACCGAGACGATAGGGCTCCCGACCATCCCCGGAGGCAGGGAACAGCGTACCGAGGGGGACCTGACGGCGGCGACGAGGGCCGGCGATCTCGACGACCGCCCCCAGCGCCAAGAGGGCGGGAGCGAGGTCCCCGGAATACACCGCGTAACACTTCGCCCCCTTCGGCACGACCTGGCACTCGGTGCCCTGGAACTTGAGGCAGTAGCCATTGGACTCCCGCCAGAACTGCGATTGATTGTAGAAGATGCACCGGGTGTCCAAGAGGAGGTTCCCTCCCAGCGTGGCGGAGTTCCGGATGCTGGGGGAGGCCACGTTGTGCGCGGCCTGGGCGAGCGCCGGAAACCGGGCGGCGAGGATGGGATCTCGCTCGAGCGTCGAGAGCCAGGTCGACGCCCCCACCACCCCGTGCTCGGGATCGAACGCGCGGAGTTCCGGGACCCCTTCGAGCGAGATGAGGTGCGGAGCGCTCCCCAAGCCCCGGAACAGTCCCGGGAGGATGTCGGTGCCTCCGGCGAGGTAGCGGAACTTTCCGGGGAAGTCGTGGGCCAGGTGCAACGCTTCCTGAAGGGAGGTGGGCTCGTGGAGCTCGAAGGATTCCGCGATCATGATCCTCCGGGGGATGGCGGCTTTTGCAGCCCTCCCTTCCGTTCGCGCTCCCGAAGGGCCCGCCAGACCCGGTCGGGACTCAAGGGAAGCTCGGTGAACCGGATCCCCACGGCATCGTAGACCGCGTTCGCGACTGCGGGCAGCACGGGCGGGAGGGGTCCCTCGCCGGCCTCCTTGGCCCCGAACGGACCTTCGGGATCCGCTTCCCCCACCAGAAGGCACTCGACCTCCGGCATGTCGACGGCCGAGAGGGTGCCGTAGTCCAGGAGGGAACTGTTCATGACCCGGGTGCCGCGGTAACGCATCTCTTCTCCGAGGAGTTGACCGAGACCCATGTGGATGGAGCCCTCGATCTGTCCCTCGACGAGGAGGGGGTTGATGGGCCGGCCGCAATCGAACCCCGCCCACACCTTCTCCACATGGATCGCCCCCAGGTCGAGGTCGACCGAGACCTCGGCGATGTAGGCGGCGTAGGAGTACGCGGGCGACGTCCCGGCCTTGGCGCCCTTGAAGGAACCCCCGATCTTGGGGCTCTCGTAGGAACCGGAGGACTGGAGCGCTCCGCGGTGTTCCATCGCGCGGTGAACGGCGTCCAAGAACGGGACCTTCACGCCCCCGCCCTCGTCGCTCGCGAGCACCCCGTCGACCGCGCGGAAACTGTCCGGGGAGCGCCCGGAGATCTCTCCGGCCGCCGTCCGCAGCGTCTCGAGCATGGCCTCCGCGGCCTTCCGTCCGGCATTTCCCATCATGAAGGTCACCCGACTCGAATAGCTGCCGAGATCCACTGGTGCGGTGTCCGTGTCCGTGGCGGCGACATGGACCTGGCCCGGTTCTAGACCCAGGACCTCGGCGACGATCTGGGTGAGCACCGTGTCCGAGCCCTGTCCGATGTCCGAGGCCCCGCTATGGACGGTGACGCCCCCATCCATGTCCAGCTTGAGATGGACGGTCGACTGCGGGAATCGGGGCGTGAAGTGGATCGGGCTGTTCGAGCCCGAGATGAAGAAGCCGCAGCCGACCCCGATGCCCCGGCCGAGCGGCATCTTGCGGAACTTCGAGCGCCAGCCCGAACGGTCCCGCGCGGCCTCCAGGCAGCGCACGGCAGAGTTCGAGGTGATCCGGAACTGGTTCACCGTCGTGCTGAAGGGGGCTTGGAAGTTCCGCAGTCGGAGCTCCGTGGGGTCCACCCCGATCTCCTCGGCCAGCATGTCGAGCGCCACCTCCATCGAATAGCGTGTGTTCACACTCCCATGCGCCCGCATCGCTCCCGAGGTGGGACGATTGGTGTAGACCCTTCGGCCCCGGTAGCGGAACGCGGGGACGTCATACGGGCCCACCGAAAGGACCCCGTTGTAGTAGGTGGTCACGGTCCCGAAGGAGCTGGCCGCTCCGCCGTCGATGAGCGCATCGAGGTCGATGGCCCGCAGATGTCCCTCGGCGTCGGCGGCGATCCTGAGCGTGTTGCGCGTGGGATGGCGCCCGTGGTTGAGCAGGAAGACCTCTTCCCGGGACAGCACGATCTGGACAGGATGTCCTGTTTCCCGGGAGAGCGCGGCGGCCACCATCTCGTGGGGCATCGGGTCGCCTTTGCCACCGAAACCGCCGCCCACGGTGGGCTTGACCACCCGGATCTGGTGGGCCGGCAGGTCAAACACCTCGGCGAGCGCCCGGTGCAGATAGTGCGGAACCTGAGTTGAGGACCAGACCGTCAAACGTCCGTTGGCGCCCCACTCGGCCAGGGTCGCATGGGGTTCGAGCGCGGCGTGGGTGACCCCGGGGAACTTTCCCCGCACGCTCACGATGTGGGCCGCGCGACGGAATTCCTCCTCGACGTTCCCGAATTCCTGGCGCACCTCCTTCTGGAGGTTGGTCGAGCCTTCGGTCCCCGCATGGATCGGCTCCGCCACCGGTCCGGCCGACTCCTCGGGGTCCGCATACTCCGGCAACCGCTCGTATTCGACCTTCACCCGTCGGGCCGCCCGCTCCGCCGCGACGCGGCTCGTGGCGGCGACCGCCGCGATCCCCTCGCCCCGGTATCGCACCTTGTCGACGGCGAGCATGGTCTCGTCGCGGGTGATCGGCAGCACCCCGAACCGGCGAGGATAGAGGGACCCGGTGATGATCCCGGCGACACCCGGCTCCTTCATGGCGTCCCAAAGGTCGATCGAAAGGATGCGGGCGTGCGATTCCCCGGAGCGGGCGATGGCCCCGTGGAGCATGCCTGGGCGGACAAGATCGGCCGCGTAGAGCGCCTTTCCGGTCGCCTTCGCTGGCCCGTCGACGAGCGGCACCCGGGCGCCTACCACCTTCGTCACGGCGTCGGTCCCTCCTCCGCCGCCCGTTCGATGGCCTCGATGATCTTGGCGTATCCGGTGCAGCGGCAGAAGTTTCCGGAGATCGCCTCCCGGATCTCATCTCGGGTCGGTTTTCCGCGGCGCAGGAGCGCCACGGCGGTGAGGATCATTCCCGGGGCGCAGAACCCGCATTGAAGGCCCCCGGAGTCGACCAGCGAACGCTGGAGGTGGCTCAACCGTCCTGGAGAAACTCCCTCGATGGTCGTGATCTCCTTTCCCGAGACGCGACGGGCCAGGGTGAGACATGCATGCCGAGGTTCCCCTTCGACAAGGACCGTGCACGCCCCGCAGGAGCCGTCCTCGCACCCGCGCTTTGTGCCCGTAAGCCCGAACCCCTCGCGGAGGAGGTCGACCAACAGCCGATCGGCCTCGGGATTGAGGTCGTAGTCCAACCCGTTGACCCGGAACCTCATTCCGTCCCCCGTACATCGCGGATGATCTCCGCGGCGATACTGATGGCGATCTCCTCGGGCGAGTCGGCCCCGATGGGAATTCCGACCGGGGAGCGGATGGGGGCCAGTTGTTTGCGTGAGAATCCGCGCTTTTCCAGTGACTTCATCGTGAGCCCTCGCTTCGTGCGGCTGGCGATAAGGCCGATCGGACCCGAGAAGCCCGGTAGGAGTCCCGCCAGCACCTCTTCGTCCTTGGCAGCATCGTAACCTAAAAGGTACACGTGGGAGAACCGCGCCCCCTCCTTGGCGACCCGCGAGGGCAGCTCGTCCGCTCCCACCACCCAGCGGTTCTTGGCCCCGGGGAACCGGTCCTGGGTCACGAGCTTCGGTCGGTCATCGGCGATGGAATGGTCGTATCCCAGCTCGGCGAGCACGTGACAGAGCGCGAGCCCGGTGTGTCCGGCACCCCAGACGAGGATGTTCGGCCCCCCCGGCATGTACTGGAACGCCACATCCACCGAGCCCCCGCAGCGGCTGGGAAGGGCCCCGGGCTTCCACCCTCGGAGTTCGAAATGACGCAGGGCACCCCGGTGGCTCTGCAGCGTGGACGCCATCTCCTTCTTCACTTCCTCCTCGAACTGCGCCCCACCCACGGTCCCCAAGAACGTCCCGTCGGAGCGCAGGAGCATGGTCCCTCCGTGGCGTCGTGGGGCGGACCCCTCCGTGGCGACGATCAACGCCAGCACGTACGGATCATGTAGGTCGGCGAGGCGGGCGGCCTCCTTCAGAACGCGTCGGTCCATCCCCCCACCACCTCCTGATGCGCCCGAAGTCCGGTCTGGAACTCTTCCGGCGTGTCGACATTGTCAAGCACCGCCGAGTCCGTCACCTCGATCTCCACCACTTCCTCCGGATGCTCCCGGGGGTATTGATGCAGCGGGACATCGGTGCCGTAGCTCCGCACCGCCTCGAGAGCGTTCCCCTTGAGGACAAGGGGGTGTCCCCGTTTCCCCGCACAACGCGGGACGTACCAACTCCCCTTCCCGGACCGGGACCTCTCCACGAGCGTGACGATCGTGGAGGTGGACACGAACGGATGATCGACGGGCCACAGGAGCACCGTCGGAGGAAGGGGACTCAATGCATGAAGTCCCGCCTGGACCGATCCGGTGCGCCCCCGTTCCCAGTCCCCATGGACGGCGTAGCGGAACCCGGAAGCCGGAACGCGTCGGAGGTACTCCTCCGCGCTGGCACCGATCACGACGACCCGGGGCCACGCGCCCGCCCTCGTCAGGCGCTCTACCATGGAACACAACACCGGGCGATTTCCCGCGCTCAGCAGACCCTTCGGTGTGCCCATCCGGGAAGAGGCCCCGGCCGCCAAGATGATCGCCGCCGTGAAGGGCCCGGGTCGTTCCCCCCCGGAACGCGCCCCCGGGACGGACTCGGGACCGGGGCTCCGAGATCTCGAGGAGGGCGGAGACTCCATGGCGGTGGGAAGAAAGTGATTCTACAAAACACTACCCTGTTTTGGGGCGGTGGCGACGCTTTTAGCCAGAATAAATAGGTTATTTAGTGCTTTCGCAAGCATAAATAACCGTTTGAGCTCCAGCCGTCATGGCGAGCGCATCCGCCGAAGCAAAGACGACTTTCGAGGATTTTGACCAAGCCAAGCGGATGCAAGGGGAGATCACCAAGAACTACTTCCAGCGACTCCTCACCGCCCAGGCGAACGGACAGAAGGTGGGGTACGGCTTCGTGATGGCCAACCCCATCGAGTTCTTCAACGTGTTCGACATCGTCCCGCTCTACCCGGAGGTGACCTCGCTCAACATCTCCTACCGGGGAGGTGCGCCCCCCCTCATCGCCCTCAGCGAGGAGGTGGGGTACTCGACCGACGCCTGCGGCTACGTGAAGATGGGCGTGGCGGCCGCCACGGACAAGACCTCCACCGCGATCGGGGTGCTCCCCAAGCCGGACCTCCTCTACCTCACCTATTCCGGGTGCCAGATCTACATCCACTGGTGGGAACAGCTCCACTACCAGACCGGCGCTCCCATCCTCACCGTGGACGTCCCCTACGTCCGGGAGTACGACGGCCATGTCGATGCACACGATATCCGCTACGTGGCGGCGCAGCTCGAGGAGTCCATCCCTGTCCTGGAGAAGTTCACCGGGAAGCGCTTCGACGAGAACCGGTTCAAGGAAGTGATGCGCCTCTCCTCCAAGGCCTGGGAGCTCTGGGGCAAGGTCCTCGAGATGGGCAAGATGCGACCTTCCCCGCTCGACGCCTACTTCGAGTCCATCTACTACATGGCCCCCATCACGCTCATCCGGGGAACGCAGGAGTGCGTCGACTTCTACGCCTTCCTGCTGGAGGAGCTCAAGGAGCGGGCGAGCCACGGGGTCGGCCCGACCGCCCGCGAGGACTACCGGCTCGTCTTCGAGGGAGTCCCTAACTATCCCTTCTTCAAGAAGTTCTGGAACCTCTTCCGGCAGAACAACGCCCGCGGCGTGGTCTCGACCTATCCGAAGGTCGCCGGCATGATCGACACCGGTTCCTTCCACCTCAACACCGATCACCCCTTCGAGAGCATCGCGGAGTACATGATCCATGCCTACTGCAACTGGAACATGCCCCTCCGCACGCAGCTCCTGGAGAAGTACGTCCGGGATTACCACGCCGACGGGGTCGTCATCCACTCCATCAAGAGCTGCCGGTCCTTCTCCATGGGTGAGGGGGACATGCGGGAGTACCTTGCGAAGGAGAAGGACATCCCCACGCTCCTCATCGAGTCCGATCACGTGGACCCGCGGTACTACAGCGAGGCCCAGATCAAGAACCGGGTGGACGCGTTCTTTGAGACGCTCGCCCTGCGGAGGGCCGCGTAAGATGCAGGCCTCACGCTCCTACTACGCAGGGATCGACGCGGGCTCGACCTACACCAAGGGGGCGCTCGTGGACGACCGCGGGAACATCGTCGGTACCGCCGTGGACATGACCGGGGTGAACATCGTGACGGCCTCCAAGAAGATCTACGGCCTCTTGCTCGACAAGACCGGGATGAACGAGAGCGACGTCGCCTACGTCGTGGGGACCGGGTACGGCCGCTACCGGATCACCTTCGGTAACACCCAGGTGACGGAGATCAGTTGCCATGCGAAGGGCGCCCACCTCCTCTATCCCAATACCCACACCGTGCTCGACATGGGAGGGCAGGACACGAAAGCCATCCGGGTCAACGCCCACGGGGAGGTCATGGACTTCTCCATGAACGACAAGTGTGCCGCGGGTACCGGCCGCTTCATCGAGGGCTCGGCACGCGTCCTCGGGCTCAAGCTCCAGGAGGTCGGGGAACTCTCGCTCCGTTCCACGAACCCGGTCAAGATCTCGAGCACCTGTGCCGTGTTCGCCGAGACGGAGACCCAGGAGCAGCTCGCCTGGGGCCACTCGCTCGAGGACGTGCTCTACGGCATCCACGCCTCCATGGCGACCCGGGCGATCGGACTCCTTCGGCGGGTCGGCATCGAACCGGAGATCACCTTCACCGGCGGCGTCTCGATGAACCCCGGCATGATCCGCGCGCTCGAGGAGCAGTTGGGACAGCGCCTCAACCACGACGGGAAGACCATGTACTGCGGGGCGATCGGGGCCGCGATCTTCGCCCTCGAACGAGCGAGTAGTGCCACCCACGAAGGAGGTTCCGCCGCATGATCACCGTCGGGATGGACGTCGGGACCCGGACGACACGTGCCGTCGTGCTGGAGGAGGGGCAGCGGCTGCGGGCGAAGATACGGTTGCCCACGGGGTACAACTTCGCGCAGTCGATCCAGGGGGCGTACGACGCCGTCCTGGCAGCCGCCCAGGTGACCCCCGCGGAGGTGGACTACCTCGCCGCCACCGGATTCGGACGCTACCGCGTCGAGAAGCGCGACCTCAGCATCACGGACATCACGGCTGCGGCCCGAGGGGCCCGGTTCTTCTTCCCGCGCACCCGCTCGGTCCTCGACGTGGGCGCCGGGAATGCTCGGGCGTCCAAGATCAACGAGAAGGGCAAGGTGCTCAAGTTCCGTTCGACCGAGAAATGTGCGGCCGGTGGTGGAGGGTTCCTGGAGCGCATCGCGTTCTACTCCCAGATCGGGCTGGACCGCCTGGGCGCGACCGCCCTCGGGGCCCACAACCCGGTCGCGATCTCGACCGTCTGTTCCGTCCTTGCCGAGTCCGAGGTGATCAACCTCATCACCCAGGAGGTTCCGCTCGAGGACATCCTCATGGGGGCGCACCAGTCGGTCGTCGGCCGGGTGCTCTTGACGCTGAAGCAGGTGGGGATCGAACAGGAGGTCACCCTGACCGGTGGTCTCGTGGAGAACCCGGCCTTCGTGCAGGCCTTCGAGCAGAAGATGGGCGGGAAGCTCAACTCTTCCGGGGACCTCTACTACGCCGCGGCCGTGGGGGCAGCGTACCTCGGACACCAGCGGCTTCTCAAGAAGCGGGGAGAGGCAGCATGATCGACTCCGTGCAGGACTTCGCCCAGGTCACCGACGACTCCTATTCCGCCTACGACTCGGTCACGCGCTGGAAGCAGAAGGAGGGGCGGCCAGCGGTCGGCTACTTCCCGGTCTATTTCCCGCAGGAGATCGCCCACGCCTTGGGCTACCTCCCGGTCGGGCTGCTCGGTGCGTCAGGACGGGTGGGGCTCGACATGGCGACGGCCCACACCCAGAGCTTCGTCTGCTCGATCAGCCGGAGCGTCTTCCAGCTCGGGCTCCAGGGCAACCTCGACATGATGGACGTCCTCGTCTTCTCCAACATCTGCGACGTGGCCCGCAACCTCTCCGGGATCACCCAGCGGAACCGCCCCGGGCGGTCCGTCGAGTACCTGCACTACCCGATCAACAACTCCTCCGCCCACGCGGTCAAGTACCTCCGGGAGGAGTACGCCCGGCTCGCGCGGCGGATGGCCGAGGTCGCCGGGACCCCGGCCCTTTCGACGGAGAACCTCCGGACCAGCGTCGAGCTCTTCAACCAAAAGCGCGCACTACAGCTCCGGCTCGTGCATTTGCGCCAAGAATCCCCGTGGCTCATCCCGTACACCGAGTTCTACTCCGTCCTGCGCGCGGGTTCGATCCTTCCGGTCGAACGGTACGTGGAGCGGTTGGAAGGCTACGTCCGGGAACAGGAAGCCCGGAGCTCCCGCCCGAAGGATGGCGTGAGGGTCCTCGTGTTGGGCAACTTCTGCGAGCAGCCCCCGATCCAGCTCATGAAGGCGATCGAGGAGGCCGGATGCTTCATCGTTCAGGACGAGGCGTTGGTGGGCGAGCGCTGGCTGGGCCACCTGGACACGGACAAGTCCGAGGACCTGCTCTCGACGATCGCCCAGGGGTACGTGCAGAACCTCGATCCGATGACCGTTCGCTTCCACCCCTCGGTGAACAAGCAGGAGGACCTGATGCGCCGGGTCCGCGAGCTCCGGCTCGAAGGGGTCATCTTCGCCACTCCCAAGTTCTGCGAGCCCGCGCTCTACGACTACATGATCGGGAAACCGGCGCTCGACAAGGCCGCGATCCCCTACCTGCACATCGAGTACGAGGAGTCCATGTCGAGCTTCGAGAACGCCCGCACGATGGTGGAGACCTTCACCGAGTCGATCCTGTTCGACTGAGCGTCGCCCCGGAAGACCCACCCTCCGTGGCGCTCGACCGCGTTCATGGTCGCGCCACGAGTCCCCTCCGCTAGTCTCGGTCCTCGCTTCCCGCCAGATGGGGGGCCCCCCTACCCGACCAAAACCCCCCACCGCTCAAAACCCTGCGCCGGTGGGAC
>JAKAOF010000048.1 GCA_021823345.1 Thermoplasmata archaeon
TGCTTGCCGATCCGTGCTTGGACCCCGGCGAGATTGCACAGATCGATCGCCAGGTCCGCCAAGAAGCCGCGACGACGGTCCAAAATGACGCTCTCCGCGTACGCGCGCTCGGCCTGGGAGTAATCCCCCTGCGCGGAGAAGAGCTCCCCCTCCAGGTTGAGGCAGTCGGCTTCCATGTCGGCATCTTGGAGCCGGAGAGCGAGCGCGAGCGCTTCCCGGAACTTACTCCAGGCGTCCTCCAGGCGTCCCAGTTGAAGCAGCGCCCAGGCTTCCCAGTACAGTAGCGACTCTTCTCGCTTCTCAAAGGCAGGGTCGCCGCTCTGTCGGAGACGGTCGAGGACCTCTTCACACCGGAGGACCACCTGCCCATATTCTCCGTCGAACATGGCCGCCCGAACGAGCGTGTGCGACGCCTGGGACCAGACGTCCAGGAGGTCACTGCGTCCGCTGTGTTCGACCTCCTCCCGTACCCGCAACGCCTCGTCCTTGGCCTCCGGTCGGCTTCCGGTGATCAGGGTGGCGGCGAGGGCGGCGCGTATCTTCCACTGGGTCTCGGTATCTGACGGGGATTCGAGCAAGTGACGAAGGAGCCGTACCGCCTCGTGGACCCCGCCCCACTGGACCAGGGAGAGCGCGAGCCCCGAGGCCGTAGCGGCGAGCGCCATCCGGGCTTCCTTCTCGGCCGTGGCGTGGTCCCATAGGAGCTCGAAGGCCCCCACGGCGGCGTTGACGGAGCGGTACTTGCGGGCATCCTCCAGGGCCCGACGCGCCCATTCCTCCCCACGGGCGAGGTCATCCGCGGAAAAGAAGAGGCGGGCCACGTCCAGCGAAGGAACCGAGGGACCCTGCGATAGCAAGGTAGCGGCCTTCCCCGCCCGCTCGCGCAAGGAGTGGACCGAGAGCGATCGCAGGAGCACATCGGCGAGGGTGCGGGACGACGTCGTCCACCGGGCGGTCTCCGCGGGCCCTTCCCGGTGCAGGAGCGAGGAGCGCTCGAGGTTGGAAAGGACCCCTTCTACCTCGGCCGGAGCAAGGCCGGTGAGCGCCGAGAAATCGGCGGCGGACCCCCCGTTCCCGATGAGCGCCGCCCACTCGAGCATCTCTCGCTCTGTCGGGGGCAGTGCGCTCACGAGTTGCGAGAGGCCCGCTTCCGCCGGATCGCTCGACTTCGGATGATCCTCCCCGGAATGACCGGGATTCGAGCCGAGGAGCTCGGCATGAGCGAGGCTCCGCAGCGCCAGCGGATTCCCCTGGGCGGCGCTCACCAGTCGCTGCATGTCGGCAGGGGTCGAATTGCTCACCGTGCCGAGGTGCTCCTTGAGCATCTCGACCGAATCCACATCCCCCAGCGGACCGAGGGACACGCGACCGATCAGGTGGGACCCTTCGAGCGAAGCGATCAGCGTCTCCATGCGAGACCGGCTGCCGTCGGAAGAGCCCGTCGGGACCGTCAACGTCCCCAGGAGGAAGATCCGGTGGCCCGGCACGTTCCGGCACAGGAGGTCGAAGCAGCGGAGGAACAGGGGGTCGGAGTTCTCGAGGTGTTCGAGCCACAGGAACAACGCTTCGAACTCGGAGCGTTCGACCAGCTGATCGAGGATGCGCAGCAGCCGGGGCTCGGGGGCCACCGGGGTGGGCACGGCCTGGGTCCCCCCCTTCTCGTCGACGATCGAGTCGGCCTCGGCCCGGACCAGGGCCACTTCCCGGGGTTCGAGGGTCGCCGGGTTCATGCCCAGCACGATGGTGCCCCCGGTGCTGTCCGCCTCCTCCCGCAAGTATTCGATCAGACGGAAGACCGGAAGGAAACTGTTCTGGGTCACGAGGTACTGGAACTCCGAGACGAGCACCCGGGCGCGGGGGTGGGCGTGCAAGTAGTCCGAGATCCGGACGCCCATGCCGTCCACGTCCGTGGGGGGTATCCGGTCGGGTCCCTCGCCGCGGGAGAGCGTGAGGAAATCGATGCCCCGGTCCCCGAGCTCGGGGTGGTTGGCCACCAACGTGGGGGCCCGTTCCCGGCTCACGATGAGACGAGGGGAGGAACTCTCTCCCGTAGCGAACTGCGGCAGGACCTCAGCGATCCGGTCCGTCTCGACCAACACGAGGCGGTCGGCGACGGGAAGGGGGGCCGGGAGCGCGGAGGGCGGGGGATCTCCGGCAAGGGCTCCGGAAGCGTGCAGGAGCTCCTCCCAGACCCGAAGCGGGTCCCCGCTGTAGGTCTCAGGGTGTCCCGCGAGGACGGTGAACCCGGCGCGCTTCGCCTCGTCCGCGACCCATTGGGCGAGGTGGGTCTTGCCCACGCCGGTGGGCCCTTCCAACACGAGGGTGGACCCGGCGCCCCGGTCGGCCTCATGGAGATGGCGCAGGAAGCGCTCTTTCTCCGAATCACGGCCCACCACTCGGGCCTTGCTCATCCCTTCCATCGATCGATTCTGCGCGGAGGACGGAACATCACTTGAAGATGGCGCCAGCAGCGGCGGGACCGAGGGTCCCGTCAGAGGACCCGGACGGTCTCGAGATTGTAGGGAACCCGCGTCTCCAGTCCGAAGCGCTTGTGGAGGGCAGTGGCGAGTTCGAGCGACTTGCTCTCGTCCCCGTGGCAAAGGAGGATCCTCGTGGGACGGGGGTCGAGGGTGGCGACGTAGTTCACGAGTTGCACGCGGTCGGAGTGGCCGGAGAACCCCTCGGCGTTGACCATCTCGGTGCGGACCGGGAAGGAGATCGTGCGGCCGTTGTCGTTGACCGTGGCCTCGGGGACGCCCTGCTGCAGGCGCTTGCCGAAGGTCCCTTCGGCCTGGTACCCGGCGAACACGAGGCCGTTCCGCTCGTCGGCGGCCCAGGCCTTGAAATATTCCATGACGGGGCCCCCGCTCATCATGCCGCTGGTGGCGAGGACGATGGACGGCTCGCGGTCGTCGATGATCGCCGCCCGCTTCTGCGAGCTCTCGACCCGTTGGAAGATATCGGACAGGAACGGATTGTCGCCCTGTTGGAAGATCTGGGTACGGAGCTGGTTGTTGAGATACTCCGGGTACGCCGTGTGGATCGCGGTCGCCTCGTAGATCATCCCGTCGAGGTAGACCGGGACGCGGGGGATCTTGCCGAGCCGCATCTTCTCCTCGAGCACGAGCATGACCTCCTGGCTCCGGCCGACGGCGAAGACCGGGATGAGGAGGTGGCCCTTGCGCTGGATGACCTTGTCGGCGAAGCGGGTGAGCTCCTCGGCCCCTTGGGTCCGGCTGGGCTGGACGTCCCGGTGGCCCCCGTAGGTCGACTCCATCACGAGGGATTCGAGCCGAGGGAAACGGTTCGAGGCCGGGTTAAAGAGCCAGGTGCGCTCGAACTTGATGTCCCCGGTGTAGGCCATGTTGTGGTCCCCATCCCCGATGTGGAAGTGGCAGATGGAGGAACCCAGGATGTGTCCGGCGTTGTGGAGGGTGAGGCGTAGGTCGGGCGCGACGTCCGTCGTCTCACCCCAACGCAACGGGATCGTCTGGCTGACCACCTTGCGGACGTGGGAAGAGTCGAAGAGCCCCCGGCGCCCCTCGGAGTTCATGATCTTGATCGAGTCGAGGAGGAGCAGCGCCATGAGGTCCCGCGTGGGGGCCGTGCAGTAGATGGGACCGTCGTAGCCGTACTTGATGAGCGCGGGGACGAGCCCGGCGTGGTCCATGTGAGAGTGCGTGATCACGACGGCGTCCAGGTTCTCCAGGGGAAGCGCCTCGGGCGCATTGAAGAAGGGGGTGCGGTCCGACCCCGGGTCGATCCCGCAGTCGATGAGCACTTTCGAGTTCGTGGTCGTGAGCAGATGGGCGCTGCGTCCCACCTCGCGGTAGCCTCCCAACGAACTGTTCCGGGCCCAGATCCGCTCTTCGGAGCGGTCGCGGGACATCCGGGTGCCCACCTTCTTGAGGAACTTCTGGCGGTCGTCGAAGACGCTGCGCAGGAAGATCCGCACCTCGTCGACGGTCTTCGACTGCATGGGCGGAGTGCGGACGACGGTGGGGACCCACCCGATCCGCCGCTTGAGGTCGTTCAGGGTGGACGCTTGGCGGCCGATGGCCGCCCCCGGGTTCATCGCCTCGATGGCGACCTCCCCGGTCTCGGGCTCGAAGAAGATCTGCGAGATCTCGGCCTCCTGGGGCACCACTTCCCGGATGATCTTCTCGGCGTCCTTGACGGGCATGAGGCTCTCCGGGTCGGTCCGGACGATCACCCGGCGATGGATCTTCTGTGACGCCTGGCGGATGAGATTGCCGTCGGAGAGGAAGGGTTCGAGATGGTTCGTATAGAGGACGACGTACGGGCCTTCCAGCTCAATCGAGGTCACTTTGACCCCTTCGGGAAGTCCTTCCCGAATTAGTTCTCGGATGCCTTGGACAAGGCTTTCGTAGCTCATTGAGAGACTTTCTGGATGCTAGCGGGCAGGAAAGGGTTGGACCCCTCCCGGCGGAGGAGGGGCGCGATTACGGGATCAGTGAACGGGCACTTCAGGCTATCTTGAGCTTGCTGAGCCGCTTCTTAATCTCGTCGTCTGTGAATTCCTTGAACTCCTTGTCCGAGATGGTGGACAGGAGGTAACCGTCACCGCTTGCCGAGTCCCGGCGCATCGCCACGTGGAGCGAGCGGAGGGCGATGTCGACCCCGTCGTTCATCGTGAGGTCGTCCTCGTAGTTCTCCTCCAGGACCCCGTAGGCGAGGGTGGACCCGCTGCCCACGGAAACGTACTTGTCCTCGATGTTGCCGCCCAGCGGGTCGATCGAGTAGAGGTGGCCGCCTTCCGTGTCGACGCCGCCCAGGATGAACCAGGCGTAGTACGGCATGTAGCGGTTGTTGTTCAAGATGTTCGCAAGAAGGGTGGATGCCCCCTCGATGGAGATGGGGGAGCCGCGGCGCAGTCGGTAGAGCGAGACGCTCGCCCGGAGATAGCGCGCAAGGGACTGGGCGTCCCCGACGAGCCCGGCGATGGTCAGGCCGACGTTGCTGTCGATCCGGAAGAGCTTGATGGTGGCCTTGTTCGCGATGAAGGAACCCGCGGTGGCACGGCGCTCGGTGGCCATGACCACGCCATCCTTGCAGACGAGACCGATGGTCGTCGTCCCTTTGAGGACCTGGTTAAAGTTGGGGCCGTGGAGCGGATGGCCAAGTGGATTCCCCGATGGGAGTACCTCATTCATCATGTCAAATCAGCCGAAAGGAGAAACCGGGGCTATAAAAACGTTTGGCCCTGGGGCTCCACGCGCCGGGCCCAGGCGAGCGCCCCGAGCGGCACGGCGCAGACCAGCGCGAAAAACACCCAGAGCCCGAAGAAATCCGAGGTCCCGAAAAAGAAGTATCCCCCGGCGAGGACCATGAAGGACCCGGCCAGGACCTGGACCCCGTTGATGAGCCCCAGGGACAGCGCCGCGGTCCGCCGATCGAACTCCCGGTACCGGGTGGGGAGGAGATAGAGCGCGGCGAAGAGGAACCCCGAGAGCACGCCGAAGAAGAAGGCGTCGATCCCGAACGCCCACGAGGGAAGGAACTCGAGGGCGCCGATCGAAAGGGCGACCCCGAGGGCCCCGAGCGCAAGGAGCCGTCGGCCGTGCACGGTCCGGCTCGCAAAGTATCCTCCGAGCGGGGAGCCGAGCAGCGCCGTCAGGATGAACACCGCATCGAGCCCGCCGGACTGGGCGAGCGAGTAGCCCCGCGCCTGGACCGCGTACGACTCGAAGAACTGCGGAACGGCGAAGTTCGCCGACCAGAAGCCGAGGAGCGAGATCGCGAGGACCCACAGGAGCGGGGAACGCAGGACGCTCGAGCCCTCCGAGGCGGGCCGGTCGGCCGGGGCCCCCTCGCTCCGAGGCGTAGCCGGCAGCGCCCACCAGCTCTCGACCGCGGCGGCGAGCATCAAGAGCCCTCCGAGCAAGAGCGCGAGCTCATCGCTCGTGGCGGCCGCGAGCACGGGGATGGTGAACACGGCGAGGGCGGCGCCGGCGCTGAAGGCCCCGTTGAAGAGCCCGAAGGCGAGCCCTCGCCGCTCCCCTTCGTAGTATTCCGTCAAGAGGGCCATCGCCGGAGAGAAGAAGAGCGCCGCCCCGATGCCGACGACGAAGCGGAGCGCCACGAAGGCCCACAGGTTGCCAACGAAGGCGCTCAGCGTGGCCCCCACCCCCATCACGAGGGCCCCGAGGATGGAGACGGTGCGGGGCGAGGTCCGGAGGGAGAGGAGACCGGCGGGGATCTGGAAGAGCCCCACCGCAAAGAGGAAGCCCCACAGCGCGAAGGAGAGGTTCCCTACCGGGGTCGAGAAGACCCGGGCCAGCCCCGGCTGGATCGGACCGACGTCGTACCAGTTGAACGCGTAGACCGCCCGCGCGATGAGAAGGCTCGGAAAGGCGAGGCGGCCACCGAAAGGGCGAGCGCTCGCTGCCACGGTCGCAAGCTCACTGGGGGCGGGCGGGGCTGTTCCGGCGGGAAAGGTAGCGGCTGAGACCCATCGCCGCCATCTCATAGTTCGAGATGAGATTGGACTTCCGGGAGATGAGGGACTGCTCGCCATCCGCGCGGGCCCGGTCGGTGTCGGCCGATTCGAGGGCCTGGGCGATCGAGCTGACCGAGGGGTCCTTGGCCATCGCCGCTTCCGCCACGCTCACCCACCACCGAACGCTCTCCGCCGCCTCGAGCAGTCGCTCCATCCCTCCCGTGGAGGCACCGTAGTGGCTGAACAGGATGCGCTGGGGCGCCCACGCGCGCATCTTCTCCAGGCTGTTGAGCAACTTCTCGACGTCGAGCTCGGGAGGGGGGAGCGCGGGACGGATATGGCGAGCCCCGGGAAGGAGCACCCCGGCCCCGTCCCCGGTCAGCACTCCTTCGAGCCCGGAGTCGTAGAAGGCCAGATGGTGGTTCGCGTGTCCCGGGGTGTCGATCACCGCCAGGAACTTCCCTCCTTTCAGAGGGAAGCGCTCGCCACCCTGAAGGGCATGGGCCCGAGCCTGGGGCACGGGGACGATGTCGCCCCAGAGCGCCATTCCGGCATCGCCCCATACCCGATGGGCACTCGCGATGAGCCGGGAGGGTTCGAGGAGATGGGGAAGTCCCACCTGATGGGCGTGGAACGTGGCGTTGGGGAGGGAATCCGCCAGGGCACCGACCCCGCCGGCGTGGTCGAGGTGGATGTGCGTCACGAACACATCCCGGATCTCAACAGGGGCAATCCCCGCTTCGGCAAGGCCCTGCAGGAACGCCGACCGGCAGGAGGCCGGCCCGGTCTCGACAACGGCCCAGCCGTTCTCTTCCGGAAGGAGGTAGCTCCCAATGATACCGGGCTGGCTGTGGAAATCCAGGTCGATCAGTAGCCGCCCCTCTCCGAGCTCTTGGACCGTCATGTGCGATTGGTTAGAACAGGTAGGAGGAATAGAAGAATATGAATACCGCCAATGCCCCGAAGAACGTCACTCCCCAGACCCAGTGATTCCATCGCAGGACCTTGCGTCCATCGAGCGGACCCCAGGGGATGAGGTTGAAGATCGCAAACCACAGGTTCACGAAGGCGACCACGAAGAAGACGCCGGTCCAGTAATGGTAGCCGGGGTAGTGGAAGGGAAGGATCGAAAGACCTGAGAACACGCCGGTCCAGATGAGGTTCATGCCCGGTCCGGCGAAGCTCCCGAGTCCCATCTGCCGCGGTTCGCGGGCTCCGGCGACCACCGTGGCCCCGGGCGCTCCCCAGAGGAAGCCGAACAGCGAGAAGACGATCGAGAAGAGCAACCCTTGCGTCGACATGCGGAACTCGGACCAGAGACCCATGGATTGCGCGGTGAACTTGTGGGCCATCTCGTGACAGAGGAACGCGGTCAGGGTGATCAGGAGGGCAAGCGGGAGGGTGGCCTCGAGGGACGCGAGCGCACTCGCCGCGGTGAACTGGATCCCGAACATGTTGTTGAGGCCCGTGAACCCCCCGAACAACAGCACGAAGTCCAGGAAGAGCACCGAGGAGGCGATGAGGATGTTCTGGAGCTCGACGCGGGAGAACCCCTTGCGGGGGGCGGGTTGCGACATCGTGTAGACGAACGTCCGCGAGGACGGGGTGCTTCCCCACATGGTAGGAGTCTATCGCTTCCGGCGCTTGCTCGCGGGGGGAGGGGTCTTCGGGCGGGCGGCGGCTCTCATGGGTTGCGGGACCTCGAGATGCATCGTGGCGTACACCAACCGGAGATCTTCTCCGGACACGCCGAGGGACAGGGTCATCCGTTCCTCCTTCTTGGCGAGCAAGGTCTCGCCGAGATGGTGGAGCACGGCGGCCTTCATCGCATGGAACCGACCCTCGTTCGGGGCGATCCGGATCAGTTCATCGACATGGGTGAGCGCGTCCTGCCACCGGGCCGCCTCGACCAGGGCGGCGAGAAGATGGGCACGGACCGCGATGCTGCCGGGGGTCTCCCGGATCAGCCGCTCCAGTTCCTCGATCTCGCGTTTGACCTTCCCGTTCAGTCCGTGGACCCGGGCCCGACCCAGCCGGGCGGCCACGTTCCCTTCCTGAAGCTCCAGTACGCGGTCGAAGGAGGATTGGGCAAGCTCGAGGAGCCCCAATGCGAGGTAGGCCTCGCCCAGGCCCATGATGGCGGGGACGTATTCGGGCTTGAGCTTGGCCGCCTCGTTGTAGAAGCGGGTCGCGAGCGCCGGGATCTGGTTGTCGCTCCAGTCCCGACCCAGCCGCATGAGCTTGTCCAGCTTGTCAGCGGTCGGGAGCACGTTCCGGGGTTCCTCCGGGATGGGCTTCATCTCGGGGATGTCCTGGATGTCCAAGGCCCGGAGGAGTTGCTCGAAGCGCTCCCCCTGAACGAGGGAGACCTTCTGGCGGGGAAGTGACTCCGTGAGCTCCGCTGGGAGAGGGTGGGCGGACAGGAGCACGACGTGCCGGAAGTTCTTGAGACCGTTCGTCACCACGGTCGAGACGTCCCGAACGCTCACGGTGCTCGGGTCGTCAAGGATCGTGTAGAGGAAACCGTCCGGCGTGGAAAGGAAGGTCATGTTGTTTGCCCGCTTCGCCTCCGTCAGCTTCTGCCCAAACGACGTGGTGATGCTCTCGACTATCCGGGTCATTGCCATGTTTCGTCACTTTCGCAAAATCCGATCCCTTCGCTCCATGGGAAGGTAGGTCGAGAACTTCGCGGGACGATGGATTATCCGGGCCTATTTGACCATTGCGCAAGTTGCGGCGTAGCGGCAGGATTCCTTCCTGGGAAGGCGGGAGGGCCCCTCCGGGATCCACTGCGGACCAGAAGGTATCCATATATGGTCCGGGCTTTCTCGGTCCGGACAGGAGGCACTGATCCCACCGAACGAACATGTCGACCGTTTCCTTGCAATACGAGTTCCGCCAACGATTCCACGTCAGCGCTCGAAAGGCGTTCGCGTGGTGTACCGACTTTGGTCCGGAGGACGCGGGGCTCTACCCGGGTCGACGGACCCGGAAGGTGCAGTGGATCGCACCGGATGCCCTGGTGATGACCGACACCACCTACCCCAAGGACCAGCGACTGCAGATCAGCCGGTTGGTCCGCATCCGTCCCAAGGAACTCTCGTGGACGAACACCCATCTGACCGGGCCCTATCGCCATTCCCAGTATTGGTACCGCATCTTCCCGTCCGGGCCGCAAGCGTCCTACCTTGAGTTCAAGGGGCTCTTGCTTGACTCGGTCCCGGGAAATCCCACTCCGGCCGAGATCCGACGGCTCGCCGAGGCGCATCGGAAGTCCGACGCTGCCACCTGGCGGGAACGCCTCGCTCCCGCGCTCGAGCGGGACCTTCACCACCCGTAGTTCCTTCGATAGAGTGCAACAATCGGGGAAGGTTATATGCTGCGGCGAGGTGGCCGCGTGTAGGGAAGTTGAATGAAACTGGATGAGTTGCTCGCTTACAAGAAGCAGGTCGAGAAGGAACTCCGGAAGGAAATGGACATCGAGCGCAAGGCCGCGCTCCGGGAGAGTGCGAAACTCGCCCCCTTCTACGACGCCACCGAGGAGTTCACGCTCCGCGGCGGGAAGCGATTCCGGGCCCTACTACTCCTTGCCGGGTACCACCTCGCCGGTGGTAAGGACCTCAAGGTACCGCTGCCGGCGGCGGCCGCCCTCGAGACGTTCCAGAGCTGGATGCTCATCCACGACGATGTGATCGATCATTCGGAGGTCCGCCGGGACGGACCCGCCATGCATGTGGCGATGGCCAAGTACCACGCGGACTCGAACCTTCTGGGAGGAAGCGTGGAGTTCGGCGAGGGGGCGGGGATCACGCTCGGCGACATGATGGAGCCCCTCACCGTCCGGCTCCTGTTGGCCCCCAAGGTCCCGGAAGCCCGCAAGGTCGCGCTGCTGCGGGAATATGCCGAGATGACGCGGATGACCGCACTGGGCCAGATGCTCGACATCTACCTGGGTTCGGTACCCGTCGAGAAAGTGGCGGAGAAGGATGTCCTCACGGTCCACCATCTCAAGTCCGCGGTCTACAGCGTGAGTTCACCCCTCCGGATGGGAGCGATCTTGGCGGGAGCCCGGGCGCCCTTCCTGGACAAGCTCGGACAGGCGGGAGACGCGATGGGGATCGCGTTCCAACTCCGTGACGATGTCCTTGGCCTCGGGATTTCCTCCGTCGAGGAGGTCGGAAAATCCACGAACGACCTCTTCGAAGGAAAGCGGACACTCCTTGTCGTCCACGCGTGGACGCACGCCGGCGCCCAAGAGCGCGCCGCCCTCAAGAAGGCCCTGGGAAACCCGTTGTGCACTCCTCGGGAACTGGAGGCGGCTCAGGACGTCATCCAGGACACCGGATCGATCACGTACTCGGAAGAGAAGATCCGGGAGTTCCGGGAAAAGGGAATGCGCACCCTCCGCGGGATGCCCAAGGACACGGTCGCGCTGATGGGGGAGATCGGGAACCTCCTGACCAACCGGCGCAGCTGAGCCGGCAGGAAGGACTTCCTATTCCTTCGTGCGGGCGCTCGTCGCGCTCTCAGCGAGGCCGGCGGCCTGGATCGCCTCGGTGAGTTCCTTCTGCATGCTCTCGTAGCGCTCCCGCAGATGGTTCTCCTGGCGTTCGACCGCTTTGATCCGGACCTCGAGCGTTTCCTTGTCTTCGGTCAACTGGTCGATCACGTCCTTCTTCGTCTTGGCCTTGACCAGGAGCCCGCCGACCGTCCGGTACATCGGAGTATCCTCAGGGAGGGACTGGATCTCTTCCAGGGTGCGGCTGGTCTCCCGCAGCTTGAGCTCGAACTGTGCACGCTGCTGGGACACGGCGCCCAGTTCCTGCTGTAAACGCTGGTACGTCTTGAGATCGTTCTGGAGTTTGGCCGGAATTGCCATACAGTGCGGGCAAGGACCGCCCCCGTATTAAAGCGTTGTCAACTCCGTTGCATCGGAGGGGTCGAACCAGGAGATTGTTCGCCGAACCGGGAGAGTTAGCGATCTATGTCGGGAACTTCCACGCGAGGACTTCGACGAGAATTCCGACCGCGAGCCCGAGGATGACCACCAGCTCCGGTGGGACCTTGAGCGCCTTGGTCTCCTCCATGTCGTAGTACTGGATGAGCCCGGCCGCCGAGCTGAAGCCGCGGTTCTTCTTTTCCGCCATGTAGGGGGGGCATTGTTTTCACAGGTATTTACCTTTTTGT
>JAKAOF010000049.1 GCA_021823345.1 Thermoplasmata archaeon
TGGAACGAGTGGGCCCAGCGCAGGATCCAACGGTTGCCGCTCGTGCTCGGTCACGAGCTCTCCGGGGAGATCATGGAGTTGGGGCCCGGGGTCAAGGGCCTCACCGTCGGAGATCATGTGTCGGCCGAGACCCACATCGCCGACGGAACGTGCTACCAATGCCGTACCGGGCGGATGCATATCTGCGAGAACGTCCGGGTCCTGGGGGTGGATACGGATGGGGTGTTCGCAGAGTACGCGGTCATCCCCGAGGTCAACGCCTGGAAGAACGATCCGAACCTGGAACCTTCACTGGCCTCCGTCCAGGAGCCGCTGGGAAACGCCGTCCATTGCCTGCTCCCGGAAGACAACGTCGAGGACCTGGCCGGAAAGAGCGTGCTCATCACCGGCTGCGGGCCGATCGGCCTTGCCGCCATCCTCGTCTCCAAGGCCCTCGGGGCCGGGTCGGTGATCGCCACCGAGGTGAATCCCACCCGGTTGGCGCTGGCCCGAAAACTGGGAGCGGACACCATCATCAATCCCGCCGAGCACGGGAAGCAGACCGCCCAAGAGGTCCGGAACGCGACCGGGGGGTTCGGTGCCGATGTGGCCCTCGAGATGTCCGGCCATCCGGACTCTTTCCGGCTGGCCTTCGACGCCCTGCGCCCCGGCGGTCGGGTCTCCCTCCTGGGGCTCTTCGAGGGGGACGTGTCGTTCAACGTGGATGATGCGATCATCTTCAAGGCCGCCCGGGTCCACGGCATCTTCGGCCGCCGCATGTTCGATACCTGGTTCACCGTGAAGGGGCTCCTCGCCAAGCCCGGGTTCCGCGAGAACCTCTCGAAGATCATCACCCACCGGGTCCCCATCCGTGACCTTCCCCAGGCGATGCAGGTCCTGCATAGCGGGGACGCGGCCAAGATTTCGCTCGAGCCTCGGTGGTAGGCTCCCCGTTCTCCTCCCGCCTACGAAGAGCGTATTACCCCCCCAGGGTCTCGAGCCGGGTCGGGTGCGAAACATGTCCCGAGATCCGACCGGCTTCCTGAAAGAAGAGTACGAGCAGTTGGTGTCGGCCGCGCTCGACTGGCGCATCCATGTGTTGAACGGTCCGAGCCAACCCTGGTGCCAGGTGGAGGGTAAGAAGGTGCTCATGTTCTGCTCCAACAATTACCTGGGGCTCAGCACGCACCCCCGCGTCCAGGCGGCGGCGATCGCGGCCATCCAGTCGCACGGAGCCGGGTCGGGCTCCGTCCGACCCATTGCCGGGACGATGGATATCCACATCGAGCTCGAGGAGCGCCTCGCACGGTTCAAGGGGGCCGAAGCCTCCCTGGTCTACCAGACGGGCTTCGCCACGAACGCCGGGCTGATCCCCCAGCTCGCCGGCGAGGGCGACCTCATCGTGAGCGATGAGCTCAACCACGGGAGCATCATCGACGGGGTGCGGCTCTCCAAGGCCGACAAGGCGGTCTTCCGGCATACTGACGTGGAAGACCTCGAGCGGGTCCTGAACGACGCGGAAGCCCACTCGACCGCCTATCGCCGGATCCTGGTCATCACCGATGGCGTGTTCTCGATGGACGGGGATATCGCTCCCCTCGACCGCATCGCCCGCGTGGGTCACGACCACGGCGCCATGGTCTACGTCGACGACGCCCACGGGGAAGGCGTGCTGGGGACCGGCGGACGAGGGATCGTCGACCACTTCCACCTCTCCCGCGACCTCGTCCAGGTCGAGATGGGGACCTTCTCGAAGGCGTTCGGGGTCGTCGGGGGACACGTCTCGGGATCCAAGGACCTCCGCAACTTCGCCCTCAACAAGTCGCGGACCTGGCTCTTGAGCGGTTCCCATCCCCCCGGAGTGGCCGCCGCCTGCCTCGCCGCCGTGGATGTCCTCGAGAAGGAGGAGCAGCACGTCCGGCGGCTCTGGGAGAACACCCGACGTTTCAAGAAGGCCATGGGCGCCGCGGGGTTCGACATCGGACGGAGCGAGACCCCCATCACTCCGATCATCGTCGGGGACAGCGGGAAGGCGAAACGGCTGAGCGACCGGTTGTTCGAGCTCGGCGTGTTCGCATTGCCGATCGTCTTTCCCATGGTCGCCAAGGACCGGGCCCGCATCCGCACCATCATGAACGCCGCGATGACGGACTCCGACGTGGACTTTGCCATCGACGCCTTTGTGAAGGCCGGGAAAGAACTTGCGATCGTCTGAACGGGCCCAGGCCCCGCTCCCATCGCCCCCGGTCCCCACGACGGTGAGGTGACCGGGCCACGTTCCCGAGGTGCGCCCCGTGACGGGCGATGAGACATCCCTCCGCCCCGCACGATCCGCTCGACAGAGGCTCGGTGCGCTCGATCGCCGGGTGTTCACCATCGCCGTGGCGTCGTTCGTCCGTTCCAGCGGACGCTCGGCGAGCTGGCTCTTTCTGCCGCTCATCCTCTACATCGGCTACGGTCTCTCGCTCATTCAGGTCGGGCTTCTCGTCTCGGCCCTCGTCCCGCTGTCGGTCTTGGTCAACCTTTACGGTGGGGCCGCCGCGGATCGCTACGGGCGGCGCTCCTTCGTGGTGTGGCCTCCCCTCGGGAGCGCCCTGACGTTCTTCGCCCTCTACGAGCTCTGGCATCAGGGCATCGTCGTGTTGATGTCCCTGTGGGCCGTCATCGTGGTGCTCACCAACCTCCAGCAGCCCGCCCAGAACGCCATGATGGGCGATGTGACCCAGCAAGGGGACCGGTCGGTGGCCTTCGGCATCCAGCGGGTCTTCGCGAACGCCGGTTTTGCGCTCGCTCCCGCCGTGGGCGGCCTGCTCGCGACCAGTTTCGGTCTTTCCATCGTCTTCCTCATGGCGGCCATCACTTCGGCAGGGGAAGGGATCGTCCTCGTGTCCTTCTTGAAGGAGACCTTCCGAGGAACCGCCCGGGATGGTCCGTCCGGGGAGGGTACCTCGGAGTCCTCGGGGCAACGTTGGGCCGCCCGGATCCGAGCCCCCTTCCGGGACCGCTTCCTCCTCACCTTCGGGATCCTGGGGTTCTGTCTAACTTTGGCGACCCAGCAGTTCGGGACCCCGCTCTCCCTCTTCATGGCCACCGTCCAGCATCTTCCCTACTCCGAGATCGGCCTCGTCTACTCACTCAATGGGGTCGTCGTCGTGGGGCTTCAGATCCCGATCTCCTGGGGGATCCGGCGACGCCAATTGCTCTGGATGGGCGTGGGGATCCTGTTGTACGGGGCCGCCTTCTTGGTGTTCGACCTCTCACCGGGATTCATGGTCAACCTCGGGGCCATCTTTGTGCTGACGCTCGGGGAGGACATCACGAGCCCTACCCAGAACGCCGTCCTTTCGGGACTGAGCGGTCGGTCCCGCCGGGGCAGCTACTTCGCCGCGTACAACGTCTTCACGAGCAGCGCCCAGGCCATTGCCCCTTCCCTCGGGGCGCTCCTCCTCGGGTTCGGGTACCATGTGCTCTGGCTACCCTTCAGTCTGCTCACCGTCGCGGTGGCCATCGGATATGCGTGGCTCCACCATCGGGACCATGAGCCTCCGAGCGCCCCTCCGGAAGAAGGCCGCCCCGGAGCGGCAAGCAATCCCGTGACCCCGGCGACCACGGTGACCGGGGCAAAGCACACCGGGTTCGGCCACTCGGGGCCGTGAAGAAGGGGTTAGGGCTCCCCTCCCACGGAAGGGAGCCCGGGAAGTGCCCTATTCGTAGAGCACGGAGATTTCGGAGATCTTGCGCCGGGTGGGAACCCCCAGCTGCGCAAAGAGTCCCTCGAGCGCCTTGGCACTGGGGGCTTCCCACACGCAGCGCGCGGTGGTCTTTCCGTTGACCGCGTAGATCACATGCGGCTTGAACCCCGCCGGTCCCTTCCCGCTCTTCATGATCCCGATCGCCTGGTTCACCTTCTCAACCACCGTGTTCGTGTTGCTCGGATCCCACTCGTGCTCTATCTCGAACGTTGTCATCGTCTTCGACCTCGATGGAACGAGACCCCGTTGTTATATGCTGGGACTCGTTGCTATAGCAACAGGGGGCATCTGGGCTCGCGCCGACCGACCACATGCAGGTAGTCACCGTTCACCTTCGTCACGATTGTCCCTTCTCGGGACCGATCCTCTCCAGTCCTGGCGCGACGGGTACCCACTTCTGCCACCGCGGGGAGACGGCCCTTCTCGAGGTCCACGCTCCGGACCCGGAAACCTTGCAGGGTATCCTCGATAGCTACCGGCCCCTCGGCGGTGAAGTGGTGCTCGGGGCCGGAACGACCGACCGTAGCGCGATGGTCACCTTTCCGGTCTGCGCGTGCTGCACCCGGGGGAAGGTGATCCCCGCGATCGAGTCGACCGATAGCTTCTACCTTCCTCCCACCGGGTACCGAAATGGCGCCGAGGTCTACCAGTTTGCTCTCCGCGATGCTTCGGCGGGCCCCGAGGTCCTCTCGAACTTCGCTCCCGAAGTGGAGGTGCTGAGGGTCGCCTCCAGCCCGGTCTCCGTGCTCGGACCCAGTGGGGACCTGCTGGTGCCGGCGTCCTCGCTCTTTTCGGGGGTCACTCCGCGTCAGGTCGTGGCGCTCCGGACCGCCGCCGCCCAAGGCTACTATCGCATCCCTCGTTCGGTGGACGACTCCGACCTTGCCCGCTCCCTCGGGGTGTCGCGGACCGCCTTCGAGAACCTCCTGCGTAAGGCCGAGAATCGGATCCTCCTCTCGGCGCTCGAGTACGCCCCCTCCTCGAAAGCCGAGGAGTGACTCCCTTTCGGGGCCCCCCAACCTCCGGGCACGTACCCGCTCGGATCCATGACGTTCCCGTGCTGGAAGATCCTCCGACGAGCCGGGGTTTAAGCTCGGTAAGGTCCCCTGGGAGGGATCCCGGGACACGAGCGAGGAGAAGCTACGCGAGCTCCCGTTTCCAAGGTGCGGGTATCTTGGAAGGATAGCGGACGTCCCGTGCCCCCACGAGGTCGGCAAGTCCGTTCACGACCGTCCGGATACCTTCCCCGACCGCCGGTTCCCGGGGAATCCCGGGTTCCGCATGGATGGAGTGGACGACGAGGGTCCCGGTCGTCCGGTCGAACTTCGGATCGAGCCGGCCCACGATCCGGTCCCCCCAGAGGATGGGGAGGACAAAGACCCCGTACTTCCGTTTGCTCACCGGGAGGTAGTTGCCGTGGGTGTAATCAAAGTCGAAGAGCCGCCGCGTACGGTCCCGACCGGCCATGAGGTTGTCATACGGCGCCAAGAGCGCGACCCGCGGCTCCCATTTTCCGGATTCGATTTCGTCGAGCAGCTTAAGGTCCTGTTCGTGGACATAGCGCGTCTCCCGGACTTCTCCCTCCGATATCTTTACCGGTAGGATCGCGCCCGCCGCCTCGAGCTGGCGGAGCGCACCTTTGAGGTTCACATATCGCCCCCGGGGGAAGTAGTAGTAGATGTCCGAGGAATTGGCGGTACCTAGCGCCCGGATGGCTCTCTCGGCACACCGCGCTTCGAGGTCCTCCTCGGGAACCACTCGCCGGTCCACCCGATCGGGAAGGAAGTCCTCCGGCAGACCCCACACCTTCTGGTTCCCCTCCCGCCCGACCACCATCACCTGTCCCTCTACGTGGAGAAAACCCAAGGTCAAGGACACCTCGCTCCCCGAGGTCCATCCATCGATCCGTTGACCGGTCGGAACGTGTTCCTCGAACTGGTCCAAGGTCAGCTCGGCCCCCTGCAGCTGGCGCAAGATCGACTCTACCAGGTCCGCGTGCCGTTCGAGCCACGCCCGACCTCGCTCACGTTTTCCTCCCCACCATCCCGAGTGGGCCCGGGGATCCCGTCTCATCAAGCTGTAGTGGAGCGGGTAGTCTTCGAGCAAGGCGATGGAGGTGGGTTCGGGGGGGGTCTCAAAGAGCGTCTTCTCCGCCCACAGGAGGCGGTCCAGGTCCTCCATCCGGAACCCCTCGACCCGGCTCCACAATGTGATCGCCTGGGTCGAGGCGACGGTGGCGAAGGTATCGATCTGGACGTACGCTATGTCCCGCATCACCGACGTGAGGTCATGTCGGCCGGAGCGGCGCCCCTTCCCTCCCGCCAGATGCTGCTTGGTGACGGCCATCCGTCGGGCCGTTTCTCGGGAGATGGGTCGCGGAGCCTCGCTCATCGGGTCAGAGATCCTCGGGTCGCGCTAAACCGCAGGAACCGGTCGGGGTGGACGACGCGGGTCGATCTACGGTATCGATGACGGTCGTCAGGGTCGCATCCATGTCGCGGTCGCCGTTCCCTCTCAGGAACGACAGGGGACGATCTCGGATAACCTCGACCGGAACGTGGGGACCGCCTCCTCACCGAGTGATCTCCGCAACTTCGCGGGTCGGCACGCAGCGAACGGGGCCGCGGTCTATCGAGCGGTTTCTACGGCCGGTTCCATCAACCCGAGCGTCCTTCGCCGAGGATCGACTCGAAGGCGTACGCCGAGCGGTATTACCCACTGTGGGTCCGTGTGGCCAAAATCAAGATTGGTCACGACGGGGAACTCTGGGAGGCCGCACTCCTGGGCGATGACCCCCCGGATGGCCCCATCCAGTTCGATCTTCTGTTCGGGTGAGTATCCACGCGCCCGACCGAACAGGAGCCCGGCGGCGTGCCGGAAAACCCCTTGGAGGGCATAGTTCCGCAGCCAACGCTGCACCGCCCTTACCGGCGGCACCTCCTCACTGGTCTCCAGGAACAGTACCTTGCCTCGCCAGAAGGGCTCCTTCGGCCAGTAACGCGTCCCCTTGATCATCTCGAGCACCTCGATGTTGCCGCCGAACAGGGGACCCGAGAAGGGGGTGCGTCCACTGATCCAGTGCGGGCCGTCGTTCGTGTGACGTTCCTTGATCTTCCCCAGGTTCGCCCGGTCCGACCAGTCCAGATACCCTTCGGAAAAGCGAGGGAACGTCGGGTAGGACCAATGACCCCGTCTCCCGAACAGGACCGCCCTTGCTTGATCTCGGAACGCCGGGGGATATCGGTCCATCTGAGACCATCCGGCCAGCATGCTCGGCCCGTGGAAGGTCACGAGGCCCGCTTGATTGAGCCACGTGAGGATCGTGGTGGTGTCGGAGAAACCCATGAACACCTTCGGGTGCTGGCGGAAGACCCGGGGATCAAGGTGGGGAAGAACTCGCATCGAGTCATCGCCCCCGATGACCGCGATGACGCCGGAGACCTCGGGATCCTCGAACGCCACCATGAGGTCCTGTGCCCGGTCTTCCGGGTGGGCCGCGAGATGGTCCGGTTTCGAGCGAGTGTGCGCATACTCCTTGGACTTCAAACCGAAGTGCTTGAGGAGATTCCTCTCCGCCCGCTCGAGCACCCAGGGGAACACCGCGGCCCCTCCCCAGGATGGGGAGACGATCCCCACGGTGTCGCCTTTCGTTAGCGCTGGTGGTCTCTGCACGGGGGTGTACCCATAAAATCGAACGAGGTATTGAAGCTTCACTCACCGCGTCCTGCGTGTTTCCTCCGCGAGCGGTATCCCGACCCCGCAGAGTGCGGGTCCTCCTCACCAAAGCTTATGCCCCGGGGGTCATCCCCCACCGGCGGACGAGGTGGGGACTTCGAGTGGTGCGGCTGGAACCGTTGCGGGCCTGGCATCCGGATCCCTCCCGATTTGACCCCAACGACCTCGTTGCTCCGGTGTACGACACGATCGGGTGGGAGGAGCACCGTCAGCTTGAGGCTCGCCCGCACAACGCCGCCCAATTCACCTCACGTCGGACCGACATGGCGGTGGGGGACTTTGTCCAACTAGCCACACGGAAGCTCACGGAAGCGAAGCGGGCCGGCGCGTACATCCGGGATGAGGTCCCGGGGCTCTACGTCTATTCCATCGAGTACCGTCCTGAACCCGATATCCTCGAGACGATCCCGGAGGAGCATCGCCGGGACCGGTACATGCTGCTCGGCCTGGTGGGCGCCCTCAGCATGGAGAACTTGGAGGAGGTCGCCCTCCACGAGCGGACGTTCACCGACCGCGTGGAGGAGCGGGTCGAGCTCGAACGCGCGACCGGCATCCACAACGCCCCGATCATGGCGGGCTACCAGATGGCCGATCATCAGGTCAACGACCTCTTGGAACGGGACCTCGGTCTTGACCGTCGAAATCTCTCCTTCGAGGCAAATCGAGCGCCTCTCGTGGTCGCTTCGCTCCACGGGAGCGTGCACCGACTCTGGTCGATTACCGAGCCCGCCACGGTGGAAGCGCTGCAGCGGAAGCTCCAACCCACACGCATCCTCATCTTGGATGGGCATCACCGATACACCGCCGCGAGGCACCTCCGGGAGCAAGGACACGGGGTCCTTCCCCTGACCATCCTGGTCGAGGCGGACGACCGGGCACTGCTCCTGCTGCCGTGGCACCGGGTGCTGGTATCGACCCAATGGGGACCGGAGGCCATCCGGAGCAAGCTCCTCGAGGAGTTCCCCCGCGCCCAGCGTCTCGATCCATCCCCGCGCGCGGACGGGTCGTTGACCCGCCTCCGAGAACTACGCGACGGGAAGACCCAGGGATTCCTCATGCGGAGTGGCGTGGGCACTTACATCGTCACGGGCCCTCCCCTGGAACACGAGGGCGACAATTTCCAGTTGCTCCACCGATTCCTCGAGGAAACGCTTCGGGTCGACCCGGCATCGCTCAGCTTCGTCCGCTCGCCCGCGCAAGCCACCGAGGAGGCGCAACGGTCCAACGGGACGGCCTTCCTGGTCCCTCCGCTCTCGATGGAGGGGGTGGCGGAGGAGGCCTTCGCCCGTCGGGTCATGGCGCAGAAGTCGACCATGTTCCTGCCCAAGGTGGCGGAAGGGGTCCTGTTCAGTCAGCTCTCGGACCCGTAGTCTGGCTCCGTCCTTTTTGACGGTGATCTGCTTCGGTGAGGACCCGCTCGGATCAGACCCGCACGTGGTCCATGCCCAGGTTGGAGAGGCGAGCGATCACCCGGTTCCGCTCCTCGGAGTTGAAGCTCTTCCATTCGATGACGGCGACGTCGGGACGGGGATGGCAACGGTCGATCGCCTGACCGAGCATGTCCAGTTCCCCGGCATGGTGTTTCGGCATCATATGTCCGAAGGCGAACTTTCCCTCGAGGGCCAGCCGGGCGAACTTGGACTCGTAGTGCATCCCGCCAATACCCACCGCGATGCGCTCGAAGCGGGCCGTCTGACCTAACGCATCCCGCACGGCTTCGGCCAACAACCGGTGCATCTTGGAGTCCTGCCAGACCTCCTCGTTCCCCCCCACCTCGGCATAGAGGGTCGGGGTCCGCAAGAACGGGCCATGATGGGTGGCCTCGTAGGTCACGGAAAAATGGGGTGGGGCGCGCTGAGCGAGCGACTTTAGGACCTGCAGCATCATGACGGGAGCTGCGGTCGAGAGTTCCCTCGGCTTTCCCCCGATCTTCGTATCCGCGGTCCAATTCCCCACCGGGTGGACGGTGAACGACGGCACCGACTTTGCACTGCTGTGTCGGCTCAAGACTACGATGCTGTCGGCGCCGAGATCGTCCAGGTGGTCCGCGTAGAGGTGGTGACCGGGCGTCTCGATGAGGGTGATGCCGTTGCTCCGGAACGTTCGCATCCCGGCGGTCGGATCCGTCTCGTGGAAAGCCTCGAGGGAGCGAAGGGCCTCGGCCGCTCCCAAGGACACGACATCTTCCGGTGAGTAGATCAGGACGGGCATCTCTACCCTGGGAGGGAGGGACCCATGTCCCTTGAGCATGTCGCCCTCAAAGGGCCGGCCTCCGCAGAACGCATACCGTCTCCCGTAGTTGGAACCCTCTCCGCTGACCCGAACGACGGGAGCGCCCCACCTCGAAGGACTCGACCCGGAATCCGACCTTTCGCGCAAGACGAGCGAAGATCGCATCTCCTGGGACGTAGACGCCGGCCATCAAGGAATCGCCATTCACGACCACGAAACGTGCTCCCGGGGTGAGCGATCGGTAGACATTCTCGATGACGGGTACGAGGTCGCTGAAGTAACGCGCAACGATCTCATCCATGTTGAGTCGTCGGTAGGTCCGCTTGCGAGCGATGTTCTCCCGGATGCCTTCTCGGATCTGCCGGATCCATGGGTCATCGGAGACCCGCGCATCAAGTCCCCGATCGGACAAAGATGAGGTCGGAGTGTTGTCGCACGCGACCATCGTCTCGCGCAGCCGCTTGAGCTCATCGTAGGAACGAACAAGGCCGAGCCATGCCATCTCGATCTTGTAGTTCATGGGGTAGTCCATTCCGTTCACGTAGGGGGGACTCGTGATGGCGATGTCCACCCCGTTCGCCGGAAAAGGGGCCTGTCCGGAGTCGTGTTGCAAGATCTTAAGGGGAGGCCCCCAAGTCTCCCGGCGGGTCTGGAGGTCATCCAGGTCCTCGGCGATGCGGCGCACCTGGTCCCGGAACAGTCGGAACGGGACCGAGGGACCCAACCCGCTCTTTTTCGCATAACCGAGGCACGGGGATCTCTTGAGATTGCTCGAGTCGATGAGGATCTCAGCGAACGCTAGTCGAAGCAGAGTGGAGACCGGACCTTCCGGCTCCCGTTCGACACTCTCTCGGAGCCGAAGGAGCGATCTCAACACTCGGGGGGGGAAGTGGGATCTCGTCTCGCGAAGGAAGGGGGGGTCCTCGACCGGCTCTCTCGGGTTGAGCTCCACTCTTCTTGCGGCCCTCAGCAATTCGCTCGAATCCACTTCCCAGAGTCCCTTTGCGCGGGATACGAACGCGGCGAGGGGAAGCATGTCGTTCCCGATCCCCGCGGCACCGGCAAGTCGGGCCGCCACCGGCACGGTTCCGCTACCGCAAAA
>JAKAOF010000050.1 GCA_021823345.1 Thermoplasmata archaeon
GCGGGCGTGGAGACTCTTCGGCGAGATGGCATTCCTTCCCAGCCTGGTCGTGATCCCTTTGGAGCTTGCCGTGGGGTCACCGAGCGTTCTCATGGTGGGAGGACTCCTCGCCGTGGCCGTGGGGATGTCGATGTTGATCACCCAGGTGGGGGCCAGCCTCAGCTCTTCCGGCTTCCCTCATGTCGGAAGCATCACCACGAGCGGGGTGAGCGGAGGTTACGACAAGGCGACCCGAGCCTCGAGCGGCACCATGCGGTCCGGAATGGCGGGCTTCTCGGAGGGACTTCACCCCCCGGGATCTACGGGGGGCAAGGCTGCCCTGCTGACTGAGCGCTCGGGTTCCCGGCTTTCCAGTGCCGCGGGAGCGGCGGGAGGGCCCGCCGGAACCGCGGCGGCCGTGATGTGGGGAGCTGGAAAGGGGATCGGTCGGCTCGGGACCCACTTGATGCAGAGCAAGGACCGTGTCCAAGGAAACCGGACTTCGCCGCCATCTCCACTCCCAACCAAGCTGCGCCGGAGCGCCGCATGAAGGTGTCCGTACCGGAGCGTTTTGGACGCCGGATGTCCATTGGCCCGTTCGAGGACCCGAGGGATTTCCTCCGGTTCGCCTTCTTCGCCTGCCTGGCCGGGCTGGCCACCATCATCGTCGGGCCATGGGCGGGGCTCTTGGTGATCTCCAGTGGCGCCTTTCTCGTTCTCGTCCGGATCCGCGAGGAAACACTGCTTGCCCATCTGCTACGACGGGGGGCATTCATGTTGTTCCGCCGGGGCGGGATACCTCCGACCGGCCAATTGTTCAACGCTGTCTGGAAGGATCCCTCCGGGCGGTGGTGGAACTTCTATCTTCGGGAACCCTACCCGATCTACGGTCGGGCTCCGGAAGAGCTCCACGCAGTCGCACTCCGTCTTACCCGACTGCTGGCCACCGCGCCCTTGCAGGAAGCCCTCTTCTGCCGATTGGCCCGACGGTGGGACCCACGAGCGTTGTTCCCGAGCGATGGACCTTCCGGGTCCCCGCCGATCACGGCGTACCGTCGCCTGATCGAATCCAGCGTGAGAGGAAAGCACCGAGCCACCCTGATGCTGGGCATCCCGTCGAACACGCCCCACGACCGCTTGATCGAAGAAAATCTGTTCCTGGAAGGGTGGAAGAGAGCCGAAGGTCGGGATCTCCGGGAGAGCATCCGTTGGATCACTTCGGCCGGGTGAGTTCTTGTGAAGGAAGACAAGCCGAGTCCACCCCGCCCTCCGATGGACCACTTCCGGCACCTCACCCTCGGGGCCATCCTACCGTACCTGGTCCTCTTTACCACCGCGCTTTCCACGGGGGGGATCGCCGGCATCCTGTTGTTCAACATCCCACTCCTCGTCCTGTTATCCGATGCGGTCCTGCTTTGCGAGCATCTTGGTCCGGGACATCCCTATCGGACCACCACCCTTGTCCAAGTTCTCGGGCCCGTCAGCGCGGGGTGGGGATGGTACCTTGGTGGGGAAGGCCCGCTCGGCTGGCGAGAGGGCGTTCTCGGCTGGGTCGCTTGTGCGCTTCCCTGGCTGCTCCTGAACGCCCGAGCGCGGGACGGATGGCCGCTCCTCGGAAAGGTGAGGCTGGAGGGATAGGTGTTCGGTCTACCGTGCTCCCAACGAAAGAACGAGACCCCCGCACGAGAGGAAAGGGGGGAGTATGTGTCACGGGGGGTCCATCGGGTCCCGCTCGTCGTCCATCGTTACCCGCGCGAGCTCGGGGTCCCGGCACTCACGCCCCTTGGGAGTGCCGACCTTTCGGCCACCAGTATCCTCCGCGTCCGTATCGTCCCCCCGATCGACGCTCTTCGGGAGATACGGACCGAACGTGCTTCCATCGAGGCGGAATTGGGCTCGATCCGCTCGGAGGGAGACCCTCGGGTTGCAACACTACGCCAAGAGGCGGACGCCATCTCCGGGTTGGAGGAGGCGGTGGTTTCCCGCTCGACACGCCTATGGAACGCGGTGGTAGGCTTCGTTGTGAGCGGTCGTACCAGCCGAGAGGGGGAGCGAGGGGCCCGAACTCTGGAGAAGGACCTCGCCTGGTTGGGCTTCCGAATGTGGGATGCCCGCTACCGGGTCGCCCCCCTGCTGAGCGCCATCGGTCCGGCCACTCCGTTCTCCACGAGCATGGGCCATCCTCACACCGACGATGGTATTGCCTCGCTCCTGCCCCTCTGGGAGGACCGTCTTGAGGAGCCCGGAGGGGTGCTCCTCGGGCTCCATGCGGCCGAGGGGACGCCCCTGCTCTGGGATCGCTTCGGACACCAAAGTCACTCCTCCGCAGTCTTCGGACAGACCGGGAGCGGGAAGACCCATGCCAGCGCGGTCGGATGGCTTCGCTTGCGCTATCGACACCCCGATCTCAACCTGTTCGTCCTGGATCCCATCGGTGGCTTGACCCAGGTGGTCCGCGCGATGGGTGGGGCCGTACACCGGGCCGGGACCGACGAGGTCAGCATCAATCCACTCGACCCGGCGACCACGGGTGGAGATGTGCGGTTGAAGACCTCGACCGTGAACACCCTCCTTCGTGCGCTCATTCCGTCGGTCACGGACGAGGAGCTGGCGATGGTCGATACGGCCCTGAGCGGACTTTACGAGGGGAGCTTCCCCGAGCATCCGCCGATCATGGAGGACCTCTACGAAGCGCTGGAACAGGAGTCTCGTACCCCGAAGCGACTTCTCTTGCTACTTCGGCCACTGCTCGATGGTTCGCTCCACCACCTCAATTACCCGACCGAGATGAACCTCTCGGACCGATTGCTGGGGTTCGACCTTTCGGGCATCACCCCGTCGGAAATGCCGTTCTACCTCATCCTGCTGCTCGACTTCATCCACGGCGAGATGCGTCGGCGGGAGGGACCGAAGCTCCTCGTGATCGATGAGGCGCACTACCTGGCCCGGACGCCGGGGGTCTCGAGCTATCTGGACTATCTGGTCCGACATGCCCGCCACTATCACGGCGGACTCGAGCTGCTCAGTCAGAACCCGGAGGACTTCCTGGGGTCCGAAGAGAGCCGTTCGGTGATCCTGAACCTGGACAGCGTCCTTCTGCTCCGGCTGCGGGACGGGGGAGAGCGGGTCGCCTCGCTCCTGGGCCTGAGTGAAGACGAGGTAGCATGGCTGAAGAAGACGGCACTCCCCGCCACCTCGGGCTTTTCCGAGGGCATCTTTCGCACGGGAACACAGCATTTGCCAGTGGCGCTCGTGAGCACTCCCGAAGAGCATGAACTCCTCATGGCCGCCTTCCGGGCCGAAAGGGAGGTCACCCAGTCGAAGAATTTGCCGAACTCCCGGATCCCGAGGTAGGACGGATCACCACTTCCGCCGTAGAGTTCGCGCAGGCGACCTCAATCGACCGCTGAGAAGAGTTCCGTCCACGAGGACGGTCCCGTCGCGGGACGCGTCTTCGAACCTTGGTGTCGCAGAGCTTCGTAGTGTCCCAGCGAGAACCGACGAACCTCCTTCTTCTGAGCGAGGTCCACCGCACCGGGGGAGAATCCCCCGGCGACGAGCACGGGAATATCCGCCTTGGCAAGAGCGGCGGCCCGGACCGCGTCTTCTACCGCGGAGGTGCCGGTCCAAGAGGAGAGCCGATAGGTGACGCTCACGCGGAACCCGGTGGTCGAGCCCACCACGCACCGGGTGGGGAGCGCTCCCCGCTCGGTGGGTGTCCCGCTGGATACGCTGAGCCCCAGGGATCGGAGCACATCTTCTAGGGTCTTCCGCATGGCGTTGGCCCGAGCATCCGAGGTGATGAGCGTGCCGAGGGAGTGCGACCGGGCACGGACGATGTTTCCCATCGTGCTCGCACCTTCGAAATATACGGTGTCGATCGAAGAACGGCCCAGTACCCCGAGCGCGACCGAGTCGAGCACATCGTAGGTACCGGCGGCGAACTCTGGGGTCCCCAGGATCTGCGTCAGTTCCCCGTAGGTCACCTCATCGTAGAGGATGGCGTTGGGGAACTTCTTCGGGTTTTGGGAATACACGCCGTTCACATCGGTGAGCTTCAAGAGGAGGGGGGCCCCGATCGCCTCAGCGAACAAGGCGGCCACCGCGGTGGTGGAGTGACCGGCCTCGGTGCCCCCCATGACGACCGTCTTCCCGCCGGAGCGTGCACGGACGGCCTCCTCCACGCTCTCCGGGATGAACCCAGAGGCGCCATCGCCAATGACCCCGGCGATGAGTCGGGCATAGATCCGGGTCAGTTGAATCCCGAGCACATCCGCGGTATACTCGCTGAGTCCCGCAGAGCGGGCAATCTCCCCGAACTGGTTCTTGAGCGGCCCCCCGCCCACCACGACGTGCACCTCGTCACCGGCGTTCCGGAGCGTTTCAAGGGCCGCCGCCAGGTCCTTCAGTCGCTGCGGTGACGGGTTCTCCCCGATCACCGAACCGCCCAAAGAAAGCACGACCTTCATTGATCCAAGGGAGTCGGCGTTGCGAAGACGAAGGTCATGCTACGGACTCCCCTCACGGTTGGACTCCCGCGAGGATATATCCCTTCCGAAAACCATCTACAGGCGCCCCATGTGATAAATAGTGCCCGAAGCTGGGAGATGCCGATGTCTCACGGGGAGAAATCCGTCGTGCTGGCCCCTTCACTGCTGAGCGCGGATTTTGCCGACCTATCGAGCGCGATCCAGGCGGCCGAGGAGGGCGGGGCGGGAGCATTCCATCTGGACGTGATGGACGGACACTTTGTCCCGAACATTTCGTTCGGGCCGGCACTGGTCAAAGCGGTTCGACGAAGGACCTCCCTTCCGCTCGACATCCACCTCATGATCTCTGAACCCGAGAAGTACCTCGGAGAGTTCGCGAAGGTGGGCGGTGCGACCCTCGCCATGCATATCGAGAGCCAGGGGGACCATCGGAAGCTGATCACCGAAGCGCGACGGCTCAATGCACGCCCGGGGATCGCCATCTCCCCGGACACCCCGTTGAGCCGGGTCGAGTCCCTTCTTCCGGAGATCGACGAGCTCATCGTGATGGGAGTCTATCCCGGTTTCTCGGGCCAGAAGTACATTCCCTCTACGACGGATAAGTTGGCTGCCGCCCGGAAGTTGCTCGACCGCACGGGCCGCTCTATCGACCTTTCGATCGATGGGGGCATCACCCTGGAGACCGCCCCCTCGGCGGCCCGCTCCGGGGCGAACTTCTTCGTCTGCGGGAACTCCGTCTACGGGAACGGGAAGAGTCCGCAGGACAACCTTGGCGAACTGCGTCGTGCCATCGCCCAGGGCCCGCCGCGATGAGGTATCTCGAATTCGCGGAGGCTTGCGAGCAGATCTCCGAGATCTCCAAACGGTTGGAGATCCGGGCAAAGCTCTCCGAACTCCTAAGACAGCTCAACCGGGAGGAGATGCCCGCGGCACTCTATATGCTCCAGGGCCAGCTACGTCCCGAGTACGAGGGGGTGGAACTGGGCGCCGGAGATGCCCTCGTTCTGAAGGCACTGGCACTTGCCACCGTATCCGAGGAGACGGCACTCAAACAACGGGTGGTGGCGCTGGGCGACATGGGCGAGGCGGCCTTCGAAGCTCGATCGAAGATGTCGACCGAACCCACTGGAAAGCCCGCACTGAGCATCCTGGGGACGTATGAGGCGCTGAGCGCCATCACGCGGATCTCTGGGGAGGGTTCCCAAGAATCCAAGATCAAGGTCATGGCGGATCTCCTCGCCCAAGCTTCCCCGATCGAGGCCAAGCACCTCGTTCGGTTTCTCCTTGGCAAGCTGCGTCTCGGGGTGAAGGAGATGACGCTCCTGGATGCGTTGGCGGACATCCACGGAGGCACCGACCCGAAGGCCGCCCGGATCGCCATCGAGGAGGCCTTCAATGTCTCGTCGGACCTCGGGGAGATCGGGAGCCTGCTCTCCCAAGGGGGGCTCTCGGCGCTCCAGCGTGTGTCGATCCGGTGGGGCAAGCCGATCCGGCCGATGCTGGCGGAACGGGAGAGGTCCCTTGCGGACGTCTTCGAGCGCATGGGGAAGGAAATGGCCTTGGAGTACAAGTATGACGGTCTGCGGGTCCAGGCGCACGTGAGCGCCGACCGCAGTGTCAAGCTCTTCTCGCGACGACTGGAGGACCTGAGCGCGCAGTTCCCTGACGTGGCCAAGGCACTCCCCGATGCCTTTCGGGAGCTGCCCGTCATCGTCGAAGGGGAGTGTGTGCCGGTGGACCTCGAGACCGGTGAGCTGCGACCCTTCCAGGACATTTCCCGTCGTCGGGGTCGCAAGTACGACCTTGAGCGGATGGCGGAGGAGGTGCCGGTCCGGCTCTTCCTCTTCGACCTCCTCATGCGCGGTGAGGTGAGCCTTTTGAATACCCCCTATCCTGAACGACGCACGGCGCTCGAAACCGTAACGAAGAGAGGAGAGCGCATCGACTTCGCCACCCGGGAGGTGGTCTCGGACGTCCCTTCGGCAGAAGCATTCTTTCAACGGGCGCTCTCAGATGGATGCGAGGGCGTGGTGGCGAAATCCCTCTCCGCCGAGTCCCGGTACAAGGCCGGCGGCCGGGGGTTCCTTTGGATCAAGTACAAGCGGGAGTACACGACCGAGCTCGGAGACACGATCGACGCGGTCATCGTGGGCGCCTATCGGGGGAGGGGAAAGCGCTCCCAGTGGTATGGGGCGTTCCTCATGGCGCTCTATGACCCGGACCGAGAGTGCTTCTCCACGCTATGCAAGGTCGGAACGGGCTTTGACGAAGCCGCCCTCGCCCGACTGACCGAGCAGTTGGATCGGATCGCAGTTCCCCAGAAGCCGGCCTCGGTAGAGACGACCTTCACGCCAGACCTGTGGGTCGACCCGCAGATCGTCCTCGAGCTGCGGGGAGCGGAACTGTCACTTTCCCCCGTGCACTCCGCGGCGAGCGGCCTCATCCGCGAGGGGTATGGCCTCGCGCTCCGATTTCCGCGCTTCACGGGAAAGTTCCGGGAAGACAAAGGAGCCGCGGACGCCAACACGGTCCGGGAAGCCGTCGGGTTCTACAATCGTCAAGTCCGCCACGTCGAGGCGGAGCCGAAACCTTAAACCCCTCCCGTCTATGGCTACCGGCATGCTCGTCGAACTGACCGAGGTCATTGGAAGGCAGGTTTACACGAACGACGCCCGACTCCTCGGCGACGTTTCCAACGTCGTTGTGGACATCGAGAATGCGAAGGTGGATGGGCTCTTCGTGGCGGACACCAACCCGCTCTTAGTCGAGGACTCGGCGAGCGTGAACGTACCCTTCCGCTGGGTGGCGGCCGTGAACGACATCGTGCTGCTGAAGTACTTCCCACGCAGGGTTGCGGTGCGCAGGACGACCTCGGTCCCGCCCAAGACGGCGACCGCGGCACCACCGGCCCCTCCCGCCGCCCCCTCGAGGCGGTAGACCTTCTCGCGCGCGGGGATAGCCAAGCCCGGAAACGGCGCGGGACTTAAGAGAGGAAAGGGAACCTTCCCTTCATCCCAGATATCCCGCCGCGTAGAGCGTTCGTCGGTTCAAATCCGACTCCCCGCATGAAGGATCGTCCCTGGAAACTATCCTCATTGACGCGCGTCCTCTCGGAACTGGAGCCCTTCCCGGAACAGGACCCGACGCTGGAACAGGTCGCGACCCCCCCTGAGTGGGGCGCCCGGCTATTGTGGGACGCGCACGCTCGAGGGGACATCACCGGAAAGTCGGTTCTGGACATAGGTTGCGGCACGGGGATCCTAGCCATCGGTGCCGCGTTGCTGGGTGCCGGAAGTGTGACGGGGATCGATGGGGACGAACGGGCCCTAAAGGTTGCCAAGTCGAACGCCCAGCGCACCCAGGTGAGCGTTGATTGGAAGCTTGGGCGGATCCCGGAGACTCCGATCGAGCCCGCGGAGACGATCGTCATGAACCCGCCATTTGGAGTGCAGAAGCATGGTGCGATCGTTCCCTTCCTCCAGGTTGCCGTTTCAGCCCTCAAGAAAGGGGGTGGAATGTACTTCTTCGCCGGACCCGGGTCACAAAGACTTATAGAGCGGAACGTTCTCCCCCACTCCATCCGACTCGAGGAGCACTCGAGGTCGACCTGGCGCTTTCCGCCCGTCTTCGCCTTCCACACCGAGCGAGCGGCGGAACTCCAAGTGGACCGCTGGATCCTCCGGAAGAACGAGCAATGAAGACCAACAAGGGACTGGTACTGCCAGGCGAACAACTGGGCAATGCGGAAGAGATTGCCCCCGGAAGGGGCACTTACGAATACAAGGGGACCATCTACGCCTCCGTGATGGGCTACCCCGACCTCGAATCGGCGAGCAAGACCATATCGGTCCGAGCGCTCCATGAGATCCCCCACGTATCCGAAGGGGATGTGGTGTACGCCCGGGTGGAGGAGATCAAGTCGATGCTACTCGTGACCACTGTGCTGTGCTCTGCGGCCAACGGACGGATCGTGCCGGGATACCCAGACGGGACCGTCCATATTTCCAAGGCTAAGGACTCCTACGTGGACCGGCTGGAGAAGGAATTCGCGGTTGGTGACATGATCAAGGCCCGCATCCTCCAGGGGTACCCCGCTGTGAAGCTCACTACGCAGGGCCCAGGTATGGGTGTCGTGTCGGCACGCTGCCAGGAATGTCACGCGATGCTCGCGAAGCTGGCGGACAACAAGCTCGTCTGCACACGGTGCGGCCGCCGGGAAGAACGCCTGGTCTCCTCGGACTACGGCAAAGCTCCCCCGACCGAAGAAACTCCTACCCCCCCAGCCGCATAGGGGACCGTTCCTTTCTCGCGGGGACCCTGCGGAAAGACCTTCCGCTCCCCCCCACCCTGAGCAACGGCTCGACTCTACAATCGCCCTACAACCAATCGGAGCGCTAACAGCCGGGACGCTTTTGGCTCTTGCATCAGACCCCCAACGTCCTCTCCACTGAGAGATAGTGAATGACTTCGCCGCGGTGAATTCACGTTACAGATTGAAAGAGCCGATAAATTCTAGAAAAAGTTTGGAGGCAGGGGGTTGCCCCCCTGCCTCAGGCGTCCAATCGTTCCCTTCCCGTCTACAGGTATTGTAGCGTGAAGAAGGTGTTGTCGCTGCCTCCTCCGATGGTCGGGTTGGTGTTGATCGAGTTGCCCGCAAGCCAGCTTGCCGAGATCCAGGTGGTTCCGGACTGTCCGGGGTTCGGAGTGAAGATCCCGAGTTGCTGTGCGATGTGCTCCGCCTCGTTGTAGAGAAGGGCCCGCTGCTGCAGGTTCGTGTCGTACGCTGCCGCATTCATCAGGCTGATCATCTCATTGTAGGCGTAGCCCTGGCAGGTCTGGGTCACTCCACCGCTTGCTGCCCACTCGTATCCCGAGGAACAGGTCGAGGTGTAGGTGCCCGTGCCGACCAGGCCCTGCCACAGCGCATCTCCCTCACCGTAGGTCGAGTTGGGGTAGTAGAGCGGGCCCACGTAGTCGGTCGGGTCCGGGAAGTCCGGCGCCCAGCCCAGCTCGTACATCGGCATCGGGTTCGTCCCTGCCGGTGACTCACTGTTCACCACGAGGTTGTAGAAGTTGATGTCCACCGGGACGGGCTCCACCGCTCCGTGCGAGTAGGTCTCGATGTCGCTCACCCAGAGCTTGTTGATCTCATCCTGGGTAGGCGCGCCCGTGTAGGAGGCGAACGGGAAGATGCACGGCTTCGCGGTCGTACACGCTGCCGCTGCGATCCCTCCGGCCTCACTCGTCACGTTGGTCCACCACGAGGAAGCCCCGCTGTTGACCGGGTCCACCATGTCCCACGAGACATTCGTGGGATAATAGTTACCCATGTACTTCGCAATGGCTCCTCCGTAGAGGACTGCGAGCGAGATTCCATCGACCGTGTTGAACTGGCTCTGCACGGTGGCGTACGGGTACGCGTGGATCAGGAACTGGCGGAAAGCCAGGTCCTGGAACAAGTTGCTTGGCGCGTTGAGCGTCAAGCCCGTTCCGGATTGCGCCAGCAGGCTTGCGGCCCCGGTCTGGCTGAACGACATGTCGAAGTTCGAGAAGAAGATCGACAAGCTCGTAGCCGAGGTCACGGTGACCTTTCCCTTCTGCACCAGCGGGATTAGCACGCTCGAGAAGTCCGTGGACGGGACGCTCGCGAAGTCCGCCTGACCGTTCTCCAGCGCGATCTCTCCTTCCTGGGGGGTTGCTTCCCAGACCACGTTCACCGTCTTGACGGGGAAGGTGGCGGGGATGCATCCAGTCCAGGCACAGGTAGTGCCGGCCCACGCCGGGTTGACCCTGAGCTGGTAGCTCGTTCCGGGGGCGAAGCTGCTCACGTAGTACGGACCGCTGCCCACGATGGCCACGTAGCCCGAGGTGCCTTGTCCGAACCGCATCTCGACCAGTCCGGGGTTGAGCGCTGGACCGGTGGCCGCTGCGTTGTAGGGCAGTCCCGC
>JAKAOF010000010.1:0-8505 GCA_021823345.1 Thermoplasmata archaeon
CCGACCACCAAGACCACGAGCACGGACCCTGCCTGGGCCGTGGAGACGGGTCGAGTCGGGGAAGGGGGCGGTGCGCCGACCGAACCCAGCTCCTCCTCCGGAGGGTGCGCGGTGGGGGGACTGGCGGTTGAATGCCCCTTGGCCTCAGATGGTGCGGACATGATAGAGCTCGCTGCGGCCGGAATCGCTCCAAGGTCCGCAGGAACGGCGCGCTCTAGGACAATGGGAAATTAATCCTTTCTGAAAAGACGTGCGCCACGGGGCGAGCCTCGACCGGAACCACCTAAGGAGAGGTCGGGCGCGCTATTTCCTCGACACGATGCTGACCACGTCCCCGTCGTGGAGTTCGTGATCCGCGCTGAGCGCCCGATGGGTCCGGCCATCGATCGCCCGTACGAATCCCTCGCCCAGGTCCGTGTGGACGATGTAGGCGAGCTGACGAGCGGTCGTACCGGCCGGGACGAGATGGGCGTCCGGGAGCACGCGTCCCTTCCCATCGGTCCAGCGGCCTTCGTCCTCCACGGGGAAGACCGCGATACGATGGAGCCCCTCGAAGACCAGACGCTCCAAGGATTCGATCACCCCCGTGGTCTTCCACTGACGGAGATACTCCGCGATGCGGTCCAGGGCCTCCCGCTGCCGAGCGGAGAGCGATGCCCCGGGATCGATGGTGAAGTGATCGGAGCCGGGCTCGTAGTCGATGAGGTGGGCCTTGGTCGCCTTCCGCAGCGTGAGCTCGAGGTCCGCGCTCGCGGCCTGCACCGACAAGGGGTGAACGGCGTCCCGCAGATGTTCGAGATCCTCCGTGACGGAATGATCGGACTTGTTCGCAACGATGAGCCGCGGCTTCGCCGCCCGCAGCAATTGAACGGACAGCGCGACCTTCTGCTCCGGGGACCACAGCGAAGGGCGGGCCGGATCAAGCCCGGTGGCTCGAAGGGCGAACAGGATGTCCCGCGGAGTGATCGAAAGACCGGTGAGCCGCTCCGCGAGGACCTCCTCCACCCGATCTCCCTGGAGCTCGACCCCGCGCATCGCCCGGTCCCACTGCCGTCCCAGGATGTCGGCGACCCAGAGCGACATCTCCTCTTCCAAGAAGCGCACCTCCACACTGGGGTCGTTCGAGTGAGGGGCGGCCAGTTGTCCCTCGGGCGTGGTGGCCCCGGAAAGATCCACCACGTTCAGGAACCCGTTCACCGCCCGCAGATCGTCCAAGAACTTGTTTCCGAGACCTTTTCCTTCGTGGGCGCCGGGCACGAGCCCAGCCACGTCCACGAGGGTCACCGGTATCCTTCGCACTCCCGCGACGCAGGGCGAGTTCCCCGGGGTGCACGAAGTCCCCTTTTCCCCGTGAGGACAGGGCTTGCGAATGTAGGACTGGCCCCGGTTCGGATCGATCGTGGTGAAGGGGTACGGAGCGACGGGGACATCCAAGAGCGTGAGCGCGTTGAAGAGGGTGGACTTTCCGACGTTCGGCTTCCCGACCAGCCCTACCTCCATGCCTTGCTCACCGCGTATAGTCAGGGTGCGACTCTGTAAAGCTATCGGCTCGGTTCGCCGAAAGTGCGAGGGCGAAGAGCGCGTCCGAGAGCCGGTTCACGTAGCTCATGACCTCCTCCCGGACCGGGTGGGTCTTGGAGAGATGGCTCAACGCCCGCTCGGCCCGGCGGGCGATGGTCCGGGCGAGGTGGAGATGGCTCCCCGCCCGACCTCCGGAGGGGAGGACGAACGTGTTGAGGTCCTTGAAGGGGGCGTAGAAATGGTCGATGTCCGCCTCCAAGCGCTGAATGTGCCGCGGGAGGATGTGCTGGGCCGGGGGCTTCTCCCCGGGGGTGAGCGAGGAGGCGATCTCCGCCCCGAGGATGAAGAGCTCGTGCTGGATCCGTTCCACGACCTCCGCCAGGTCGTGCATCGCGGGCGACATCTCGGCCCGAGCGATCCCTAGGCAGGCGTTGAGCTCGTCGAGGTCCCCAGAGGCTTCGATCCGGGAGTCGCTCTTGGGCACCCGAGCCCCTCCGCGGAGACCCGTCTCTCCCCGGTCCCCTCCGCGGGTGTAGATCCTGCTCATGGCCCTCAAGTGACCGAAGGCGCACGGGTCTATATTGGGTATGCCGTCGTGGCTCGCAGAAGCGAACCGAGGGGCTATCCGAGGAATTCGGATCCCAGCCTTCGCATCCGCTTCGCGAGATCCACGGCCGAGCGTTGGCCGGGGGGAGGGTCCATCACAAGAAGGTCCGTTCTGCGCTCGAGCTCGCTCCAGTCGAAAGGGACTACCGCCTTCGGGGGCGCGGCCCGGGGGGGATTGAGGGCCGCGTAGGCCAGGACCGCCTCCAGATGTTTGCAGGTCCCGAGTCCCCGAGAGAGAAAGTCCGGACAACTGCACTGGGCCCCCTCGCGGCTCGGGAACTCCGGAAGGAGCACCCGGTACGTCCCCCCGCTCGAGCTCTCCACGCGGTAGGTAGGAAGCTCGCCCGGGGCGGGCTCGATATGGAAGTGGGCGCTCGCCGCCCGTTTTCGGCGAAGCTCCAAAGCTTCTTTCTTGTTCGGCAAAGGACACCTCGATGCGAGACTCCGGGGGATGATGAGGGGAAACGTACTTCAGCCAATCGGATGGACGGGGGGAAGGAGAAGATCCGAGGGGGCGCGCCCGGGCGGGGAGGATTCCCCGCCCAGAAATTAGAAGGGGTTCGGTAGTATGTGCCACCGTCCGTACGGGAACGGGGAACATCTACTTCTTCTTGTTCTTACAGCCGCATGTGTTGCACATGGGTCCCAGCACCTCCTCGCTCGGTTGGGAAATATGGGTCGGAACGGATAAATCTTTTGGCCGATAGGTAGCGACATGCGCATCTCCCACACCTCGATCACCGTCCGGGACATGGACGAGAGCCTGCGGTTCTACACCCAAGTGATGGGTCTCAAGGCGGGCGCCCGTCGGGCGATCCCGGAAAATCGCGCGGAGATCGCGTTCGTGGAGGACCCGTCCTCGGGGATGCGGATCGAGCTCACCTACTGGCAGGACAAGAAGGAGATCGTCGAGGGAGACCTCCTCGACCACATCGGGTTCGAGGTCACGGACCTCAAGGGTACGGTCGAGAAGATGCGGGCGAACGGTGTCAAGATCCTCAAAGAGCCCTATACCCTGAAGGGGGGCAAGCACCCCATCGCCTTTGTCTCGGACCCGAACGGAGTCTGGCTCGAACTGGTGGAACGAGAATAGGTGCGAGGACCCGACCCAACGTGACGGAGCGATCTGAGCGGACGCTGCTTCCCGCGGTATTCCTTTCCACCTTTCTCATCCGGCTGGGCTACGGGCTCGCGCTCGGCGTCTACACCTTCTATCTCGGCAACACCGTGGAGACGGCGGGACTCACCGCCGCGGCCTCCCCGGCGATCGAGGCCTCGACCGTGCTGTTCGCGGGCATCGCCGCGGACCGCTTCGGCCGCCTCCCGATCCTCCGCGTGGGCCTGCTCTTCGGCTCGGTCCTTCTCTTTGCCATGGCCTTCACCCGGGACCCGCTCTACCAGACGCTCATCTCGGGGGCGTTCGGGCTCTCCAGCGCCTCCATCCTGGCCGCTTCCCTCGCGGTCACGGGGGACGTGAGCGCCCGCAACGAGCGCGGGTTCGAGATGGGCCGCTTCGATTCGTTCAACCTGGCCGGATGGATCTGGGGCTACGCCCTCGGCCTCATCCTCGTCAGCGTCCTCAACGGAAAGGCCCACCCGGGAAACCTCTCCGTCGTGTTCGACATCGGGTCCGGGGTCGTGCTGGTCGCCCTCGTCGCGCTGATGGCGCTTTCCCGCGGGCTCAAGGAGACGCATATCCAACGGGCCTTCGACCGGGCCGAGATCAAGGACGCCCTCCTTCGCACCGACGTGCTCCTCGTAGTGCTCCCCTGGATGCCCATCTACATGCTGCTGGGAGCGTTGTTCGCGTTCCTCGGCGAAGCGGGTTCGACGCTCAACATCCCGTCCTGGGAGTTGGGGGGAGGTATCCTGATCGCCGGCAGCCTGCTGCTCTTCACCCAGCCATTCTATGGACGACTTTCCGACCGTCTCGGAAGGACCCGGATCATGCTCGTGGGGGTCGCAGGATTCCTGGGCGTGCTCCTCTTCGGATCCCTGGTGGCGATCTTTGGGATCAGCGGCCTGCGGGCCCTATTGATCGCGGGGATCGGGTTGAGCGCCATCCCGGCGCTCGCCTTCGGCCCCTCCTCCTTGGCGGCGCTCACGGACTCCTCCCGCCAATCCCGGAGGGGGACGACCATGTCCTTCTACTCGTTGTCCATCGCGACCGGGATGGCGGTGGGACTTGCCGTCTCCGCGGAGTTCTACACCTTCTGGAACACCTGGGGGGTCGTCTACTTCTTCGCGCTCGTGGCCGCGCTCCTCGCACTGTTCACCGCGCTCCGCATCCGCCGGCTCCACGAGCTGCGATTGCAAGAGACCCCACCGCTCAACAATCACGCCACGGCCGGTCCTCCTAAGTAACCGCCTCCGGTCGGCGGGCCCGTAACCACACTTCGGACCGTCCGTTCGAACCCCCGCTCACCGCCGGCCCCGTCGCTCTTCCCGAGCCCGGTCACCCGCTCCTGAGCCCGTTCGACCCCACGATCCATCGACCCCCCTGAGCGGCCCGCGTTCCCGACCGGACCCTGGCACCCCCTGTGTCCCCCGTCCGAGTCTCGAGCCCGCCTCGCTCCAACGTCTCCGCCGCCTGCATCGTCCGGTCCGAACCCGGATGCCGTGCGCCGACCGCCGAGCGGATGCTCCCGGGTGAAGGGATAGTTCCGGGACCCCCTCTTCGGCCGTAGCGGAGCCTCTTCCGGTCCCCCGTGGACCGAACCCTTTCCGATCGACCGTTCCCCGGTGACAAGGGGAGAGCGTGGTACGGCGGGAATGTCCCATCGACGTGGGCCGCCGACCCGAGCCGGATGCAGTGCCACCAGCATTGCTCGCCGGACCTCTCTTCTGCGGAACTTTGCGCGAGAGCGCCCGCAGGAGGCTCCCCCGTACCGGGTGAGCCACCGGGCCCTCGCCGGCTCCGCCCCGAGCAACGGCCACCAAGGGGCCGGGCGAATCCCCACCTCGCCGCCGGCCCGGAAGAGAAAATGTCCGGTGTACGGATCGTGAGCGGGAACGCTCACCAGAAAAGGAGCTATCGACCGTCTGAACGAAAGAACGTGCGCGTGGTCGAGGGGCGGGTGTTCTGCCCCCTGAACCCAGGACCGCACCTCGTCATGCGGGATGGGCGGGGAGGACTCTTCCTGCTGGTCCCGATCGGGAGCTATCTCGTGCTCCGCTACCCCCTCTACCGGGAGGTGCGGGCATGAGCGCTCACCCCTGGCTGGAACACCGGAGCTTGGGCGCCGCGACGACCGCGGACGGGCTCCTCGCCACTTGGCTCGGCCGGCTGAGCAGCGTACCCGAGGGAATGATGTGGGTGGAGAACGGTGTGGACCGGGAGGGGGCGTTCCTTCGAACGCTCGCGCCTCCCGCGGTCACAATCGCCGAAGAGCACTGCGGCACGGCTCCGATGCGGAGCTTCCGAAGGGAGGTGGGACCCTCCCCTCTCGCCCCACGGCCGGGAGAGCGCCTCCTCTTTGGACGCCTGGTCTGGAGCGAGAACCTGCGGAGCCCGCCTCCGCTCAAGTTAGTCGGGTTCCCGCTCCCCCAGGCGCGGTGGACGGTCCAGGGATTCTTCGAGCGCCTGGACACCGGGGCGCTGAGCGCTCACCTACGGATCGCTGCCGCGGGTACACCCATCGAGGCCGAGAAGGTCCGGGACGAGATCGGAGTGCGTTGGGCGACCGCGATCGGAGCCACCTTCGAACCCTGGGCGCCGGGTTCTCACGCCGAGCGCGCGGCCGGGTCGGAGTGGTACAACCGCTCGATCTGCCGTTTCCACAGCGGAGCGGGGCCGGTCCCACCGGTCGAGCGGCTGGCTCAAGGGTGGATCGTGCCCGAGTTCCGTCTGCCGGCCCGGTCAAACCCCCCCGCCCGATGGCGATTGGGTTGGGGGTGGTGGGGGGCCGACGAAGGCATGCTCACGGACCGGGAGCTCTTGCGCCACCTGGGCATCGTGGGCATGACCGGGAGCGGAAAGACCCAGTACCTCGCCGCGCTCGCCGCCGAGGCGGTCCGCAACGGCGTTCCCGTTGCGCTCTTCGACCTCCAGGGAGACCTCGGGCCGGCGGCCCTCGCGCGGATGAGCGAGGAACGCCGGAGGTCCGTCATCATCGTCGATGGCGCCCGGGAATGGGGCGCGGGGCGGGTCGGTGTCGACGTGCTCGGATCCCAGGAAGAGCGCTCGGAAGACCTGGTCTCCGCGGAACTCCTCGCGGCCCTGCGCCCCCTCGGGGCGACCGGTGAAGAGTTCTGGGGTCCGCGCATGGAGCGCATCCTCGACAGCTGTGTCCGGAGCGTCCATGAGTCGGGGGGCAATCTCGGGGATCTCGCCTCCCTGCTCTTCGATCCCCTCCACCAGGCGGAGGTCTGCGCGCGGTCGGTGCAGAACGAACGCCTGCGGGGTTTCCTGGAGGGACTTCCCGCGCTCCAGCGACGGGTACCGGACTATCTCACCTCGAGCCAGAACCGCATCGCTCCCCTCGCGCTCTCTCGCCTCGTCGAGGCGCTGGTCGCCCCCTCGGGTCCGTCGATCGATGTGGGACAGGCGCTGGCGGAAGGAAGAAGCCTCGTCTTCTACCTCCCCAAAGGCTCGATGGGCGAGGCTCCGGCCCTCTTCGTGGCCAACCTCTTCCTTGCGCACCTCTACTTGGCCATGAGCCGATCGCTGGGGCTCGGGACGGAGGAAGTGCGGGTCCTCGCGCTCGCCGACGAGGCCCAGAACTTCTCCCAGACCCTCCTCCGAACGCTGGCCGAGAACGGGCGCAAGTTCGGTCTGGCCGTGGCCTTCGCCACCCAGTCGATCGAACGACTCGAGACGGCGGTTGGCAGCAGCCTCCTTGCCACGCTCGGCACCGTGGTGGCGCTCCGTACGCCGCCCCCGGGGGCGTTCCGGGTCGTCTCGCTGCTGACCTCCGGGACCACCGCACCGCCGGAGCGGGCGGCCCTCGAGTCGACGCTTGCGTCTCTCCCGGACCACACGGCCATGGTGCGCTCCCACGCCTCGAACCAACTCGGCTTCTGGCAGTTGCCCTCCCCGGTGCCGCCGGCACCGGAAGTGTGGCGAATCCAGTCCGAACGTTCGGCCGCGGAGTTCGGGAGCATCGAACGGAGGGAGGGAGACGGAGGACTGGACACGGAGATCGAGCAGGTGCTCCTCGAAACCGCCCGAAGGGATCCGTCCTCCACCCCCTCGTCCCCCACGGAGATGCGTTCCCGCGCGCTGCGCACCGCGCAGCGGCGAGGGTGGATCGCCCCCGAGGGGGAAGGTCGTCCTGGGCTCACGCCCGCCGGTTGGGTGCGGCTCGGGGCCCGCGGGATCACCCTCGCTCCCCGCGAATCGACCGAGCACACGCGCCTCATGCGCGACGCGTTCCGGATCTTCGCCCGCCAGGGAGTGCGCTTGGAATTCCCCGAACAAGGACGGTTCGACGTACGCGTGCCCGATGGCGTGGCCTACCTTGTTTCCCCCGAGGAGCGGGCCCGGTCGTCCCCCGTCGAACTCTCCGACCTGCTTGGCCAACGACGGGCGAGCTGGCTTTGGCGGCTAGGCCACGGTCGGAACATCCACGTGGAGGCCGAGGTTTCGAGCCTGCGCGATCGGACGCGGCTATCGCGCTCGGTCTCGAAGGCCCGTCGGGCGGGGGCCTTCCTCCTCTTCGTGACGGGAACGTCGACGGGCGGCCGCACCCTGAGAAGATACCTCGCCGAACGAGGGAGCGGGCCGGAGGTCGCCGCTGTCTGGGTCCTCCGCCCGGAGGTTTCCGGGAACATCGATGAGGCCCCACACGGCCTTCCCCCCGGCGAGCGGTCCGCTCGCGTCGTGCCGGGCAACACCTTTAAACGGGGGGAGGGGAATAGTACTAGGCACGGCGAGATCACGGAAGTCCGCGGGTTGAGCGTGCAGAAATCCATCGCAAGTGAGTTCGAGGAATAGCGAATCATGCGAGGCGCAAACGGGGCAACGGCGCGACCCCCGACCCCGTTGCGGGCCTTTCACACGTCCCTCGTGTTCGTCGGCATGGGTGCCGCCTTTGTCGACACCTGGCACACCGGCACCACGAACTACTACATCGGTTTCACGCTGCTGTTCAGTGGCTTCGTGGCCGCCTTCCTCATCAGCGTAGGGGCGGTGCTTCGACCGGCGACCCTGTTCATGGTCTCCATCCTGCTGGAGGCCTTCGGGTGGTGGAACGTCTTCTGGTCGGGACTGATGCTGTGGCAGTACCGGACCCTTCCGCCGAACATCGCCCTCGCCCAGTATCCGGTGATCGGCGTGATCAGCATTCCCCTGTGGGAATTCGCGCTGTCGACCCTGCTGGCGATCGTCATCCCGATCGCGCTCACCCAACGGTTTGGGAAGTATGCCCCCCGGGCGCC
>JAKAOF010000010.1:8605-15255 GCA_021823345.1 Thermoplasmata archaeon
ACCGGCGCACCCGCCGAGATCGGACCGTGCGCGATGGCCCGGCACTTCTGGACCATCTGCAACTTCGCCATGCGATCCTCGAGATCCGAATGCAGCGAGTCGAGCGACCGGTGGAGGTCCTCGATCCCGGCCATGGTGGCCCGGTACCGTCCTCCCATCAGCTCCACCTTCCCCTCCTGATTCAGGCGACGATAGAGGAAGGAGGCGGCTTGGATGGAGACCCCCAGGCGTTCGGCGATGGGCTTCAACCGCCCGTAGGCGTGCGTCGCCACCTCGTGGAGAAAGAGGATCTCCGTGAGCCGGCCCGGCCGGCGCAAGGAGTGAAGTCCCGGGGGCTCGGGGAGTCGCCGACGGGAGGTCATGTGGCGGCGACCCCTCCCCGGGAGCGGCGCTTCCCAACGGGCCCGGAGCTCCGGCCGTCGAGGCCCAGCAATCCCCGGGTGAGATCGGGACACGCATCGAAACGGACATGGAGGTACCCGGCAAGCGCTTGTCTCCGGGAGTACCCATCCTCGATCGGCGAAGCCCCGTTGGCGGGGTGGAACTCCCAACTCCACGGGACGTTGTTCGGGGAGGTCCGACGGGAATGGTGGTAGAGGTGGCCGCGGACCTTCGCTCCGGGCGGTCCCCACAAACACGGTCGTTGCAGGACCGCCTCGCCGTATCCGAATCCCGCGATCCTCGGTGTCATCTGGGTCCGTCCGGGAAAGGCGCCGGCCATCCGATGGTCCCGCCCCCCGAGATCGCGCAATCGCTCCAAGAGTATCATCATGCCACCGCACTCAGCATAAAGCGGTCGTCCATCACCCACCCAAGCGCGAAGTTCCCGGAGGAAGGGGGTATTTTCCGCGATCGCGCGTGCGTGAAGCTCAGGGTACCCTCCGGGCAGGTAGATCGCATCGACCCCCGCGGGGACCTGCTCTCCGGCGATGGGAGAAAAGCGACGGATCCGTGCCCCTTCCCGCTCCAAGGCCTCGATGCTTTCCGGGTACGTGAAGCAAAATGCGGCATCTTCGGCGAGACCCACTTCCACGCGCCGGGAAGATCCCGGGCGAGCGACGGCCGAGTGGCGTAGAAGCGGGAGAGGCGGCGCCGAGCGCGCGATGGACTGCACTTGCTCGAGGTCCACGTTCTCTTCGATCCAGTCCCCCAGCGACCCGATGAGGCGGGACCAGGCCTTCCCGGGTTCCGTCGTGGGCGTGGCGAGCCCGAGGTGCTTCTCGGGCAGCTGAACTTCCTTGGACCCGGGAAGCAGACCCAGGACCGGTACCCTTGCCCGTTCCTCGATCGAAGCGCGGGCGGTCCGGGAGTGCCATCCGGGACCCGCATGGTTGACGATCGCCCCGGCGATCCGGGTACCCGGAAGCAACTTCACGGCGCCACGAACATGGGCCGCGACGGACTCGACGGACCGGGCGGCGTCCACGACGAGCACGATGGGGATCCCGAGCAGCCGAGCCACGTCGTAGGTGGAAGTGCCCCAGGAGCTCGTGTCGAAGAGACCCATCACCCCTTCCACGACGGTGAGCCCGGGGGGGCGAGGGAGCGCCCGCTCTCGAAAACGGTCCCGCACGAGCGACTTCGATGTGAGCCACAGGTCCAGGTTCCCGACCGACGGGAGGTTGCCGGCCCGGCGAAGTACCTGAGGATCGAGGAAGTCGGGGCCGCACTTGAAGGCGGAGACCGGGATGTGACGCTTCCGGAGCGCGGCGAGGAGCCCCGCCGACACCGAGGTCTTGCCGACCCCGGACTCAAGCGCCGCGAAGAGCACTCTCGGGTAGGGCGCAACGGAAGGGCCGGAACTCATGCCGGTCGCACCGCGCTCCCTATCCTCCCCGAGGGGGATAGGCCTCGCTCCAGGGAATGGACGAGGGGGGTCCCGGAGGGACCCCGTAGATGTCGGGATGGAAGACCTTCGCCAGCACCTCGGCCCCGTCCACGAGCCGGGGTCCCGAGCGACTGAGGTAGGCCTTGCCGTCCACGACCCAGCAGCGGCCGGAGGAGACCGCCCGGAGCTTGCCGAACCGGGGTTCGTTCGCCAGCACCTCGCCCTCCTCGATCGCCCGCGGGAGGTTCCATCCGCACGGACCCAGAAGCACGGCATCGGGGTTCTCGCGTTCGATGCTGTCCCAGTCCACCTCGCGGGAAGGTCCCTTCGGGAGCCCGAAGGCATCGACCGCACCGGCCCACTCCAGGATCTCCGGGGCCCAATCCCCGCCGGCCAGGAGCGGTTCGAACCACTCGAGATAGAGGGTCTTCGGCCAGGCGGACCGGGGGGGACGCTGACGCCCGACCCGGTCCAACCGCTCCTTGAGCGATCGCACGAGGTCTTGGGCGCGGTCCTGCGAAGAGGTCGCCTTCCCGATATCGAGGATCTGTCCGAAGACCCCATCGAGGTCCCGGGCCGAGAGCGCGAGCACCTCGGGGGGGTCCTTCAAGGTCTCGACCGTGCGCCGCACCTGGGCCGAGGTCAGCGCACAGACGCTGCAGGTGTCCTGCGATATCACGAGGTCCGGCTCGATGGACTCGAGCAGCGGGACGTTGATCTCAAAATGGCTCTTTCCGTCCGCGTAGCAACGCCAGACGGAATCGTGGAGGGAACTCGACTTTTCCGACGCGTTGAGCTGGCTCCGGCTGGCCACGGGCAGATTTTGCACTTCGGAGGGAAAGTCGCACTCGTGGCTGCGCGCCTTCACGGAGGAACCCAGACCCAGTTGAAAGAGCACTTCGGTCGCGCTCGGCAGGAATGAAACGATCTTCACGGAACGCCCCGGGACAAGGTTATATTCCAATCTATTTGAGCTTACTCCAATGCACTTGAATGCGAAGTCCGGCGAGCCCAGTGACCCGAAGACCCCGAGCACCGTCTCGGACTCCGACGCCTCCCGCCCCCGTCGCCGCTTTGGCATTGGCGTGCTGCTCGCCGTGGTGATCCTTACCCTGGCCGCCACGCTCGGGGGGGTCGCTGCCTGGCAGGCCTACCAGCGACCGGCCCCCGCTCCCTTGACCGCGATCTCCGTGGTGGACGACGCTGGTCGCACCGTGACCGTCCCCTCGATCCCGTCGCGCATCGTGGTCCTCCAACCCAGCGCCATGGACATCGTCTACCGACTCGGGCTCCGTTCCGATGTCGTGGGCGTCGACTGCGGGGCCCCGGCCGTGGGCGGGCTCTCCGCGGATTACGCTCCCTGGCAGATCCAGAACTGGAGCCTTTCCTCGCTGCCATGCATCACCTGGATCCCCAGCCTCGACCTCCAGGGGATCGTGGCCCTCGACCCGGGGCTGGTCATCGGATCGACCGGGATCGAGGTCAGCGCCTTGGCCACGCTCCAGGACAGCGACCACATCCCGAGCCTCTACCTCAATCCCTCCACGCTCCTCGGTATCTCCGTGGACGTGGAGATGGTGGCCAAGCTCACCGGGACCACGACCCTCGGTGCCAGTCTGGTCCAGCAGATGAGCTCGGAGCTCGGGATCGTTCAATCCACCGTGGGGAACGCCTCCCTCGTCACGTCCATTCCAACGGTGTTGGTGACCTTCTATGACGACCCGACGGGCTACTACACCTTCGGGCCCGGTACGTTCGGCAACGATCTCATGGTGACGGCCGGCGCATCGAACATCGCCGGGAACGACACCTATGCGAACCAAGGGGAGATCTCGGGGAGCTACGTTCTCGCGGCGAACCCCGGCCTCATCGTGTATGGGACCGGATTCGGCCGGACGCTCCAGAACTACTCGGCGGGCCCGTACTGGTCCCAGCTCGGCGCCGTCCAGGCCCACCACGTCTTTGGGATCGATGCGACCTACGTCGCCGAGCCCGACCCGACGATGGTCCTCGTGGGGCTGCCCACGCTCTTCGCCATCGTTCACCCCGGAGTCACCCTCGGCGGTTGAAGTCGTGCCCGGAGAACCCATCCCTGGTCTCCCGGCACGCTGGAGCACCCTGCGTACCGGGGCATTCCTCGGGGGTCTCCTGCTCCTCACCCTCATCTTTTCGATGGGGCTCGGATCCGTCCGCCTCCCGCTCGCGGACGACATCTCGATCTTCCTCTACCGGGTCACGCTGGGGGCGTTCCCCGCGAACGCGTGCCCCGCGCCCTTCACGGTCGCCGGCTTCACCGACCCCTGTTCCTCGCTGCTGACCCTCTGGGACGCCCGGGCCGCCGAGGTCTTCCTGGCCATACTGGTGGGCGGCGCGCTCTCCATCGCCGGAGGGACGATGCAAGGGGTCTTTCGCAACCCGCTGGCCGACCCGTATCTCCTCGGCATCTCCTCCGGCGGAGGGCTGGGGGCGATGCTCGTGGTCGTCGGCCGGGTCGGGGAAGCACAGTCGGACCTCTACCTCCCGCTCTTTGCCTTCCTAGGGGCGATGGCGACCGCCCTCCTCGTCCTCGCGATCTCCTCACGACGGCAGGGGTCACGGGAGATCCTGCTGCTCACGGGAGTGGCGCTTGCCGCCCTCTTTGGCTCGGTACTTACCTTGGTGCTGGAGCTCTCCCCGGCCTACGATCTCGAAGCCCTGACCTTCTGGCTCCTCGGGTCGTTCGGTGCCGCCACCTGGACCCAGGTCGGCATCTGCGCGGCCGCCTTCCTCTCCGGGGGGGCATTGCTCGCCATCCAGGGGCGGGACCTCAACCTCCTCCAGATCGGTGACGAGACCGCCCGGGGTCTCGGGTGCGATGTCGACCGGGTCCGCCGTCGGCTCCTCCTGCTCGCCGCGTTCGTCACGGCGGTCGCCGTCGCCTTCTCCGGGATCATCGCCTTCGTCGGGCTCGTGGCGCCCCATGTCGTCCGCCGCCTCCATGGCCCGGACTACCGGAGCCTCCTCCCGCTCACGGCCCTCTTCGGGGGGCTGTTCATGCTCGTCTCCGACGATATCGCGGACTCGGTCCTGGGCGGGGGAGCGCTCCTGTCGGTCGGGGTCGTGACGGCGTTCGTCGGAGCGCCCTTCTTCCTATGGGTCCTCCATCGTTCGCAACGGGAAGGAGGTCCATGACGGACGGGAATGCCCCTCCCTCCCCGCGGCTTGAGTTCCGCGAGGTGGACGTGGAGCTGGCGGGACGCGCCGTCCTCCACCGCCTCTCGTTCTCGGTGGCGGGAGGGGAGATGCTGGCGATTGTCGGCCCGAACGGGTCCGGCAAGACCACGCTGTTGCGGTCCGCGCTCGGACTGCAGAAAACCTCGCACGGTGAGGTACGGTTGTTCGGAAAGCCGGTCGACCGGCTCGATCCCCGACAGCGGGCCCTACATGCGGCGTGGCTCCCGCAATCCGAGGCGCCCGCGGACAATCTTTCGGTCCGGGACTACGTCTCCCTCGGCAGGTATCCCCATGTCGGGAGCTTCGGGGCCGAGAACGCCGAGGATGGGGAGGCCGTCGAGCGGGCGTTGGAAGAGGCGGAGCTCACCCCGTTCTCGCACCGGGGCGTCCTTCACCTCTCCGGGGGGGAGCGACAACGAGTGCTCTACGCCCGGGCGCTCGCCCAAGGAGCGCCGCTCCTCCTGCTCGACGAGCCCACGTCCCACCTTGATGTCTCCTACCAGTTCCGCATGATGGAGCAATTGCACCGGTTCGTGCGGAGCTCTCGACAGCGGGCGGTCATCCTTTCGGTGCACGACCTCAACCTCGCCTGCCGCTACGCGGACCGCATCCTTTGGCTCGCCGGCGGACGCTGCGTGGCCCTGGGCTCACCCCAGGAGACGATCACGGAGGAGAGGATCTACCGCGTCTTCGGCATCGATGCCGGGGTCCACCGCGAAGGGGGCCAAGTGGCGGTGTTCCCCCGACGGCCACCCCCCGCCCTCCTCGGCCCCACACCCGGTTCCCGGCGGGTGCATGTCATTTGTGGCGGAGGAAGCGGGGAGGAGCTTCTCCAGGGGCTGGTCGAGCGGGGACACGAGGTGACCGCGGGTACGCTCCACCTCCTGGACTCGGACCAGGTGACCTGTGAACGGCTCCACATCCCCGGACCCCTGGAATCTCCCTTCTCCGCGATCACCGAAGGTACCCGGGCCGCCCACCGGGAGATCCTGGCTCGGTCCGAGGTGATCGTGATCGCCCCCTTGATGGTCGGTCCCGGGAACCTCGCGAACCTCGAGGACGCACTCCCGTTCGTGACGGGACGACCCACGTATTTTCTCCGGGGAGTCCCGGGCCCCGACCGGGACTTTACCGGAGGCAAGGCCTCCGAGGTCTGTGCCGAACTTCGGCGGAAGGGAGCGGTGGTGGTCCGGGACCTTGCTGCGTTCTACGAGGACCTGGTGCGCCCTGGGGCCTCGAGCAAACCTCTTGACCCGGAGCCCCTAGGAGACCCGGAGACGCAGCGGGACCCGGGCGCAATGGCGGAGGAAGCAAAGTGAGGTACGACGAGAACGCTCCCACCTATCCGCGTTTCGAGGTCCCTCCGGGTCCCCGAAAGGAACGGCTCTCCGTCGGCCTGGTCGAGGTCTACACGGGCGGGGGCAAGGGGAAGAGCACCGCCGGGTTCGGGCTCATCGTCCGGGCCGTGGGCCACGGTCTCCGCTGCTGCCTCATCCAGTTCATGAAGACCGGGAACTACGGGGAGATCGCCACGCTCCGCACGCTTCCCGGGGTCCACATCGAGCAGTTCGGCAGCGGTCACTGGGTGAAGCAGCGGAACCCGGACCCC
>JAKAOF010000010.1:15355-40765 GCA_021823345.1 Thermoplasmata archaeon
TCTCCTTCCCCCGCCCCTCGGAGGCGATCGCGACCCCGTCGGTCGAGGTCCCGGTCGCGGGGCGGTCTCCCGCGCGGACGTCGAGGTCGTAGAGCGCCCCCACCTTCGCTTCGGTGACCATCTTGACCAGTTCCACGTAGGCGGCCGGGGAGAGGGCCCCCTTCACCACGAGGAGGATGTTGATCGTACCCACCTTCGAAGGGTTTCCCACCCCCGCCGTGAGCGATAGCGCGAACCCGGGTCCCCGCCTTTGCACCACGCAGCGCATGTCCACGGCGGTCAGGAATCCGACGGACCCGCGCAGGCGATGCTCCCGTTCGAACCGTCGAAAGAAGAGCGCCACGTCGTGGTCGAAGTCCATGGGCACCTGGACGTTCACGAGGCGCTCGGCGCGGCGGAAGCCCCCGCGCCACGGTGCGGAACTCAACACGTGGAAGGGACCTTCGATCCCGACGTACCCTGTCCCGTGAATGAACCGCACGATCCCTCAGGGCCCCGCCGATCGGACATGGAGAGCAGGGGTCGGTCGCTTCGGCGACGCGGGCCCGAAGAGCGCCTCGACGAGCCGTGCGGCGCTCGGGAACTGGCCCTGGGAGCGCGCCACAAGGTCACGATAGATCCCTCCGGCCACGCCTCCCGTGTAGTCCCGGCGGGAGAAATCTCCCCCCGAGACGAGATAGAGGGGGACCGGGGGGGATACCTCCCGGACAATTTCGAGGTTCGCTAGGTTGTTCGGACCGACGGCGAAGGGGGTGAGCACAAGGGCTTCCGAGGATCGCATCTGTCCGAGGACCCGCGCCCGGACCTCGGGCGCGGCCGGTGTCCCGGGAGGAGCCGCGACGACCTCGCCCCCCAACTTGCGGCAAACGAGCGCATCCGAATCCTGGTCCGCCAGGATCCCGGCGGAAAAGGAGATCCCGCGCGCATGGAGCATCTCGAGGAGCTTCGAGCCCGTGCCTCCCCCGCAGACCACGTGGACGCGCATCCTCGCCGGGCTTACGAGGCATCCCCGGGGATAACCTGCGCGCTCCGGGGAAACAACCGATCGAGGACCGCGCCTCCCCCGGGTATCCACCGGCGGACCCAGCGGAGGGATTCGGCCGGATAGAGGGCGAGGACGAAGAGCGGCCAGGCGAGATAGTTGAGATTGATGCCATAGTCGAGGAAGTGCCCGAGGATCGTGGTGTTCGTCTGAGGATTGGTCGGGCAACCGGGGGCCAGCTGAAAGAGCAACGCGTTGCAGACGAACGGGACCGGAGCCCACAGGAAGAAGGGGGCGAGGATGAGCGCGGTGCCCAGTCCGACCCCCAACAACTCCTTCCACCGTCGTCGCGTTCCCAACAGGAGGAACGCGAGCGCCAGGGCGAACTGACGGATACCCGACGCCAACACCACGGCGACCCCCGACCACCGTCCGAGCCGTTGTTCGAGCCCGAGGACCAGGAGGAGCATCGCCCCGACGTCACTGTAGCCGTTGACCGCCACGAGGGCAAAGTAGGTGCCGCCGACCAGGGAGAGCGGGACCGGACGCTCCCAGAAGAGGACCACGAGGATCCCCCATAACGCGAACTCGAACCAGCGGTAGTCAACCCCCGGCACGAGGAAGAAGGAGGCCAGCGGGAAGTCGAGGTCGTACCCGGACGTCACCTCCCCCGCGAGATGACCGTGGATCGTCAGAAGGTGCGAATAGGGGTCCGTCCCCTGGAGGATCATGCCGAGATAGCCAGGGATCTCGAGGTACTCGTCCGTCAGGCCATTCCATAGCCAGGTGAACAGCGACTGAAGTGCGAGCAGGAAGGCGATGATCGCGGCCAATCGCGCGAACCGGATGGGACGATCCAGCGGGAGCCGCACGAGCGCGTACGGGAGGAGGAGCGCCGAGACGGCGAGGAGCACCGTGGAGGCCACGAAGGAAAGCCCCCATGCCTCCCAAAGGACATAGGGCAGGACCTGGGTCCCGAGAACCAGACCCGACCCCAGGACCCATTCGCTGCGCGCCGAGGGACCAAGAGGGCCCATCAGTGGGCTCGGCCGGATTCGAACCGGCGACCTGGTGTGTGTGAGACACCCGTCATAACCGCTAGACCACGAGCCCGTACACTAGTCCTTAGTGGACGGCTCGGCCGAGAAGTACGAGGCACTTAAAACCGATGCCGCGACCCGGGGCCCGCCTATTCGCTCCAGGCGGCCGGCCACGGTCGCAGGCCCACCTTGGCGCCGGGGCGGACGACCTCTTCCCGGCCGGGTCCATAGCTCACGAGAAGGGTGGGCACGCCCAGCTCCTTCGAGACGAACGAAAGGTAACGACGGGCCTCGGGAGGGAGGGCGCTGTACCCCTCCGCCTTGATCCGATGGTGGAGCGCGGGGGTGAATTCCTTCCAGCCAGGGAAATCCTCGTAGACCGGCTCCAGGTGCTCGTAGTCCTCCGGGAAGGTGGGCGGTTCCTTCACGGTCTCCGAGGTGCGCGTGTCGCGGTAGGCCGTGGCCACGCGGACGCGGTCCTCGCCCCCGAGCACATCGACCTTCGTGATCGCAAACCCCGTGAACCCGTTGATCTGGTGCGCGTACCGAAGCAGCACGAGGTCGAGCCATCCGCACCGCCGCGGGCGCCCGGTCGTGGCGCCGCGCTCGCCTCCCTTTTCCCGGATGCGCTCCCCGACCTCGTCGGCCAGCTCCGTGGGGAAGGGCCCGTTGCCGACCCGGGTGGAATAGGCCTTGGTGATCCCGATCGCGGCGTCCGGGGTACGGGGCGGGAGGCCCGCGCCCACGAAGGCGCCGGCGGTGGTCGTGTGCGAAGAGGTGGTGTACGGATAGGTCCCGAAATCGACGTCCAGGAGCGCCCCTTGGGCACCCTCGAGAAGGATCCGCTCGTTGGACGCGAGCGCCCGGTTGAGGATGCCCTCGGTGGGTCCGATGTAGCTTCGCAGGACGTCGGTCGCGGACCGGAGTTCCTCGAGCGTCTCTTCCGGCGTGGGGATCGCGTGGGCCTTGTCCCCTTTCACGTACGACCGCGCCCGGTAGAGGCGGTCGATCTTCTCCTTCAGGGTGTCCGGTCGTAGCAGGTCGCCCATCCGGATCCCCCAACGACCCACCCGGTCCATGTACGACGGACCGATGCCCCGCATCGTGGTCCCGGCCGGGGAGGCGCCCCGTTGGCGCTCTTCCCAAGCATCCGCGGCCCGGTGGAGGGGAAGGATGACATGAGCCCGCTCGCTCACCAAGAACTCGCCATTGAGCAGGTTCGCGTTCCGGACCTGGGCGAGCTCCGAGACGAGGTCCGCGGGAGAGATCACCATCCCGGGGCCCGAGATGGCCCGACACCCCTTTCGAAGGATCCCGCTCGGGACCTGGTGGAGCACGATGCTCTGGTCCCCGATGTGGATCGAGTGCCCCGCGTTCGGCCCGCCCTGGAAACGAACCACGCAGTCGGCGTCGCTCGCCAGGTAATCGGTGATCTTGCCCTTGCCTTCGTCCCCGAACTGGGCCCCGATGACGATCGTGACGCTCGTGGTAGATCCGCCCCCTGCGTTCAGGCCGGTGGAGGGTTCTGGTAGGCCGACTCAGGCATCGGGGGCTGTCCCGGCTCGGAAGCCGGGGCGGGTTGCCCTTCCTGAGCCGGGAACTGCCCTTCGGACCCCGGTTGCTGTTGCCACTGCGTGACCCCGCTCTGGGCCGGCTCCGGCTCGGAGTGGCCAAATCGCTTGTGATGGGACTTCGGGACGCGCGGTTCCCCGTGGCGGCGGCGCCAGACGAGGAAGACGATGATCGCCAGCACGACGATGATCACGATGACCAGGATATCGGAGACCGAGAACCCGCTGCCCGCCCCGATCTGGTAGTTCAGTGCGGAGGGCGACGGATTCACGAGCAACGCCACCTGAGTTCCCACCCCGAAGGTTCCGGAGGCGGTGGGGACGCCGGCCGTGAAGGCCACGAGCGATATCCCCTGTCCCGCGGAGGAGGGGACCCGCAGCGTGATCGAGCCCGAGGTCGCGGTCTCTTGGACCACCGTCTCTCCTTGCTGGGTGTTGAGGAATCCCGCGCTCAAGGAGAAGAACTTGGGCGGAGTGGCGAGTCCCAGCGACGCGAGCGTGTAGGTGAACGTCACGCTCTGTCCCGGCTGGTAGGAGCCGTCGGTGTACTGCGAGGGGGTCTGGACCGAGACCACCAGCGCGTATCCCGAATACTCGTTGAGCGGGAGGTCTTGCCCGGCGATCACTCCCGAGGAGTTCTGGGCGAGGACCGTCAGCGTGTAGGAGGCGAGGGTCCCGGTCGACGGGATGGTGAACGAGAACGAGGTGGAGCTTCCCAGGCTCTGGTTGTAGATGATCACCGTGTTGCCGGAGATCCCGACCCCCGAGACGCTCGCAAAGTAGGACGCGGAGTTGAACACCTGCCCCTCCGGGGTGAACGAGACGCTGATCGAGTCCCCGGGGTGATAGACGACCTCGCTCGGTTGCACCAGCAGCTTGGGTGGGCTCACGAGCGTGCAGGCGACCCCGGGCGTCGAGGTCGTGGCATTGTTCGCGAGGACCGTCACTTCGATCGCCCCGCTGAACGAGGAGGGGATCACGAACGAGGGAACGCTCCCCGAGGTCCCGGTGAGCGGGCCCTGCGCGAAGAAGATCGAGGTGCTCGTGTACGCGCAGGAGCCGAGGGTGGTCAGCGTGCCGGGGTTCCCGGTGATGAAGTAGGAGTTCGCGCTCCATCCGCTGACCGCGTGTCCGGTGAAGGAGGTCACCGCGAAGCTCGAGGTCATCGTGTCCCCGCCGTAATAGCCGGCGGAGCCGATCGTGACCTGGACCTGGGCGGCCGGGGAGGCGGCGATGGTGATGAAGACCGTGGAATGCACGGCGACGACCGCGGCGTTCGCCGGATCGCTCACGGCGGCGGTGATGTTGAGGTCGCCCGTTCCCAGCCCGGTGGTCTGGACGATGCCCTGGGCGATCCCGGAGCTGTTCGTGACCATGGACTTGGGGAAGGTGGGCGAAACCGCCTGGTTGTTGAGATAGAAGGTCACCAGGACGGCACCGCCCGACCAGGGGGCCGAGCCGCCCGAGGAGCTCACCGTCGCTTCGATGGTGAGCACGAAGTTCTGTCCCGGCTGGATGACCGTGGTCGTGGGGCATGGGAAGGAAACGACTCCCTCAGTGCTCCCCACGCAAAGGTTGGGGGTCTGGGGGGTCGAGATCCAGAGGTTCGTGACCGAGCTGTTCTCACTGTAGAGTCCCGTGGGCAGGGTAGCGTTCGCTTCGACCTGCACCGAGAGCTGGCTGTCCCCCACGGCGTCCGGTGGGACGGTGAAGGAGATCGCCGTAGCATTGGACGCCTGAGGGTGAGCGTTGATGGTGGTCACCGGAGTGCAGGCCCCCTGGTTGGTCTGCTGATCGTAGCAGGTGGTGACGAAGAAGGTCAGGGAGGCGTATCCCCCCTGGAGGCTGTTCGTGGTCGAGTTGAACACGTCGATGTAGACGGTCGCTCGGTCACCAGGGAGATGGTAGTTCTGGTCGAAGTTCACGGTGACGTAGTACGGAGGACCATGGATGGACAGGATGGTCTGGGCGGTGCTCGAGGGCCCCGTGGTGTCCCGGGCTGTGACGGTGACGGTGAAGGTCCCGGTGGTGAAATAGGTGTGGACGAAACTAAAGTTCGCCTGGTAGGTACCGTAGTACTGTGTTGGACCGCTCGTTCCATCCCCCCACGCGATCTGGACCACGAAGACCGTGCAACCGGTCCCGGGTCCCGCAGTGACGAACCCCGTAACGTTGGCATTCGGTCCCTGGACGCGCTGGCTCTGGATCGTGATCGCCGGTGCGCCGGTACACGCGCTCGGCGAGGCGACGTGGGCACTTGCCCCACCTAGGGTCCCGAGCCCGGCGACAAGCCCCGAGAACATCAACAACGCGATGGCCAACACTGAGAGCTTCCAAAAAGACCCCATGTCGGTGCAATATCCAGGGGTAATATAAAGGTACTTTTCGATGAGAACGATGGTCCCGGCCCCGGTCGGTACTCTCGCTCGGTCGCCCGGAAGGGGCAAAGGCGGGCACCCCCGCTCATCGGGCCGAGGGATCGCCTCCGAAGAATTCCCGAAACTGCGCGATTTCGCGGGAACACCCGGGCCCCATCGCGCGGAACGCTTCGACTGAACGGACATAAATTTAGCCGGCTATATCGCTTCAAAAAGCTACATGGTCAACAGAATAGAATGATACGCATGTAATCAATAGCGTATCCATGTACTATCTGTAATCTTTGGTGATAGCGGAAGAAACCTCGGTTGGTCCAACAATTTGGCCGCGGCCCGAGCGCCCCCCTCTACCGCCGGAACGCAACTCGTTTTACTGACGGTGTACCGCCGGTGGGTTAAAATACTCCCGCTGTACTCCCAGTACCCGGGTGTTCCCCATGGGACAGAAGATCGGAAAGGAGCAAATAAAACGGGAGAGCGGCTATCTGTACTACCTGGGCAAGGACGGCTTTATGTGGAAATCCCCCATGAAGCTGAACAAGAAGGGTAAGAAAGCCAAGGTTGGCACCGAGAAGTTTACCCGGGAGTCGGGGTACATGTACTACCTTGACAAGAACGGGTACGTTTCAAAGGCCAAGATGAAGAACGCCTGAACGGCGTTCCTTCGTTCGTCCGTACCGCCCTTCCCCCGCCCCCCTTGGGAGCGGGGGAAGAACCTCTTTTCGATCGCTTTCTCCGTTCATCCTTCGATCCGCGGAGCGGTTCGTTTCGCCCCAAGGAACGGAACCATCAAGAGGGCCGATGCCTTGCAGGGGTCGGTCGATGGGTAGCGAGGTCAAGTTGACGCTCTCCCGCCGGGTGACCTGGGGGGAAGTGGACAGTGCCGGTATCGTGTTCTATCCGCACTACTTCCGTTGGTTCGACACGGCGACCCACGAACTTTTCCGGTCCACGGGGCTCCCGCTACGGGAGCTCGAACGCGGCGGGATCACCGTCCCCATCCTATCGGCGGGAGCGGAGTTCCGCGCTCCCCTGCGCTATGACGAAGAGTTCACGATCGACTCGCGCTTCGTCGACGTCCGGGAGAAGACCTTCCGGGTCCAGCATGACGTGAGCACGCCGGACGGCCGACGGCTGACCGAGGGGTGGGAACTCCGGGGATGGGCCCGGAAGGGACCCGAGAGCATTCATCTGGAACCCATCCCGTCCCGCGAGCGGGCGTTGCTCCGGGGAGGAAGTGATGCTGCAGTATCTCCTTAGGGCCCGGTTCGGGGACCGGGAGTCCTGGGGCGTGCGCGAGGGGGACCGGTTCCTCCTGCCCGCGAAGCCTGAGCAATTCCCTCTCGACGATCCCGCGAGCGGGCTGCGCCTGTGGAAGGAACGATCGAAGACCGCGCTCGACTGGGTGGAGCCCCCGGGCGCCTTCCTTCCGCCCGTGCCGGTCCGCCGGATCTTCTGCCCCGCCGTGAACTTCCGCATGCACGGCAAGGAGTCCCACATGGAGGTCCCCACGGAGCCGTATTTCTTCCTCAAGTTCGCATCCTCCGTAGTACCCCACGGAGGCTCGGTGGTGCTCCCGCCGCAGATCACGCAGGCCGACTACGAGGGGGAGATCGGGATCGTGGTGGGCACGCGGGGCAAGCATTGGAGCCGGAACGAGGCGGAGGACGCCATCTTCGGCTACACCATCGTCGACGACGTGAGCCTCCGGGACTACCAGTTCCGGGAAGCCCCCCGGTACGGCAAGAACTGGGTCATGGGCAAGGCCTTTGACGACTCGCTGCCGATCGGGCCCTGGATCCTCGCCCGGGAAGAGGCCCCGGACTTCCACTTCACCATCGAGACGAAGGTGAACGGAGAACTGCGGCAGTCCGGTTCGACCGAGGACATGATCTTCGGCCCCGGGGAACTCCTGTCCTACCTGAGCGAGGTGATCACCCTCGCACCCGGGGATGTGATCACTACGGGCACCCCCGCCGGAGTGGCGGCGCACAACGACCGCCGTTACCTCAAGCCGAGGGACGTGGTCGAGGTCGAGGTGAGCCGCATCGGAGCGTTACGCCACCTCATCTCGGTCGAGCCGGCCGGACGCCCTTCTGGTTGACACAGGATCCGAGGCCCCGTGACGAGCAGGGGAGCGAGGGAGTCCGCCGACCCTCCCTGACAAGTGCTATCAGAAGTCTAATATTTCTCCGGGGGCTTTCCCACCATGGGATGGAGAACCGGACGGAACGGGGCGGCCGGTCCCCGGTGCGGCCATGGTCGACCGAGCCGGGGAGATCCGAGCGATGGACTTCGCAGAGGTCCCTCTTCACCGTTCGACTCCTCGCCCTCGGGATCGTGATCGCTGCGATCACCGGATCGTTCGCCCTTTCTGCCGAGCGTACTTCTTCCCCCCGCGACACCGCCGCTAACGGCGCGGGGTACGCCTCCGACCTTCCACGGGGATCCCCCGCGGCGCCGAAGGCCACCACCTACTGGACCGACGTGACGAGCAGCTATTCCAACCCGCCGTCGGACCGGGCGTACGGAGGGATGGCCTACGATACGGCCGCGGGGGCGTACATCCTCTTCGGAGGCGAGAACGGAGGGGCCGTCCTCGGCGACACCTGGAACTTCACGATGGCGCACGGTTGGACCGAGCTCTCCTCGTCCTCTTCCGTCGCGGCCCGGGCCGACCCGGCCTTCGCCTACGACAGCTCCTCCTCCGAGATCGTGCTCTACGGAGGTTGCGAGGGACTCTCCAACTGTCCCGCCGGGGACACCTGGGTGTATTCCGGGGGAGGGTGGTCCCAGGACACGGCGGGCACCGCACCCACGGCCCTGCTCTCGTCCACGCTCGCCGACGATCCCCCCGCCGGGGGTCTCCTCATGTTCGGAGGGTGCTCATCGTTCAACGTCCTCGGGGGCTCGTGCAACACCTTCACGGGCTCGACGTACCTCTTCACGGCGTCCTCTGGCTGGTCAAAGCTCTCTCCGACCACCTCTCCGAGCGCCCGCAGCTCCCCGTGCATGGCCTACGACCCGACCGACGGGTATGTGCTGTTCTTCGGGGGGTACTCGGGCGCCGGGGGCTTCGGGGACACCTGGACGTTCAAGAGCAACCAGTGGACGAACATCACCTCGTCCCTTTCGACCGCCCCCTCCCCGCGCTCCTCCTGCGTCATGTTCTGGGATGCGTCCCTCGGGAAGATCGTCCTCTATGGTGGCGCCGCGGCCTCGGGCGACGTGGGGGACACCTGGAGCTACCTCGGGGGAAAGTGGAGCCTGCTGGCAGCCTCGGGGGGACCTTCCCCGCGGGAAGGGGCCATGGGAGGGGCCCCTCCCACCGGTACCCCGGTGCTCTTCGCGGGCGAGTCGAACGGGACCTACGACACGGACACCTGGGCGTTCGGGACTCCGCTGACCATTTCGGGATCCGTGAGCCCGCTCCAGGCGGACGTGAACCAATCCATCGCCTTCTCCAGCATGGCCTCCGGGGGGCAGACCCCCTACACCTACGCCTGGTCCTTCGGGGACGGGCAGCAGTCTTCCATCGCCAACACGTCCCACACGTACCTCTCCCCCGGAACTCCTTCGTACGCGGTCCAGCTGACCATCCGAGATGGGGCCGGAACCTCCCTCACGAAGAAGTTCACCGTCAACATTTCCGCGGACCCGAAGGTCCTGGCGGCGGCGAGCCCTCTTTCGAGCCTCCAAGGGAAGAACGTCTCCTTCTGGGCGAACACGACCGGGGGCACGGCCCCGCTGACCTATGCGTGGACCTTCGGGGACGGGGCAAATTCGACCCTCCCGGATCCTTCGCACCGCTATTTGGGGGCGGGTAACTACACGGCGCGGGTCGTGGTGACGGATGCCACCGGCGTCGCTTCGATCTCCTCGGTGAATCTTTCCATCACCGCCCCTCCCGGGGCATTATCGGTCTCCTTCACCGCGAACCCGACCACCGGAACCTCCCCCCTCCTCGTACACTTCACCTCGCACGTGTCCGGAGGCAAGGCACCGTACACCTACCACTGGAGCTTCGGGAACGGTTCCGCCTCCGCGACCTCGGCGAACACCTCGTACACCTACGGACAGAGCGGTTCCTACCTCGCCATCCTCAACGTGAGCGACGCGGCAGGGAACACGTCGAGCTACCGCCAGTCCATCACCGTGTCGGCTCCGCCGTTCACCGCCGTTGCCCAAGCGACCCCCAACAGCGGGACCGCTCCCCTCACCGTGTCCTTCCAGGCGAGCGTCCAGGGAGGTCAGGCCCCCTTCACCTACGCATGGAACTTTGGGGGCTCCAACGCCTCCACGTCCGCCGATCCCGTCCACACGTTCAACAGTTCGGGCCAATACAACGTGACGCTCCGGGTCTCCGATGCCCCCAGCGCGGGACAGCACTCGGACTCCTGGGTGCTCGTGAACGTGACCTCGATGGCCTCGCTGACGGCATCCGTGCAGGCGGCCAACTGCGTGGTCGCGGGCACCTCCGCCGACTTCACCGTCACGGTGAATGGGGGGGAGGCCCCCTACGCGCTCAACTGGAGCTTCGGGGACGGTGGGGCTCCCCTGGCCACCACGCTCACCACGGAGAACCACACGTATAGCACGGCGGGGACCTACCCGCTCTCGGTCGAAGTGTCGGATCCCACCCTGCAGGTGGCCTACGCGAACCTGAGCGTAGTGGTGGTGGGTTCGAGCGGTTGTTCGACGTCGAACACCTCCCCCAGCGCGGGAACCGGGTTCACCCCCCAGGACTGGGAGTTGTTCTTCCTGCCCATCGCGCTCTTGGCGGCGGTCACGTTGATCGCCTTGGGAGGATTCCGCGGCCGGCCGCCCCGAGCGGCCCCTTCCAGCGCCCCCGAAGATTGGACGACCCCGCCCGATTCCGGGTAGCGAGGGACGTCCGCCGGTCGCTACGTTCAGCCGACCGCTTCCGGGGGAAGGCGGACCTTGAGGAGGAAGCCCGCATGCATCATGAGGCCGAAGGCGATCCCCCGGACCACGAGGCCGGACCCGAGCAGGGAGAGGCTGGAGAGGACGAGATCCATCTCGAGCGTCGAGGAGGTGCTCCCCGAAGAGCCCCCGGTAAGCCCCCCAATGATGACGGCCATGGTGAGCGCAAGCAGCACGACGGCGATCCCGATCGCAAGCCACGCGATGCTGTAGAGGAATGCCCCCTGCTTGTGCCGGCGCAGGGCGTTTGCGACCCACGGGTCCTGTTCCGCGGTAAACGGGACCATGGGGGGTGGCATGGCCATGGGAAATGCCCCTTCCGGGACATTGGGACCGGAAGAGTAGCCCTGGTGGACCCGCCCTGCAGTGTAGACGGGACGAACGGAGGGAGCCACGCCCGAGCTAGGGAGCGGGACAGATTAACCTTTCAGACGGAGACGCAAGCACCTTGGTGCGGGGATCGGGACATGGTCAGCGACCGACCATCCCTTGCCCGCCTGAGGGTGGGCCCGGGCCGACGGGATCCACATCCCGCCGGGACCCGGGAGGGGACGGGGTCTATTCGAGATGCGCGGAGACCGAGATCGGGACGTTGCCGGCGAGGGCCTGGGAGATCGGGCACCCCTTCTCTCCCGTGGTACGGGCCAGCTCCTCGAACTTGGATCGGTCCGCTCCGGGGACCTTGGCGGTCACGTGCAGTTGCATCTTCGTCACGCGGAATCCGTCGCCCACCTTGTCGAAGGTGCACTCGGCCCGGACGGACAGGCTCTGGGCGGGGGTCCCGCCCTTGGCGAGACCATGGGAAAGCGCCATCGCAAAGCAGGCGGCGTGCGCTCCCGCCAGAAGCTCCTCGGGGCTCGTCTTGCCATCCGTGGATTCTGCGCGGGCCCGCCACGTGACCGGGACCTCGGGGAGTGCCCCGGCTTCGAACCCCACGGTACCCTTTCCGTTCAACAGATCTCCCTGCCATTGCGCATGCGCCTTGCGGACCATCGGCATGACCCGTTCACCCGGACCGCGCTGATAAGACTTCTGTCGGCGGTGGGGTAAATCGCCCGCCCGTGCGGGTCACGGCGGGACTTCAATCGAGGGTGAACCCCGAGCGGGGGGGGAACGACGAATGCGGCGGGGGGAACCGTTCGGCGAGGCAGGGTCCGAGCGGTTCCGTGTCTCCCTTGACGATGGCCAGGGACAGCCGGCGCATCGCACCTCCTGCCCGCATCAGACCGAAGCCGTTGAAGCCGGTCGCCACGTGGAGCCCGGGCACGCCGGGATACGGACCCAGCCAGGGTCGCCGGTCGGGCGTCGAAGTGATGACTCCCATCCATGAGCTACCGAGCGGCGCGTCGGACCACGCCGGGAAGCGGGCGTTGATGAAGTTCGAGATGTGCTCCATGAACGGAATGTCCCCCTTGGACTCCACATGGTCCGGGTCGACCTCCCGCAGCTCCGTCCCGTCGCCGGCCAGCACGTCCCCGCCCGGGAAGGTGCGGAGGTAGACGTCCATGTCCGCGTCGTGAAGGTAGGGGAAGCTCCGGCGATTCCCGACCTTGAGGAGACAGGCCCGGGTGAGATAGGGAGAGAGCGGCGCGGTGAGTCCCATGGTGCCGAGCACCTTCTTGCTCCACGCCCCCGCGGCGATCACGAGGGAGGGCCCCTCGTACTCCTGACCGTCGGCCTCGAACCGCCACCGGTCCCCGTCCCGTCGGATCGACCCCGCCTTGGGTGCGCCCACCACCGCGGTGCCCGCTTCGGTCGCCAGGTGCAGGTACGCCAAGGTCAGATCGGTGGGGAGCACGATCGCATCGTCCGGGGTGAAGAGGGCGGTGCGCACTCCGGAGAAGTTGGCCCCGGGATAAAGGGCGGAAAGTTCGGACGGTCGGAGCAGTTCGGCGGAGACCTTGTTCCGGCGCAACCGTTCGAGGGTGCGCCCCAGGGATGCTTCCCCCTCCTCGGTGCTTACGGCGCGAACTCCCCCGGAGGCCTCGAAAAAGGGATTCTCCGTCTCCTCCGCAAGGCGCCGGTACTCCTTGCGGGACTCTTCCACCACGATCGTGTCCCAATCGTTCCAGCACTGGGCCGAGACGAGGCCCCCCGCCTTCCCGGAGGCGCCCGCGCCCGGCGAATCCCGCTCGCAGAGCGCGACCCGCTTTCCATGATGCTTCGAAAGGTGATAGGCGAGCGCGCACCCCATGATCCCGCCCCCGACGATGAGGACGTCAAACGACCGGGAGTGCGGGGCCATGGGGACTTTTTCTCCGGAAGTCGGGGGGGCGTATTACCTCTCGCCTCGGACGGCCCCCGAGACCGCCGTGGGCCAGGAGCCCTCCCGGGGGCCCCCGCCACGGTAGCGACCGGTGAGGACGGACGCTGCTCGCCAAACTTAATCGATGACCCGCGCTGGGGACCGCCGATGATCACCCTCACCCCGTACTTACTGCTCCTTCTCGCCGCCATTGTGGTCGTCATCATCTCCACGAAATTGCGGGTCCCCTACACCCTCGCCCTGGTGGTCTTCGGCGTGGCGCTGGGGGTGTTCGCGGCCTACACGAACCGTCAGGAGATCTACCAGGGGGCGAACAGCCTGCTCACTCCGAACCTCTTCTTCTACATCCTCCTGCCCCCCATCATCTTCGAGGCGGCGCTCCATGTGAACTACCGGGCCCTGCGCTCGCGCGCTCCCCTCATCCTCTTCCTGATCTTCTTCGGGGTCATCTTCACGGCCTTCTTCGCCGGGGTCCTCGTGAGCGAGCTCCTGGGCATCTCCCTCGGCATCGCCCTCCTCATGTCCTCTATCCTGTCCCCGACCGACCCGATCGCGGTGATCGACCTCCTCCACCGCCTCAAGGTGCCCACGGAACTTTCGACCATTGTCGAGAGCGAGTCGCTCCTCAACGACGCGACGGGCGTGATACTCTTCCTCGTGATCCTGCAGTACCTCGCGGTCGGGACGATCTCCCCCATCCGCTCCATCCTGGACTTCGTGTGGCTCGCAGGGGCCGGGGTAGCGGTGGGAGGGCTCGTGGCCGTCGGAGTCTATCTGCTGCATCGGCGCCTCAACGACCCGGCCGTCGAGACCGCCCTTTCGGTCGCGGTGGCCTACGGCTCGTACCTCTTGGCGCAGGACATCGGCGCCTCCGGGATCGCCGCGACGGCCATCGCGGGCATCGCTATCGGGACCTGGGTCGCGCCGCGGACCATGGCTCCCGAGGCCCGGTCCGTGCTCGCCACCTTCTGGAAGGTGGTCGTGTACATCTCCACCTCCATCATCTTCCTCGCCATGGGGCTCATCTTTGCCTTCCAGGACATCATCGGCAACCTCCGGCTCATCCTCGTCCTCCTCGGGGCCCTCTTCGTGGGGCGGGCGCTCTTCGTCTACGCCCACCGGCCCCTCGCCGGATTCCTCCGCGGGAAGCGGGCCCAGCTTCCGAAGAGCTGGTACGCCGTCCTCTCCCTGGCCGGGATCCGCGGCGCCATTCCCGTGGCCCTCGCCTTCAGCCTGCTCACCACCCAGACCACCTCTGCCCTCTCCTCCTCCAGCATCCATACGATCATCGCCGTGGTCCTCGGCGTGGCGATCCTGTCGGTCATCATCGGTAACATCGCGGGCGAGTGGTACGTCCGTCGTCACTTCCAGCAAGATGCGGCTCCCCCCGCCGCCTGATCTCCCCGGGACCGCGAGGGACCGACATCTCATATCCCGTCCTGCCCTTCCCCCTTCGAGGAGCAAGACCCATGCCCGCTACAAATCCGAAGGAAGGAGCCTGGTTGGCAAGCGTCGCCGTGATGGTATCGGACCGGGAACGGTCCAAGGCCTGGTACACCGAGAAGCTCGGCATGTCGGTGCTCGCCGACACGAACCACTGGGTCACGGTGGGCCATCCGAAGCAGGGCGGGGCGATCCATCTCTGCGTGGGCTCGGAGATCGGGGGACTGCCGCTCGAGCCCGGGAACACCGGGATCCTCGTGCTCGTTCCCGGACCCCTCGAAGCGGAATGCAAGAAGCTCAAGGAACGCGGGGTCGAGTTCGTCTGGGACCCGAAGAAGCAGCCGTGGGGGGTCTGGGATGCGATGATCCGGGACCCGGACGGCAACGAGATCCTCCTCATGCAGGGAGACTGACCTTCCAACGAGATTTCCAGGACCGGTCCGTCCCCCGCTTCACAATGGCTATGTAACGGGAGGACCTGATGGCGCCCATGGGCGTGGAGGGGAGCGTGGCCCTCGTGACGGGCGGAGCCCGCGGGATCGGGCTCGCCGTGGTCCGAGCGCTCGCCCGCGCCGGCGCCCGCGTGGTGCTCGATGATGCCGGGCTCGGCATCGATGGCCGGACGGAGGACCCCGAGATCGCCGCGCGCGTGGAAGCTCAGCTCCAAAAGGAGGGGCTCGTCGTCCGCTCCACCGCGGAGAACGTCGGGACCTCGGAAGGGGCGAAGGCGGCCGTCCAGTTCGCCCGGGAGTGCTTCGGTCCCGTCGACCTCCTGGTGAACAATGCCGCGATCCTCCAGGACCGCATGGTGTTCAACATGGAGGAGAAGTCCTTCGAAGAGGTGCTCCGGAACAACCTCTTCTCCGCGTTCTACCTCACGCAGCTCTGCTCCCGGGACATGCGCGAGCGCCTCCAGGGACGGATCATCAACATGGTCTCGAGCTCGGGCCTTATCGGCAACCGGGGACAGGCGAACTACGGGGCGGCCAAGGGGGGCCTCGTGGCGCTCTCCCGGATCTCCGCCCTCGACCTCGCCCGGTACGGCATCACGGTGAACGCCATCGCGCCGTTCGCCCACACCCGCGTCACGGACACCATCCCTTCCACCACCCCCTGGATCGTGGAATACCTCTCGACCGTGAAGGGGGTCGCCTCCCCGGAAAGCGTGGGGACCCTCGTCCGCTACCTTTGCTCGGACCGGGCGAAGGTGATCACGGGCCAGGTCTTCGGGGTGCGGGGGGACGAGGTGTTCCTCTTCTCCCAACCCCGGCCCGTGGGTTCCGCCCGGACCGAGCGCGGGACCCCGCTCGAGGAAGGGTTCCTCCAGCGGACCTTCGACTCCTGGGAGAAGGAGGGGCTCTTCACCTCCCTCGAGACCGACCTCATGTACTTCGCTCGGAAAGCTAAATAGGGAGTATAGTCATTTCGGAGTGGTCATGGTGGCGGAACAGTTCGAGGGGGAGGTCCGCAGCGCCCAGGAACTCGAGGCTCACCCCCCGGAGTACCGCACCGCGATCTCCAAGATCGTGGTCAGTCACGCGGTGAACGAGCTCAAGGGGGCGCTCACCTTCGATGAGCCCGCGATCCGCCTGGCGCCCACGCCCAAGTTCAAGTGGCTCGTGAGCCGGAACACGATGGAGGAGTTCGGCCACCACATCCTCTTCGCCCGCCTCGCGGACGAGCTGCACGCCCCGTGGAAGGACAAGAAGCCCCTCACGCTCTTCGACTTCCCCGTCGTTGACTGGGTCGACTTCGGCGTCATCAAGGCCACCGTGGACATCGCCGAGCTCATCGAGCTCGACGACCTCGTCCGGTGCACGTACCTTCCGCTCCGCAAGGTCGCCAAGGACACCTATCCCGAGGAGAAGTTCCACGTGGGCCTGGGGCGGGAGATCCTCACCACCCTGCTCGAAGAGGATCCGGGGAACCGTACCCGGGTCAACGCGACCCTTTCCCGGCTCTTCCCCGAGGCCCTCGATTTCTTCGGTGCGCCGCACTCCAAGAACAATGAGCTCTTCGTGCGTTGGGGCCTCAAGCGCCGATCGAACTCGGACATGCGCGCGGAGTACGTCCGCCAGGTCCGAGAGTTCGTCGAGAAGTACTCGCTCACGATGCCCGACATCCCGGCCAAGTACGCCGCGGAGCGCTCCGAGGCGTGACCGCGACCAAGCCCCGCCCGGCGAACGAACACCACGGCGGGGGTGAGTCCGAATACTTCGAGCGCGTGCGCTCGAAGAGCATGGGCCCCCTCTGGAAGGCGATGGGGAACCTCATGCCCTTGACCCCGCGACCCCGGGAGGTTCCCTACCAGTGGAAATGGTCGGAGATCCGGGACCTCGTCTACGAGAGCGCCAAGGTCGTGCGTGTCGAGGATGCGGTGCGCCGGGTCCTCATGCTCCTCAATCCCGGCATTCCTCCCGAACAGGCGGCCGTCACCCAGACCCTCTATGCCGGGATCCAGATCATCCTCCCGGGGGAGGTCGCGCCCGCCCATCGTCACACCCCGAACGCGTTGCGCTTCGTGATGGAAGGGGAAGGGGCGTTCACCACCGTCGAGGGGGAGAAGACCATCCTCCGGAAGGGGGACGTGGTCACCACCCCCAACTGGACCTGGCACGACCATGGGAACGACGCCAAGGGCCCCGTCGTGTGGCTGGATGCCTTGGACATTCCCCTCGTTAACGCACTCTCCGGGATGTTCTACGAGGACTATCCTCAGAAGACGCACCCGGTGCGGGATGCGACGAACAGCTCTCAACGGAGCTACGGGCGCGGGCTGCGTCCCACGGGAGAGGTCCGGAACACGGCCTACTCCCCCATCCTCAACTACACCTTCGGGAGCGCTCAGGAGGCGCTTGAGACCCAGCCATCCGGTGCGTGGAGCCCCACCGACGGTCGGGTGGTCGAGTACCTCAATCCGCTCACCGGGGGGCCCATCCTGCCCACCATGGATGCGTTTCTTCAACGGGTCGATCCGGGCATGACGCTCCGCTCCCATCGCCAGTCCTCCTCCAAGATCCTCATGGGAGTGGAAGGGGAAGGGACCGTCGAGGTCGAGAACGAGGTGTTCCGATGGAAACCCTTCGACGTGATGGTGGTCCCGGCCTGGGCGAAGCACCGACTGACGTGCGTGGGCCGATCCCCCGCGGTGCTCTTCTCGTACACCAACGCCCCCGTGATGCGGGCGCTCCAACTCTATCGGGAAGCCGTTCTATAGTCTCCCGGGTACATTGGTCAACATGTCAGAATACGAGGGTTTCGAACCAGGCTGGTACCCTTCACCGTGGGGCAAGGACGACGAGCTCGGGGCGCTCCACCACATCACTCCCGAAAAGACCCTCTCGGCGCTGCGGCTGGTGAAGCAGGGTCGGCAGATCCCCCTTGGCCACACCATCTTCCTCGGGATGCCGGGACGGGCGAACTTGCACGGGCCCTTCTACTTCTGGACCTCCCAGCGCGTCTACGACCACCGCCCCCCGCTTCGCCAGCCGGCCACGAACAAGTTCGGGGCCGCGCTCTGCCGGTTGGAGCTCTCCGATCATCTCGGCACCCACCTCGACTCGCTGAACCACATCTCCTACGACGGGAAGTTCTACAACGGGGTCGACGCGTTCGAGGCCACCGCCCCCTCCGGCAGCCTGCGGCTCGGCGTGGACACCACGCCGCCCATCCTGACCCGTGGCGTGCTCGTCGATGGGACCGATGGCTCGGGCTCCCCCATGAAGAAGGGGGAACCGATCTCCCTCGACCAGACCCAGCGCTTCCTCGAGAAGCACCACCTCACGGTGCAACCCGGAGACGCCGTCCTCTTCCACACGGGCCTCTCTTCGCTGTGGTTCCAGACGGAGCGCTTCAACGAGTACTACGAGGCGTCTCCCGGCGTGGGCTACGACACCGCCCGCTGGCTGGCGGAGCAAAAGGTCGCCCTGGTCGGGGCGGACGCCCCTTCGACCGAGGTGACCCCGGCCGAGTCTCCCGGCGCTCGACTACCCGTGCATCAACTGCTCATCACGAAGCACGGGGTGCGCCTGTTCGACAACCTGAAGCTGGACGAGCTCGCCCAGGCCGGGGCCTACGAGTTCCTCTTCTTCGCCTCTCCGCTCCGGATCAAGGGGGCTACCGCCTCCCCCATCGTGCCCGTGGCCGTTCTTTGAGAAGCACCGGGAAGCCCACCGCTCAATTCCCTCACCGACGGTTAGCCTCGTAACACCCCCTTTCATCGCCCGGGCGCCGGAAGGCGAAGGACGAAAGATGCGGATGACGAGCGTGCTGGAAGCACCGGGAGAGACCATCGAGGGAAGAGCGACGACGCAGGTGGAGCGCCCCGAGGACGTTCCCCTGTTCCGGGTGGTGCCCCTCCGGGACGGTGCCGGCCGAGCGGTGGAGCACTACCACGGCGTCCAGCGGGAGGACTCCGGGGAGGTGGTGTCCGTCGTCTCCCCGCGATACTCGCTCCTCCAGCACCGCGCCGTGGCCGAGGCCGTGCATGAGATCGGGGCGATCCTGGACCCGCCGGAGGATCTCGAGGAGGGGGACTTTGGCCGACCGCGCTTTCCCCGGGAACAGATCCGGCTCTATGCGAACGGTCGGAGGATGGAGGTGAAACTGGTCATCGGGACCAAGTACCGGTTGGATCGGGAGAACGAGTTCTACCCCGGGATCCGGGTGTTCAATAGCCTCGATGGGGCGTGGGCGCTGCGCATGGAGGCCTTCGGGCTCCGCCTATCATGCACCAACCAACTCTATGCCGGAGCACGCTCGTACATGGAGTTCCGGGAACTCCACCTGATCTCGGCGCAAGACATGCTCGCCCAGCTCCAACGGGCGACCTACGAGGTGCTCGAGCACTTCGAGGAGGCCCTGAGCATCTACTCGAGGTCCATGGACCGGTGGATAGAGATCTCCGAGATCGGGCCGGCCCTTCGGACGGTCGGGATCCCTCCACGGCACGCGGATCGCGTGTGTGAAGCACTGCCCGAGTACTTTGGCAGTCTCCTATGGGGAGAGGTCCGCCGTTGGGAAGCCTATCAGCTCGCCACGGACTACTTTACCCACGAGGTCCATGTCAACCCCGAACGCGAGCGAGCGTTCGAACGGGCAGCCGCCCGAGCGCTCCTTCTAGAGGGATCCATGGAGGTCCGCGAGACGATCCCCGCCTAAGGAATACTCCGAGGCCACCGTCCCTCGGGGGCGGGCACGGAAACTTCAGCCCACCACGGGGCCGAAGAACTCGATCCAGTTGCCGTCGGGATCCCGGGTGTAGACGATGTTCTCGTGGGTTTCTCGGATCCGGGCCACGACCGGTAGTTTCATCCGGCGCAAACGGCGCTCCATGGCGGCCACGTCCGACACCCGAAATCCAAAGTGGTCGAACTCGGTTCCCTTCCGCAGCGGCTCGTAGAACCGATTTCCCCTGGGATAGTAGTTGAGTTCCACCCGCTGGGTCGCTCCCGGGTAGATGAGATGGACCCACTCCCCGCCGTGTCCCATCTTCCCGCGGCGGTGGATCCGGAACCCGAGTCGGCGGTAGAACCGGAGGGAGCGGGGAAGGTCCCGCACCCGAATGCCCGCGTACACGTATTCGACCTTGAGCTTCGGCATGCCGAACCTATTGCCCGACGGGCTAAGAACCTGATCGACAACCCCATCCGGCCGCCCATGGAGGAGGACGATGCCGAGTAGGAACCTCTGGACCCAAGGACGGTGCGCACGAAAGATTTCGTCATGTGTCGAATCGTGGTTCGGCTCGTGTCAATCTTGCGCGTGAAGCCTCAAATACCCTTCGCCACAATGTACCCCGTGATGTAACAAGGAAGGAGGAAAAGAAACATGAGTTCCGCACATTCCGCTGCGCAGCGTGGACAAAATGCGGCACAAGAAGATGCGTTTTCCTCGAAAACACCCGGTAAATATTCAATTGAAAGAGGTAGTCCTTCCGTTATCCTAGGCGTTCTGTTGGTCCTTGCTGGCCTCGCTTCTGCGTTGTGCGGGGGTGCCCAAGTCTTTCAGGTCAATCCCATCTCACCCCAGGGGGAGTTTGCGGGCCTCGCTGCGGGAGGAGGTTCGGTCTACCTGGCGGAGGAGGTGAACAACTCCTTTGGTCTATTGAAGAGCACGGACCACGGACTTTCCTGGTCGCTGCTTCCGCTCCCGACGCCCAAAGTCGTCACCGGCGTGTCGTGGGGCTACGCCGCCCTGGCTGCGGACCAGCACGACGTGCTCTTCGTCTCCGCCACGACGAACTCCTGCTCCCGGGGGCTCAACACCACGATACTCATCGATGCGAGCGATGACGACGGGAGCAGCTGGGTGGTCACGGCACTTGAATTGGGGATCCAGGTCGGTTCGTTGGGCGCCTCCGTGTCCAATGGGCTGGCCGCGGTGGAGTGGTCCGCCCACCGGATCGCTCCCTTCAGTTGTTTCGAATCCCCCCAGGATCTGGCCCAGGTCACCGTCAGTCCCGATGCCGGGAATACCTGGGGAACCGTGCAGAACATCACACCGAGCACGGGCTCGGTCCTCGCCTCCGCGGACATCGCCCTCGCCGCGAGCGATGTGGGCATCATCGCCGGTGTCGAGCAATACGCGGCCAATAGCTCGCTCTACCAACTCGTGCTCTACCGGTACGCGGGAGGCAGCAGTCCAGGATTCGAGCCGCTCCCAGAGCCCGCACAGCTCGCTCCAGCCAACTGGGCGCTACTGGGTAGCTCGTCGACCCCTGGGTTTCTCCTGACTCCAGCTTCCCTCACGCCCATCGGACAGACCGAGGGCCTCTCGATCCCATTCCCTCAATTGCAGGCGAACGACGAGCTGGCGTTCGATGAACTCCCCCTCGTGTCCGCGCTTGGCGTGGTCAATACCCACGTGATCGACGTGGCCGTGACGATCCCCGACCAAGTAGGGGTCGACTGCTGGCGCATCAATATCGATACGGCCGCCGTGACCCACTCCTGCCAGGTCGATTTCCAAGGCTCGCTCTATCCGACGAGCACGACCCGATCCGTGGTCGGACTGGTCGACGGGGGGGAGTGGTGGGTCGCCCTCTTCGGAGCGACCTACAGTCCAGGAGATGGCGGAGGAGTGGTGGCCGGCACTACGGCCACGGGCGCGTACAGTAGTGCGGCCCAGACGGGACAGGCCTACACCTACAACGGGGCGTCGACACTCCTTCCCCTCCTTACCGAGCTCGGAGCATTGCTGCTGGTCGTGGGCCTCGCCATCCTACTGATCCATCGGAGGGCGCTACGGAAGAAGAAGGTCGATCCCAGGGCATCTTCCCCCGCGCCCGACCCCAAGGACCCGAGGCAAAAACTCCGTACGATGCTCCAGCGAGCGCGACGCGATTATCGTATCGTGCTCTACTGTTGGTTGGGAGTCTGGTCCCCGCTCCTCCTGCTCGTCTTCTTCCCCTCGGGCACGACCGCCTCCATGCTCATTTGGCCGGCGCTGCTCATCGGCGCGAGCGCGGGAACGATCCTCACGATCCCCTTCGATATCCGAATGCGTCGCCACCTCGCTTCCTGGCAACGCCCGGGGTTACTCGACACGATCTTCCACAGTGGAGGCTTCTGGACTTCGTTCTTGGGGTCCGCCGATCTGGACCCCGACCAGAAGGTGAATCGGACCGCCGCCACGGGCGTCCTCCTGAACACGAGCAGGGTCGTGGGGGGGGTCCTCGTCCTGGCGATGCTCGCCAGCATCCCGTACGTGGGCTTCGGATCCAGTCCCCCGTTGGGGCTCCTGAGCCCGCTCGCTTGGGTCCTGGTGGGACTCATTGTGGTGTTCGAGCTGCTCCGAGCGGTCTACCACATGAGACTGGCGACCACCACCGTCCACGGGGAAAGTGGGTGGGAGGAAACGGAGCTCTCCACCGGAGGACGGCGGCGGGGGGTGGTGGGAGCGGCGCTCCTGCCGTGGAATCCACTGGTAGGGGGTCTCCTCGGCCTCCTCTTCCAGCCGTTGCTCCCGGGGGGCCCTTACGTGCTCGTCTGGGGTTTCCTCTTGGTGAACCTTCTGGCCGCCGGACTCCTGCTCGGGGCGTTCGGTGCCAGCCCCTGGAGCAGGGAGGACTAGCCGTGGACCCACCGAATTCTCCCGAACCATAGAGGCGAGAGAATGCCGAAGTCCGGGAAGGATCCGGCGCCCCCCCGGCACGTTCGGAAAGCGCGTGCCAGTCGGGGTTCCTCTCCGCTGGAGAAGGCGATCCTTCTCGGGGTGATCTTGGCCGTCTTCGCCATCGTCCTCGTCATGCTCTACACGCTGGAGTCCGGATACCTGAAGGGTACGGGTTCCGCTCCCCAGAGCTTGGCTTTTGCCAGCACGGGCTTCTTCCGGAATTCCCAGGTCACGGATATCAATTTCTCGATGTCCGCCTCCCAAGGTCTCGTGACGAATGACATCGTGTTCAAGATCGTCACCCCAAGTGGGACTCCGGTACCCGTGGGGAACGTGAGTTCGGTCACCTCCGTGGGGTGTACTGAAGGGCACCCCTTCAATGGTTGTGGCCCGGGGAACGTTCCGTACGGTTCCTGGTATATCGCCATCACTGACAGTGCGACCAATGTTCGGGCCCTGTTCGACGCGGCAGGTTGGGTGTTCGGTTCGGACCTACCGTTGGGTCCCGGCTACACACTCACGATCGTCTCCGCCACGAGCTACATCGGTAGCGGAGACGAGTTGGAAGTCATAGGCGCGGGTGGCGTGTCGGTTTCCGGTGGAGTGAGCCTGTAGGGGAAGAATGTTGCCGCTAATCTTGGAGGTCGGGCTTGTTGGTGGCATGGCCACTATTCCCATCCATCGAAGTTCGATGGTGACCCTTTGTTCAAAGAGGAAGTCCGACGACTCCGAGACCGTTGACACCGAGGTCGTGAAGGCATCGCCGTTCCGAGGTTCGACTCGAGGGAATCCTCCCATCCGGTGGTCAGGCGGTGTCTTTTACCTTTATTGGCCGTCCGCGATAGAGCACTTTGCAAGATAGCCCATGGTGGAGTCACTGAAACAGGTGGAGGTCCCAGGAACCAACGTCGCAGGTATTCTGGAAAGGTGGATTCTGACGGAGCGGCGCTCCCCTTCTCTCCGAGTTCGGTTCTTAGGTCTCCGGATTGGAAGCCAAGTGGAGCCATGATCGAGATCTCTGGACTGACCCGTCGTTTCGGGGACCTCACCGCGGTGGAGGATCTCACGCTGTCCGTCCAGTCCGGGGAGTGCTTCGGGCTCCTGGGCCCGAATGGGGCGGGGAAGACCACCACGGTCCGGATGTTGAGCGCCCTCATCGCCCCGACCTCGGGGACGGCAGTGCTGGCGGGGGTCGATCTCACCTCCCCAAATGCCGGGGAACGAATACGTGCCTCCATTGGGCTCCTCGCGGAGAACCCTGGGCTCTACGAGAGTCTCACCGCCCGAGAGAACCTCGAGTTCTATGCGGAATTGTACGGTTTGACGGCTCACGTTGCCAAGGAACGCATCGCGGAGCTTCTCGACCTACTGGACCTGGCGAAGGATGGGGACCGGGCGACGGCGACCTACTCCAAGGGGATGAAGCAGAAGGTGGCTCTGGCCCGAGCGCTCCTTCATCGTCCTAAGATCCTCTTCCTTGATGAGCCCACCTCGGGTCTCGATCCCTTCTCTGCCCGACGGGTGAAGGATGTCCTTCTGGGCCTCAAGCGGGAGGGAACGACGATATTCCTGTCGACCCACAACCTTCCCGAGGCAGAAGAACTCTGCGATCGGGTAGGGATCTTGCGAAGGAAGCTCTTGACCGTCGGGACTCCGAAGGAGCTTCCCCGTCGACTCCCGGGAGGGGGCGGCCGTTTCCGATGGATGGCGGGATTTCATCCGGACCAACAAGCGCTCGCCAGGATCCCCGGGGCGGGAAGGATGCGGACCCAGAACTCCGAGCTCTTCGTAGAGCTAGATGACCCGGGTACGCGGGTCCCCTCCGTCGTGGCCGAGCTCCTGCGCCAGGGGGCTCAGATCACCTACGCTTCGGAAGAGCACCCGACGCTCGAGGAGACCTACCTGAAGATCATCGGGGGGGAACAGTGAAGCTGGGGCGCTCTTGGACGCTCGTGAAGAAGGAGCTCAAGGAGTACCGCCGGCAGCGCTTCATCCTCTCCACCTTGTTGGTTCCGCCCATCGTCCTCGCCATCTTGGGCCCCCTCACCGGGGCGTTCCCCCTCTACCTTTCCAGTCACGCCGTAAGCCCGGGTCTGATCGATGGGTTTCCTCGGCCCTACGTCAGCGTATGGCTCGGTCCGAACAACTCTTCGGGTTACCTCGCCAACCACACCGCGAATGGGGAGCTTCGCCTCGACCATGTGGGGGTGGTGGGTCTACGGCTCTCCTCGGTCGTCCTGGAGAATTCCACGATCGATTCCTCCACGGTGACCCAATACTCGATGAATCACACCGTCGTTTCGGATTCGAATCTCACGGACGGCGTAGCGATGGACTCCCTCCTGCTGAACTCTGAAGTTCACGGTTCGGTCCTTGAGAATTGTACCGGTCAGGGGCTCAAGATCTGGCAGACCACCCTCGCCGACTCGCCGAACGTCCAGGTCATCCTGAACGACGGGGTGGGGCCGGCCGGGGTCGCGCTGCAGATCCTTGCGGCGTATCCTCTCCTGATGGCGATCCTCCCTGCCGTCTTGCCCGCCGCGGTGGCCTCCTACGCTCTGGTCGGCGAGAAGGTGAACCGGAGCCTCGAACCGCTCCTCGCCACCCCGCTCACCGACCGGGAACTGCTCTGGGGCAAGATCCTCGCCATCTTGCTCCCCACCATTGGTGT
>JAKAOF010000010.1:40865-43378 GCA_021823345.1 Thermoplasmata archaeon
GGGGGCTCAGCATGGAGAAACGCGCCAAAGTAATAAAACAATCACATTGTAGATGCCAAAGTATTCTCCGTCAAGTATATCTTCTAGAAAGTGGATTGTAAGGTGATGGATTATTCCCGTAGTAGGGGGTTGTCCTGCCTCCTCGTTGCAGCCCTTGCCTTCATTCTTCTTGTCCCGACTTCAATCCCATGGAGTGGCACTCCGTCATCCGTACGTCAGAGCCCGATCTCTGACGGTGCGAACGACCGAGGGGTTGCGAACTCCTCGGATGGTGAACCCACCCACGTGTCGACCGGTCGATCCGTCGGCTCCTCCGCGAACACCCCGTACGTCATGGATACGCTCGACCTCTTCCACAACTCGCTGACCAAGGGAGATACCCGAACGGCGAACGGGGGCGGCCTCATGGACATGGCCTATGACCCGGAGACGGGAGATATCTATCTCACCGCGGAGATGTCCGAGTCGCTCCTCGTAGTCAATGCCACCACGAACAAGTGGATAGGGGGAATCCCGCTGAACTGTGCGCCCTGGGGGTTGGTCTATGACCCCGATACCCGTCAGATCGTGGTCAACTGCGGGGAAAACGTTCTGATCGAGTTCAATGCCACCACCTTGGCCGAGGTCGGGCAGGAGACCCTTTCGTACTTCCCGTCCGGACTGTTCTATGACGCTGCAACGCACGCGATCCTCGTGCCGGAGTCGTCGGGGACCGTCCAAGAACTGAATTCCAGCGACTACACGATCATCGGCACGTGGCCGGTCACCATGTCCCAGGTGTTTTGCGCGGCGTTAGATGCCCCGAACGGCAAACTTCTGATCGGTACGCAGACCGCCATCCTGGTCGTCAACGCCTCCAACGGGGCCCTGATCGGAAACGTGTCGGTGGCATCGATCCCCGAGGCCATCGTGGTCATCTCTTCGCTTCAGAAGGCCTATGTGTTCAGCCCGTTCGACCTTATCGTCATCAATACGTCATCCCTCAGCAACGGGGGAGTCGTTCTTTCCGGCTCCGTTATCGAGGGCCCCGCGCTCGACCCGCTGAACAATCAACTCTTCCTGCCATCGGACCAGAGTGGTTTCCTGGATATGGCCGTTTACAGTGCCACCACGTTGGTTCAGATCGCGCGACTCCCGTGCTCACAGAGCGTGAGTCTCCCGTTCTTCGTCCCCTATGGGAATCGAGTGTACACGGTGGATCAGGGCTCGGACAACCTGACCATGTACGACGCGAACAACGATTCGCTCGGCGAGGCCACGATCCCGTTAGGGACCGCCCCGGGGGACGCGGTGGTCTCCCCAGTGGCGGGAACCTACCTGGTTCAGAATCTCGCCCAGAGCAACATTAGCCTCGTCAACCTCACTTCGAACCGGGTGACCGGATGGAGCGGGAGCTATTCGGAACTTGGCCCCTGGGCAGAAGACCCTTCGAACGGGGATGTCTTCCTGCTCGGACTTGTGGGAATGACTTGGAATCTGGAGATGCTCTCTGGCGTAACGGGAACCTCCCTCCGGAGCCTCCGGGCCCCCGGAGTGGGTGACATGGTCTACGATCCTACGAACCAATACCTCTACATCCTTCTAACCTATTTACAGAACGACACGTTGTTCATGATGAACACAACGACCTGGAACTCCTTCAGCAATGTCACCATCCCCAGCTCGTCCAACGCGTTCGGTTCTACGGGGATATGCTATGATAGTTCGAATGGCGACATCTACATTGTCCAGGGAGGGAACGTGACCGTGTTCAGTACCGCGAGCCGAACGACCGTTACCACCTTCCATACCCGGTATACCGCGCTCGGAGCCATCACCTACGACTCCCGGACCGGCCAACTCTATGTGGGCAACGCGTCGGGTCCCGATGTCTACGTGTTGAACTCCACCACCGGCACCGTCTCGGCGACCCTGCCGACGGCGTACGAACCGAGTCAGATCTCTTACGACCCCGTGGACAACGCGGTATTCGTTCTCAGCACCAGTATGTTCGCGAACGCCAACGGGACCTTGAGCGAGTTCAACGCGACGACCGACTCGGTCGTCACCGCGCTCTCGGTCAGCGCGGCTTCGAAGGGATTCGCCCTGGATCATAGCCTCGTGTATGTGACCAACGAGTACGCTGGCACGGTGAGCGTCATCAACCTCACGGGTCCTCCGCAGGGATACCTTGAGTCGGTCGCCCTAGCACCCCCCTCGGCGACCGTTGACACCACAGGAACGCTGAACCTTACCGCGGCCGCATCCTGCGTGGGGGGCACGTGCCCCACCGGCCTCGTCTACGTCTGGTCCTTGATGGGTCCGGGCGCCCTCAATCGCACCTCGGGTCCCGAGGTGGAATTCACCGCTGGGACCGTCGCCACCACCACTCCCGTGACCGTGCAAGCCACGCTCAATGGGGTGAGTGTGGTGGCGACCGGTACGATCGTGACGATCGTCGCTCCCGTGACCTACGAGGTCAATTTCACCGAGGTGGGCCTTCCCCCCGGTACTCAATGGACGGTCACCCTGAG
>JAKAOF010000051.1 GCA_021823345.1 Thermoplasmata archaeon
ACGGACATGGTGCTCCTCCCATCCCGCTTCGGTGTCGATCAACACGTTCAACTGGCCTTCTCCCATCGGCGAAATCCGTCGGGCCGCTTCGAGGAACGGTAGATCGAGACGGGAGGCCAACTGGCTCAGCACCTGGCCGGTGGAGCCGTCCACGGAGTATCGACCCCCCAGCACGATCCGGGGGGACAGCCGGGCGATCATGGCGGCTAACACTCGGGCGGTGACCAATGTGTCGGACCCCGCCAGCGACCGGTCGGTGATGAGGATCACTCGGTCGGCCCCCAGCGCGAGGCAGTCCAACAGCGGACGGGCCGCCTGGGTAGGACCCATGCTGACCACGACGACCTTTTCACCCCGTTCCCGCAAATCGAGGGCAGTGAGGACCGCCCTCAGATCGAACGGATTGAGAAAGAGGTGCGATGCTTCCCGCTGGATCGTCAACGTCACCGGATCGTACCGGACCTCGTCGATATCGGGGACCACTTTGACCAGGACCGCAACGACCATCCCGAATACCTCCGGCACCATGACGTCCGCCGAGCAATTAAGCTCCGGCTCCCGTGTCGATCGAAGGGGAGGCTCCCCTCGCCCCTTTTTATGCCCGTCAGATGTCACGGGGACCAAGATGACGGAAGAGATCCCCTTCCTCGTGGCCGCGATGGCGAGCACCTTCGCCATCGTCGACCCCTTGGGAGCCCTCCCCTTCTTCGTCAGCCTTACGGAAGGTTTCACGGAGGAGGACCGGATCTACATCATCCGGAGAGCCGTGCTGATCCTGGGCTCGATCCTGACGATGTTCGCCCTCTTTGGACGGTACCTCTTTGCGGCGTTCGGCTTCACGCTCTACGCCTTCGAGGTCGCGGGAGGGATCTTGCTCTTCTTCGTCGCGTATGAGATGCTCAACGGTCAGACGGCCCGGGCCAAACTGTCCAAAGCGGACCGGGAAGAGGCCCTCGCCCGACGGGACGAACTCTCCGTCGTGCCGCTCGGCATCCCCCTCCTGGCCGGCCCGGGTGCGATATCGACCGTCATGATCTACGAGGGGACGGCCGGGACGGACCTGGTGCTCAACCTGGCGGTGTTCGTGGCGATCGCCTGTACGACCGTCCTCTCATGGCTCATCCTGCACTACGGGATCCGGCTCTTCCGGAGCCTGGGTCGGATCGGGGTCATGGCCATCTCGCGTATCATGGGACTCCTGCTTGCCGCCGTGGCGGTGCAGTTCGTGATCACCGGGATCCTCGGTGTCGTCATGACCTACTGAGTGCGCTTTTGTACTCCGACGTATTCCGCTCGACTACCGTGTGCGCAAACGCTTCTGCCCGTAGACGGAAGATCCTCTCTTCGCCGGTCAAGCCGATTGATCTCACGCACAAGATGTCCTTGGGTGATCTGCTCGAGGCATTCCAGTCCACGTCCGTGCAGGCCCGGAACCTGGGACGGTGTTATCAGGTCTGGAAGAACATGTTGACGGACAAGAAGCGCCCGACGATCTTTCTGGGGCTCTCCGGTCCCCTCATCGCCGCCGGACAGGGCAAGGTGATCCGGGACCTCATCCGGTACCACATGGTGGATGTGGTCGTTTCGACCGGAGCGATTCTCTACCAGGACCTCTACCAGGCGCTCGGGTTCAAGCATTACATCGGCTCTCCCACCGCCGATGACGTCGAGCTCCGGGACATGGCCATCGACCGGATCTACGACACGTATGTGGACGAGGAGAAGTTCGAGGACCTCGACCGACTGATCGGCCGGTCCGTGGAAAAACTGGACCCGCGGGGATATTCCTCCCGGGAGGTGCTCGAGTTCCTCGGCAAGAACATCCCCGCCGGCGAGTCGATTCTCTCGCTCGCTGCGAAGGAGGGGATCCCGGTCTTCAGCCCGGCGCTCATCGATAGCTCGATCGGCATCGGCCTTACTCTGAATTACGGCGAGACCCGGGCCCGTGGCAAGCCCGGATTCGTCCTGGACGCGGTCCGGGACAACTACGAACTGGTGCAGATATTGGTCCACTCACCCCGGACGGCGGTCATCTACGTCGGCGGCGGAACGCCCAAGAACTGGGTGAACGACGGGATCGTGATGGCCAACTACCACTACCAGCGTGAGGGGGAGGGACATTACTATGCCATTCAGGTTACCACCGATGTCCCCCACTGGGGCGGTCTCTCCGGCAGCACTCTCGACGAGGCCATGAGCTGGGGAAAGGTCTCCCGCAGCGCCACGAAGGCCATGGCCTTCATCGAGGCCTCCGTCGCTTTGCCGCTGCTCTTTGGCGCGCTCTATGACCGTCGGAAGGAGTGGGGACCCCGTTCCCCTCCCGACTTCCGGTGGGACGGCGACCACATCAAAGACTAGATCGGGAGCCGCTGCTGCCCCGGGTCGGCGGACCGCAGGCCATGAACGCTAACACCGAGGGTCCGCACTTTGCGTTCCCCTCGTTCGGGGGACTCGAGTAGCTGTCGGAGGAGCGACTTCGCAAGCTTCCGGAGTTCGGACGCGCTCTCGGTCGGCCATCGGACGGTCTGGCTCCGTTGCGAGGTCCCGAGGTCCTCCCAACGAACCTGTACGGTCACGGACCGAAACTTCATCCCTGATCGTCCCAGGGATTCTTCCAGCCCGTCGCAGAGATGCTGCAGCTCGTCCTGGATGGGTGGTTCCTCGGACTGGTCTTCGTCGAACGTGACCATCTGGCCCATGGACTTCGAGGGCAGGTCGTCGGGCCAGGGCTCCTCCGGGATCCTACCTTCGCTCCACTCCCGGAGGGTGTTCCCGAGCGAACCGACCGCCTTGCGAAGGAGCGGCCGAGGAATTCTGGACACGTCATCGAAGGTCCGGGCCCCGGAAGCTTCGAGCGCCCGCTCGCTCACCGGTCCGATGCCCGGTACCTTGCGTAACGGAAGTCCCGCAAGGAATTCCCGGAGATGCTCCGGGAACACCACGTGCACTCCCCCGGGTTTTGCCTTGTCCGAAGCCATCTTCGCCAAGGTCAGTGTGGGGGCCACTCCTACGGAACTGGGAAGGTCGAAACGGCGTCGGATCTCTGCCTGTATCTCCTTCGCCGCTTGGGTCGCGGCTTCCGGTCCGGCCACCTCGGCTTGAAGGGCCGCCTCGTCGATGCTGAACACTCGGGTGGTCGGCGAGACCTCGCGAAGGTGGACCATCACGCGGTCCGAGAGCGCCTGGTAGAACTCAAAATCGGGAAGGAGCCAGGTGACGAGGTCCCTCTGTTGCCACGCCTGCTTGACCGGCATCGCCGAACGAAAACCGAGCGCCCGGGCAGGGTACGACGCCGAAAGCACGACCCCCCGACCCCGTCCTTCCTTGGGGTCATGGGCCACGATCGCGGGCTTTCCCTCGATCTCCGGGTGACGCGTTCTCTCGCAGGAGAGGTAGAAGGCATCCATGTCAACGTAAAGGACGCACCGCATCGTTTGCACCGTGTTCGGCGAATTCCTTCACTCGAGGTGTTGTCGCGCGATCCTCCGCGCCAACTGGAAGTCGAGCCAGTACCATCGGAGCGCGCTCACGAAGAAGACGATCACCAGCAGCTCGAGGAGCAACGCCCCAGTCGTTCCCGGACGGACGGAGGGGAACGGCGCCGTGGCAAGCAGCAGCAGGCTAACCGTCGTTAGACTGAGGAAGCCCATGGCAAGTATTCGGGTGGGCCGCATCGGGAGATCAGGAGGACGTGAGGTCCACCGCTTTCGCGTCGACCTCCATGCCCCGCGCTCCGATGGTGTACGGCTGTCGAGAGCGGAGATGAGGGGTCCGCCGCATCTTCACGACCCGGAGCGCCAGCCGGACCCGGTGGCGGTCCTGGTCCTCGTCGTATCCGAGCAGCACTACCCCGTCGGACACGTACTCGGCCAGTCCATCGCGAGAAACTTCCGGATGAACGGGATCCGCTTCCCCGATGAATATCGTGGTGGCGCCGCAGTGACGGCAGGCCGCCGCGAGGTTGAACAAGGTCTCTCGCCGCGCCGCGTCTCCGTCGGCCAACACGCTGAGGAGCGATACGGAGTCGACCACGATGCGGCGGGGTTTCCATTCGTCCAGCTCACGGGGAAGTTCCCCCATGATCCGCTTCATCGCATTGTTGGCATGCTGGGGGTCCAGCATGACCATCTTGAGCCGGTTCTTCTTGCGGGCATCGTCGAATGGCCAACCGAACTGACGGGCGGTGGCCTCGAGGGCGGTGATGTCCTCCTCGAGACTGAGGTAGAGCACCCGCTCGTCGTGTAGGAGCCCCTCGTTGAGGAACTGGAGCCCCAAGCTCGTCTTGCCGGCCCCGGGCGGACCCAGGACCAGGACCACGTGTCCCTGGGGGAATCCCCCTTTCAACATCTCGTCCAGGCCCGCAACGCCGGTGGAGACCTTGGCCGGACTAATCGATGCGCTCATATTGCGTGGTCACCAGACCGCCCGAGCCGCTGACGTTTATTATGAATCGCCCCTGACGCTCCGGGGGAACGTGGGCCAGGAGGGGCATCGACTTCTCGATCCACATGGCCCGCAGACGCGCACTCTTGTGGGGGCTTTGGACCCAACCGAAGTTGAGCACCCCATCCACGGAGTCCTTGATGGCCTCCTCGATCCAGTGCTCGGCCACGCTCTTCGTGAGAAGAATGTAAACAAGCCCGCGCCAGTCCTTTGCCCGGCGACGAAGTCCCTTGACCAGCGTCACCACATCCTCCTTGTTCACCGTGCTTCGGGCCAACACGTCCGAGAGCGACTCGATGATGACCAGCGAGTTCTTCGCTCGGGCTTCGAGCTCCCGTGCAAGCGTGGGCAGGATCCCCTCCGGCTGGTCGCCGGTCCCTTCCAGGATCGAGCGCTTGGACCGGCTCCACTCGGGAGGCACGATGCTGTCGGCGAAGTACGCCGCCGAGAGGTCGATGTAGCTCAGGTGACGGGACAGCATCAACGGGTAGTAGGGCGGGAAGGAATGGCGGATCTCGGCCATGGTCTCTTCCCGCGACCGGGTGAAGCTCACGTACGTGACCTGGTTCGGGTAGACCAAGGTGTCCCGGTGCGCCCCCAGATGGAACTCGGACGCTCCTTCTACAGGCTCATCGATCGCGAAGGTGAGCCGGGAGGCGCTGGTGAGCGAGAACTCGCTTTGCCCCGAACCGGCCTCCCCCATCAACAGGAGCACGGTTCCCGGAGGAAGCCCCCCCGTGATGGCATCGAAGTCGCTGACCCCGGTGGGAACCCGATAGGTCACCGGGGGCGGCGGAGTCTTGACCTTTCCACCGACGGTCCCCGGCAGCGGAAACGATTTCACTCTCGGCTTCGGGGCGTCCACGGGCACTAGATAGATTGGGCCGAATATTATAGCTCTCCTCTTCCATTCGAAGACATATCGGTAGACTTCGGGAAGCGGGGCGCAGGGCCAGAAGGTAGGAATTTGGCGGGCTCAGTTGGCCGTCGCCTTCATGAATTCTCGCATGAGCGTAGTGGCATAGGTTCCCTTGTCCAGGCAAAAGCGGAAACGGGGCATACCCTCTGTGGCCCATTCCATCGGCTGTTGGAAGAAACCGTGGGACAACCGAGCCTCCAGCACGCGGGCATCCCCGGAGCTTGAGAGCTTCGGGACATCTTCCAGGTGAAAGTCCGACTTTGTCACCCCTTCCGCTTCAAGGACCCGGTTCAGCAGTTCGGCCGGGAGGTCGTGAAGGTCCGCGCTCTCCAAACCCACCAGCGGGGCGGCGACCGCCGCTCGGCCGTTCGCGACGAGCGTCGTCGCCTCTCGCAAGTTGTCCGAGGACACCACCACGGGGGGTAAGGCGCCGGGAAGACCATCGACTCCGCGGCGAATCAGGATGTCACCAGCGATGGGCTGCCCGAGCGGCAGGCCTTCTTGGATGCGGAGCGAGAGGTACTCGTTGAAGAGGAAGCTCTGGTAGGCGTGGACGAACAGGGACTTGAGGTGGCGTGGAAGGGCGCGGAACGCGCGTTCGGGGGGGTCCCCTCGGGCCAAGCGGTCTAGGAGCACCCTCTCGAAACGCAAGTGGTGGGGGAACTCCCGGAGCGCCCGCTCGGCGTCGTGATGCTCCCGATAGGCCCGCCGGGCATCCTTGCCGTCACCGGTCTCCCCCTCGGCCTCGGCAGTAAGGTACGTCTCCACGGCCTCCGTTACGGAGTGAAGAACGAGTGCCCTTCCCACCAAGTGAGTGACCGGGCGGATCTCCCCGAACCGTTGGGGTCCGAAGAAGTTAGGGAATCCCCCCAATGCTTCGAGCGACCGGGCCGTGGACCGGACAAGATCCGAGGTTGCCTCGGGATTCGTCCCGACTCCACTTACCCGAATATCGAAGTAGTTCCCGTAGAGGTGTCCCAAGAAGAGACCCTCCTCCGCGCGGTAGCTCTCCAGTATCCGAACCCCGCTCAAATGAAGGTCATCGAGGCGGAGCGGACCACCCGGGATGGAGACAAGCTGCGTGGTCAAGGCTCGCCGGTCCTTGGTCCCAGCAAAACCGATCACCCCCGGCGGGAGGGAAAGTGCGGCGGTAAGGCGGCGGAAGAGCTCGTTCTGCTCGATCTCAAGAGCCTCCACCCGCAGGATGGTAACGCGCCCGTTCGGGTGGGGAACCGGGTATCGAGAGACCTCGTCCACCCGGAAGTGCTGGGGATCGAGCTTGAGGGTGCCACCGATGCCCGGAGTGTCGGTGGCGAAGACCTTCAGGCCCATGGCCTGCTCTTTCGGGTCACGCGACCGCATCACCATCGCCGGGACCCCGGGTAGTGTTCGTACCCAACGCTGCGCATCGGTGAACCTGAGCGGGGCATCCGTTCAGCGCGGTTCCCGCGGAAGGTGGCCCCGCACCGCGTCGACCGCCTCCTGGACCGCCGCGGGATCATTGATCGAACCAGTATTGAGCGCCTTCTCGGGAGAGACGCCCATGAGTATTCGGCGAATGGGGACCTCGAGCTTCTTGCCGCTGAGCGTTCGGGGAAGGGCACGGACGGAGATCACGTCGTCTGGCACATGACGAGCGCTTAGTTCGGTCCGGATCTTTTCCTCGATCGCCCGCTTGAGGGTCGGGGTGAGGACGGCTCCCTCCCGGAGGACCACGAGGAGCGGCATGTAGTAATCCCCGTTGGGCTGGTCCAGCCCGAGCACGAGGGAGTCCGCCACCTCGGGGATCATCTCCACCGCCCGGTAGATCTCCGCGGTTCCCATCCGGACCCCCTTCTTCTTCAGCGTGGCGTCCGACCGGCCATAGATGATGGCGCTGCCGCGCTCCGTGATCTTGATCCAATCCCCGTGACGCCACGTTCCAGGGAACTCCTCGAAGTAGCTCGCCCGATACCGCAACCGGTCGGGGTCGTTCCAGAACTCGATCGGCATGGAGGGCATGGGTGCCGTCAGCACGAGCTCCCCCACCTCGTCCACGATCGGACTTCCGTCGTCGTTGAACGCGTAGACCGGGGCGCCCAGGGAACGACACTGAAGCTCTCCGGCACGTACGGGCAAGAGGGGCGCGCCTCCCAAGAAGGCGGTGCAGAGATCCGTCCCTCCGCTGAGCGATACCACCCACAGGTCGGACTTGACCTCATCGTAGAGCCACCCGAATGCTTCCGGGGGAAGTGGGCTCCCGGTCGATCCCACCGCGTGGAGGGTCGAGAAGGAGTTCCGCTCCCGAGGATGCGCACCCGCCTTCATGCAGGCGGTATGATAGGCCGCCCCTGCCCCCATCGCCCGGACCCGGTGCTTCGCCACGAAGTCCCAAAGCGAGTCGACATTCGGGAACCCGGGACTCCCGTCGTGGGTGACGACAGTGCACCCGAGCAAGAGCCCTCCCAGCAGGAAGTTCCACATCATCCATCCCGTCGTCGTCCACCAAAGGAACCGATCTCCGGGCTTGAGGTCGAGGTGCAGCGAGAGGGCCTTCATGTGTTCGAGCACGATTCCTCCGTGGCTCTGAACAATCGGTTTCGGCAATCCCGTGGTGCCGGAGGAATAGAGAATCCAGAGCGGGTGATCGAAGGGGACCAGCGTGGGGGCGACGGAGATCGGTGAAGTGTTGGACAGGAAATCTTTCCAAAGCACCGCCCCTTCCAACCGGGCCCCGGGGTTGAGGTGCGGGAGCAGGACCACCTTCTGAAGGGTCGGAAGCGATTTCACGATCAGGTCGACCTGATCCAGCCGGTTGAGGTCCTTGCCCCCGTATCGATACCCGTCGACCGTGAACAGGAGCTTGGGTTCGATCTGTCGGAAGCGGTCGACCACACTGTGGCCCCCAAAGTCCGGGGAGGTCGACGACCATATCGCCCCGATGCTCGCAGTCGCCAGGAAGGCCACCACCGTCTCGGGGAGGTTCGGAAGGTAGGCTCCCACCCGATCCCCCTGCTGCACTCCCGCATCGACGAGGGCGGCCCGGGCCCGAGCGACCTGTTGTTGAAGTTCAGCCCAGGAAATCTCGGTCTCTCCCTCGCACTCGGAGTACCCGATGATCGCGGGCCCTTCCCGGGACCAGTGGCGTTCGAGGATCGAGGCGTAATTGAGTTTCCCCTTCGGGAACCACTTTGCGCCGGGCATGCGGGTGGTGGAAAGGACCGGGGTGAGCTCCCCCTGCAACGGGATCGAGAAGAACTCGATGATCGAGCGCCAGAAATCTTCGGAATGGTCGACTGACCACTTCCAGACGTCTTCGTAGCCGCTGAATTTGCTACCGATCTTGGTCTCAAGGAACTGGATGTAACGATAGAGCTCGGACGACCGCTGGAATGCCTCGCTCGGGGTCCACAGTAGGTCCCCTTCCTGAACGGTCCGACTCATCGGGGCGAGCAACCTCCGTACGCAGATATACGTTTTGTGGAATCGTGTCCTCGTCCGTTACCTAGGTGGAAGGTATTGAAAGTGCCGCGGAAAGAACCTTCGCGAACGACTCTTCCATCTGCGGTGGTCTTCGACTTGGACGGGACCCTCGTGAACAGTCCACTCGACTTTCCGCTCATGCGCCGAGAGATCCTCCGGACCGCCGAAGAGTTTGGTGTCTCGACCCGCGACGCGGAGACGCTCGTTGACGGGGGGACGACGGCGCAGATCATGGCCTGGGTGCACCAGGAGTTTTCCCGGGCCAATGTTTCACATGCGCAACAGGATCGCTTCGAGTACCGCACGAAACGGAAACTGGACCGTTTGGAGATGTCCGCTCTCGAGAATGTGCGTGCGCGGAAAGGGGCAGTCCCTCTGCTCCGGTCCTTACGAAGGGCAAACGTTCGGATGGGGATCCTGACGCGCAGTTCAAATGCCTACTGCCGGCGGGCGATGGACCGTACTTCGATCCGCTCCTTCTTCGAGGTCGTGCGCACTCGGAGCTCTCCGGGTCCGGTGAAGCCTGACCCGGCGGCGCTACTCTCCGTGCTCTCCTCCCTAGATGTCGCTCCGGACCGGGCGGTGTTCGTCGGGGACAACCCGGATGATGCCCGTTGTGCCCGGGGGGCCAATGTCCGGTTCATCGGCCTCCTCCCTGAGGATGAGGGGTCCGGTGATCGATGGGTCACCCTCTTCTCGGAGATCGGCGCGGTAGGTGTCGCTCGAGACCTCGAAGAGGTCTCGGTCATCCTGTGGGACGCGGTCCGGAAGCGACCCTTCGGAGCCCTTCCCAAAGGACATTAGTATCGTGACGGATACCCGCGTCGTAATGCCGCGCCGAAGCGCCCCCTACGATGCCAGCAAACCTGCCGTCTGCGAGCTAGCCGCTGGTGGGGTGGTCCGTCGCCGGGAAGACGGATACGTCTTGTTGCTCCATGAGACCGCCGAGGATCGGTGGACGCTTCCCAAGGGGCATGTCGAGCGTGGGGAGTCCCTGCTCGAAGCGGCCATGCGAGAGATCTCTGAGGAGTGCGGCCTTTTGGGGCTCGAGCTTTCCAAGGAGTTGGGGGAAGTAAGCTACCGATTCTTCCTTCCCGAGCGATCGACCAACGTGGTCAAGGTGGTGGTCTTCTTTGAGTTCTGGACAACCCAGGACCATCTCGCTCTGGAACCCATCTTCGACCGCTTTGACTGGGCGGCTCCCAAGGAGGCTTTGACGCGCGTCGCGTACGAGGCCGAACGCTCCGTACTGGGCCACCTTGGGTGACCCATGTACGCCCGCCGACCGCTCGTCAGAGGCGAGTAGGTTATTGCCTCCTTCCTACGTCTGAGATTCGGCGAAAACTCGAGAGCTCTTGGGAGTCATGCTTATCTCCTCGTTGACATAGAGTCCTCAATGGCTGCCATGCCACCTCACAGCACCTCACGGTGTGTGAGACGCAGTCTACCCTTCATTCTTGTCCTTGT
>JAKAOF010000011.1:0-2323 GCA_021823345.1 Thermoplasmata archaeon
AACACGTAAACCACCTTGATGAGGGCCCGGAAGAACCCGATCGGTCCAAACCACCGGGTGGGTCGTGACACGTGCCGGATCCCCGATAGCAGGGCGAGCACGACCCCAAAGTCGATGAGGAGCTGGAAGGGGAGATCGCTATGGACACCAAAACCGAAGGGGGAATTCGAGGCATTGTTCAAGATCGTCATAAACACGTAGGGGAGGAAAGCGAACACGAAAAGGGACCACGCCGTCTTCAGGATGCCCACCGTGTAGAGCCATGGGGGGTTCGGAGGACGGAACGGCAACCACTCCGGGATCCCGGGGGCGGCACCCATCATCGGGGGAGGGAGGGGTGCAGGAGGGCTCATGGACATGCTGCCCCTCCGAAGCGTGACCTGAAATCTCGTTGTTGGACCGCCCCCCGAACCGAGAACGCAGCGGCCATGGAAAGTGCGGGTGCCGACAGGCCAAGCTCGTAGCTCGCGCCGGTACCGGGCCCCGTGGGGGATCCCGCCCACGATGCCGGTAACGCGGACACAGGGCTGGCGACCGAGGAGAAGTTCTGCTGGAGCTCCGCGGTCACCTGAATCGAAATGAGCGACGCGTACGAACCGTTCAGCCAGACATTGGTCGTGGCGGTAGAATTCTGTTGGGGCTGGGCCTCGATACGTATCGTCAGCATCAAGTCGGCGGAACCCTCTCCTCCCACGGTGACGTACGGGGTCGACGCTCGGCCCAGCTGCGGTCCGTTCTTTTGCTGCATGACGATCCCAAGCTGAAGTGAAAGCGCGAACCAGGCGTGATTCTGGACCTTGAAGTCACAGGTGATCAGACTCCCGATTCCCCCGGTGGTCTGATTGGTGCACGAGGACAACGCGGAGCCATAGCCACTACTGCTCGCCCCCGATATCGTGGGCGGCCCCGACGCGATGGAGTAGACGGCGAGGATGATGTAGAGGATGACCAAGAGGGTCGACAGCAGCGCGCTCCACCGAAGGGCTCGCGCGATGCGAAAGAGCCGCGGCCGAGGGACACGGGCCCCCGTGTAGTAGAAACTGCTCACGGGTCCACCTTGGGCGGCGCAGGAGGGATCAACTCAGGGGGTGGACTGTGCGGGGGCTCCGGAGGGAGCAAGGAGGGGGAAACCGGAGGAGGGGACGGGCCGGCCATCGATGGACCCGGGGTCATGGGGGACGGAGGCGAATTGGGGTTGGACGGAGGAAGGGGATTCGCCGCCAGGTTCCTGCGCCCCGGCATCCGAACGTACTTGGGCGGGTCGTTCTTGTGACGATGACGCCACCAAATGCTACCGATCCCTCCGCCAATCAGCAAAAGGATGGTGAACATGATCAGCAGAATGAGGAATTCGTAGACCAGGAGGAGTTCTCCGAGTGTCCCCGAAAAAGGGTTCGAGGAGGAGTTGTTGTTCTGGTTACTGGAGAGGGCACGATCCGTAAGGACTACGGACGTGAAGGGGAAGTTCGACCCCTTCCCAGAGGATCCGGTGGGCGAAACGGATTGGTGCGCTCCCGCCCAAACGAGCGCCGAGGCACACAAGAATAGGTAAACTACGGTCAGGGAGGGGAGCCGGCGAAGCTTTTCTGGGCTTCGATGCGCCCCGATCATTACCGAATTTGGTAGGGGGTAGCGAATGATAAAGCCATCTGTCAACCGCTGAGGCACAAAGTGCCTGCTCAGAGCAGTCCCGAAGTTTCCAGAAAGAGCCGGTGGATCCGGTCATCTTGCGTAAGTTCAGGGTGGAAGGTGAGACCCCAGCGGTTGTCCTCTCGGACGACCACCGCAGATCCACCGACCTTCGCGAGGATACTGACCCGCTTTCCGACCTCAATGATGCGAGGGGCGCGGATGAAGCTCGCCTCGAAAGCGCCTCCCCTCAGTCCTTTGACCTCGACCGGGATCTCGAAGGAGTCGGTCTGACGTCCGTAATCGTTCCGGCGAACGCGGACGTCGAGGAGACCCAGCGGGAGAGGGTCTCGGGAAGACCCCGCGGGTTCAATGCGCTTCGAGAGCAAGATGAGACCCGCACACGTTGCAAGGACGCTCATCCCCTTCTTGGTCCGGTCGATGAGCGGCTGACGGAGTCCGGTGGCGACCAGGAGACGGGATAGGGTCGTGCTCTCTCCGCCGGGCAGCACCAAAGCACTCACCTTCTCGAGATCCGCCGGGCTCCGGACCAGGACCACCCGGTCGGCGCCTACGATGTCCGAAAGCGTCTGCCGGTGCTCCGGGGCGTCTCCTTGGAGGGCGAGGACTCCGATCAGCTTCTTGGGCATACGTCCTTTCAGTGACGGGCGCGGATCTCGGCGAGGATCTCCTT
>JAKAOF010000011.1:2423-30648 GCA_021823345.1 Thermoplasmata archaeon
GCGCCTACGATGTCCGAAAGCGTCTGCCGGTGCTCCGGGGCGTCTCCTTGGAGGGCGAGGACTCCGATCAGCTTCTTGGGCATACGTCCTTTCAGTGACGGGCGCGGATCTCGGCGAGGATCTCCTTCGCCTTGTCAATCCGGACCGTTCCCGAGCGAGCGAGGGCGCCTGCGACCTCATCGACCTCCTGGTCGTTCGCGCCCGCCGCCATGGCAACGTTGCGGGCGTGCAGGGTCATGTGGCCCTTCTGGATACCCTCGGTGGCGAGCGCCCGAAGCGCCGCAAAGTTCTGGGCGAGGCCGACCGCGGCCATGATCCGGGCCAACTCCTCCGATCCCGTCACTCCGAGCAAACGAACATTCATGCGGGCGGTGGGGTGCGAGACCGTCGCGCCCCCGACGGTCCCGATGGCCATCGGCACCTCGATCGTACCGACCAGGTCCCCTTTCGCATCCTTCTCATAGGTGCTCAACGGGGCGATCACGCCACCCGAGCGGGACTTCCAGGCGGCATAGGAATGGGCGCCGGCCTCGAGGGCCCGGAAATCATTCCCCGTGGCGATCGCCACGGCGGAGATGCCGTTCATGATCCCCTTGTTGTGGGTCGCGCACCGGAAGGGGTCCGCGGCCGCCATCGCCCACGCATCCAAGATGCCTTCCACCACGTCGGCGCCCTTCCAGTCTCCGAAGGCAAGGGCGTCCCGGGGGAAGACGGCACGGGAACGGGCGATCCGATGGATGGCGAGGTTGGAAATGATCCGTAGGTGCGAGCGCCCCTCGGCCAGCCGGGCAAACTCCGGAGCGAGGGCTTCCGACATGGTGTTGACCGCATTGGCGCCCATGGCGTCCCGGACGTCCACGACCAGGTGGATCACGACCATCGGACCCCGGGGGGATTCGACGACGCGGGCTTCCAACCGCTTCGCCCCGCCGCCCACCTTGGTCAGCACCGGGTCCTTCGCGTTGGCGATCTCCAACAGCCGGGTCTCCTCTTCGAGGATGCGATGGATCGCCCCATGGGGATCCTTGACCCCGAGGACCTGGACCTGTCCGATCATCTGGGGGGCCGAGATCGTACTGTGAAAACCTCCTCCGGCCCGGGCCAGCTTCGCGGCATGGCTCGCCGCGGCGACCACGGAAGGTTCCTCGATGGCCATCGGAACGAGGTAGTCCTTCCCGTTCACCTGAAAATGGGTCGCGACCCCGAGCGGGAGGGAAAAAGCCCCGATCACGTTCTCGATCATCCGGTCGAGGACCCCCATGTCCACGCCCTGGGCGGGAACCGCTCCCTCGAGCTCCGCGAGGGTCAGCCCGGAGAACTCGGCCACCTTCCGGCGGCGTTCCTCCACGCTCAGCTTGTAAAGACCGGCCAACTCGGAGTTCCGCCCGCTCATCGTCACGTACCTTCGGTGGCTTGAGTCCGAGGACTAAATAACTTCGACAACGCACCAGTCCTGCATCGACAGTAGACGACGCAGGAGGTCCTCAATCTGAGTCGTTCTCGCTGGATGGAGGGGGGGAACGGAAAACCAGTACCTTGGCAGGTCGCAGGATGGCGGAGTCGAGCGAATACCCTTGCTGGACCACGTGGCCGATCGTGTCCTCTTTGGCCCCCTTCGCCAGGGGCATGCTTCCCACGGCCTCATGGAGGACCGGGGAGAACGGGTCCCCGATGTTCGCTACCGGCTGAAGCTTCTCGTCCCGCAGCAGCGCCTCCAGGTTCTTCATCACGAGCTCGAGACCGTCCTTGACGACCTGAGCTTCCTTGGGCAGCGTGGCCCGGGCCTCGTCGATGCCGGTGTGGAGATCGACGATCCGCAACAAGAGACGACCGACGGCCACGCGCACCGCCTGGTCCTTCTCCCGGTCCACCCGCTTGCGAAAGTTATCGAAGTCGGCGAGAAGGTAGCGGTAGTTTCGCTCCCAGTCTTGAACGGGGGGGGTTTCCTTCGGGAGGATCTCGGGTTCTGGGGCCGCGGGAGCCTCGGGCGTGGCCGGAGGGGCTTCGCTGGTGCGCTCGTCTACCTCCGGCGTTGGTTTCCCTACCGAGCGGGGCTTATCTCCCGTCTTTGAATCCATGCCCAGCTCCTCAGTGTAACAGCAGGTAACCGATGCCATTGAAAAGGATGTAGGCCGCGGCCGCTCCTGCGAGACCGATCCCCATGGTCTGGAGGGCGCCCTTCAACGGACTTCCTTCGCCGAAACGTTCCTTGTAGGCACCGACCGCCGCCAAGCCGATCGAAGAGAGCGTCAAGGCCCCGACGAACGCGAGATCGTCGGGCGAAAGGAAGGTCATGTGTCCCAATTGGGGAAAGGCGACCATCAGGAGGAAGGGAATGAGCGGTATGACCGACCCGAGGAAGGTCGAAAGGCCCACCAAGCTCTCCCGCCGCAGCGTGGGAGGAGCCATCTCCTCCTCACCGAACCCGAGCTCATCCTTCATCATCATACGGACCCAGGCCTCCTTGTCGGAGGTGATCCGGCGGACCATCATCTCCGTCTCTTCTGGGGTGAACCCTTGCTTGAGGTAGATGTCCCGTACCTCCTGACGTTCGATCTCCGGGACCTGCTCCACCTCCCGGATCTCACGGGCCATCTCCCGCATCGTGAACTTGTACCGGGTCTGGGCCGAGACGTAGGCCCCCAAGAACATACTGACGGAACTGGCGAAGGCCGCAGCGATCGACGCCACCACCACGTTGTAGACCGAGGTGTTCGGGGCGGCCACGACCCCGGAGACCACGGAAAGGTTCGTGACGAGCCCGTCCATGAACCCAAAGATGGTGTTCTCCAGGATCACTCCGATATGGCGGAGCGAGGGGGGTTCGTGAGAAGGTACAGGGGTAGTCACGGATGGATGCTCCCCAGCCCATCAATGCGGTTGACTAAAATGGTTGCGGACGACTTTCCTCACCGCCCTTGCCTCCCCCAGGGGAACAGGGTTTTAAACCGGACAACATGCGGACAAGTATGGCCGCAAGTTCTGAACGGAAGTCAGGGGGAGGCAAGTCCGGGCTGCGCTTTTTGCGCCGAGGGAAAGTCAAGGAAATCTACGAGGTGTCGGACGATGTCCTCGAATTCCGCTTTACGGATGACATCAGCGTCTTCGACAAGAAGATCCCGAACCCGATCCCGAACAAGGGAGAGAGCCTCGCGCGGACCAGCGCTCACTGGTTCAAGATGTGCGACCGGCTCGGGGTCCGGCACCACTTCCTGGAACTCCAGGAAGGGAACCGGATGCGGGTGAAGCGCGTCGATGTCGCGGAAAACATGACGGGACGGGCCCAGAAACGGGTCTTGGTCCCCCTCGAGTTCATCGTGCGGTACTACGTTGCCGGGACCTTGTGGGACCGGCTCCGCAAGAGCCGGGTGACCCCCGCGGAACTCGGGTTTTCCAGCGGACACACCGTCACCTACGGGGAACGGCTTCCCCACCCCCTCTTTGAGATGACCACCAAGCTCGAGGCCGTGGACCGGCTGCTCAACGAGAAGCAGGCGATGGAGATCGCCGGCATCACGCGGGAACAGGTCGCCCACATCCAGGAGATGACCCTCTCGGTCGACCAAGGGATCTCCAAGAGCGTCGAGCCCCGGGGACTCATCCACGTGGACGGCAAGAAGGAGTTCGGTTTCGACGCCGACGGACAGCTCATGATCGTCGATACGTTCGGTACCGGAGACGAGGACCGCTTCTGGGACAAGAAGGAGATGGAGCGGGGACGCTTCGAGGACTTCTCCAAGGAGTTCGTCCGGCAATACTACCGGAAGAGCGGGTACCACGACCTCCTCACGAAGGCGCGGGAGGAGAACACGGAAGAACCTGCCATCCCCCCCCTTCCTCCGACCATGGTCGAGGAGGTCAGCCGGATGTATACGACCATTTACGAGCGGCTCACAGGCGAGCCGTTCCGCACCGTGAGGGGACCGTAGACCCATGCCTTCCCGACCGAGCAAGTCCGAGGAGGACAAAGCCCAGGAAGAAGAGTCGTTGGAGGACCTACCAGGGGTCGGACCGAGCACTGCGGAGAAGTTGCGCGAGGCCGGCTATCGTGACTTCATGGAGGTGGCGGTCGCCTCTCCGGACGACCTGGCCGCCGCGGCGGACGTCGGAGAGGGCATTGCCCAGAAGATCATCCTCGAAGCCCGTAAGAAGGCCAAGATCGGGGGATTCGAATCCGGGAACGAGATCCTGGAGCGCCGGAAGAAGATCGGGCACATCTCGAGCCAGTCCCAGGCCATCAATGAGCTCCTGGGCGGCGGGATCGAGACGCAGGCCATTACCGAGTTCTACGGTCAGTTCGGCTCCGGCAAGTGCGTCGTCCCGGAGACCCCGGTCCTGTTCTTCAATGACAACGAGGGCCACGTCGAGACGATCGAACAGATGTACGAGCACTATCGGAGCGAAGCCGGGGAGACGCCCTTCGACGCCGGCTGGATGGTGCCCCTCGCCTCCGTCCAGGTCGCCGGGATCACCCCGTCCGGCATCGGACGGGCTCGCGCCTCGTACCTCTATCGAGAGCGGTCGAAGGAGATCGTGGAACTGCGTACGCGTTCCGGAGGCAAGGTCGCCCTCACTCCCTCGCACAAACTGATCACGTTCACCCCCCAAGGCGTGGCCTGGCTGCCCGCGGGGCAACTTAAACGAGGAGACATCATCGCCGCACCTCGCTCGCTCGAGGGCTTGGAAGCGCGTTCCCGGACCCACCGGATATCGATCGAGGATGCCTACTTCGGAGGCCTTGCGTTCGCGTCATCGGGGAATGGTCCTCGGAAGACCATACGGGTACAGAGCCCCGAGCTTGCGACCTGGATCTACGCCCACGCCGAGAGGCTGGGAAACCCCTCGGTTACCTTGCATCAGGGAAAGGGTCGGACCTCCGACCGGTTCGAGGTCTCCCTCGGATCACGTGGAACCGCCCTCCCGTCCCCGCGACAGATGATGGCCGCCCCCGCGGAGGCGCGAAAGGCCTTCCTGGCCGGCTTCTTTGAAGGGGCATTCCAGAACATCGGGGTACGTGGAAAGGTCCAGGTCTCCGACAAGGACTGCCTGCGCGATATCAGCTATCTCCTGCTCAGCCTCGGGATCCACTGGTCGACCGGCAATGCCAAGTTCGACGCGAAGAAGGGGTGGTCCCTTGAGATCCCCCCTTCCGCATTGACCATCGTGGAGTCCGTCCGCTTCGGGACCTCCGCCACCGAGGAGCCGGACCGTGCCGTGACCGAGGGAACCTATCCGGCCCACGCCCTCCTCTTCGTCCGGGAGTGGTTGGGGAACATCGCCCAGCTCTCGAAGGAGCTCGGACGCAAGGGCCCTCAGGAGGACAAGAACCTCCCGGCCCCTCTGCTCCGCAAGCTTCGTTCGACGAACCCGAAGGGGGCGCAGCTTAGCGCGGCGGAAGTCCGGCGCATCATCATCGCCACGGTCCGATTCGAGGCCGGGCTGGATGACCTCGGCAATGGTTCCGCCAAGTCTCGCAAGGCGACGCAAGCGCTCCGGGAAGCGATCCGGGAGGGTCTTCTCCAGTTGAAGAACCTGATGGCCTTCTCGTGGGAACCTTTGACCTCGGCCTCGCGCACCCAGCGCTCGGGATATGTCTACGATCTGGTCGTCCCCGAAGGTCACGCCTTTGTCGGGGGAGAACACCCGGTCGTCTTGCACAACACCCAGATGGCCCTGCAGGCCGCCGTCACCGTCCAGCTACCCCCCGAAAAGGGAGGGCTCTCGGGAGACGTGGTCTACATCGACACCGAGAACACCTTCCGGGCCGAGCGGTTCGAGGCGATGGCCAAGGCGCTCGGAATGGACCCGGACAAGGCCCTTGCCCGAGTGCATGTCGCCCGGGCCTTCAACTCGAACCATCAGGAACTGCTCGTTCCAAAGGCCTTCGAGCTGGCGCATGACAAGCCGGTCCGACTCCTCATCGTGGACTCGCTCACGGCCCACTTCCGGGCAGAGTTCCTGGGTCGTGGAGCGCTCGCCGACCGGCAGCAACGCCTCAACCGGCACATGCATGAGCTGCTGCGCTTCGCCGACGTGTTCAACGCGGCCATCATCTGCACGAACCAAGTGAGCGCCCGCCCCGACGTTCTGTTTGGGGACCCGACGGGCCCCATCGGTGGGAACATCGTCGGGCACACGGCCACCTATCGGGTCTACTTGCGGCGCTCGAAGCCCCCGCACCGGATCGCACGTCTCGTGGACTCTCCGAACCTCCCCGAAGGGGAGGCCGTCTTCTCCGTCACCGGGGAAGGGATCAGAGACTAGTCGAAGGGGTGTGCTCCTCCGGGGAGGCCGGAGGCAACTTTGACGACTCCCGCCGTATGCGTACGACGAGATAGACCGTCCCGACCACGGTCGCGGCGAGCGCACCGATCTCGAGGTAGAGTATCTCGCCGTTCGAGAGGAAGAACACGCTGGGGGGCGCGGTCAGCTGCAACACCACCTGCATTCCCTGCGCCGTGACGTTGAGGGTGCGGGACGCCGACATGCCACCGGCCGTCGCCGTGAGTGTGTAGGTGCCGACGAACGTATAGCCCTGTCCGCTAAAGTTGTCGGTGTAGAGGAAGAGACCATAGAGCGACGCGGGGGGGAGGATGATCGGCACTCCCGGAGAGGAGGAACTGGAGATCTGTAGGGTGACGTTCGAGGTCGGAGGGGAGCCCGAAGGACCTACGACCGAGATGAGCAAGTACCGATATACCGAGACGGTCGCGCTGTGGTTGTCGACGACGATGCTCGCCAGCTTCCACTGACCGGCCGAGGATTGGTTGGTGGTCAAGGGCCAGTTGTAGATGCGGGCATGGGTCCCGCTGTTGAGCACGAGTCCGGGGGCCGTGCTGTTGACCCACGTCAGCTCGGCGGTGGAATTGAGCTCGACCGGGAAGTCGAAGACGGACCCCTCGGTGACATTGAGCGAGGAGGTGGCCTCGGTCGTGTTCTGCGCTCCCCGAGAAAGTGTCGAGTTCACCAGATTGACGCGGCTTGCGCCGCTCCAGGAGACCGCTCCCACGCTCGTGTGCACGAAAGAAGCGGAACCGGGCACCGTGGTGGCGATGTTGAGGTGGTTGATGCTCGAGCGGTCCGGAGAGGTGGTCGTCGAATTCCCTACGGTCAGGTTCCCCACCTGCTGAAAGCTCGCGAAGTTCACCAACGCGTCATCGACGTAGAGGTTCCGGATGTAATCGTAGCTGACGTTGAAGTGGACGACGCTCACGGGACTCGCGTACGAGCCTTCGATCGACATCGACGTGATGTTGACGGAGGTCACGTTGACGTACTGGATGGATGCGCTGCCCACGGACAGGCTCCGCAGTCGTCCCGGCCCTGACAGGCTCACGTTCGCAAAGATCGGGGGAGTCCCCTTGGGTAGGGCCCGTAGTCCGCCATAGAGGGTACCATTGCTCAAGGAGATGGTCGCCCCCGGGAAGGTCGGAGAGCCTGATGCCACGTACACCCCGATCCCGTTCAGCAACACCTTGGCGGCGGACCCGACCGAGAAGCTCGCCCCCGAAGAGTTCGAAATGGTCAGATGATCCGTCCGGTTGAAGTTGACGCTGGTCTGGTTCACGACCGAGAAGGACCCCGCGATCGTGATCCGCCAGCCGCCGGTCATGTTCACGGTCCCGCCGCCCGAAACGCTGAGGTCGGGGATCACCAAGGTGGTGTTCGTGTTGTTCACGGGGACCACCAGGCCCTTGAGCGTCGTCTCGTTCCAAAGGCAACTGACCGATACGTTCACCGAGATCTCGATGAGCCCGGAGGCCTTCTTCGACGCTTTGCAGACGCTCGTGTTCCCATGGCTCAATAGGGGTGCCGGAAGTGAAACGACCGGGTGAGCAGGAGAAAGGGGATGGTCCGCGGGGGCTTCCCCAACGCTTGGTTCATGCGTTCCCCCGACCGTGGGGTGGAATGCCCCACCGGATGGAAGGAAGAGCAGGAACGTCACTGCGAGTACGATTGTCCACCGCACGGCCAACGAACCTCTCTTGCCGATAACAGAGCCGGCGGTATAAAACCGACGGGGTTGCTGGCGGAGGACGTTTCGGGTTGGTCGCATCGCGCGAGATGTCCAAAACGGCCCCCGATGCGCGCATTCTGGCCCGACATTAAATAGCCCCTCAAACTGAGGAGTCGAGATGACCTTTCAAGCGCTCCGTGGCTTCCGAGACTATCTCCCGCCCGATGCGGCGCGTCGGGCCGACCTCTTCCAGGAGATGCGCCGGACCACCCGGCTCTATGGGTTCGAGGAGGTCGAGACGCCCTCGGTGGAGACCTTGGAACTCTTCAAGGTGAAGAGCGGGGAAGGGATCGTCGACGAGACCTTCGCTTTTCGGGACAAGGGGGAGCGGGAGGTCTGCCTCATCTCGGAGAACACGCCTTCCCTCGCCCGCGTGTTTGCCGAGCGGTCGAAGTCTATTCCGCTTCCGGTCAAGTGGATGGCGTTGCCCAAGTTGTGGCGCTATGAAGAGCCCCAGTCGGGACGCACCCGCGAGTTCACTCAGCTCTCCCTCGACATCTACGGAGTTCCGGGACTCGAGGCCGAAGTGGAGCTTCTGTCGACCGCCCGAGGCGTCATGGATGCCATCGGCCTTCGGGGAAAGTACGAGTTTCGTATCTTCGACCGAAGGGTCACCCAGGCGATCGGAGAGCACCTCGGAGCCACCGACCTTGCGGCATTCTTCCACGGGATGGACCGCTACCGGAAGGCGTCTCGAACGGACTTCGAGAAGGATCTGACCCGGGCGGGGATCTCCCCGGAGGGACAGAAGAAGCTCCAGGACCTCATTGCGCTGTCCGAGAGCAAAGTGGGGCACACACGGGTCATCGAGGAACTCGCTCGATGGAGCCTCTCCAAGGACGGACAGACCGGGCTCGAGAACCTCAAGGGAATATTCGCGGCCGCCGTTCCCTCCGGACTGGCCCCGACCCTCTCGCTCGACGTTTCGTTGGTCCGCGGACTCGCGTACTACACTTCGACGGTCTTCGAGGCGTATGGGACGTCGGTCGCCACTCGCTCCTGGTTCGGAGGCGGCAGGTATGACCGGCTCATCCAGATCTTCGGAGGGGGAGAAGTCCCCGCCTGCGGGCTGGCGATCGGCGATCAGACGCTCGAGATCATCTTGAGAGAACTCGGGATATGGGACTCCGGGGTGCAGACCACGGACGCGTACGTCGCCTGCGCTGCGCCCGAATTGCGCTTAGAGACGGCACGACTGGTGGCGAACCTGCGAGAGAAGGGGATCACCTGTGACTCCGACATGCTCCAGCGCAGTCTGTCGGGGCAACTGAAGGAAGCGAACCGGCGCAAGGTGCGCTACGTCATCCTGGTCGGCCCCCGCGAGATGGCGGAGGGCAAGGTGGCCGTCAGAAATATGCTGACCGGTCAACAGACCGTCGTTGCGGTCGCTGAGGTTCCCGCGGCATTGGCTTCGGCGAAGGCGGCTGTTCCATCGCCGGCGTCCCCGGGGCCGTAGGCGCCAAGGCCTCGAACGCGTCTCCGTCCAGGACCTTGATCCCGGGAGGAGTGGGTTTCCCGCCCGTCATGTAACCGAACCAGTACACCACAACGCCCTGTCCGAACATCTGGACGTAGGGAAGGAGTTGCTTGCGCACGTTGCGCCCCAGCTCGACATCGTCCCCGAAGTTCGCCTTCGACTCGATCCAGCTCACTTCCTGGCCGTCCAGCCAGATCGGATGCGCCAGCAGAGCGTCCGGGGTCTTCGTGTAGCGGCCCCGCAGTTCCTTCTCCGTACGGAAGCCGATGCCATACTTCTTGAGCCAGTTCTGCAACCGGTCTTCGCCACGGATCCCGCGCTCGCGCTGGATGTCCCCTCCACGAGGGGAGTAGATCCAGTCCGCTTGCATCGCTTCCTCGACCTCACGTCGGATACGGAGGTCCGAGATCTCCGATGGCCTCCGGAAGCCGTCCCAGAAGACCTTGCGAGGGGTGTTCTTCTGCTTCTCGATCATCTGGGCGATGAGCACGGGAGGGAAGTCCCACTTGCGAGCGATCTCGGTGTAGCTCTTCCCGTGATTCCAGTCACTGACCATCTCCCGCGTGTGGTTGAGGACCGAATAGTACCTCCGGGTGGCGTCCCGGGTCACCCGGTGGGTGTAGATGATCAGGAGCAGGTCCTGGTCGATCCCCCGCTCCTTGTGCAGGCGGATCACGTCGTCGTATGTTCGCAGTTCTCGAGAAAGCGCGCTATATTCAGCCCGGTTCAGTTGTGGCATATTGACATCAGCTTCAGAGGAAGGTCCCAAGAGTTGTACGCGAAGAATCGGTTTGTCGCTGCCAATCCAGTTTCCTTTTCTGGGTCTGGCATGTCAAAGGGGTTTATGAAGCTACAGCCTGTTCCAATGGCACGCCTCGCGGCGGAGGCGGGTCGTCCGGAACGAAGAAGTACGCCAACGGGAACGGAGGAGTTCGGGATGCAAGCTTCGACCGGCATGAGGAGGATCTTCCGCCGAGCGCCGGAATCTACGAGGGAATTTTCTTGCGTTGAGCGCTTCTCGCAGCGGATTCTCACTCCGATTGTCCCCGTTCTGGGTTGCACTTATATATCGGAACCACTTGGTTGCACCAGCCCTATCGGTGGTGCGAAATCGGTATGAGAACCTACGTGCGAGTGATCTTTAATTCGGAAGGAGCCGACCCGCAAGAAGTGACCAAGGTCATGAGGGAACTCGGCTTCGAAGAGTCCATGGGGATGCACGACTTTGTCTACAAGTGGAAGAACAAAGCCGCGATTGACGAGGTTCTCAAGCTCGTCAGCAACATGCACGGCCGCATCCGCGGTCTCCACCTGAACTACGAAGTGACCACCATCGCCTGAAGTTCCGGCTATTCATGCAGGCCGGGGCGGGAAACGGTACTTCTGATCCGAAGACGGATCTTTTGCTCCACCTGCTCGCACACAAGGCGCATCAAGCCCGGTTCGAGATGGACCGGAACGTGACCGAGTTCGCCATCATGAAGTCCTTCCGTTGGATGGGGCCCCATAGGATCCGGGCGGCGTTGCAAGACCTTGAGACGCGCCGGCTCGTCTCTCGCCAGACCCAGTACGTCGTGGGGTACAACGAACCCAAGGTCATCTACCAGTTGACTCCCGCCGGCCGGCTGCTTTCGAAGAGGGTGATTGCCGGTGACGGGAGGCACTAAGCGTACTTCGCGCCACCCTGCACGGACCGCCCAAGGGCAGCTCCGGGGGTCGTCCGTTTTCTTGCGGCCTCCCCGACCCGAAGACACTCGCCAACTGTTCGACTGGTTGAACGAACCCGAAGTGGCGTTCCCCTGGGACAGTTTTGGGGTCGACAGCTATCATGTGTTTGAAGAGGGACTTCACTCAGCCTCAGCGTCCGAGCAGTCCCTCTACCCGAGGTTTGTCATCGCCCTGCGCTCCGACGAACGACCGATCGGGGTCGTCGGTTACTACCGGGCACATCCCGTGCTCGAAGGGTACGATCTCTGGTACGACATCTGCGAACCCGCCGAACGAGGAAAGGGGTACGGCAAGGAGGCCGTGCGTCTTCTTTCCGGGTACTTGTTCGCCAACACGCACGTCGAACGGCTCGGTGCTGTCTGTGACGTGGAGAACGTGGCATCGTACCGGCTCCTCGAGTCGCTCGGGTACAAACGGGAAGGAACTCTGCATCACGCCCTCTTCCATCATGGGGAGTGGCACGACGCACATCTCTACGGGGTCAGCCGTGAAGCGTGGACGCGCCGCTGAACTTTTGCAGCGCCGGCAAGAGGTCTCGGAAATAGACCAGGCCATCTTGCACCTCATTGGCCATCGCATCGGTCTGGTGCGTCAGATCTGGAAGATCAAACAGGAGACCGGACTGCCCGAAGTGGACGCCGACCAGGAGTATCGAGTCCTGTCCCGAGTGGCCCGATGGGCGGATGCCGAGCACATCGACCCGGCCTTCGCCCGGGCGCTCTGGGAGGAGATCGTGGCGGAGGGCAAGCGCCTGGCCCATGCGGAGGCGGCTTCCACGGAAGTCGACCGGAGCCGGCGGCGGCGAAGCGGAACGGGCCGTCCCGTTCCCCCGAAGCCCTCGCGTAAACGCCCGAAGGAATCATCTAGTCCTCGGTCTCGGCCAACTCCATGAGGATCCGGGCCGTCCTGGAGCGGGTATGGAAACCCCTCGCGCTCATCGTGGGGATCTTTGTCTTCACCACGACCGGATTTGCCCTGACCCAGGGGGTCAGCTGGTTCACCAGCCTCTATTGGGGCCTTACCACGCTCTCCACGGTGGGATACGGGGACGTGGTTCCCACGAACACGGCATCCCGGTTGTTCGCGATGACCCTCATGGTGACCACGATCGGAGTGATAGGTTATCTCGTCTCCAGCATCACCGTCCTCGCCATGCAGGTACGGGACGAGGAGATGCTGGGTACCGGGGGCACGAAGCTCACGAACCACATCGTGCTCCTGGGATGGACCCAGACCTCACGGGCGGCGCTGCAGGAACTGATCCTCAACGGCCAAAGAGTGGCCCTGATGACCCGGAAGCAGGACGCGATCGTGGAGATCCGCACCTTCGTGACCAATCTCATCCGCCACAACTCCGAGAATCCCGATCTCAAGGGAAAGACCTCCACCATCTCTGACGTCTACATCGGCTACGGGGACTACACGGAGAAGAGCGCCCTCGGGAACCTGAACCTCGCGAGCGCCACCAAGGCGATCATCGCCAGCGATGACGATGCGCACAACGTCATGACCTCCCTCATCCTCAAGGAGCTCGCACCCCACCTGCGGATCGTCGTGGCCTTGCTGCGGGAACACTTCCGGGAGACCCTCGAGGCCGCCGGAGTCACCTACGTGATCAGCCCGTCCGAGATGGGGGGTCGAGTGCTCGCTGAGGCGGCCATACAGCCGGAGGTCGCCATCTCCCTCGACAAGATCACCAATGTCGGGGATGGGGCCGCGTTCAACGAGTACGAGGCGCGTGCCGGAGGACCGCTCACCGGAAAATCGTTTGATGAGGCCGGAGGGCTGCTCCGTCACAATTGTGGGGTGATCCTGGTCGGCATCGCCAAGCCGAACGCGGGAAACAGTCACTACCGGTTCCAAGTGTCGATGGCGCCGAAGGCGGACACTCCGGTGGCCAGCGGGGACTTTTTACTCGTGTTATCCTCCAACCTGGAGGGGGAGTCCCGGGTGGAACACTACCTTGGGGTCGCACCGGGTCGGGAACGCATCCAATCCCCCGCCCACTGACCGCGCCTGCACATCCTCAGAGATATCATGAGGAGCCCAACGACACCCCCCACCGCGGTTCCCGGTTAGTCCGTCACCCGGAAATCCCCAGGGAACGATTCAGAGGGTGGTCTCTTCGACCGCGCCGTTCGAGTGCTGGAGCATCAACTTCTCCGGCTCGCCCGAGGCAGAATTGGCAGCTTTGAAGAGAAGGAGCATGGTCTTGAAGTAGAACTCGGCCACTTCTTCTCCGGCGCCAGCCCCGTAGGAAACGTAGTCGTTGAAGTACACATAGACCCGGCCCCATCCGCGCGACTTCAGGCTGGTGAGAAGTTGCTGCTTGTTGACGACGGCACCTGCTTTCGCGTCCTCGGCCTCTCGGAGCTTCACGGTGCCCCGCTCGATCTCCTCCAGGATGTCCCGCAGGATCGGACGGTCGGAAAGCCCGATGAGCCCATCGTAGCTCACGTAGATCTGGGGGTTGGGTTTGAGGGATACGACCTGAACGGACCGGACCCCTTCGACTCGCTTGATCCTCATTGAGCACCGCCCCGAATATGCGCACCTATTTAAGCGGTGGGGAAGAAGGCGCCTCTTCCTTAGGGGCTTCCGAGGCGGGAGCCGGTATCTGTTTGCCGCACTTCCAGCAGAATACCTCCCCGGGCCGCAGCTCGGCCCCACAGCTATCGCAGGACTTCTCCTCCATGCCGGAGGAACCCTCGGCGGACGCCGCGGCCGCGCTCATGCGTTGCTTCTCCCGGTTCTTCAACCACCGATAGACGAAAAGGATCGCCACCAGGATCGCCCCGAGCGCCGCCGTGAGGAGATAGAAGCTGGGAAGGAGCTTGGTCGCGTAGATGACGCCCCAGGTCCCGGTGATGGGCCCTTCGTTCCAATAGTAGCTCTGCTGGGCGATGGGGACGGCGGTCCCGTGGTAGATCTCACAGTAGCCCAAGCAGGAGTAGCCGTAACCAAGGTTGGTGCGGTTGTAGGTGTAGTTCGCGGTGAACACGTAGTACATGATGCGGTCCCCGGGAAGGGACATGTTGAACCACACCTCGTTCTCCCCGTTGTTGTAAGAACTGGTGCCAAGCTGGATCGGGCCGTATTGGTGGAAGAAGTCCGGATTCCCGCTACACCCATTGGTGGAACCCTGGCCGTCATAGGGACAATCCGTCACCCACAGATAGACCTGCGTGACATGAATCGCCGTGTAAACGCTCGAGTTGTACGCGAGATTCGGAACGTTGACCGCGGTCACCGTGAAGTGGAAGACCCCCCCCGGCCCGGTCGACGAGGCGAACGGGGATACGCTCGCACGCTGGAGGATGCTCGAGTTGTTGAAGTATCCGTCCGCGGACGGTCCCGGGGCGTAGGGCGTGTAAAGCTCATTCGTGGTGAAGGCGGCCCAGAGCGGTGCCACTCCAGCCGTCACGACGAGCGCCACGATGAGAAGGGTCCGGAATGACTTGTTCCAACCCAGGTAGACCGGTAACCCGAACGCGAGGAAAATCATGATGATCGCCCCGAAGAGGATCCCGGTCTCGAACAACGCAAGTGCGGTGGCCACGATGATGAGCGCGACGATCAGGCCGAAGCCCACGGGCTTTCCAGCGAATGAGAGCAAGCTCTGTTTGAAGCCGGCCACGCTGGGCCATAATCGGATTCATTCTTTAAGCTGACGGAGAAGAAAGAGGCGGCCTTTTCCGGTAAGACTGGCCGGAGAAAGCCGACACGAGGGGCTTCCTCCCGAAAGGATCCGCTGGCCCCTCGCAAAGCCCTTAATGGGGCGGGCCTTCCCGGGGCCGTTTCATGGTCGCCCCATTCAAACCGATCGTACTCGTGGTCCTAGATGGGCTCGGAGACCTGCCCCATCCCGCCTTAGCGGACAAGACCCCGTTGGAGGCCGCCGTCACTCCCAACCTCGACAAGCTCGCCGCGGGAGCCGCCCTCGGCCGGATCTCCCCGGTCCGCGAAGGGGTGGCCCCGGAATCCGATGCGGGAGTCATGGGTCTGCTCGGCTTCGACCCCGAGGTCGAGTCCCCCGGACGAGGGGTCCTCGAGGCCATGGGGATCCGAATGGAACTTCGCCCCGGGGACGTTGCGCTCCGGTTCAACTTTGCGACCGCGGATGCCTCCGGTCGGATCATCGACCAACGAGTGGGCCGGAACCTCACTACGCCCGAGGCGACCGACCTCGCGAAGGCCCTCACCGACGCCGACCTGCTAAAGGATGTCGGGATCGAGGCGGTCACGGCGGCCACCGTAGGACACCGCGGGGTGCTCCGATTGCGCGCCCGGGATGGCGCTCCCCTTTCGGCGGACGTGACGAATTCGGATCCGTTCTATCTCCGGGTCGGCAGGGCGGGGCATGCCGTGCGGCCCGAACGACCGGCCGTTCTACCCGTCGAGGCCCAAGCTTCCACCCCCGAGGCGGCCCGCACCGCCCAAGCGCTCAACCTCTACTCTCAACGGGTGGAGAATGTGCTCGCTCCGCATCGAGTGAACGGGGAACGCCTGCTGAGGGGTGCCTTGGTGGCCAACCGGCTCATCTTCCGCGACGCGGGGGTGCGCTCCGACACGCTACCGACATTCCAGCAACGTCACGGCATCCAGGGGGCGGCGGTGACGGAGATGCCCGTGGAACGCGGGATCGCCCTTCTCCTTGGGCTCTCGGACCATTACGTAGGGCCGATGGGCAAGGACGCAGTCTCGGCCCTGAACCTCCGGGCACAGTCGGTCCTCGATGAGTTGAGAACACCCGGGGTCGGATTTGTCTACGTGCACCTCAAGGGGCCCGATGAGCCGGGCCACGACGGCGATGCGGTCCGGAAGAAGAAGATCATCGAGGACCTGGACAATCACTTCTTTGGTCCCTTCCTTAAGCAGTGGGACCCGGCCACGACGGTCCTTGCGATCACCGCGGACCATTCCACCCCTTGCGTGAAGAAGGGGCACAGCGACGACCCCGTCCCCTTGCTGGTCTCAGGGTTAGTACCGGCTCCGACGCAGGCTGGACGACGGTACACTGAGTCCGACTCCCTCCAGGGAGCCCTCGGCCTCCACCGAGGAGTGGAGCTCGTTCCCTTCCTCCGGACGGGCTCTTGGACCCGCGCCCGATGACGACCTCGGGCGGCATTCGGGTCCCTCGGGACCGGGCCGAGCAGGTGCGACGAGAACTCTTGAAGCAAGGGGTGCTCCGCTCCGGGCTCAAACCGCTGCGGGAGGGAGACTTCGTCGTCTTTCCTTTCGAGACCCGGCCGGAAGGCATCACCGGAGAAATGGTCGAAGTCGACTTCGAGGCCACGTCCGAGGGTCCTCGGTCCTACATGGACCGGTTGCAGCTCCCCCCGGAGCTTGTCCAACAGCTCCCGAGCTCATTCGATGTGATCGGTACCATCGTGGCGATCCGGCTCGAGGGGGACCTCCTACCCTACCAGAAGGAGATCGGGGAGGCGCTACTATCGTTCGTGCCGCGCGCACGGACCGTGGCGGTGGACCACGGAGTTCAAGGGCCCACCCGAGTCCGGGCGCTCGAAGTCGTGGCCGGAGAAGATACGCTCAGGACTCGTTACCGGGAGAATGGCATCGATTTCGAAGTGGACCTGGGCCGTGTCTACTGTTCTCCCCGACTCGCGAGGGAGCATGCGTACATCGCGGGGTTGGTGACACCCGGAGAACGAGTCCTCGACCTCTTCTGCGGATTTGGGCCCTTTGGCCTCACGATCCTCCGAAAACACGCGGACGTCCGCGTGGTGAGCGTGGACCTCAACCCCCAAGCGATCGAGTTCCTGCGCGACAACGCCCGTCGCCTGCGCGTGGAGGACCGCATCGAGGCGAAGTGCCTGGATGCCGCGGTCTTTCTCGAGGAGGAAAGTAGCTTCGATCGGGTCATCATGAATCTCCCTCGCGAAGGATATAAGTACCTGCCGAAAGTGGGGTCGCGCGTGAAAGGCCCTGGGTGGCTCCACTTCTATGGACTGGTACCCCGCGACCAGCAACGGTCCACGGAGGAAATGGTGCTTTCCCACCTCACGTCCGAGGCAGCGAACGGTCGCTGGACCCTGGAGGGATCGAGGGAAGTGCATCCGTACTCCCCCTCCCAGCTCCTCATGGCCTTCACCCTGAGGAAACATGGAGAAAGCGAAGTCCCGTAGCCGGCACAGTGAAAGCGCGTCTCGGCCTGAAGAGAAACTCATCGTCCCCTTGGAGGACGTGTCCGAAGGCGATCTCGCCCTGGCCGGAGGCAAAGCGTCGAAGCTGGGAGACCTCGTCAAGGTGGGCATCCCGATCCCACCGGGATATGTCGTCACGACCCACACCTACCAGAGCTTTGTCGAGGAAACCGGGGTCGGGAAGAAGATCACGGAGCAGCTGGCCCGGCTCAACGGAACCGACGAGACCCTCGCCGAGGAGGTTTCGGGGATCATCCGGAAACTTTTCGAGGACACTCCTATGCCCGCGCATCTCCAGGAGCTCGTGGTCAGCTCCCACCGTCGCTTTGCGGCGGCCCATGGCGTAGAGTTCTCCGCGGTCCGCTCCTCGGCGACCGCCGAGGACCTGGATGACGCGAGCTTCGCCGGACTCCAGGAGACCTACCTCAACGTGGCCACCCCTGAGGACGTGGCGGACAAGATCCGCAAGTGTTGGGGCTCGCTCTTCACCCCCCGGGTCCTCGTCTACCGACGCCGCAAAGGGATCGCTCATGAAGGCGTCCGCCTGGCCGTGCTCGTACAGAAGATGGTCGCCTCCGAAGTCTCGGGGGTGCTCTTCACGGCCGACCCGAACACGGGGGAAAAACGGACGATCATCGAAGCGGCGTGGGGCCTCGGAGAGCTCGTGGTCGGGGGAGAGATCACTCCCGACCACTACGTGGTCGATCCCGCCTCGAACAAGATCGTCACCCGCAGCATCGCCACGCAGAAGGTCAAGCTCGTTCGCAAGGAAGGAGGCGGGAACGTGCGCATCTCCGTGGACGAACCCCTGCAACGCGCCCCCAAGCTCGAGGACCAGCAATTGCTTCGCCTGACCTCGCTTGGAAAGATGATCGAATCGCATTATCGTCGTCCGATGGACGTCGAATGGTGCTTTGAACGTCGGGAACCTTATATTGTCCAGGCTCGTCCCGTGACCACCTTGAGCAGCTCTCCACCCGCGCCATCAACCACGAAGACTTCGGGCCCGGCGACCATCCTTTTGAAGGGGCTCGGTGCGAGCCCAGGTGTCGCGGTCGGCAAGGTGAAGATCCTGTCGGGCGCGACCGAGATCAACCGCATGGAACCCGGCGAAGTGCTGGTGACGACCATGACCACCCCCGACATGGTCCCGGCCATGACGAAGGCCGCGGCGATCGTGACGGACGAGGGGGGCATGACCTGCCACGCCGCCATCGTGTCCCGGGAACTCGGAGTGCCGTGCATTGTCGGAACCCAGGAAGCCACCCGATTGCTCCGTTCCGGGATGACCATCACGGTCGACGGGAAGCTGGGAGTGGTCTACGAGGGAGCCAAGCCGGTCGAAGCGAAGCCGGCGGCCGAAGCGACGGGAGCTTCAAGCTCCACCGGATCGGCCCATCACCCAGTCACCACGACCAAGATCTACGTGAACGTCTCCATCCCCGAGAAGGCCAAGGAGTACTCCCACCTTCCCGTCCAGGGGGTCGGGCTCTTCCGGATCGAGTTCCTGTTCACGAGCTACGTCAAGGTCCACCCGCTCTCCCTGATCAAGCAAGGGAAGGGTAAGGAACTCGTCGAGAAGCTCGCCAAGGGGATCGAGGTGGTGTGCGAGGCGTTCAACCCGCGCCCGGTCATCATCCGGACGAGCGACTTCAAGACGAATGAGTACCGGGGGATGCCGGGCGGCGCCGAGTTCGAGCCCGAAGAAGCGAACCCGATGATCGGCTGGCGCGGATGCTCCCGATATGTCTCCAAGAGCTACCGGGATGCGTTCATGCTGGAGCTCGAGGCGATCGAGCACGTGCGCAACGCTCGCGGGCTCCGGAACGCGCAGATCATGTTGCCCTTCGTGCGGAACACGGAGGAACTCGACCTCATCAAGGGAATGATGGAAGAGAAGGGGCTCCGGCGCTCCAAGGACATGAAGCTCTACCTCATGGCCGAGGTCCCGAGCATCATCTTCCGGGCCAAGGAGTTCGCCCGCTACGCGGACGGCTTCTCGATCGGTTCGAACGACCTCACCCAGCTCGTGATGGGCGCGGACCGGGATTCGGACATCCTGGGCAAGATGGGCTACTTCGATGAGAGGGATGCCGCGGTGAAGCGAGCGATCCAGATGCTCATCCACGACGCCCACGAAGTGGGGGCGACGGTCGGGATCTGCGGTCAGGCGCCCAGCGTGTACCCGGAATTCGCCGAGTTCCTGGTCGAGCAGGGCATCGATTCGATCTCCCTCAATGCGGACACCGTGGCACCCACGATCCGCACCATCGCCGCAGCGGAACAGAAGCTCCTCCTTACGGCGGCCCGCCGGGCCTAAACCGGGGTCACCATGCCACCGAAGGATACCCGCATCGCCGTACTCGGCGCGGGAAACATGGGATCTGGCATCGCCCAGGCGTTCGCCACCGCTGGTTACCGGGTCGCGGTCCGGGACCTGACGGACAAGGAGCTTCAACGGGGGCGGGACGCGGTCGAGCGCAACCTCAATCGCTCGCTCGAACGGGGCCGGATCGACGCGGACAAGAAGGCCCAGATCCTTTCTCGGATCGAGTTCACCACGGACCTAACCGCTGCCGTGGCCGGAACCCGGCTCGTGGTCGAGGCGATCTTCGAGGATCCCAAGGTCAAGCAGGCCCTCTTTGCGGAACTCGCGACGGTGGTCCCCAAAGAGGCGATCGTGGCCACGAACACTTCGAGCCTCTCGGTCGCCAAGCTCTTCGAGGAGTTCCCCTCCCCGGAGCGGTGCGCCGGGCTCCACTTCTTCTTCCCGGCGTCCGTCAACAAGCTGGTCGAGGTCATCCCCGGGCCCGCGACCTCTCCCGCGACCATGGAGTTCCTGGTGTCCCTCTGCTACGGGATCCGAAAGATCCCCATCCGGGTGCGCGACGCCCCCGGTTTCTGCGTGAACCGCTTCTTCGTTCCCTTCCTGAACGAGGCCTCCCGCCTGGTCGAGGAGGGCGTGGCGAACATCGCCACGGTGGAAGCCGCAGCGAATGAGCTGCTGGGTACCAAGATGGGCCCCTTCGAGCTCATGAACGTGACCGGGGTCCCGATCGCGTTCCACTCGATCACCACGCTCGGTAACGCCTTCGGGGAGTACTACCGCCCGTCCCGGATCCTCAAGGAACAGTTCGACCGGGGAGAGAAGTGGAACACCGAAGGAGAGGTCCACCCCTCGGCGGTGGACGATGTGAAGGCGCGCCTCGCCGGTTGCGTGATCGGCATCGCCTCCCGCTTGGTCGAAGAGGGGGTCGCCACCGCCGAGGAGACCGACCGGGGTGCCCGCATCGGCCTCGCCTGGAAGAAGGGTCCCTTTGAACTCCTCAATTCCCTCGGGTCCATCTCGGGCTACGAGCACGTCGACAAGCTGCACCGCCGCTGGGGCGTGACCTTCCCCGTTTCTCCCCGCCTGGCGGAGATCGCCATCTCGAACGAGAACTGGCCGCTCTCCACCGTGCGTTATGACAAGGAAGCCCCGATCGCCTGGGTACTCCTGGACCGACCGGAGGCACTCAATGCGCTCAATTCATCCGTGCTGAAGGACCTCGCCCATGCGGTGACCCAGGCGGCCGCCGACCCGGAGATTCGGGTCGTGGTCCTCTCGAGCACCTCCGGGAACTTCGCCGCCGGTGCCGACATTGCCGAGATGGTCAAGAAGACCCCCGCCGATTCCCTGGCCTACACGACCACGGGACACGCGGTGCTGCGACAGATCGAGACCCTGGACAAGCCCGTGTTCGCTGCGGTCGATGGCTACGCCCTTGGGGGCGGGCTGGAATTGGCGCTTTCGGCGGATTTCATCCTGGCCTCCGAGGAGGCCACGCTCGGACTGCCCGAGGTCTCATTGGGCATCATTCCAGGGTTCGGAGGCACTCAGCGTCTCACCCGATTGGTGGGACCGGCCCGTGCCAAGATGATGATCCTCAGCGGGAACCCGGTCAAGGCCCCCGAAGCCTATGATCTCGGCATTGCCGCCCGCATCGTTCCTGCGGAGCGGCTGCGGGAGGAAGCGAGGAACCTCGCCCTGACGATCGCCTCCCGGGCTCCGATCGCCGTCAAGCTCGCCAAGCAGGCCGTGGACGGGGGAAGGGAAGCCTCGCTCCCCTCCGGGCTCGCGCTCGAGCGCCAACTGGCCACCTATACGTTCACGACCGCGGACCTCCGAGAGGGCATGACCGCGTACCTCGAGAAGAGAAAGCCCAAGTTCCAAGGTGCGTAAGGTACTCCACTGCACTCAGCGCAGATCCCCGGTTTCGTCACGGACCCGGACGGTGCCGAACCCTATCCTCGTTCGAGCGTGGCCGTAAGGCAGTGCGCGCCTCCGAAGGCGCCGGTGATGTTCGAAAGTCGCACCTTCTCGGCCTTGATCCCGTAATCCCGCGCGAGGGGCTTGTTCGGGAAGAAGGTCCCGCTCGATCGGAGCTCGCTGTAATCCATGCTGGCCTGGGTGAACAGGTCGTGGTACTTCCAGGGGTTGGTGTCATCGGCCCGTTTGAGGTTGGCCAACACCTTCTCGGCGTTGCTGGCGACGTCCGGGACCAAGATGGTCCGGTCCTTGATGGTCAGGAAGTTGGTGGCGTAGCACATCTGTTCGAGCGTGGTGATGGGGATGATGGTGAACCCCTGGCTCGTGAGATAGTGTGTGAGCCGGGTCCGCCGCGTCAGGTGGTACTTTCCTTCGGCCGCCCGCCGATAGACCTCCACACGGGCCGCGTTCAGCATGTCGGGGTACCCGACGGCGAGGCCGTCCCCCGGGAAGTTGAGATAGGTGTCGAGGTGCATGTTGACCATGGGATCGTTCGTCCGCAGCAACGGATGTCGGGGCTGGTGGACGACTCCGACCTCGGGATAGCCCACCCCTTCGGCCAAGATCTCCCGCACCGCGGCCGGGCTCGTACGGTCACCCGTACCAATGAGCGCAAAGTGGCCGCACGGGATGAAATCCCCTCCTTCGAAGGTACCCTTCGTTACGGCCGTCACGGGTCGTTCCCCGATGGAGCGCCAAGCGAACGAAGTGAGCTCGGTCTCCCGCCGGCGCTGCGGCTTGGCCATCCGGGACAGGATGATGCCCTGATCTCCCACGGCTTGCTGGTCCCGCATGAAGAACAGGTTGGTCAAGGGAACCCGGAGGGTGGTGAACGGCATGATGCTCCGAGTACCCTTGCGCTTCACGAAATCGATCGAGGGCGAAAGGACCAGGATCTGGAGGAGCACGTCGCGCTCGAGGAGGGGAAGGTTCTCCAGGAACTCTCGCCGAGCCCGGCCCGCCCCGTGGCCGCTGTATTGCATGGATACGGTGGCTCGGTGAGCCAATTCCTCATAGACCTCCCGAGAACGCCCGGCGGCCTCGAGGATCAGCTCGTCCAGGTACTCTACGTTCACCCCGAACTCCCGGCGCAGGGTCTTCACGAGATCGTCGTGCTCCCGGACCGCCCGCTCGAGACTGAACACCCGCTCGTAGAGCGAGGAGAACGGTTCGAGGAGCCCGAAGAGGGCCTCGATCCCCGGTCGACGGACGACGACGCGCTTCAGCGGGCCCCATTCCGCCACTGCCCGTGCTTTCCCCATTCGACCAGCCCTCCGTCGCTCCCCCCCAGACCCTCAGGGTATTAAGGCGAAGTAGCCGGCCATACGGGAATCTCCACGGGCGTCCAACCCCCACCCGAGGCGCCATTTCGGGTAGAAAACAGGCGAGGGGCGGCCCTCTCCGTGGGCCGAGGCGCAGGGGCACGCTGCACTATTAGAAGGTTTTGCCGAACTCAGGCGACATGCTTTTATATTTGCTTGCGACTTCAGGTCGCTTAATGGTTACCGGACGATGACGAACCGGTGGAGGTTTCCCCATTTCTTATGACCGAACGGGAGCCCGGCACGGGTCCATTCAGTTCCATCTGTCACCTCAAGATCCCCCTGCTGCGGAAGTTCTCCTCGCTGGGAGAGGTGAGCGAGGCCTTCCCGGACGTCCGGTTCTTGATGCTGAGCTACCTCCCGCTCTGTGATGACGAATTTACCATGAACGTCCGGGCCGAGAACGTCGAGGACGCGGAGGGACTTCTCCGGCGATGGAGGGCCTCCGACCTTCTCACTTCGCTCGAGCTCCTGGGCCAAACTCCCCACTCCTTGCTGGTCACCATCACCCAGAAGATGCCGGAAAGGAGCCTCATGCGGACGGTGATGAAACACCAGATCCTCCCCATGTTCCCGATCCAGGTACGTTCGGGAGTACTGACGGGACTCGTGGTCACCACTCCCGAAAAGATCCGGCATTTCCTTATCGACATGAGCAAGGTCTCGCCCGGAACCACCTTAGAGTCCATCCGTCCGGGGGACCTTCTCAACATCGAATCCCTCTTCACCCCCCGACAGCGGGAGGTCTACCAGGCGGCCCGCACGGCGGGCTACTGGGACATCCCACGCCGGACGACGGTCACCGCCCTCGCCCAGACCATGCACCTCTCCAAGTCCTCCCTGGCGGAAACCCTCGCGATGATCGAGAAGAAGCTCGTGCAGGAAGCCGAGCACCATTCCCCAGAAGCCTCCTGAAGAGCGCTTTCTGCCCGCGCATCAGATGAGGGGTGGGGGAGACGGGTTATTCGGGGCGGCCCACGGAGCGGGGGGTGGAGTGGGCGGCCAGGCCCCGGCAGGCACTTCCTTGCGACCATCCCAACTCGCCACGGGCCAATGCCCATCCTTGAGATAGAGTCCTAGGGCCACGAACGCGCAACCGAAGAGGAGGATGTACCGTCCCGCGGCGCTGACGTTGTAGAAACCGGGCGCGAGCGAAAGGAACGAAAGCGCGTCGAAGACCCCGTGGAGCAACGCCGGAAGCAGAATGTTCCCCCCGGAGTAGACGTAGATGTAGGAGAAGGCCATGGCGAGCGTGACCAGCTGAACGTAGTACACGACGGAGACCTCGAAATAGGTCTGCGCATAGTAGAGATGGACCGCACCGAAGAGGACCGAAGTCCACAGCACGTGGAGGGGCCACCGGCGAGTCCCGTCCAGGTGCAGGACCGACCCGAGAACGTAGCCTCGAAAGAGGGTCTCCTCCACAAACCCGACAAAGAGGATGGAGAAGAGGATGTAGAAGAGCGGGTCCGAGGTGGCCGCCTGGATGACCGGGTTCTGCCGACTGAGCAACTCCTCCGTCCGGGCGGGCTCGAGGACCAGCAAGACGCTGAGCGAAATGAACGCTAGGACGAAGCCAAGGAAACCGAAGACCCCGTACCAGCGCAGGGTCTCCTGACTGGCCAAGCGGGAACGGCGGACGTAGTTGCGCAGCGGTATGAGACCAAACGTCGCCAGGAAGGCGATCAATCCGAGACCATAGACCAACAGGAGCCCGAAGACGAAACCGGACCATCCGAGGGGGATCCAAGAGGGGGGGATGATGTACTGTGAGAGGACTCCTCCGGCGGTGATGATCACCGCGCAGAAGTATTGAACCCCAGTGGGGCGCCGCAACGGACCACTAAGGAGAGTTGCCCGCGGTGGGTTGGAAGGCCGATCGGGAAGAGAGCAAGGGGGACCGGTCGTAGGTGGTCGAGTGCTTGAGCCCGGCCTTCTTCAACATCGAGGAGATCGATTCCGTAAGTCCGACAACTTCCGGACACCGAGAGTGCTTGCTGACATAGAACTCGACCTGCCCGTCGTCCCGGATCGGGAAGATGAGGCGAACGCCACCGAGATCGTAGCGATTGATCCCCGAAGGCTTCTTGTCGGCGCGGATCGCCCGGATGTTCTCATCCAGGAGCAATTCTCCGACCGCGGGGTCTTCCTGGGTCGCGGAGGAAGCACCGGCTTCGATGACCTTGCGATGGATGTCGGGGTAGACTTCTTGGAGGTTCTTGAAGGTGTATCGTTCGTTCAGCACGATGTGCCCGGTGTACGCCTTTACGACTACCATGGGAGGTGGCAGTACGTCGGGGTATATCTTGATTACGTCCAACGGGAATAGCCAGCATCTGATGAGTATGTCGCGAGCCGGCAGGACCCAGTTCTGGTCGAATCCGCGCTTCTGACGGGCAAGCGTGGCGCGCGGGACCGAGGTGATCCCATTCTCCCGTGGGCCCCGCCGTAGTGTGCCTCCCCCTGACGAGGAGGTAAAGTAGCTCGTACCTCTGCCTTCACCGATGGACAAGGCGGACGTGGTCGTGGTGGGCGCCGGTCCGGCGGGCAGCACCTTCGCCTACCATATCGCTCGTCAAGGTTGGAACGTCATCCTGCTCGAAGAGCATCCCCTCATCGGACGACCGGTCCAGTGTGCGGGACTCGTCTCTCAACGGGTGTTGGACATGGCGGGGACCTCCAAGATGGTGCGCCACCACCTGGGAGGGGCGACCATCTGGGGGCCGGCCATGCATCCGTTGAAGTTCCAGGCGGGCGAGACCCGAGCCCATGTCATCTCGCGGGAGGAACTCGACTTTCTGCTCGCCGAACGGGCGGCCCGTCACAATGTCTCGATACGCACCAACTGTAAGTTCCGCCGCATCTCGGCGCCGTCGACCGCCACCCGACCCACGATGACCGTCGAAGTGGAGACCCCGGGAGGAAACACGGAGATCGAGACCCGGTTGCTCGTCGGGGCGGACGGAGTAGCGAGCACGGTAGCCCGGAAACTCCGGTTGCACCGCCCCATCGAGATCCTCCCGGCCTTTGAGGCCGATATCCCCTTCCCCGCCGCGGCCCAGGATGAGGTGGAGATCTTCCTGGGACGCCACCTCGCCCCCGGGTTCTTCGGTTGGTCGATCCCGGATGGGGAGGGGAACGTCCGGGTCGGTGTCGGGACCAGCGCACGCCAGGGTGTACTCGCCATCGACGGGTACCGCCAACTGGTCCGTACGATGGAAAAGATCCACAAATCCAAGTTCCCGGGTCCCATCCGGACCATCGTGAGCGGGATCCCGGTCGGCAAGGTCCCGAAGATCTCGACCGACCACGGCCTGCTGATCGGGGACGCGGCTGCCCAGGTCAAACCCCTCTCGGGAGGGGGGATCTTCACGGGGATGCGCGCCGCGGAGATCGCCGCCGAGGTCGCGCACCAGGCGTTGGACGCGGGAGACCTCTCCGCGGCGCGTCTTCGACCCTATGACACGAAGTGGGAGGAGGAACTGGGAGAGGAGATGGAACGAGCCCTCTACTTCCGCCGGCTCTTCATGCAGTTGGGCGACCGAGAGCTGGACCGGCTGCTCGAGGTCCTTCGAGATACGAAGCTCGTGTCCACGATCGTGGCCTTCGGGGACATCGATTTCCCGACGGTCACGGTCCGAGAGTTGCTACGGCAATCGCCCGCCCTGGTACGCCTTGTTCCCAAGGCCGTATCGGCCTACTTCCGGCGGCGCAAGGACCTGGCGCCCGATGTGCTCGCTTCCTGACGATCGGAGCGCATCCAGAGATAGCCCCCGATCCCTCCTAGGACGAGCGCCATTCCCAAGATCCCCCAAACCCAGAGGGCGACCCCACCCGAAGACACGATGATGGAGGTCTCCGGGGAGATCCCCGAGACGTTCAGCATGGTCAAGTTGAGGGTCGACCGGTTCCCGCTCGCCACCGTAGCCTCCTGCCAAAGGGAATTGGAGAAGAACCCTCGCGACTGGAAGACATACATCGTCCCATTCGAGAGCGTGACGTTCATCGCGCTGCGCAGGAAATAGGAGCCCGCAGGGCAGCCGGAGGGAACGGACACCTCCACGTCCACGGAACGGGTCGTGCCAGGTGAGAGCGACGCGGCCGAAGCCGAGATCCGGGCCGACGGGGCGTTGCCCCCGACCGCCAGGTGGGGAGCCCACCCATCCGACGACCCGATCGCCCCCGCCGAGCTGTTGTCCATCGCCGTCCAGAAATAGAGGTCCAGCGACCAGGTCAGGGTCGATATCTCCTGGGAGAAGGGATTGGAGAGGTTGAGGGTCAACGTACCCGAACCGCCGGGGGCGACGGCCGGAGAAGTGAGTGCAAGGGTTCCTTCCGAGGCATTGGAAGGAGCGGGCGCGGGAGGCACCGAAGCGGCGGAGACGGCAGGGGTCGAAGTGAGGAGGATCCCCAGGGCAAAGGCGAGTACGGGGATAGCCCTCATCCCACCCGACCGATGCATCGATTTCGACTACACCGGTTGGGGCTTTAAGGCAACCCCAGACCCCGTACGGGCGAGAACTATATACGCCGGCTCGCATCTCTATAGAGGTTGACATGAAGACTCCGCGGGGTTACGAGGGGAGACGGCTTCAGCAGACGGGCGGGAGCACCTTTGCGGTGTCGCTCCCCAAGGCCTGGGTACGGTCGAACAAGCTGGGACGTGGGGACCTGGTGTACTTCCTTCCCCGCGAGGATGGGTCCTTGTCGGTGTATACCGAGGAGACCCCCCAGATCGAGAAGTCCCGTCGGGTCTATCTCATCAACAACCGGACCCCGGCCGACCACCTTTTCCGCCGGCTCATCAGCATCTACATCTCGGGGGCACCGCTCGTAGAGGTGCGGACCCCGGACCGGATGGAGGCGGCGACCCGAGAAGTGGTCCGCAAGTTCGTCCAGCACGTCATCGGGCCCGAGATCCTCGAGGAGACGGCCAACGGGGTGGTCCTGCAGGACATGGTCAGTTCGAACCCGATGCCGCTCGCCTCCGTCATTCGGCGAATGCACCTCATGGCCCGCGAGATGCAGTCGGATGCCATGACCTCCTTCCGGGAACAGAACTCCTCGATCGCCAAGGATGTGGCCGATCGGGACTGGGAGATCGACCGGTTGCACTGGTTCGTCAACAAGACGGTCGTGATGGCCCTCAAGGACCCGCGCCTCCTCCCGTCCATGTCGATCACGCTTCCGGACTGCCTTACCTACAAC
>JAKAOF010000011.1:30748-42406 GCA_021823345.1 Thermoplasmata archaeon
ACGACCCGAAGGTCGAGCATGAACGAGAGCAAGGTGATCGCCCAGGCGACCCCGGCAATGACGATCGGCACGAGGTAGTCCGGCGCCTTGTTCCCGATCGAGGTCGCTGACGACGCGCTCGACCCGTAGGCAGTCCAGTGGCCGAACCCCAACTGGATGGAGGAAAAGATCACGATGGTACCGAGGATGGAGAAGGCCACCCCTGTGATCAGGTACCGCTTCTCGTGGAAGCGGAAGGTGTAGATGAGGGCCAGGAAGGACGCGACCAGGAAGACAGCGATGGATGCGACATAGAGGTAGACCGAGTTGAAGAGGGTCTCCTGGACGAGGGCGATGTTGACGGTGAGGTAGGTGATGTTGAAGAAGAGGGCGAAGAGGAGCCACTTGGTCAGCCCATGGATCGAAGGGTCCAGCTCCTCGTTCTGTTCCTCGGACTCGATCACGACGGTCGAGTTCTTCGACCGGTAGAAACGTTCGACTTCCCGTAGCGTGAGGAAGGTGAGCAGGGCAGCTAAGACCAACGGAAAGGCCAGTTCCTCTAGAAGATAGAGCCAAACGGCCGTCACTTGGTCGGACCCTCCGTTTAGCTATAGGAGTACAGCGTTATTGAGGTTTCTCACGTCGCTTGGCGGCGCCCCAGTGCCGTGGATATTGCCCGGGAGCTAGAAAAACGCTCTCCGCATCGATGACCCATCCTTCCTTCTTTCCCGGGATGGCCGAGGAGTCGAACAGCGCCCGGCCAGTGGCCACCAGCTCCTCTTGGCGGGTCACTAGCGCCACCCGGTCCCCGGCTACAAAGTTCCCCGTGATGCTCGCGACTCCAGCCGCGGCGAGGTCGGCCCCATGGGCGAGCGCATCGACCGCGGAGTCCTTGACCCACACGCGGGGTACCCGGGTCCACACCTCTTCCGGGGCGTGCAGCATTCCTTTCAAGAGCTCTGGGTGGCCCTCGGAAGAGAGTGCGATCGCATCGGAAAGCATCTGGAGCGTGACGATCTGCTCCTCGAGGAAGGGACCGGTCCCGACCCTTCGAAGTTCGGAGAGATGGGCGCCGACTCCGAGGGCGTCCCCGACGTCGACCGCCAGGGTGCGGATGTAGGTCCCCGATTCGCAAGTGACGTCGATCAGGACGGTATTCTGAGCGGACTCGAGCAACCGTAGGGAGTGGATGGTGCGGATCCTTCGCTGACGCTTGACGGCCGAGCGCACCGGGGGGGTCTGATAGATGGGTCCCACGAACTCGCCGAGTACGGAGGTGAGGGCTGTCCGGGTCACCGGACCGTGAAGTTGTACGACCCCGATGTAGCGTTTGGGGAAGGTCAGGACGAGCGGGATGAGCCGCAGCGACTTCCCGAGCGCCACCACCAAGAGCCCGCTCACAGAAGGGTCGAGCGTGCCCGCGTGCCCGGCCCGTGGCACGCCCAGCATGTCCCGGACCCAGGCGGTCACCTGGTGCGAGCTCGGCCCGCGCGGCTTATCGATGAGGAGGAAGGCGCCTTCCGCCGGTATCTTGGGCGCTGACGGAGACGGATTCCCGACGTCCATCACGCATTCTTGAGAGCGTGCGCGATCGATGCATCCAGGATCTCGACCGCCTCGTCGATGTGCTCCTCTTGGACGATGAGCGGCGGGATGTACCGGAGGCTCGACTTGCCGCACCCGAGCAGGATGAGACCCCGCCGGTAGGCTTCCTGTTCGATCTCGTCCCGAAGGGCCGTGGCGGGCTCCTTGGACTGACGGTTCTTGACGAACTCGGTGGCCACCATGAGACCGACTCCGCGGACATCCCCGATGGCATCGTACTTGCCCTTGAGCTCCTCCAGGCGCTTCTTGAGGTAGACGCCCTGGCGACTGGCGTTCTCCAGCAGCTTCTCCCGGTCCATCACGTCGAGCGTGGCGTTCGCCGCCGCACAGGCCACGAGGTTCCCGCCGAAGGTGTTCGAGTGGGCCCCCTGGATGGGGTAGTCCAGCTTCTTGTCGAAGATGACGGCTCCGATGGGAATGCCGCTCCCGAGCGCCTTGGCGCTCGTGATGATGTCGGGCGCCACACCGAAGTGTTCGATGGCCCACATCTTACCCGTCCGACCGACCCCCGCCTGAACCTCGTCGTCGATGTGCAGGATGCCGTAGGGCTTGATGATCTTCTGGATGGTCTGGAAGTAGTCCTTGGGAGGCACCACGTAGCCCCCCTCCCCCATGACGGGTTCCGCCAGGAAGGCGGCTACGTCCTCCGGAGGAAGGACGCTCGAGAAATAGAGCTCGTCCAGGATCTTCGCGCAGTAGAGCCCGCAGCTGGGATATTCGAGCTTGTACGGGCAGCGATAGCAGTAGGGGGCAGGGATATGGGTCCCTCCGCCCACGAAGGCATTGAACCGCCGGCGCTGGACGGGACGGCTGGCAGTCATGGTCAACGCGCCCATCGTGCGGCCGTGGAATGCGCCGATCAGACCCACCGTGATCGCCCGGCCGGACTGCCAGCGGGCCATCTTGAGCGCCGCCTCGACGCTCTCGGCCCCGGAATTGGTGAAGAACACCTTCTTCGGTGCGCTTCCGGGGGCCGACTTGGCCAAGCGCTCGGCCAGCCGGGTCTGAACCTCGTAGTAGAAGTCCGTCCCGGCGAAGTGCATGAGCTCTTCGGCCTGCTTCTTCACGGACTCGACGACGTGAGGGTGGCAGTGGCCCGTCCCCACGACGCCCACGCCGCTCGCGAAGTCCATCATGACGTTGCCATCCACGTCGGTGATGAGCACGCCCTCGCCCCGGGCGGCCACGATGGGACCGCTCTTCGTCGAGGTCATGATCGCCCCCTGGTCTCGCTTGATGATCTCCTGGGCTCGGGGTCCGGGAACCGGGACCTGTATCCGCACGTGACGCTTGGATTTCGATTTTATCTCTTTGGCGGGTTTGACGGCCATCGTAGAGCTCGACATGGACCTGTTCTGGTCGAGGAACATAGAAGCTAAAAAGACTTGTGCAACTCCTGGGGTATGAGCGACGAAAAGAAACTTGCCCTCCATGTGACTCCCACAGCGGAGTCTGAACTCAAGTCCCTCCTCGCTCAGCAGAAGAAACCCCTCTCCGTGCGGCTCTACGTTGTCGCCGGTATCTACCCGACCATCCACATGAACCTCGACTCGGCGAAACCGGGCGACCAGGAGATAGAGGCCGCCGGGATCCCATTCCTCGTCGATCCCCTCAGCACCCGATACCTGGACGATGCCAAGGTGGACTGCGTCTTGGACGCCGAGGGTCCGGCCTTCAAGGTCACGGGGCCGAACGTCCCGGAGGACGTCGAGTCCAAGGGGGCCCCGCCCGAGAAGGTGGTGCCCACGACCGCTACGGTTCAGGAGAAGCAGGATGCGGTGAAGAAGGCCCTCAAGAAGGTCTTCGACCCGGAGATCCCGATGAACATCGTGGACCTGGGCCTGATCTACTCCTACGAATGGACCGCCGAAGGGGTCCTGGAGATCCGGATGACCATGACGAGCCCCGGGTGTCCTGTCGCCGACATCTTGGTCGAAGAGGTCAAGCGGGTCGCCGACGAGGCGCTGGGGGGCGACTACAGCAAGGTCGAGGTCGTTTGGGAGCCTCCCTGGGGACCGGACAAGATGAGCGAGTTCGCGAAACGCCAGTTTGGGTACGCCTGAGCCTTCGCGATACCGGCCGCATTCTTCTCGCGGGTCGTCCATCCCCGTTCCCATGGTTCTTCTCCGAAGGCTACGCCGGTTCAAGGTGCACGACTGGAGCATGGCCCCCACGTTCGTGCCGGGGGAGACGATCTGGGTCCGACCGCTCCACCCGGATCACCCCACGCTCGAGAAGGGGTGGGTGGTGGTCATCCAGGACCCCGAGGTCGCCGGCCGCAAACTGCTCAAACGGGTGGAATCCATCCAAGGTCCCGAAGGCCGCGAGGGCGTGATCGTGGTCGGCGACAATTCGCTCCGAAGCCGAGACAGCCGGCACTTCGGCCCGGTCCCGATCGACCGCGTGGTCGGGGTGGTGGTCCGGGGAGGCATCTCGACGACCGGGGCATCCGCCCAACCACCCGCGCCCACGTCAGGGGCTCGAAAGATCCGGCAGGGATCTCCCGCCGCTCGTTCTGCGAGTTCTCCCCGGCGCGGAATTAGCCACTGAAAGTTAACTATTTATTCGCCCGTGCTGCTACGGCCAACATGACGCGATGGATCGAAGCCTTGGTCGAACGTATTTTCCCTGCCGAACCCGTCTATGCTCACTGCGACATTCCCTGCGGGATCTACGATCCCCATGAAGCCCAGATCGGGGCACTGACCGTCCTTCGGATGGTCCAACTGGCCGGGGACCTCTCTCCTCCCCACGGAGAGAACGCGACCCCCGAATCCCGCAAGGACTTTCACGCCAAGCTCGCGAGATACACGGCGGTGAAAGAAGCGCACGCCGAGCTGGTGAAGCACCAGGTCCGCGTGATCTGGGGCGATTATTTCACGGAGGAGATGACGAAGGAATTCCCCGAGGTCAACCCCCTCGTCCAAAAGATCCTTCGGGACGCTTCCAAAGCACGACAAGGCTTCACGGTCGAACAGGCCAACACGCTCCTAGCGGACGTCCAGAAGTTCGCCGAGATCTTCTGGAAGACGAAGAAGGTCGAGACGAAATCCGTCCCTTCGCACCAGAAATCCGGTGGGAACATCATCGTTCCGGCCGAGTGAGCATTCCTCCACGCGACGGTCATCGTACCACGGAGTAGGAGAGTCCTCCCCAAAAGCACATATATACTCGGGGCCCCTAGGGAGACGTAAGGAGTTCAAAATGGCAGTTATTGAGTTGAACAATGGGGAGTTCGATAAGTTCTCCCAAGCCAATCCCGTCGCGCTCGTCGATGTCTGGGCACCCTGGTGCGGGCCCTGCCGCATGGTTTCTCCGGTGGTGGAACGCCTCGCGCAGAAGTATGCCGGGAAGGTCGCCTTCGCCAAGCTCAACTCCGATGACAACATGGAGATCGCGCAGAAGCTGGGCATCATGAGCATCCCGACCCTGCTCATCTACAAGGACGGGAAGCTCGTGGACCGGATCGTGGGGGCCTATCCCCAAGAGATCATCGAGGAACACCTCTCGAAATTCTTGTGACTCCCGCCCCACCCCGGGGCTAGTACGGGGTATTCGCACCGCTCTGCGAGCGGGGAGACGAGTTGAATGGCGGAGATGGACCCTCAATTGGTCCGGTACAATTTCCGCCGGTTGCTCGAGGATATTTCGACCTGCGAGGGGCGGGGTACCGAGCTCATCACCCTCTACGTGCCGCCGGGCCGGGCCATCGCTGATGTGATGAACTACCTGCGCAACGAGTATGCCCAGGCCGGGAACATCAAGAGCCGGGTCACGCGCAAGAACGTCACGGGCGCGCTTGAATCCTTGATGAACAAGGTCAAGCAGTACCGCGTCGCTCCCGAGCACGGGGTCGCCTTCTTCGTGGGTGCGAAGGCCGTGGGGGCCGATCGCAGCGAGGACGTTTCCTTCGTGATCGAGCCGCCCGAGCCGTTGAACACCTACATGTACCGTTGCGACTCGCACTTCATCCTCGAGCCCCTGATGGACATGGTCCACGAGCCCGAGCTCTGGGGGCTCATCGTGATCGACCGCAAGGAGGTGACCTTCGGTCTCCTGCGCGGCAAACGCGTCGAGGCGCTCCGGAACAAGCAATCCCAAGTGCCCAGCAAGCACGGGATGGGAGGCCAGTCGGCGCACCGGTTCGAGCGACTCATCGAACACGCCGCCCACGACTTCTTCGTCCGCTGCGGGGACAATGCGACCGAACTCTTCCTTCCCCTCAAAGACCGCCTCAAAGGGCTCCTGATCGGGGGCCCCGGGGCGACCAAGGAGTTCTTCGTGAAGGAGGGATTCCTCCACTACGAGCTCCAGAAGAAGGTCGTCGAACCGCTCTTCGATGTCGGTTACACGGACGAGTATGGTCTTCGAGAACTCGTGGAGAAGGCGTCGAACACCTTGCACGGGCTCGAAGTGACCGGGGAGAAGCAGGTCATCCGACAGCTACTGGCCGAGATCCGCAAGCCGCGGGATGCCCTCGCCATCTACGGGACCAAGGAGACCTGGTCCGCGCTCGAGGCCGGGGCCGTGTCCATCCTGCTCATCTCCGAGGGTCTCAAGGACAAGGACCTCGTGGGTCGGCTCTTCGAGTCGGCCTCGGGGCACAGCTCCACCGTCCGGATGATCTCGACCGAGAGCGAGGAAGGGGAAATGCTCCTCAAGGCCTTCGGGGGCCTGGCCGCCATCATGCGCTACCCGTATCAGCCTCCCCCAGCCGCCGCGACCCCGGGTGCCTAGGGCAGAACCACTCCGATCGAGGGACGGTCCCTCAAGGTCCCCTAGTGGGGCGATAGCTGATCGTCCGCGACCTCGTGCAGCAGCTTGTTCTCGATGTGCGCGAGCGTCTCGGAGATGGTGGATTTCGAGACCCGGAGCCGTTGAGCGATCTCGGCGAGGTTCGTCCGGCGGGGGACGTCCCAATATCCGGCCGAGATCGCCACGCGGAACACTTCGGCCTGCCGGGGGGTCAACAGGTTCTCGGCGCGGGAGACCACCGCGGGACGGATGGCCGCCACGCTGACCCCGGGGACGATCTTCTGGGCCCGCTGGACCAGCTTCTTGAGCGTCGAATTGGTCGCGACCAGGAGCACCGCCATCGTCCCGTTCACGATGGTGAACGGGAGCCGGATGCCGATCCCGAGCTCCTCGATGGTATGCAACGCTTCTCGAAGGGGTAACGACTCCCGGGCAGCCAAACGGAGATGGATCCGCTCCTCGGACTTGCGGAGCACGTGCACCGAGGTAACCCCCGGGTAGCCTTTGAAGCGGGCAACGATCGCGTCCCAGTCCGGTTCTCCCGCGATCTCGAGCTCTTCGGTGAGTCCGTGCTCATTGGTCACGAAGAGATTGAGCAGCGTAAAGCGGTGGTTCGGGAACTCCCGGGAAATGAACTGGATGGGGACGTTCGGGGAGTTGGGCAACGGCACGGTGAGCCGACAGCTCATCATCTGCTCGTCCCCGCCGCTCAGCATGTACCCGTCCCTCGCCTCCCGTCTCTTCTTGGTGCCCGGATTCTATGTTGGGAACCCGGGTAAAGTGAGGCATAAGAGGGTCCAAGCTCACTTATTGCTTTCGGGGGGAGCGTTCTGACGGGGCCGAACAGTTGATAACGGCCCAGGGCTGGGAAAGTCGGAGTCCCTCACCGGGTTCCGGAAACCTTGCGCCGGTGGCTCAGCTTGGACAGAGCAGCGGCTTCCTAAGCCGCCTGTCGTGGGTTCAAATCCCACCCGGCGCGTACCGAAAGGGCTCACGCAGCGGTGATGAGTTCCCGGGATAGCTTCTCGGAGGAGATCCCGTACACCTTGGCGTAGATGATCTTCCGGAGGTCCTCGCGTTCGTTGCGCGCTCGGAGAAGGAAGTGAAAGATGCCCGCCAGGGAGAGGGGGAAGATCCGCATGCGATCCTGGCTCCGGGCGGCGTGCCGGCGTTGGAGCGCGAACTCGAACGGGACCAGGGTAGCCCCCTCCCGATAGAGTGGAAGGGCCTCGGCCAGGCCGTACTCTCCGCCCAGGCCCGAGACGACCTCGTCGATCGAACGGGACTGGGAGAGGTCCTGCAGCTGCTTCACCGGTAGCGTCCCGCCCGGGAGGAACATGCCCGAGAGATCCTCGGACTTGACCCCGGAATCCTTTCCCTTGAGCAGGGTGAGGATGTTCTTCACGTCGATCTCCTCGGCGACGAACTGCCGGACCACCCACTCGTCGCCCTGGAAGAAGACGGAGCTCCGGAGGAGGTCCGCGTAGTACTGTGTCTCGAGGGCCCGGGAAATGGGGAACAGGTTCTGGGTCTTGGTGAACTCGCCCAGGTGCTCCATGATCGTGACGCCGTAGCCGAACCGAGCCAGGTTCTGGACGACCGCATCCACGGAGGTCTGGGAAAGGAGGCTCCGGAGGTCATCGATCGTGAGGACACCGGCCGAGAACCCGGTGGGGGTCTTGCGGTCGGAAACGATGAACGTGTCCGTCTCGGAAAGGATGCGCCCGTAGGCTTTGGCCGCCAAGATGGCCAGGATGTTCTCGATATCCCACCAGCGCAGGTACGCCGCGACAGGGGCCCGTCCCGCGAAGGGGGCCACTTGGTAGGCCAGTCGGGTGATGGTCACGAAGTGCCGATTGATGCACACCTCGAGCGCCTCGGAATCCTTGTAGATCTCAAGGGCACGGGTAAGGTCGCCCGAATACGGGGTCCCTTCCATGAGCTTACCGATCTCGTCGAGGTCCTTTGCGGCCGCGAAGGAGAGGATGGTCTCTTTGGGAAGAAGCAGTCCGGAGAGGGCCTTGAGCCGTCCCATCGAGGGAGCGTACGTCGTTTCGCTCATTGCCGCGAAAGGATCTCGCTCACCTTGTCCTCCTTCCACCGGAGGATGTCCTCGAAGGTCATGGAGACCCGGCGCTTGTGGTCCGCGGATTCGGCGACCAACCCGCCCAGCGAGGTGATCGTGCGTCCCGAAACGACGCGGACACCGAGGAAGGGAGCAAGCTGTCCCGCGTCCTCCTTTCGGACCACGAGCCGGGTGTCTTCCCCGAGGACCTCGATCGCGGCCTCGGCCATGCGTTGCAGAAGTTGGTAGTACTCGGGAGTGCTGGTGAACGCCTTCAACCGCTGCTGGAGCAGGAGCCGAGCCCCTTCGACCCGCTTCTCCTTGGCTTCAAAGAGGGCCTTCCGGGCCTGGAGCCGGGCGGCGGCAACGATCCGGGTCGACTCCACGTTGACCTCGTGGGTGGCCGCCTGTTCCTCGGCGGCGTTGATCTTCTGGATCTCCTCTTCCGTCTGGCGCTCGATCTGGCTCTTCTGTTGCTCGAGCTGCTTCTGGATGTCGAGAAGCTCCCGCTCGGTCCGATCCCGGACCTCCCGGACTAGATCCTCGAGCGACACGTTCAGAAGATCTTGAGCAGGAGCAGGAACCCGAGCACCAGCCCGATGATCCAGAGCGTTTCGGGAATCACGAAGAACACGAGCACGGACCCGAACTTCTCAGGCCGCTCCGCGATGATACCCATACCCGCGGCGCCGATACCGGACTGGGCCATTCCCGTTCCGATCAGTCCGCCCGCGATGGCGATCGAGGCGGCCAGGGTGTAGAGGGCCGTCCCAATGTCCGAAGTAGAGGAACTTGAAGTTGAGTTGGACGCAGCCGGCTGGGCCGTCCCCAAGGCTACGCTCGAGGCAGATGCCGAGCCCAAAAATCCGAGCGTAATACCGAATAAGACCATTGCAATCCCAAGTGTCAATCCCACACCCTTCAGCGCCTTGACCGAGTGCATGGCAGGGGACCAACAAATTGGATATATAACGGCTCTCCAGTAAGACTTCCCAAGCACGAAACTACGGCCGGAACTTGGTGACGATTCTCTCATGCAGATTCAAGGTCCTTCCGCCACGTTCGGAAGGGCAGGATCGCGGGTACGAAACCCCTTCCCCGAGTTCAACCCGTCGAACGGAGTCGGTGCGCCGTCCGACGGAACTCTCCGTCTAGTGACGGGGGTCCGGACCGAGTCCGGCGCCCCGCCGATGGGCGGAAGGACGTAGCCGTCTCAGATCCGACGACCGACCCCGGCCCCCGTTACCGGGCGCGACGTCACTTGTCGTTGACGACCTTGAAGTCCGCGTCCATCGGACCCTTCTCCGAGGACGTGGGATCCTCGGCCTTCGCCTCCCCGGTCGGGGGAGGCGGAGTTTCGGGCTCCGTGCTTCCTGCCCCCTCGCCCGAGCTCTGGTAGAGCCGGGTCGAGAGCTTGTGCATGGCGGCGATGAGCTCCTCCACCTTGGGCTTGAGGGCGGGCTCCTTGGCTTGGAGTTCCTTGCGCAGGGCCTCCACCTTCTCGGTGATCTCCGTGCGCTCCTCGGCCGTGGCCTTGTCGCCCAGTTCTTTGAGGAGACGTTCGGCCTCGTAGGTGAGGCTCTCGGCCTTGTTCCGTTCCTCGACGCTCTCGTGCTTGAGCTTGTCCTGGTCGGCGAACTCCTGGGCCTGCTTCACCATCTTCTCCACTTCGGTCTTGGAGAGCTTGTTCGAGGCGGTGATCGTGATGGTCTGCTTCTTCCCGGTCGCTTTATCTTGGGCCGAAACGCTCAGGATACCGTTCGCATCGATGTCGAACGTCACCTCGATCTGAGGCAATCCGCGGGGAGCCGGGGGGATCCCGGTGAGCATGAAGGTCCCGAGAGAGATGTTGTCCGGGGCCATCGGGCGCTCGCCTTGGATGACGTGGATCTCGACCGACGTCTGGTTCTCGGAGGCCGTGGTGAAGATCTGGCTCTTGCGCGAGGGGATGGTGGTGTTCCGCTCAATGAGATGGGTCGCGACCCCTCCTTGGGTCTCGACGCCGAGCGAGAGGGGCGTCACATCCAAGAGGAGAATGTCCTTGACCTCTCCCGCGAGGACACCGGCCTGGATCGCGGCGCCCATGGCGACGCACTCCATCGGGTCCACGCCGCGCTCGATCGGACGGCCGACCTCGGTCTCGAGGAACTTCTGTACGATGGGCATGCGGGTGGGTCCGCCGACCGTGATGATCTTGTCGATATCGTTCTTGGTGAGCTTGGCGTCGGCCAGGGCGTGGTCGACCGGGGCTTTGCACCGCTCGATGATGGGTCGGACGAGGTCCTCCAGCTTCGCACGGGTGAGGTTCAGCGTGAGGTGCTTGGGGCCCTCGCTCGTCGCGGTCAGGAAGGGAAGGTTGATCGTGGTCTCCATCACCCCGGAGAGCTCGATCTTGGCCTTCTCGGCGGCGTCCCGGACGCGCTGCATCGCCATCTTGTCCTTGTGGATGTCCACGCCGGATTCCTTCTGGAACTCCTTCGCGACGTACTCCGTGAGCGTATTGTCCATGTCCGTCCCGCCGAGCTGCGTGTCGCCGCTCGTCGAGTCGACCTCGAAGACCCCATCGGAGAACTCGAGGATGGTCACATCCAGCGTCCCGCCGCCCAGGTCGAACACGAGGATCCGCTGGTTTTGCTTGGATGCCTTGTCCAGCCCATAGGCGAGGGAAGCAGCCGTGGGCTCATTGATGATACGGACGACCTCGAGGCCGGCAATGGCACCGGCATCCTTGGTCGCCTGGCGCTGATTGTCGTTGAAGTAGGCCGGGACCGTGATGACGGCCTTCTCGATCTTCTCTCCGAGGAACGCTTCTGCGTCCCGCTTGATCTTCTGGAGCAGGAAACCGGAGAGCTGCTGGGGAGTGAACTCCTTTCCGGAGACCTTGTACTTGTAGTCCGACCCCATCTTCCGCTTGAAGGCGTACAGCGTCCCTTCCGGGTTGCTTACCGCCTGTCGGCGAGCGGGCTCTCCGACGAGCAATTGACCGTCCTTAGCGAACGCCACGTAGGACGGGAAGGCCTTTCCCCCTCCCACCGTGGTCCCTTCGGCGCTTGGAACGATGACCGGCCGGCCGCCTTCGAGGACGGACGCGGCGGAGTTGCTGGTACCCAAGTCGATTCCCAAGATCTTCGACATATTGTTTTTCCCTCCTCGTGCTCCGGAATGGTTCTCCGTTATCTACCTTTGCCCCGGGGCGAGCCCGGGTCACAAAACTATATTATCGCTACTATATATACGTTACTCATTGAGGGGGG
>JAKAOF010000052.1 GCA_021823345.1 Thermoplasmata archaeon
GGACGAGATAAACCCACCTCAGGATGCGGAAGGAAGGTTCGCGGGCTCAGCTTCGCCGCTGCGCCTCGAGCCAGAACCCGTAGCGGGGGACCCGGAGCGGGCCGCTCACCTGGATGTTCTCGTGGATGCGGAGCAGCGCATCCCGGTGGCGCTTCACCGAGAACCCGGGGACCGCCCAGGGGACCATCCGAAGATACCAGACGAGGGCCCCCACGTCTCCGAACTTCATCTCGAAATGGGCTTCCGAGGACCCGACGACCCGCAAGCCCACCTGGGCCAGCCGCTGGCTGGCGAGCCCGAGCGTCCAGAACGGGGCCTTCACGTGCCGGAGCGGAATGTCGAAGAGCCGGTGCAGGCTCTGGACCTCCGAGGTACCGGACTGCTCGGTCAGGAAGATCCCGCCCCGGGAGAGGACCCGCGCCACCTCCGAGGGGACATACGCCTCGTTCCGGTCGATGACGAGATGGAAGGAGCGGTCCCGGAACGGAAGACGGCCGATCGGGCTCGACTCGCCCTGGAGGACGTTGTCCAGGGCGGCCCAGGTGTGGACGAGGTGGACGCCGAGCGGACGTAGCCGCCGGTAGGCGATCGGGACGTTCGGAGCGTAGGACTCCGTGGCGACCGTCAACGCGGGACGGTACGAGAAGGCTTCGAGGCGTTCCCCGCCCCCGGTGCCGAGGTCGAGGAGGTCGGGGGATTGGTGGGCGAGACGGACGACCCGCGCGGCGTAGTCCCACGGCAGCGCCGTCTCGACGAAGCGTCCCTTCTTCAGGATCCATTCGAAGTCCCACCCCCGGACCGCATGCTGTTCCGCCTGCGCGACCAGCTCGTCGAAGTCGACCGGCTTCTTGCGGGAACTCGAAGAGGGAGAACGCCGGGCTACCATGTACATGACCTCCCGAACGGCGGGGGATCTAGCTCCGGACCTGCCAGGTCTGGACCCCGTTCATCTCGAAATTGAAATCCACGACATGACCGCCGGCCTTCTCGATGACCTCGGCGATCTTCTTGCGGCGCGAGAAGTCGGCGAAGAGGAGGAGATACCCCCCGCCGCCCGCGCCGGTGAGCTTTCCTCCGAGCGCGCCCGCTTCCCGGGCCCGCTCATAGAGCCCGTCGATCACCGGGTTCGATATCCCGCTCGTGAACCGCTTCTTGAGCTCCCACCCGTCGTGCAAGAGGTGCCCCATCTCGTCGATGTGGCCCTTGAGGAGGGAGTTCTTCATGTCGAGGGCGAGCTGCTTCGTGGCGTGGAGCGCCTCCACCGTGTCCTTGCGCTTCTCCCGGTAGTTGTCCTGCTGGTTCTTCAAGATGTCGTCGGAGTAGTGGCCCGTTCCCGTGTAACAGAGGAGCAGGCGGTACTGCAGCTCGTTCAGGGTCTCCTGCGGGATCTTGAGCGGGGTCACGATCGAGCCCCGGGGACCGAACTCCATGAAGTTGAACCCTCCGAAGGCTGCGGCGTACTGGTCCTGGCGTCCCCCCATCTTCCCCTGCTCCTCCCGTTCGATGCGATAGGCGAGCTCCGCCACTTCGTAGGGGGTCCAGGGCATGTTGAGGTAGCGCTGCAGGACCCCGACGAGCGCGACGGCGAGGGTCGAGGACCCCCCGAGCCCGGAGCCGACGGGGGCGTCGGAGTGGAGGAAGATCTCGAGCCCCCCCAGCCGTCCCGAGGTGGCGGAGTCCTTCTCGAGGGTCCGCAGAGCGGCCTTCACGAGGTCCAGCTCCCCCGTATAGATGAGGTCGGAGGACTTGCGATAGTCGACGGAGAGGTCGAAGTCGAGGGAGTGCACCGTGGTCGAGCCCCCATTGTCCTTGGGGACGAGCGTGGCGTAGGCGTACTTGTTGATCGTGCAGTTGAGCACCGCTCCCCCCCGCTCCTCGGGGTAGGGAGAGACGTCCGTCCCTCCTCCGGCGAGGCTGATCCGAAGGGGGGCCTTGGAACGAAGAAGAGGGAGGGCCATGGTGGATTCGAGACCCGACGAGGGCAATCGCTAAATAGGGTTTGCCCCGTGGGGAGGGGTCCATGCACTATCCCAAGGAGGTCGCCGCCTATTGTCCGCGGTGCAAGACGCACACGGCCCACGATGTCGAGAAGGGCAAGAAGCGGACGGCGAGCGAGCTGAAGTGGGGTCAACGCCGGTTCCGGCGGGCCCAGCGCGGTTACGGAGGCTTCCCCCGTCCGAAGCCCGAAGGACGGGCCAAGGCCGTGCGGCGCGTCTACCTCAAGTACCGTTGCCAGAAGTGCAAGTATGTGGTCCAGCCACGGTCGTTCCGAGCGGCGCAGCTCGAACTCGTGGATGTGAAGTAGGGAGGAGAAGAGGATGACAGAACAATCCCCCCCTGCCCGCAAGGAAAAGGCCCATGCCCCGTTCTACTTGGTGAAATGCCCCGACTGCTCCCGGGAGCAGACGGTCTTCAGCCGACCCACGACGAAGGTGACCTGCAGCATCTGCGGCTCGGTCCTCGCGACCCCGACCGGGGGACTTGGAAACTTCCGTGCCGAGATCCTTCGGAACTCGGTCTGAAGGGGGTCCCGATCATGGCCCCAAGTGATCTTCCGGAGGAAGGGGAGCACGTCGTTGCGACGGTGCAGAGCCTGCGGAACTTCGGTGCGTTCGTTACCCTCGATGAGTACGGGGGAAAGGAGGCCTTCATCCACCTTTCCGAGGTGGCCACCGGGTGGGTCAAGTACATCCGGGACTACGTCCACGAGGGCCAGAAGATCGTCGCCCGCGTCATCCACATCAACCAGGAGAAGGGACAGATCGACCTTTCCCTGAAGCGCATCAACGAGCACCAGCGGCGGGAAAAGCTGCTCCTGTGGAAGAACGAGATCAAGGCGCGCAAGCTCTTCTCTCAGCTCGCCCAGGGGATGAACCTCTCCCCCGAGGACGCGATGCAATCCTTCGGCACCACGCTGGAGGAGAAGTACGAGAGCCTCTACAAGGCCTTCGAGGCGGCCTCCACGGACCCCAAGCTCTTCGTCAAGGACAACGGCAAGGAGGCCTGGGTCGCCCAGGTCGCCAAAGTGGCGAAGGAGAACATCGCCCCCCGGCAGGTGAGCGTCTCGGGGATCCTCGAGGTCTCCCATGCGTCCTCCGACGGGCTGAGCTTCGTGCGGACCGCGCTCTTGGAAGCCGAGAAGACCGCCCCGGAGTCCATCACCGTTCAGTACGTCGGCGCCCCGAAGTACCGGGTCATCGTCTCGGGCCGGCAGTACAAGAACGCCGAACTGCTGTTGAAGAAGGCGAGCGACGCTGCCCTGGCCTCGATCCGCAAGGACGGCGGCAAGGGGAACTTCACCCACGCATGAGCGCCGAGGACACGGGGGGAGCCCCGAGCCTCCGGCGCTGCCGCACCTGTCGCAGCTACACGCTCTTGGGGACCTGCCCCCATTGTGGGGCGGCCACGGGGACCCCGCACCCGGCGCGGTTCTCCCCCCAGGACCCGTACGCGAAGTACCGTCGGGCCCTCTTGGCCGAGGACCTCCGGCGTCAGGCGAAGCCCGCCCCGACCGTTGGCTGAGGCGACGGACCTCGCGCCGTTCGTTCGGCGCGATGACCCCGTATTGACGGGATACCGAACATTTCCGGATGAATGGTTAAAAGAGAAGTTGCCCTATAGAGGGCATGAATCGGATCAAGGTCGTCAACGACATCACGGACCTTGTTCCCGTTTTGCGTGCCGTGGACTCGGGCGTGAAGATCGAGCTCTTCGACCGGCTTTCCCGGGACTGGATCACGGAAGCCGACGTCAAGAAGGATTTCGGGGAGGAGGGGCTCTCCGTGCTGGCATTCTTCGATCGCATGAAGCTCGTGGAGAGCCGATGGACCTCTCCCGGGTCGGGGAAGGAGCCCGTGAAGAGCTTCCACACCTACTATTCCACCGTCTCGATCAACACCACGGCCTCGCTCGCGGAGTTCTCCGAGATCCTCTCGATCGCCGCGATGGAGGACAAGGACTATGCCCAGGAGGAGCGCCGGATCATGGATGCGATCGGGGTGGAGGGCAGCCGCTTCATCTCCGATGTTGCCGAGGACCTCGGCATGTCGTCGACCCGGCTCAAGGGCCTCGTCAAGCGCTCCGAGAAGCTGGACTATCACGGGCACCGTATCGAAGTCTTCAAGAAGGGCCCCTCCTCGACTCGGTAGTGGGCGCGCAATCCCTGCGAGTCGAGGTCCTACGGATCGGGCACCGGCCGGGACGGGACCCGCGGCTCACCACGCATCTGGCGCTCGCCGCCCGTGCGATGGGCGCTGCGCGACTTCATCTACAGCCGGGAGACCCGGCGATCACTGAGCACCTCGAAGACGTGCGACGGCGGTTCGGTGGCGAGTTCCGGGTCGAGCCGCTGAAGGAATGGCGGAGCTTTCTCACGTCCTGGCCCGGGACCAGTCTGCACCTCACGATGTACGGGGAGGACCTGGATGAGGCCCTGCCGCGCGTCCCGCTGAAGGAACCGGTCCTCGTGGTGGTCGGGGGCGCCAAGGTTCCCCCGGAACTCTACCGGATGGCCACCCACAACGTGGCGGTCACCCATCAGCCCCACAGTGAGGTGGCGGCGCTCGCGTTGACCCTCGACCGGCTGATCGGGACCCCGCGCGGGCCCCCGCCCCCCGGGGCGCGCCTCGAGATCCTTCCGAGCGCACGGGGCAAACGGGTCCTCGAACGACGATGAAGGACCTGACCGAGGCGGAGGCGGCGACCGTTTCCCTCCTGCTGGGTACGGGACTCGAATCGCAGGCCCTGGCGCTCCGCCGGGCCGCGCTCTCCCGGTCGACCTTCTCGGTCGCCCGGAGGAAGGCGGCCGAGGAGGGATGGGTACGGGAACGGGTCATCCCGTCCCGAGCGTTCGGAGGGGCTCGGATGGTCGTGGCGCTTGCCCGGCCCTTCACCGAGGCGGTCCCGAGGGTCGCCGCGGCCTGGTCCGAGATCCCCTCGGCCGTCCATCTCCTTTCCGGGATGGACGTTGTCTTCGGGATCTTCCTGGTCGGGAGCGAGTCCGAGGGTGAGAAGCTCACGACCCGGCTGGCGGGGACGGAGAGCTCCCAGAACACGACCGAGTGGTCCGTCGTGCCGGGCCCGGACACGCTCCCGGTATACTTCGACTATGAGGGCGTCTGGAGCCACATCACCGGACGGCCCGCGATGCGCTATCCTCGAGGGTACCCGGGGGTTCCCGAAGGGAACGCGGGCGCCTCGGCATCGCCGGGCTTGCGGAAGGTGGCCGGCGAGATCTCCCGGAGGGCCCTGCGGGAGACCCGCGAAGGCGAAGGAGGGGGACAGAAGTTCGGCCCCGGCGCCCTACCGAGGTCGTGGCGGCGGCTCATCCTGAATGGATACCTCGACTGGAGGACGCTGCCCGATTTCGCCCACGTACCGCCCTTCCGGGGACTGCGGCTCTCCCGGATCGCGTGGCTCCACGGCACGCTGCGAGAGGAGGGCGGCGCTCCCGCGTTCTTCCAGGACCTGGTGGAACAGAGCCACGTCTATCCTTTCCTCTATGTGGTGGAAGATGACCGGATACTCCTCGGAGCGATGGGGCGTGAAGCGAGCCGCTCCAGTACCTGGGAGGAAGAGCGGACGCCGGTGCTTCCCACGGTCCAGCGGCATCTCTCGAACGTGAGCATCATCCACCTAGAGTGTGACGGCCTCCGAGTGCTCCTCGACCACCGGTATGACCGGATGTTTCCGGATTCCACGGACTGATGCTACCTTTGAAAGCATTCTAAAACAAAGGGGTTGGCGGAGGGAGCCGGGGAGCCCCCTCCGTTGTTCACCGCGATCCGGAACGTCACATCAGGTGGGACAGTGGGTCCTCCTCCTTGGGTGCCGAAGGGGTCTTGGGTCCCGAGCTGGCCCGGTGGCCCACGACCGCCTGGCGGTAGGGGGAATCGTTGGTGGCCGGGAGCGATCCCCGGCGGCGTCCCTTGGTCGTGTAGAGCACGGCGACCACACCCACTACGGCGACAGCGCCCACCACCGTGGCCAGCAGGAACAGGTGTCCCGTCGGCCCGGTCTTGGCGAGCGTGGGAAGGGATGCGCTGTAGGAGAGGATCGAGGACCCCAAGTTCTCTGCCGCGGTGACGGGCATGGGGTTGGCCGAGACCGAGGAAGCGGTGAGGTTGTTCGAGGTCGAGGTGGTCACGGAGGGGACCATCCCCCCCATCCCGCCGCCCATACCGCCGCCGCCCATGCCGCCGCCCGGGGCGGGCATTCCGCCGGTCCCGCTCATCATGGTGTCGTTCATCATGTTGGCCTGGGGGGCGTAGCCGACGCTGGCGGCCATGAGGCCGAAGTGGCCCATGCCGTGCCCGAAGTAGAGCGTGTCATCGCCGAAGGAGGCGCCCAGGGGCCCGAGACCCGGAGCCCAGGGCATCTGCATGTGCCCGGCGAAGAGGTTCCCGTCGAGGGGGGCCATGAAGATCCCGTCCGAGAGCCGGAAGGGGGCGGCCAGGTGATAGCGGACCCCGTTCGCGACCGAGCCGTCGGGAAGGGTGGTGTTGCCCAGGTCCTGACCGGAGAGGTAGACGGTACCGTTCCGGGCGAGGGTGCCCGAGGCGTTCCCGGAGCGCAGTCCTGCAGAGGATGACTCATAGTAGTAGTGGAGGGACCACGATCCGCTCCCGAGGTAGCTCGAGCTCGCGTTCCAGGTCTCCCCCGGCGAGGGCGAGACCGGGAATAGACCGAGGGCCGGGGTGAGCGTGACCTGCGCCTGGGAGGAGCCCGCGGCGCTCGCATACATGGAGCCCGTGTACTTTCCGCTCCAGTCGCCGACCACGGTGAGGTTGGACCGCGCGCTCGAGGAGACATTCTCCAGTGCGATGGCGGGCACGCTCTGTCCGTTGACGAGGACGCTTCCGACCCGGGTGAAATTGGCGAAGGCGACCTCCCGGTCCCACGCGGAGGCGTTGACCCGCAGGGTCTCGGCCGCACTACCGCACGACGGGCGGCAGAAGGTCACGGAATAGGTGACGCCCACGGTGCGCTGACCCTCGACCATGAAGGTGGTGTTCGTGGTGTTCGTCTGATTGAAGATCACGGAAACAGCGGCATGGGAGGATCCGGAGTATTGGGCGTCCGTTCCCATCATCGTCACGATCGTACCGCTGAAGTTCACGGTGCGCGATCCGCCGTACGCCCAAGAGCCCCCGTTCCCCAGCGTCGCCGGCACCGTGGCGGCAGCGGCCGAGGAGGTCAGGAGGGCCCCCATCAAGAGTATCACGATCGCTCCCATCACCATCTGTCCCAGTCTGCGAAGGCGTCCGACTTTCGGCATGACCAGAAAACAGGCGACGGGAGCATAAGCAAAGGTACACGAAGGGAGGGGAATTCATGTACGGTGTGCGAGACCATGTGCCGGTCCCGCCGCTTCCCGCCCACGATGGTCGAACCGCCCTCGCCCCCCCCGGCTCAGCGGGACAAAGCGTCGGGCGGGGACCTCCGGGGGAGGTGACACTCCATCTCGAAGGTGGAGTGGGCAATGCCGAATTCCTTCGACATCCGTTCCCGGAGACGCTGGATGACCGACATCGCATCCGGGAGCGGCATGTCCCGGACCTCGACGTGCGCCGTCATGCACACGAGAGTGCTGCAGACCGCCCAGACATGGATGTCGTGGATCTCGAGGACCCCGGGGACCTCGAGCGCGGCCTTGGTCAACGAGTCGGTGGACATGCCCCGGGGGGTCCGCTCGGTGAGCACCTCCCAGCCCTCGCGCAGCAAGGGCCAGCTCTCGTAGACCAGGATGGCGGCGATGACGAGCGCCCCCACGGCATCGGTCTCGAAGAGGGAGGGAAAGAACAGTAGGGCGGCGCCCGCCACGAGGAGGGTGGCGGTGATGGCCACGTCGGAGGCCATGTGCACCATCACGCTCGAGACGTTGAGGTCCCGGATGCGACCGGGCATCTTGCCCAAGAGACGCAGGTTGACCATCCGGAGGGCGAGCGTCGGGACCGCGGCGAGGAGGAGCCAGACCGGGTCCACGGCGCCGGCAAAGGGACGACCGGAGACTAGCGAAAGGAGCGCTTCCACCCCGAAGGCAAGGCCAGTGGCCAGCACGATCGCCCCGTTGAATATCCCGGCGAAGATCTCCTTGCGGTGGGTCCCGAAGGTGTACTCGGGGGAAGCGCCCTCCCGAGTACCCAGGAGAGCGGTCCACGACACGGCAAAGGCCAGGATGTCCGGAACATTGTGGACGGCATCCACGGTGAGCGAGAGGCTATGGGAGAAGTACGCCCCGATCGACTCGATGCCGAGGATCAGGAGCGAGAGGATGACCGCCCAGCGCAGCCCTCCCAGGAGCGGCGACTCCGCCTCCTGTTCCCCGTGGTGCAGGTTCGACATGCCTTCGGGAGTCCCCCGTTCCGGCAGGTTTCGGCAGCTTAAGGGGTCTACGCCGGCCCGGGCTCCACCGAAGAAGTCCCGGGCCCGACGACCCGGGCGTTTCCCCAACCCGCAAGCTTGTTAAGGGCCCTACCGTCCTGCCTTCGGGGAAGGCTCGGCGGGCTCGCGCCGCCCTCCGCGACTTTCCCGAACCCCACCGATGCAAGAACTATGGAGACGAGTGGCGGTGTCCCCGGGCAAGGCCATCCTCTTCGGGGAACACGCGGTCGTCTACGGCTATCCGGCCGTTTCCTTGGCCATTGACCTCCCCACCACCACCGTGGTGCGGGCCTTCGACCGGGAGACCAGCACATTGGACGGTTCCGAGGAGGGCTTCCAGCGGATCCCCTACCTTGTCCAGGCGCTCCGGAGCACCTCGGCCAAGGGGATCGACGTATCGATCCGGTCGAGCTTGCCGCGGGCTTCAGGCCTCGGGTCTTCCGCCGCCGTCACGAGCGGCCTCCTCATGGCGCTCACCTCGAAGAACGCCAGCTCCTCGGATCCCGCGACCCTGGCCGCCCGCTCCTACGAGGTCGAGTTCGCGGCGCAGGGAGTGGGGAGCCCCGCGGACACGAGCACCCTCTGCGCCGGAGGGGTCGTGAGCATTGGCGGCAGCGGTTACGGGAAGAACCTCTGGCAGATCCCCCCCATGAACCACCGCGGACCTTGGAAGGTGGACCGACTGCCCGACCCGGGGTGGTCGTGGGTGGTGGCCTACACGGGCATCCCGAAGGCGACCGGAAAGGTGGTGAGCGCCGTGGGCCAGGCGGTCGGTGCCGGAAAGACCGACGTGCTCGAGCGCATCGGGGCGCTCGCGGAACGCGGCATCGCCGCGATCTTCCGGGCCGATCGTGACGAGGTCGGGAAGCTCATGAACGAGAATCACCGTCTCCTCGCGGAGCTCGGCGTTTCGAGCCCGCGCATCGAGGAGATCATCGAGGCCGTGCGCTCCGAGACGCTCGGGGTCAAGATCACCGGGGCGGGCAAGGGCGGATCCGTGCTCGCGCTCGCCCGCCCGGGGGAGGAGTCCCGAGTGGCCCACCTCTTCGCCCAGGTGGGAACGGTTCCCTTTGTGGTCCGCGTGAGCTCTTCCGGAGTCCGCTTGCAGCTCTCGGGGCCTACTTCCCCGACGGGAGCATCTCCCGCACCACCTTCATCGTGACGAGGAGGAGCGCGCTCCGGGGCGGCTCCTCGGCGTTCCCCAGGCAGAGGGCGTCGACCGAGACCACGTAGGAGGTCATCGTCGCTTGGTTGACGAGGACCTTCACGCT
>JAKAOF010000053.1 GCA_021823345.1 Thermoplasmata archaeon
GCGGGGGAAGGGGCGTTGATGACGTGCAGGGCGTGGGGGGAGCCGGCGAAGACGAAGTCGTCCACGAGCTTTCCCCGGAGGTCCACGGCCTGGGCCCGTACACCCGCTCCGCTGGGAGAGAGGTCCCGCGGAGCGAGACGGGGGACCAGTTGTGCGGCGTCGGCGGCGAACTGCGCCGGACTGAGCGACCGGAAGATCTCGTACCCTGCCGTACGTAGCATGGCGGCTCCCATGCGGTAGAATCCCGGAAAGGTCCCAAGATCGCCCAGATCCATCAGACTCCAGTCCCGTTTGCGATAGCCCTCACGGCCGAGCGCCAGCACGGCGTTGGGGCCCACCTCCAGGCTCCCATCGTTCTTCCGGGTCACATGGAGTCCCAGGAACGGCAGGTCAGGATCCGGCACCGGGTACAGGTGATGCTCGATCCGCACCCCCGCCGAAGGATGGATGCGCCGGTACTCTCCCCGGAAGGGCACGATGTGCACTCCCGGGTCGACCCCGGCCATGCGGGCGATACGGTCGGACTCGAGTCCTCCGCAGTTGACCAAGAACCGGGCAGCGATCGGGGACACCCGTGGGTTCAATATCGCCCGGTCGGCCTCCGTTTGAACGGACTCTACGGCGGAACCGAGGCGGATCTCCCCTCCGGCCATCTGGATGTCCTTCGCCAGGCTACGGCTCACCTCCGCATAATCTACGGACGCCGTTTCCGGGACGTACAAGCCCTCGACCCCGCCTGCTTCCGGTTCCATTTCCCGGATCTGCCGGTCCGAGAGCCTACGGCATCCCGGTATGCCATTCTCCCCCGCGCGCTGACGGAGCTTCTCAAGGTTCGGGCGATCCTCGGGGCGGAGGGCGAGGATGAGCTTCCCCCAAACGTGGTACTCGATCCCGTGCTCGTCGAGATAATCGATGAGGAGGCGCCTTCCCGCGCGGCACAGGAGCGCCTTCTCCGAGCCGGGGCGGTAGTAGATGCCGGAGTGGATGACACCGCTGTTGTGACCAGTCTGATGGGCCGCCACCCGCGATTCCTTCTCCGTCACGAGAACCTTCCAGTCGGGGTGGGCGCGCAGAAGCCCCCGGGCCGTCGCGAGCCCCACGATGCCCCCGCCGATCACCACCACGTCGTACAACGTCATCGGCTCCCTCGGGAGGATCGGTTGACCATCGAAGCCTCGGGCCGCTTGGTGGGTGGCTCAATAGTACTGAAGGGTCAGCCCTGGGACCGCCGAGAAGGCACGGTCCCGGGTCACCAGGCTCTCGCCGTGCCGCAGCGAGATCCCGGCGATGAGCAGCTTTCCCTCTTCGAGGACCTCCGACCGGTTCATCAGTTCTTGAGAGAGTCGGGAGGTCGCTTCGACCGCCTCGACATCCACGGGGAGGAGGTAGAGCGCCGCGAGGAGCTCTCGGGCCTTCTGCAGGGCCGGCCCTCCGAGCCGGTGGGCCGCCGTGAGGACCTCCACCGCGGCGGGTGGAGTGATACAGCAGGGGACCTCTCTTTCCACGAGGGACTGCGCCAGGCGGACCGCCGGGGGACGTCCCTTGAGGAGATCGAGGAGGAACGTCGAGTCGAGCGAGACCAACTACTTCACCCGTCGCCCTTTGGAGACCATGCGTTCGAGCTTCTTCCATCCGACCTTGCGGTAGGGTCGGAAATAGGATTCGACGTCCTCGAGGGCGGTCTCGGGAACGTCTTCCCACGATCCCCCGAAGTCCGAAATGGGGCGGGACCGTTCGGCCAGTCGTTTCACGGCGTCGCTGAAACTCTCCTTCTCCGTGCGGGCCCGGGTGAGGGCCCGGTAGGCTTCCTCCGTGATGGTGATCGTCTTGGTCGACATATCCAAATACACTTACTACCATGCATGCATATGAACATTTCACCCCGTCTTCCCCGGCCGCACCTCGATTGGGGGAAGGAGGATCTTCCGGTCCGGCAGCGGACGGTCCGCGCAGGTGAATTTGATATAGCCTGGCTTCTGTGGTGAATCTATGTCCTCAGCCTCTACCGCCCTCGTCGTGATCGGGGCCCTATTGGTCGTCTTGGGAGTCGGAGCGCTGGCCCTCGACCTGACGGGGCATGGTGACTCGTCGGGACTGGATTACAAGGACGTCGGCATCTTGGTCGTGGGTGTGATCCTTCTGGGGATCGGTGCAGGAATGCGAAGGAGCCCCTCTCCCTCGACCGCTCCCTCGGGCCCGTCGCAAGGTTAGGATCCCGCCGCGCCGCACCCTGGGTTCGCAAGCTCTTTTAAACACGTAGCCCATTCCCCCGACCGTGTCCTCCACCACGGTCCACTTCCACGGCGTGCCAACGCCTGGCCTGAACTGATGTCCCAGAGCGTCAAACCCGTGCCCACGGCGTTCGCGGAGCGGACGATCCACTCCGGTCGGATCACCATTCGGGGCCCCCGGGTGGAATCTGCCGAGCACCTCCTCACCCCCGAACTGTTCGACTTTCTGAGCGATCTCCACCAACGCTTCAACCCCCGTCGCAAGGAGCTGCTTTCCCAGCGGGGCTGGTTCCGGGCGGCGTTGAAGACGTCCCCGGGACCGGAGTTTCCCCCGGAGACCCTGGGGATCCGGGAGACCGAATGGAAGGTCGCTCCTCCTCCGGAAGAGATGCTCGACCGACGGGTCGAGATCACCGGTCCCCCCGAGCGCAAGATGGTGATCAATGCCCTCAACTCCGGGGCCCGGGTCTATATGGCCGACTTTGAGGATGCCCACTCCCCCACCTGGACCGCGACCCTTACCGGACAGGTCAACCTCTTTGACGCGGTGCGGCGGACCATCTCCTACACCTCCGCCGAGGGCCGAGAGTATCGCCTCGTGGATGCGACCGCCCGGTTGATGATCCGTCCCCGGGGGTGGCACTTGGAGGAGTCGCATGCGTTGGTGGAGGGTGAACCGATGTCGGCGAGCCTGTTCGATTTCGGGTCCTTCGTCGTTCACAATGCCCGCGAGCTCCACAAGCGGGGAAGCGGTTGCTACCTCTATCTTCCCAAGCTGGAGCACTATGCGGAAGCGGGTCTTTGGAACGAGGTGTTCTCGTTCACGGAGGACCGGTTCGGCCTCCCCCGGGGAACCATCCGCGCGACCGTGCTCATCGAGACGGTGCCCGCGGCGTTTCAGATGGACGAGATCCTCTGGGAGCTTCGGGAACACTCCCTGGGGCTCAACTGCGGTCGGTGGGACTATCTTTTCAGTTTCATCAAACAGTACCGAGATGACCACGAGGTCCGGTTCCCCGACCGGGACCAACTGGCGATGACCACCCCCTTCCTCCAGGCGTACTCTCGCCGGGTCGTGCAAACCTGTCACCGACGGGGAGCCCATGCCATCGGAGGGATGGCGGCGCAGATCCCCATCAAGGCCAACGCCGCGGCCAACGAGGAAGCCTTGGGCAAGGTGCGGGCGGACAAGCTTCGGGAGGTCCGCAACGGCCACGACGGCACATGGGTCGCCCATCCCGGCCTCGTGTCGGTCGCGAGGTCCGTCTTCGATGAGTTCATGCCCACCCCGCACCAGATCGGCGGGACCGTTCCCGGGGATCCGGTGGCCCCCGCGGACCTTCTGACGGTCCCGGCCGGCGAGATCACTTCGACCGGGGTCCGCAAGAACGCCCGGGCGGCGCTCCGGTACACCTCCTCCTGGCTCGGGGGGAACGGCTGCGTCCCCATCGACCACCTGATGGAAGATGCGGCGACCGCCGAGATCGCTCGCTCCCAGCTCTGGCAATGGGTGCATCACGGGGCCCGGACCTCGGAGGGGAACACCGTGGACATGGCCCTCGTGGGCGAGCATCTCCTCGCGGAGGTCGCCGCCATGATCGGGGAGCCGGGCGGCGCCGAGGCGCGGGAGCGGATCGAACGGGCGTCCCGTATCCTGTCGGAAAGCATCGCCCGCTCCGAGCTCGACGAATTCCTTACCTTGCTGGCCTATCCCGAACTCGACGAGGGGCCGGGCCGATAGCAACGCAACAGGAACGAAAAATGGGGAGTTTGGGAGCGGACTGGAAAGAGAGCGAGCGATGGAAGGGAATACAGCGGCCGTACCGTGGGGAGGATGTCGAACGCCTCCGCGGTTCGATCCCGATCGAGTACACCCTGGCCACTCGGGGCGCCCAGAGATTCTGGCGGCTGCTCCATTCCGAGCCCTACATCCCGACGCTCGGGGCGATGACGGGAACGCAGGCGGTCCAGATGGTGTCCGCCGGGCTCCAGGCGATCTACGCGAGCGGTTGGCAGGTGGCGGCCGATGCGAACGGGGCCGCCCAGACCTACCCGGACCAGAGCCTGTACCCTTCGGATTCGATGCCGGCGCTGGTGCGCCGTATCAACAACGCCTTCCGGCGCGAGGATGAGAAACAGCACGCCCGCGGGAAGGAGGACGTCTACTGGTACGCCCCGATCGTGGCCGACGCCGAGGCCGGGTTTGGCGGGGTGCTGAACGCCTTTGAGCTCACGAAGGCCCTGATCGAGGCGGGGACCTCCGCCGTCCACATCGAGGACCAGCTCGCGTCCGCGAAGAAGTGCGGCCACATGGGCGGAAAGGTGCTGGTACCGGTGCGGGAGTTCAATCAGAAGCTGTGGGCCTCGCGGCTCGCGGCGGATATCCTGGGAGTGCCGACCGTGCTCATCGCCCGGACGGACGCACTCTCGGCCAAGCTGCTCACGAGCGACATCGACCCGCGGGACCGCCCGTTCATGACGGGGAACCGGACCCCCGAAGGATACTACGAGGTCACCGGTGGGATGGACATGGTCATCGCCCGTGGTCTCGCCTACGCCCCGTACGCCGACCTCTTGTGGTTCGAGACCTCGGCCCCGGACCTCGATGAGGCGGAGCGCTTTGCCCGCGAGATCCACCAGAAGTACCCGGACAAGATGCTCGCGTACAACTGCTCCCCGTCGTTCAACTGGCGGAAGAAGCTCAAGCCCGAGGAGGTGGCCAGCTTCCAGACGAGCATCGCCGAGATGGGCTATCGCTTCCAGTTCGTGACCTTGGCCGGGTTCCATGCCGTGAACCTGACCATGTTCCAGTTGGCCAAGGGGTACGCCCAGTCCGGGATGACCGCCTACACGGAGCTGCAGGAGACGGAGTTCCGGTCCGAAGCGGAGGGATATACCGCCGTGAAGCACCAGTCGTTCGTGGGAACGGGCTACTTCGACGAGGTGGCCCAGGTTCTCTCCGGAGGGCTCACGAGCACTCTCGCCCTCGAAGGCTCGACCGAGGCGGAGCAGTTCGCCGTGCCGCAACCCCCGGCGAAGCCCGCGGGGTCCAAACCGGCCACGCCCGCGAAAGTGCCCACTTCCGGTTAGGCTCCTGAGCCCCCGGAGGGTTCGTCCCGGCGAACGAACCGGGACCGAGGGCTGAAGGCCCCCGTGAACCGGAGGAAGGCTTGCTTCACCTGGTCCACGACCAAGGCGTACGGGACCACGAGGAGCCAGAGCAAGAGGTAGAGGGAGTCGGGCAGGGGCGCCATGAGGGTGCCGGTGAGCGCCATCGCGCCGATCGCAATGTCGGCTCCGACGATGCTCAACAGGAGCCCGCGCGCCGGAAGGGACCCCCACAGGGGTCCATTCTCCCGGACCAAGAGGAGGCTGCCTTGGCTGGACAGGGTAAGATACACGAAGAAGAAGGTCTGCAGCGTGGCCAGGGGAAGGTGGGCCACGTAGATCGACCAGGCGAGGAGGGTGAAGGAGAACCCGAGCCAACTGATCCCCACGACGGCGGAGGTGGCGGCGATCTCGGGAAGGTTCCAGCGGTCGGGTCCGCTGGAGGGACGCGCGCGGTCGCCCCCGACCGACATGGAGGTGAAATCATTGGCGAAGACCATGAGCAGGATGAGGATGGGCGTGGTGATGAAGATCCCGCCAAAGAGAAAGCCCAGGGAGAGCAACGGGACGAGCTCAAAGTTCTTGGAGACCTTGGTCAGGGTCCAGGTCAGCATGCGGCGATAGACTCGGCGTCCTCCTTCGACCGCCTGGACGATATTGGTCAGGCCGGAAAGCGTGAGGACCAAGCGGGCCGCGGATTTGGCCACATCCGTACCCCCGCTCACCGCAATGCCCACCTCGGCCTGTCGGAGGGCCGGGGCATCGTTCACCCCGTCCCCCGTCATTCCCGTCACGTGATGCCGGGTCTGGAGCGCCTTGACGAGGTGGAACTTGTCCTCCGGGAGGATCCCGGCAAAACCTTCGAAGCGGGAAGGGTCCTTTTCGAGGTCCGCCCGAGTTCCCAGCGGACCGCTCAACCCCACCTTCTGGGCGATGGCCCGCGCGGTTTCCGGGGTGTCCCCCGTGAGCATGATCACCTGCACGCCCATCTTGCGCAGGGAGATGATCAGGGAGGCAGCATCGGCCCGCGGCGGGTCCGAAAGACCGATCAGCCCCGCGAGTTCCGGGCCGGTCCCCGGGTCCATCGCGACGGCAAGCACCCGCGCCCCCGTGCTGGCCAGCGCTTGGACCCGGTCCGATAATCCCGGGGCGGGCGAAGGCAGCAGCGTCTCAATGGTGGGCGGGGAGCCGAGAAGAACGCGGACCGTTGATCCCCGGAATTGGGCGGTCGCCTCCGATCGCCGAAGCTTCGGGCTGAACGGAAGGAACTGCGATCGGGCGAGCAACGGGATCCCTCGGCGGGACAGCTCGTCCAGGATGGCCCGGTCGAGCATGCTGCCTCCCGAGACGTCACAAGCGGCGGAGGCGAGGGAGAGCAGGTCGGTCTCCGTGAACCCCGGAAAGGTCTCGAGCCCGCCGAACGTCTCCTTCCCTTCGGTGAGCGTACCGGTCTTGTCCACGCACAGCACGTCCATGCTGGCCGCCTCTTGTACCGCCGGAAGGCTCGTGACCAGCACGCCGCTCTCCACCAACTGACGGGATTCGATGGCGTTGGCGATGGTAAAGGCGGCGGGCAAGGCCACCGGGACCGAGGCGATCAGGAGGATGAGGACGAAGGGGGCAAGGTCCGACCAGGGTACCCCTCTCGCCGCCCCCACCCCGAGGACCGCCAGGGAAAAGGTCGTATCGAATATCACGAGGTATCGGACGATCCCGAAGAGCAGGGTCTCGAGGTGGCTCTGTCCCTGGGCCGATCGCACGAGCTCCGCGGTCTTGCCATAGTAGCTGTGAGTACCGGTCTCGGTCACGATCGCTTCGGCCTCTCCGAGCTGGACCACCGAGCTCGAGTAGAGCGAAGAACCCGCGGCGCTCGAGACCGGTACCGACTCCCCGGTCAGGCTGGATTGGTCCACGTCGACCTCCCCCTGGACGATCCGGCAATCTGCCGGGACGATGGAGCCCATCTTCAGGTGGACGAGGTCACCGGGCACGAGGTCGCGAGCGGGTACGGAGTCCCACTTCCCGTCCCGGTAGACCCGGGCCATGATCTGGAGCCGGTGCCGAAGCAGCTGGAGCGCGGACTGTGCCCGTTGCTCCTGAAAATCGGCCAGAAGGGCGTTGAACACCAGCAGGCCGGCCAGAATCACGGCTTCGGGCAGCTTCCCCAACAGGAGCTCGAGCACCAGGGCCACCTCGAGCATCCAGGCCACCGGGCCGGAGAATCTCCGAAGGAAACTCCGCAACCGGTGTGGAGGCTCTTCCGGGATCTCGTTCGGGCCGACCTGTTGGAGGAGGGCGTGCGCCGTCGCCGTGGATAATCCCTTATCGGGAGATGCGGCGGCGCCTTCCCCGCTGGTCATCGGGTGGATGCCCCTCAACTCTCCGGGCGCAGTCGGCACCAGTAGATCGCGCCCCGGTACGGGATCCGGAACCGGTGGGTCCTCGATCGTCCGGAGAAGTCGTCCAGGATCGTTGCAAGCCGCTCAAGAAACTGGTCGCGTCGGGATGGGGAAAGTGCCGAGATGAAGCTCACGCTCTGATAGCGCTCGAGCATTTCCTCTCGGGTAAGGAGTTGCGAATGCCGATAGCGGAAGATCTGGAGGTCCGAGTAGAACGGGGACCTTTCCAGGGTCCGCTTCCACGCCCCTTCTCCGTAGGCGCGATAGCTGTCCGGTTGGTACTCCGCCAGCAGCGCGCGTACCTCGCTCCCGCGCGCACCTGGCTCGTCGCGATGATTGTAGAGGACCGCGAGACCGCCGCCGGGGCGCAAGATGCGGCGGAACTCCGCCAACGCCCGTTCGGCGTCCAGCCAGTGGAACGATTGCGCCAGCGTGATGAGGTCCGTCGAACGCGTGGGGAGTCCCGTCGCCTCTCCCCGTGCCGCCACCACCCGGGCTCCGGGAACTTGTTGTCGCAGGATCCTGCGCATGGCGGGGAGGGGCTCCACCGCCGTGACCTCCGCTCCGGTCGTGACCAGTTCTCGCGTCCACTTGCCCGTACCGGCTCCCACGTCCACCACGTGCCGGCCAGGTCCCAGATGGAACTTCTGGTGGACGAATCGAAGGGCGGCCGGAGGGTATCCGGGCCGGGTGCGTTCATAGTGTCCGGAACCGCGAGTGAATCCCCGTGTCACTTCCACGGGCAGCTGGCGGAGTGGAGTACGCGGGGGTTGTCCAAGGGAATGGCCACGCGGTGGCGGCATCAGCATAGTCACCGCGGTGATGCATAAGATGGCTTGGACACCCCACCATTCGTCCCCTGCCCGAACACAGACGTCCCCCTCCTTCGAGCGGTTGGGTAGATGATTACCCATCCGTTTGCACGGGGAGAACACCCGTCTCGGTTTTGTCTTGCTGGTCAACCGAGGTGGTTCCAGAAATCGTCCTGCCAGAGGTCCGGGGATTCATGGACATGACGCAAGGGGGTTGGCTGGAGTCCCCGAGCCCTCGCCTCGTGGAATCGTTTGCTCAGCTCCGCCTCGCTCTCGTGGGAGAGTTCGTCCAGCATCCTCTTGAGCGCGTGGGTAAGTCCGATGTCAAGGGGGCGTTCTGGGTGCCGGACGATGAGGCGAAAGTGATGGTGGTGGGACTCGTCCACGCGGATCACCTGCCACTGAAGGGGCTCGTTCCTCTCCTGTTGTAGACGGTAGGCGGCAAGGTTGCCGAGCGCCTCGGCTACGAAGTTCTCGTTCCTGAGGTTGGACGTGAGGTGAAGGTCGATCTCAATACCACGGTGCATAGCACGGATCCCTCCCTGCGGCTTCGAGCCATCGTGCCCCCCCACCCTTCGGGGGACTCGCGCGGACGTCGTAACGTAAAGAACTGTTCTCCCGGGACGGGAGGGTTCTCCCGTAGGTTGGAAAGCAAGGACCTTTGAGTTCGAACCTCATTTCAGAGGACAGTAGGTTCTCCGGCTCTTCACGCTTCCGCATCGGACCGGG
>JAKAOF010000012.1 GCA_021823345.1 Thermoplasmata archaeon
CTCGCTCCTCATCGCGCTTGCCATCTTCCACGATGTCCGGTGGAGGTACGCCCTCGACCGGAGTGGGGGAAAGCTCCCGCAACCGTAGGATCAGGTTGCCATGTCGGTCGCTGAAGAGCCCCTGCGCCGGGCGGTCTTCTTGGACCGGGACGGGACCCTCAACGTGGACCCCGGCTACATCTCCGACCCGAAACAGATCGAGGTGTATCTCGGGGTCGCCGCAGGGCTGCGGCGACTTTCTGAACGAGGGTACTTGCTGGTGGTCATTACGAACCAGTCCGGGGTCTCGAGGGGCTACTACACCCACGAGACGGTGGAGGCGCTTCATCAGCGGATACGGGAAATACTCGCCCGGCGCGGGGCCGCCATCGATGCGTTCTACTACTGTCCGCACGCCCCCCATGAGCACTGTGGTTGCCGGAAACCCGGAACGGAGCTCTTTGAACGCGCCGCACGGGACCACCGGATCGACCTCGAGCGATCGGCGGTCATCGGGAACATGGAACTCGACGTCGAAGCGGGCCGACGCCTCGGGCTCTTGACCGCCTACGTCCGTTCCCCGGGCTTTTACCTCGAACCCGATCCGGGAAGAGGCTACGGGGCGGACATTGTCGCCCCGAACTTTCTCGCGGCGTGCGAGGCGATAGTGACGCGTGACCCGGACGGGCAACGGAGCACCCGGTCTCCCCGCACTCCCGAAACCAAAGCTTGAAGAGCCTACCCCACTTCCCACGATCCATGACGGATCCGGGCGCACGGGAGGATGAGATCGCCCGATTACTGCTGGAGATCGGGGCGGTCTCCTTTTCGCCGAAGGAACCCTACACGTGGGCCTCCGGTGTCCGGTCACCCATCTATTGTGATTGCCGCCGGATCATGAGCTTCCCGGATGCCCGCCGGGTCATCGAGGATGCCTGGGCCCAGCTCGTGCGGGAGCACTGGACCGGGGTGCAGGAGATCGTCGGGGTGGCTACCGGAGGAGTTCCGCATGCTGCGCTCGTCGCTGAGCGGCTCGGTCTCCCCATGGCCTATGTCCGGGCCAAGGCGAAGGACCATGGCCTCGGGAAGCGGATCGAGGGAGTCCTTCCCCCCCAGACCCGCACGGTCGTGCTCGAGGACCTGGTGTCGACGGGAGGCTCGCTCCTCGAGACGCTCGGTACGCTGTCGAGCGAGGGAGCGCAGGTCATCGGTGCGAGCGCGATATTCTCCTACGACCTCGAGGTCGCCCACACGGGGTTCTCCCAGGCGGGAGTGCCGCTGCGCACCCTCACCAGCTTTCCCGTGGTCCGCGCCCGAGCGGAAAAGATGGGGTTGCTGTCCGCGGCGGACCTCGAACTCCTCGAACAGGGCATGCGCTCTGTCGCTTCCCAGCTCGCATCCCGTAAATGACCATCGTGAACGAACCACCGGCCGCCCGGGCGGCAGAAGAGACGCCGACCACCTCCACCGAGGAGCGGGGACCGAGCCGCGCCCACGCGACCCTGCGGAAGGACGGGACTTCGGTCGTCACCGACCCGGGGGAAGCGTCCCTCCTCCACTCGAAGGGCTATTACGGCAGTTTCGTGGGACACGGTACCCTCGAACTGGATGCCCGCGAGACGCTCTACCTCGTGGATGTGGGACGGCTCGAGATCGGCCAGACCGCCCGCGGACCGACCGTCGCACTCCCCGACCTCGTGCACCGGGTGCAGTGTGCCGAACCCGGGTTCGAGATCCCGTATCTCGTCTATCGGGACCTGCGCCAGCGCGGGTACGTGGTGCGGACCGGTCCCGGGGATGTGGAGTTCAGCGTGCTTCCTCGGGGAGGCACGTATCCGACGACCCCGTCGCAATATTGGGTCTGGGCCATTTCGGAACGCAAGCCGTTCGACCTTCAGAAGCTCGTCGCGCAGTTGGGCCGGGCCCAGTCCGCCCGCAAGAAGATCCTGCTCGGCATCGTCGACGAGGAGAGCGACCTCACCTACTACCAGCTTCGTCCCATCACCCCGAAGGGTCGGGTCCCGGCGCTCGCGGGAGGTCCCGTCGCCGAAGGAGTCCTCCTCGATGACCGAGTGACGGTCTTCGATCCGGAGGCGGTCGAACGGCTCGGCCAGGGAGGCGCCTACGGGAGTCTCGTAGGGCATCGGCTCGACCTTTCCCTCGTGGAAGCGGCCTACCTCATCGAAGAGGAACGGCTCGCGCTCACGGACGGCGCCACCCGCAGACGGGTGGGCCGGTCGGCGTTCCTCGAGCATGCCCACGCGATCGAACCCGAGCTCGACGTCCTGCTCCGGACCTACCGCGATCTACGACGCAGCGGTCTCATCCCGAAGACCGGGTTCAAGTATGGTGCGCATTTCCGTGCCTACGAAGGCGACCCGGCCCAGAACCACGCGCGCTTCCTCGTCCATTCCGTGCTTTCCACCTTCTCGACCTCTTGGCCCGAGATCTCGCGGGCGATACGGCTCGCCCACGGTGTGAAGAAGACCTTCCTGCTCTCTTGGACGGAGGGCAAGGAACCGCCGGGATATCTCAGCCTGCAGCGGATCCGGCCCTGATATCTTCCCGCATGGTGCGGGAGCTAACCCCGAGGGGCGGCCCCAAAGCGCCCGCCCTGAACGTAGGGTTCTTCGGACCGGACCCCTAGGTCGTCCGGTCCGTCATCCGCAGGAGCAAGATCGCTTCCCGGAGGATGTCGCTCAGGCTGTGCTCCATGATCTTCTGGAGCGTCGAAGGGGCGCCCGTGGCGAGGTACTCGCGCCAGAGCCGGGGGACGTCCCGTCCGGTGATCTTGTCCGTGCCGAAGTAATCCTCGGGCTCGCTGATCAGCTCGTCCAGCTTCGGCCACTTGAGCCCCGCGGCCTCCGCCTTCTTGCGCCACGGCGCCATGATGTCCACGAGGTCCTCTTCCCGGATCCGCAGGCCCAGCTCGGCCTCGATGATCTCCCGCTCGAACTTCGCGTTGTACGAGAAGAGGGGACGGGGGAGATGGGCGATCACGTTCCGGACCTCCCCGTAGAAGGGGTCCTTCTCCCGGGTCCTTCGCTGCATGACGACCAGCTTGTTCGCGTAGAGGTATCCCAGCGTGACCACCTCATGCTCCGGGGTCTTGCCCGGGATCCCGGTGGTCTCGAAGTCGATGAGCGTGCCTTCCTCCACCCCGAGGGCGAGGGTGACGGTGCGGGAGACGAACTTCCCCCGATCCGATGTCGCAGTATCCGTACCCGGACGCGCCACCTACTCGGTCTCCCCGTCGGCGAACTCGTTCTCCTCGTCCGGCGCTCCAACGAGCTCGGGTCCCTGGTCCACCCCACCCTGGCGCCCCGCACCGCTAAGGTCAGTGCGCGGAAGGTACGGGAACCGGCTCACGTGATGGCAGACCCCGCACGTGATCACGAGTTTCCCATCGCGGAGCCGCGGGCGGGACGTACTCCCGTATCGATACCAGGAGTTGCACTCGGAGCAGAACTGACGCCGGGCGGAGAGCGGAAGCCGCACGTTGTAGCGCATCCCGATCTTGCGCGCGAGGTCCACGTAACGACGGGAACGCTCGGCGTTCCCCCCCTGGATGGCCTTCTCCGCCATGCCGAGAAGACCGTCCATGCGCTCGCGGGCCACGCTCACCATGAGCGAGGTACGCACCCCGCGCCTTCCCCCCTTCATTGATGGCCGGCGCATATCGGGCATGCGACCGCCGCGGAGGAGATAATATTGTTGCAATGCACGCACCGTTTTGCGTCAGGGGGAAGCTGCTCGACGACCCACGGCGGAGGAGGCACCCCTCCGCTGGAAGGAGGCGGCGTGGAACTGACCCGCGGTTCACTCGATAGCGGGGGCGGCGGAGGTGGGGGAGGAGGGGGTGGAGGCGGTGGTGGGGGAGGTGGAGGGGGCGGAGGGACCGCTCCTCCCGGACCCGGCATTTGGACCTTGAGACACGACGGGCAGAAGATGGACCCATCCTCGATCGTGGTCCCGCAGTGCATGCAGTGGGCCATGGAAAGCCAGTTCGTCCGGGGTGTATATGGATTGCTCCCCGGGGAACGGTCGACCCTTAGCCCGGCGAGGACGTGGGGGGCCGATTGAGTTTGCCCGGTCCCTCTCCCGTCTCCATGTACACGACCCGACGGCCCACATTGACCGCGTGGTCGGCGATCCGCTCGAGGTAGCGTGAGACCAAGATGCACTGGACCCCCACCCGGGGAGGAAGGGACCCTTCCTCGATCTGGTTGACGAGGTCGTCATAGAGCTCATCGTACAGGTCGTCAACGGCGTTGTCAAATTCCGCGATATCGCGGACGGACGCGGCGTCGTGGTTGGTGAACGAACGGATCGCCGTGTCCACCATGTGGATCGTGAGGTCGGCCATGCGCTTCAACTTCTCCTGGTTCCGCGTCACGCTTTCCCGCCCGTTCTCCAAGGAGAGCGCCACCTCGGCGATGTCCCGGGCGTAGCGTCCGACCCGGTCGAGGTCCGTGACGATCTTGAGCGAGGTGGTGATGGTACGCAGGTCCTTCGCCACCGGGGCGTGCAGTGCGATCAGGTCGACGCACGTCTTCTCGATAACGTTCTGCAGGGCGTAGATCTCCCGGTCGAGGGTCGAGACCTCGCGGGCCTGGGCGGAATCGGACTCGAGGAGACCTCCCATCGCCTTCCGGATGGCCATCTCGCTGATCTCAGCGAGGGTGATCATGTTCTCATTGAGCTTCGACAGGCCCTCGCCCAGGGCCATCCGGCGCGGTTTCTCCGGCTTCATCCGAAACGCCCGGTGACGTAGCTTTCCGTCAGCTTCTCGCGCGGGTTCTCGAACAGCCGCTTCGTCTCGTCGAACTCGACGAGCTTGCCCTGGTAGAGGAACGCGGTCCGGTCGGCCACCCGGGCGGCCTGCTGCATGTTGTGCGTCACGATCACGACCGCATACTCCCGCTTGAGCTCGAACAGCAGATCTTCGACCTTCTGCGTGGCCGAGGGGTCGAGGCTGGAGGTGGGCTCGTCCAGCAGGAGGACCCGCGGATTGACCGCGAGGGCCCGGGCAATGCACAGGCGCTGCTGCTGACCTCCCGAAAGGGTGAGCGCGCTCCGGTTCAGGTTATCCTTGAGCTCCTCGTAGAGACCCGCCCGGCGCAGGGATTCGGTCACCCGTTCGCTGATCACGTCACGGCGTTCCCGGATCAACCGGAGACCGAAGGCCACGTTGTCGAAGATGGACATCGGGAACACCGTCGACCGTTGGAAGACCATCCCCACCCGCTGTCGGAGAAGGACCGGGTTCACGGACCGGGAGTGGATGTCCTGGCCCTTGTACTGTATCAGCCCCTTGACGCGCAGGCCGGGGGAAACATCGCTCATGCGGTTCAGGGTGCGGATGAAGGTGGTCTTGCCACACCCCGAGGGACCGATGAGAGCGGTGACCTCACGGTCGTTGAAGTCGAGGCTGATCCCGGAAAGGATGGGTTTCTTGCCCGCCCATACCCAGAGGTCCTTCACCGAGATGAGTGGAGCGACCGCGGCCGGGCCCCCGGGGGGCTGGGGGGTGCTCGCCATCTCCTCGAGGGGAGCGTTCTGCGTGGATTCTGATGGAGACATGTATCGAGTGCTCGACCGCCCCGCAACGGGCGACCCCATGAACCCGGTACCCGGTATATCGTCTGCGTACCCCCCCGACGGAGACGCGGCGGAAGCCAACTGCATAGGACCCACGCCCGACCGAATGTCGCCCTTCGTTGGGACGAAATTCCTTCCCTCGACCATCAGCCTACCAACCCCCGGAGCTTGCGGCGGTAGTGCTCCGAGATGATCTGGACCCCGACGTTGAGGGCGATCACGATGAGGATGAGCAGGAACGCGGCTTGGAAGGCCAGGGTCTGGAAGCTACCGTACGTGGAGGGGAAGTCGTAGAAGTTCCAGATCGCTCCCGTGAGGTATCCCGTGGGCTGAAGGAGATTGGTGGGAACGGTATTGCTCCAGCCCACCGTGAGGACGAGCGGGGCGGTCTCGCCCATCCCGAGGGCCATCGCCAGGAAGACGCCCGAGAGGATCGTCGGCATCGCGATCGGGAACGCGACCCGCCGAAGGTACTGGAATCTCGATGCGCCCATCGCGAGCGCACCCTCCCGCTGGTCGTGCGGCACGTTGACGAAAGCGAGGTCGGTCGCGCGGTAGACGAAGGGGACCATGAAGATCCCGAGGGTGATCGCACCGGCGAGCGTGTTGTAGTCCCACTTGGTGTAGATCACCAAGAGGTAGAAACCGAAATAGCCGAGCACGATGGCCGGGACCCCCGCCAGGAGGTAACCGGCGACCCGGCCCGCCTCCGCCACCCGCCGCGGGGCGAACTCCGCGGTGTACATGCCGGCGAGCACCCCGATCCCGGTGGCGATGACCGTGGAGAGGATGAGGATGATGAAGGTCCCGACGATCATGGAGTGAAGCCCCCCCCCGGTCCCCACTTGGTTGAGGGTCAGGGTGTTCATCGTGAACGTGGGGAGGGCCTTCTCGCCGACCCAATAGAGCATGTCGGCGAGCGGAAAGAGCACGGCGAGGAAGGCGAGGAGCAGCACCCAACCGACGATCTTGTCGATCACGAAACGCAGCCGAAGGTGTCCCGGAGAATATCGGAGGATGTCCCCCGCAGGATTTCCGGTGGAGTTCTGGACCGCCATGGTGCACCTTAGTTGAGGGTCCCCGAGTTCCTGGAGCCGCGCGTGAGCCGGTGGCCGACGATGTTCACTACAACACTGATGAGCAGAAGGATGAGGGCGAACTCGACGAGGACCTGGAGCAGCACCGGATAGGCGAAGGCACTGTCCTGTTGGTCAAGGATGTAGGCGGCGATCGTGTACCCCCCGGCATAGAGGCTGGGAGGGAGCTGGGGGGTCGCGCCGATGAGCATGGAGACGGCCACGCTCTCCCCGATCGCCCGACCGAACCCAAGGAACAGGGCACCGAAGATCCCGGCCCGGGCCATCGGCAGGCGTACCTTGCGTACCACTTCCCACCGGGTGGCCCCAAGGGCGAGACCGGCTTCGATGGCACTGTGCGGGACGGCCCGCAGGGACTCCCGCATGATGGCGGTGGTGATCGGGATGATCATGATCGTGAGCACAAAGACGGCCAGGAGGATCCCGGTCCCGCCCCCGATGGCGAACGCGGGCCCGCCGAACCCCGGGAGCCAATACAGGGCGTCCCGAAGCGATGGCTCGAGGTTCTCGCCAAAGTACGGTGCTAAGACCACGAAGCCCCAGATGCCGAAGACGACGCTCGGGATGCCGGCCAAGAGGTCGGTAACGACCGTTAGGGCCCGGCTCGGGATCACGGGCAGATAGACCACGATGGAGATCGCCATGGCGAGGCTGAGAACGGTGGCAAGGAGCATGGCCAGCGAGGCCGTGAGGACGGAGCCGAGAGCAAAGTAGCCGATGCCGTAGCTGGATCCGGGTCCCGGAGGGATCCAGTTCCAGTCCGTGCCCCACAAGGACCATCCGAAATTGTGCAGGTCCGAGGCATAGAGCAGCACCCCGGCCACCGCGGCGAGGAGGAACATGGGCAGGAGAGCGACCGGGCTGCCGAGCACCATCTTCCAGGTGATCCGGTCCCGCAATCGCTCGGGAGGCGGAAGGGTTGGAGCCGCCCCGGTGGGAACCCCCCCCTCGGGGGGGCCCGGCTCGCTCACCGGGGGCGGCTCAGGGGTTTTTGTTCTACGGTGCAAAACTCGGAATCCCCCCTAAGATTGGGCTCCCACGGAGACCGAGTTCAGCGCCTGCATGTCGTACCCGATCACGGCGGCGGTCAGGGGCAGGAAGTTCACCTGTGCGGTGTACGATCCGCCGGCCTGAAGGCACCATTCCAGGAACTGCACGACGTAGAACTGCTTGGCCGCGTTCGTCGGGCTCGTCTTGACCAAGGTGTACTCGAGGTTCGTGTCCGGGTACGGGTTCGGGTAGGCCGCCGATGGGAGCGTGCCCCCTTGACCGAGCTTGAGGTCCGTCGCCCCGGGCACTCCGCCCAGGATGAGGCTCACGGCGACGCTGGGCGGCTGGAGGTTCTCCAGACCCAAGTTCGCATCTTCGCTGATCGTGGTGGGGGTGGGCAGGATGTAGTTGGCTGGGTTGGTGCCGTTCACGTTCGCCGCCTGGTCTCCCAGGGCTGCGTATCCCAGTCCCGCGGCATTCGCCTCGCTCTCGTAGCTGATGCCGATGTAGGCGATCCCGTACTTCGTGGACTGCAGTCCCGTCACCATTCCGCTGTTGCCCTTGTATCCGGACTGTCCCGCGGGCCAGGTGATCGAGGTACCATAGCCAGCCGTCCATCCGTTCCAGGACATGTAGCACAGCGAGGTGAACATGAACGTGTCCCCGCTCCCGTCCGACCGGTGGAGGGGCACGATCGGGTTGCTGGGCAGGGTCACGCCAGGGTTCGCCGCCTGGATCTCAGGGTCGTTCCAGTTGGTGATCGCCCCTGCGTAGATCTTCGCCAGCACCGTCCCGTTCAGGTTCAGGTGCGCCGAGACTCCGGGCAGGTTGTAGTACACGAGCTGGGCCGAGATGGCGATGGGCACGTTGATGAGCCCATACTTGCTCGCATTGGCGGGGTCGAGGTACGCGTCCGTCCCGCCGATGTCGACCAAGCCCTGCTCGGCCGAGCTGATCCCAGTTCCGCTCCCCGTGCTGTCGGGGGAGATCTGGACGTTCGAGTAGAGCTTGGTGAAGTTCGGACCAAGGACCTGCATGTACGGGTAGATGAGCGAAGACCCTGTCTCACTCACCGTGAAGCTCGTGAGACCGCTGGGCCCTGACACCGACACCGAGTTGAGGGCCTCCATGTCGTATCCGATCACCGCCGCCGTCAGGGGCAGGAAGTTCACCTGTGCGGTGTACGATCCGCCGGCCTGCAACGACCACTCCAGGAACTTGACCACGTAGAACTGCTTGGCCGCGTTCGTTGGGCTTGTCTTGACCAAGGTGTACTCGAGGTTCGTGTCCGGGTACGGGTTCGGGTAGGTCGTCGACGGGAGCGTGCCCCCTTGACCGAGCTTGAGGTCCGTCGCCCCGGGCACTCCGCCCAGGATGAGGCTCACGGCGACGCTGGGCGGCTGGAGGTTCTCCAGACCCAAGTTCGCATCTTCGCTGATCGTGGTGGGGGTGGGCAGGATGTAGTTGGCTGGGTTGGTGCCGTTCACGTTCGCCGCCTGGTCTCCCAGGGCTGCGTATCCCAGTCCCGCGGCATTCGCCTCGCTCTCGTAGCTGATGCCGATGTAGGCGATCCCGTACTTCGTGGACTGCAGTCCCGTCACCATTCCGCTGTTGCCCTTGTATCCGGACTGTCCCGCGGGCCAGGTGATCGAGGTACCATAGCCAGCCGTCCATCCGTTCCAGGACATGTAGCACAGCGAGGTGAACATGAACGTGTCCCCGCTCCCGTCCGACCGGTGGAGGGGCACGATCGGGTTGCTGGGCAGGGTCACGCCAGGGTTCGCCGCCTGGATCTCAGGGTCGTTCCAGTTGGTGATCGCCCCTGCGTAGATCTTCGCCAGCACCGTCCCGTTCAGGTTCAGGTGCGCCGAGACTCCGGGCAGGTTGTAGTACACGAGCTGGGCCGAGATGGCGATGGGCACGTTGATGAGCCCATACTTGCTCGCATTGGCGGGGTCGAGGTACGCGTCCGTCCCGCCGATGTCGACCAAGCCCTGCTCGGCCGAGCTGATCCCAGTTCCGCTCCCCGTGCTGTCGGGGGAGATCTGGACGTTAGGGTAGAGCTTGGTGAAGTTCGGACCAAGCACTTGCATGTACGGGTAGATCAGCGAGGATCCGGTCTCACTGATCGTGTAGGCAGTGGGACCCCCACAGCCCGAAGTGCAGGTAGTATTGTTGTTGTTGCCACCACCCGACGAGCTCTTTCCTTTGTAGACGTACTCGTAGTAGTAGAATGACCCGGCGATCCCGGCGATGACCAGCACGGCCACCAATGCGATGGCCATTCCCTTGCTTCCGCCCTTACCGGCAGATTTGGGAGAGGTCTGGCTTGGACCCGAGATCGAGTCCTCCGAGTGCGCTGTTGACGAGGGATTCTTCGCACTCATGCAGAATTCCTCTTCGACGCGCTCCGGCTTTCTTTCCGCGGTAGGGGAGACTTGCGTTCCTCGCTTTCGTTCATAGACCTTTGCTGGGGATGGGAGAAGACGCCCGCGGGGGTGTCCATCACGAGCTCACCGACATCGGCGAGGTGACGGGCGACCCGCACCAGGGCATCGAGTACGACGGAAACGGAGGGCAAGCACTCTCCGGCCATCTTGCCGGATTTGGTGAGCCGAACGGCTTCGAGCACGAGCGCCGAGCGCTCGGCTTCGAACGCGCTCACCTGATCGATGTACTCGTTCGCCGAGAGCACGTTGTGCCCCCGGAGGACTTCCGGACCACGGGAGAGCATCTCGAGGGCGCGCTCGTGCAGATTGTTGATGTGCACCATGTAGGAGGAAGGCGGGGGTGAGCCGGCCAGTTTCTCTTGCTCCTCCTCGATATGGACCGCGAGATCGGCGATCCGCTCCCACGTTCGGGAAAGGAGCAAGAGGGGGATCGCCTCCTTTGCAGAGAAGCGGTCCCCATGGTCACCGGCGCGGGTGAGAGCGCGCCGGACCTGCCAGCCGAGCCGGTCGACCTCGTCGTCCCGGCTTGCTAGATGGAAAGAATGGGTGAAGGGAAGATCGCTCCACCGCGAAGAAAGGTTCGAGTGCATCTCGACCGCGATGCTGTGCATCCGCTCGATGCGACCCTCGATCGGGATCTCGACCGAGCCGAGGTCCCGGAACTCGACCCGCCCGGGATCTTCGGACACGACGACCATGGAACCGGTGCGCCGGGCGAACTCGCGAACGGCCCGGGAAGGAATGCCTTCCTTCTTGTCGGATTCGAGCAGGATATCGGAGTGTCCCTGGAGGAACCCCCCGAGGAGCTCCCGGAACACGTGAACGTCCCCGTCATGGGCGCCCAGGGTGAATCGCTCCGAGGTTTCCGACCGAGGAGCATCGATGACGAAGGAGTCCGGGCGATACCGACGCAACCGCATGACTTTCCCGCGGTTCCACCCACCTTCGGAAACCCAAACGGTGGGGATCGTGACGGCGTAGGAGTTGCCCGACCGGCGAAGCTTGAGGTGGACCTCCTCGGCACGGTTCATTGGGGTCTGACTGTCCCGCATTTTCGAACGGGATTACTTTTAGCGAGGTATATATAGAAACTCTATTTTCTCTATATAGAGGTATTTACGGATACTGAGACCTCGGTGTGTTGAGCAGAGTCATGGGGTCTTCGCCCGGCGCAAGGGAGTGCCCGCTCTCACGCCGCCCGCCGGGCGGAAATCTCGATGGAACGGGTCTCAGCTCGGGGTCGCGGATTCGGAGGCCGAGCGAGAGCGGACCTGGAGGTACTGCCGCAACACTCCCGCGAACGTCCCCATGGCGATCCCGAGCGCGATGCCGAGGATGTTGGGAAGCAGGGCCCCGAGCGCGTAGGTCCCGCCCGTCGTAGCCTGGGCGAGGGACAAGAGGGCATAGCTCTCGACCCCGAAGGCCGTGATGGAGACCACGACCACCCAGAAGCTGGAGGGGAATCCCTTGCCGGACATCGCCTGGTGGACCGCACTGCCCCCTTCCCATACGGCCGCGGCACCGACCCACCAGTAGAGGGCGCTGGTCAGGAACGAATAGATGTGGGCCCCCGGGGAGGAGAGCGAGGGGTTCGCGAGCGATGCATCCCCGTTGACCCAACCGAGCACGAAGAACGCGACGGCCACGATCCCCATGAACACGGCGATCGAGCCGCTGCGAAGGTCACTGCCGAAGGATTCGACCTTCTCCAGCATCCACTCATCGATGTCGAACGTCCAGATCACGAGGTAAGCGCCGATGAAGAGCAGGAGGAACACGGCCCCGTAGCTCCAGATGTCCACCCCATAGAAGACGCTCAGGCTCTCGACGAAGCCCAGGAAGAGAAGGAAGGCGGCGGCCGGCAGGATGGTCTTGAACCGCAGCTTGCGGTCCTTGAGCGCACGGACCACCGAGTAGTACGTGCCCTGCAGCGTGGCGGTCTGGCGGATGTAGATCCGCTTCACCGAGGCGATGGGCTTACGGGAGGAGAGGATCGGGAAGACGTTCTCATCCTCCGCCCCGTCGGAGACCATGTAGAGCGAGCTCACGTCGAGGCGCTTGAGGACGGCGTCGAACTGCCGGGCGATCTCCCGGTCCGAGAAGATGCCGACCCGCTCATCCCCGGTCAGTACCGCAACTTCGACCTCATCGCCCGCGGACCGGAGCTCGTCGTGGAGCCCCACCGCGGCGAGCATGGCGTTGGCGTCGGAGTCCTCTGGATCCGCCACCCCGAGCCGGGTGGCCGCATCCAAGACCGCCTCCCGACCCACTACGGGGCCCGTAACATGCGCCTTCCGCCCGAGATCATCATCTCGGTCGACGCAGACGACGAGGTGCATAGCACCTATACCTAACAGGTGCACATCGTTAAGAACCTTGCGTAGTATTCCCGCGAAAAATGAGCGAGCTACCGGCCAAGGAACAGGCGTTCTTCGAGTGGTACAACGAAGTCCTCGAGCGCTCGGGCATCACCGACAAGCGCTACCCCATCAAGGGGATGAACGTCTGGACGCCCTTCGGGCAGAAGACTTCCTCGCTCCTGGACCGGCTCATCCGGTCCCGGATCGAGCCGCTGCTCTATGAAGAGGTCAACTTCCCGACCCTCATCCCGGAAACGGAGTTCCGAAAGGAAGGGGACCACATCAAGGGGTTCGACGAGCAGGTCTACTGGGTGACCCACGGGGGCCGTACCGAACTCGATGTGAAGCTCGCCCTCCGTCCCACGAGCGAGACGGCGATGTATCCCATGTTCGCACTGTGGGTCCGCTCGCACAAGGACCTACCCCTTCGCGTGTACCAGATCGTCTCGGTGTTCCGGTACGAGACCAAGACCACTCGGCCGTTCATCCGCGTGCGGGAGATCCACTTCTTCGAGGGTCACACGGCCCACCTGGATGGTCCGCGGGCCGAGGAACAGGTCCGCGCCGATATCGGCTCCTTCGACGAGATATCCCGCGCCCTCTGCCTCCCCCACCTCCGGGTCCGACGGCCGGACTGGGACAAATTCCCTGGCGCGCACTATTCGATCGCCTTCGACCTGCCGCTCGGTGGATCGAAGACGCTGCAGATCGGGACCGTGCACTACTACCGGGACAACTTCGCCCGGGCCTATGGTATCGGCTACGAGGATGCCCAGGGCAACCGGCAGCTTCCGCACCAGACCACCTACGGGATCTCGGAGCGGATACTGGGTGCCGTGATCGCCCTGCATGGGGACGAGAAGGGATTGGTACTTCCCACCATCATCGCGCCCATCCAAGTGGTCGTGATCCCGATCATGGGCAAGGAGCCGGCCGAGGGGCTGGTCGAACACGCCCAAGGATTGGTCCAGGCCCTCACCGACGCGGGCCTGCGCGCCAGGCTGGACGCATCCGATGAGCGCCCCGGAGCCAAGTACTACGCCTGGGAACTCAAGGGGGTCGCTTTGCGTATCGAGGTCGGCCGCAAGGAGCTCCAGGCACGCACGGTCACCTTGGTGAACCGCCTGGGCGTCCGTTCCACCCTGGACGTCGATGAGCTCGTCTCGGGGGTGCGGAGCGCCCTCGCGGACTTCGATCAAGCCCTGTGGACCCGAGGGCTCAATGCGCTCATGTCCCGTTTGCACCGGGTAGCTCCCGGAGAGAAGCTCGACCCGGAGAAGGTCAACGTGATCGGCTGGTGCGGGCAGGAGAAGTGCGGGAAGGACGTGGAGAATACCGCGGGGCTGAGCCTCCTCGGGACGCTCGAGGATGCCACGCACTTCGATGGGCTTCCGAGCCCGGTCTGCCACTTCTGCGGTAATTCCTCTGGCGCGGTGTGGGCCCTCGCCGCCCGCCCCCTGTAGGCGACACTTCGCCGAACCGCAACCGGTTTGAGGTCAGATCACGGAGAGCAACCGCTCGTCGCGTAATCGTCTCCGTTGAACTCCGCGTACCCGAAGTCCTCGTAGAGGTCGGTCTCGGTCACCGTGACCTGGTTCACGGGGTCGTAAAAGACCACGACCCCCGTATTCGCGTCATAGGAGAGGATGACCGAGGGACCGAGCGCCTTGTGGAGCTGGCTCAGCGTGCTCTGGGGGATCGAGGGGTTGTCCGCCTGGCAGTTCGAGTAGGTGGTCGTTCCCCCACTCCCGGAGGACACGGGGGGGGCCGCACCGGAGGCGATGAGCGGCGCCGGGGTCGCCGAGGGACCCGTCGAGGCCGCCACCAACGCAAGGAGGAGGGCGACGGCGATCCCCGCGCTGACCCGTCTCGGGATGGACCACCTCTCGGTGGGAGACAAGAGGGCCTGGCGGCGCTTCTTCTTCTTCTTCTCCGAAACGATGGTGGTCGCCGGTTTCACGGAGCGATGAAGGGCCAGATGCAGGAGGTTGCCGACCATGAGCGCCAGGAGCACTCCCGTGGTGGGGAGCAACAAGCTGAGGCCCAGGCTTGCGATCGCCACCGTGGCACCGAACAATGGCTGCACGGCGGGGTCGGCGGGGGCGGTCCGGGGCTCGCTCACCATGTAGAGCCCGAAGAACACCGTCGCCGGGTCGAAGATCTTGAGCAGGAAGAGCGTGGGGGCGGTTATCTGTTGGAAGAAGAGCAGGTAGAGCGTGGCGATCCCCGCGTAGGCGAGGAAGAAGCTCACGACCATCTCCCAGCGGGACAGGTTCCTCCAGAAGATGAACAGGCCGAGGGCCGGGAGCAGGATGAAGCCCGGAGTCCCGAGTCCGACCCACCACGAGGGAGCGAGCCCGAGAGCGACCGCTCCGGCAAGGACACCGAGCGCCGCAGGGTTGAAGATCGGGGAGCCCGAGCGCCGGAGCACGTGCTTGAGGGTGATGGTCACGATGGTCGCCGTGCCCGAAAGCAGGAGGGCGGAGGTCGGTGGGAAGAGAAGGACCAGGAATCCGGCGGTGGCGAGGGCTCCCTCGGGCAGCCTCAGCTTGTCGAATCGGATGCGTTGGAAGGCGAGGTCGGTCAGCGCAGCGATCGGGAAGAGGAAGAGCTCGTACCAACCCGCGCCTTGGAGGTAGTAGATCCCCCAGAGGATGAGGGCGAGCAGCGCCACCCAGACCACGCGTACCGGAAGGAGGGCTGATGCAACCGAACGCGGCAGCCTCACGACCTCCTATGAGTCGACCACCCCTAATAAACCCCACGTACGAACCTGTCCGGGATTTTGCTCTTCCACAACCTCCCGGGGCTTCACGGAACGGTTAAGAATCCGGACACTTCTCCCGGGACCGAGGTAAAATCGGGATGTCGCCGATGCGGGTGCTGCTCGTCGGAGCCGGAGGAAGGGAGCACGCGATCGGAGCGGCGCTCCACCGCAGCGAGGCCCTGCTGTTTGTGGCTGCCCCGACCGTGAACCCCGGTCTCAAGCGCCTCGCCCAGGAATATTACCCGGCGAACGTCGAGGACGGACCGGCGATCGTGGCGAGAGCCCGTCAATGCCGGGCACAGCTGGCCGTGTTGGGTCCCGATGCGTCGATCGCCGCCGGAGTAGCCGACAGCCTGCGCCAGGCCGGGATCCCGACGCTGGGACCCGGGCAGCAGGCGGCCCGTCTCGAGAGCTCGAAGGCGTTCGCTCGAGAGTTCCTCGCCCGCAACGGGATCACGGCGACTCCCACCTTCCGCATCGTGAAGGCACCCGGGGAGCTCGACGCCGCTCTCAGTGCGTTCTCGGGGGAGAAGTTCGTCATCAAGCCCACCGGGCTCACCGGGGGCAAGGGAGTGCTCGTCGGGGGGATCGACTTCCCTACGGCGGCCGACGGCAAGAGCCGAGCCCTTGCGATGTTGGCCGAGAGCCACGGACAGCCGATCGTCCTCGAAGAGAGGCTGGAGGGGGAGGAATTCAGCTTGATGGCGTTCGTCGATGGAAAACGCGTGGTCCCGATGCCGCTCGTCAAGGATTACAAACGCGCCCTGGACGGCGACCTGGGCGGGAACACGGGGGGGATGGGTTCGTTCTCCACCCGGGACCACCTGCTGCCCTTCATTCCCGCTTCGGACCGGGACACGGCGGTCCACGTGATGGAGCAGACCGTGGCGGCCCTCCACAAGGAAGGCATGGACTACCGCGGGATCCTCTACGGGGGCTTCATGTCCACGGCCCGGGGACCCCAACTCCTCGAATACAATGCCCGCTTCGGGGACCCCGAGGCGCTCAACGTCCTCACGATCTATGAGGGGACGGATTTCGCCCCGCTCCTACTCAGCGTCGCCGAAGGGGAAACGCGCGATGTCTTTGTGCGGTTCCGACGCCGGGCGACCGTGGTGAAGTACCTTGCTCCCCCCGGCTACGGCGCCACGTCCGTTCCCGGAGGAGAGCTCCAGATCGATGAGGCCACCCTCGCCCGGAACGCGGTCACCGTCTACTATGGCTCGGTGACGCCGGGTTCCCGGGCCGGGAGCGTCGTGATGGGCACGTCCCGGGCGATCGCCCTGGTCGGGGAGGGAAGCTCGCTCAAAGATGCCCTCAACCGGGTCGAGGAGGGGATCCCCTTCGTGCGCGGGGAATACTCCCAGCGACATGACATTGCGAATGCGATCGACGTGACGAAACGCGTGACCCGCATGAATTCGCTGCGGGGGATCGAGCCCAAGCCACAGGGGCTCGTGGACAATCATACCCGGAGCGGACCCCAACCCCCCCAGGTATTCTCGTAGTTCAGTACCCCCACCGTCAGCGCTCGGTGATTGGATCGTTCCTGGGAGCCCCGTTCGGGGGGGGGACCCCCCTTCTTTGTTCGCTCCTGCGTTTTTATACCCCCGTCCGCTCCCCCACCGTCAGAATGTCCGGCGTCACGCCGTGGTTCCGGCTGCTGCGCCCGGTCAACGGTTTCATCTCGCTCATCGGTACCGTGGTCGGCGGCATCTCGGCCACAGGGATCTACGGAACTCCGCTCCCATCCGAGTTGGCGGCCCTCTTGCTCGCGGGCACGGCCACGTTCCTCGTCACGGGGGGAGGGAACGTGCTCAATGACTGTCTGGACGTGGAGGGGGACCGGGTCAATCATCCGGAGCGCCCGTTGCCGCGGGGAGAGATCTCCCGGGAGGCGGCACGGCGCTTTGCGCTCCTGCTCTTCCTCCTATCGGCCCTTCCGATCGTCCTGATCTCCCCCGTCACACCGACCCCGTTCCATCTCGCTCTCGTACCGTTCCTTCTCACCCTGGTCGTATGGGTAAGCTCGGCGCTGCTCCTGGTCGCCTACGAGTATCGCGGGAAGGCCATGGGGCTGCCGGGTAACGCGTTGGTCGCTTACCTCACTGGAGCGGTCTTCCTCTTCGGGGGGTCGGTGGTGGGCAACCCCTGGACGACCCTTCCCTGGCTCCTCATGGCCTTCTTCGCCACGCTTTCCCGGGAGATCGTCAAGGACATGGAGGATGCGGGCGGGGACGACGGTCGGGCGACCCTTCCCCGGGAACATGGGATGGCGACAGCGGCTCTCGCCGCCCGCGTGTCGGTCGCCTGTGCCATCGGCCTCAGCATCTTCCCGCTCGTCACGTGGCTTCCGCCAGTTTCTGTAGCGGGGATCGCGTACCTGGGAGCGGTGCTGGTGAGCGATGTCACTTTTGTGCTCTCCATCCGATGGCTCCCGGAGCGTTTGCACCGGGAGCAAGGGCTATCTAAGCTTGCAATGGTGTTCGCGCTCGTGGCGTTCGTGGGGTCCTCCCTAAGATGAAGAGCGTTGCCGATCGGATGGCGGAAAGCCTGGCCAAGGGCCCCATCCATTTCACCCTGATCGATCCGGACAAGACCCGGGGAAAGAGCGCTGGGGAACTCGCCCGCGAGGCGGAACGGCTGGGAAGCTTTGCGATCCTGATGGGAGGGTCGACGGGGATCACCCCGGAGATCATGACGGAGGCCGCCCGTTCGGTCCACCAAGAGAGCTCGCTCCCGGTGATCATCTTTCCCCAGGGACCGGAGTCCATCACGGGAGAGGCGGACGCCCTGCTCTTCATGAGCCTCCTCAACTCGCGCAGCGTAGCGCACGTCATCCGCATGCAGGCCCGGGCTTCCGGATACATCAAGAAGCTGGGGCTCGAACCCATCCCGGTCGGGTACCTCATCGTGGCGCCCGGCATGAAGGTGGGGGAAGTGGGCGAGGCCGACTGTATCGAGCGGTCGGACCTGGCGGGTGCGACCGGCTACGCCCTCGCCGCACAGTACCTCGGAATGAAGCTCCTTTACGCAGAAGCAGGATCCGGCGCGCCGTCGCCCGTTCCTCCCCCGATGATCCGCGAGCTCAAGAGCAACCTCTCGATCCCGCTGCTGGTCGGTGGAGGGATACGCACCGCGGCCGACGTGGCGTCGGTGCTCGACGCCGGGGCGGACGCCATCGTGACCGGCACGATCGTGGAAAAGGACGGTAAAGCGGCCCTGGGACCGATCGTCGGCGAGGTCCGGAGGCGGCGTGGAGGATAAGCGGGAAGGGAAGTGGACCGTCGGGCTCCGCTCCCCGGTCTGGGGCTGGAGCGTGCTGCTCATCGTGCTCATCTCCTTCCTGTTAAGCATCCTGGCGTTCGGTTTCTCCCCCAACCTGAGCTATCTTTCGGGCCTCCCGTACGGGACGATCTGGATCGGGTCGGTCCTCTTCCTCCTGGCCCTCGGGCTCGGGAGCGTCGCCACCTCCGTGGTCTCGAACGCCCTGGGGGGAAAGTTTCCCCTGCGTCGGGCCTTTATCGCCGCGCTCTTGTCGGCCTTGCCCCTCGGCTCGGTCCTTGTCGGATGGAGGGTCTACACCCTGCTCTTGCAACCGTTCCCCGTGGAGCGGGCCCTGTTGGCGGCCTTCGGCCTGACCCTGTGGCTCGACCTCTTGCTCGTTGCGGGGATCTCGGGGCCGAGCATCCCTCGCTCGCTTCCCGCGGCGCTCATCGAGCCCGGGATCGGGGTGGCCGGGACGCTCATCTTTCTCGGTCCGACGGCGGCCTACGTGGTGGAGGCGGTGGTCTTCCTCCTGATATCGTTGGGCGCCGGGGTACTGTTGCTCTACGCCACGGACCGACCGCTCAAGCGCGAGTTCGGCATGGGGAGCGTTGCGATCGTGCGCCCGCTCTTTGATCACATCAATGATCGAGATCCCGAGGGATCCAAGTACCTCGAGGACTTCTTTGCCCGGGCCTCCCGGGAAGGGGACCTCCACGCCTCGGTGCTAGGGTTCGGACGGCAAGGTTCCCCCCCGAGGGTCCTGTGGCTCGTACCCTCAGTGCATCCCGGCCCCTTTGCCGAGATCGGCGCGAGCAACCTGCCCCATAAGCTCGCCGAGCGGCTGAAGACGGAAGCCGAACACATCTCCGTTCCCCATACCGCCTGTACCCACGACCAGAACCTTCCCACGACGGCGGACGTGGACCGGGTGGCCGATGAACTGCGCGTCATGACCCGGACGCTTTCCTATCAGGACAAGGTACGTTGCACCCCGCTCCTCGCCCCGCGGCCCGGCGCCCTCGTACGGGCCCAGGCCCTGGGGAACGCCGTGATCCTCGTGGTGACGCGGTCCCCGGCGCCCTCCGACGATCTCGACTACGCGGTGGGCGAGATGCTCCGCGACGAGGCGGTGCGCCGGGGATTCCCGAACCCCATCGTCATCGATGCCCACAACTCGTTCACCGAGGGCGACCAGTCCCAAGGATCGATCCCCTTCGGGTCTCCCGCCAGCACGCAGGTATTGGAAGATGCCCGGGCCGCGTTGGACCTCGTTGCGCGCCAGGCCCAGGAGGGGACCCTCCGGGTCGGTTTCGCCCGGCGGACCGACTACACGGTATCCCGGGACGGGCTGGGAAAGGAGGGGATCACGGTCACCGTGATCGAGACGTCCGGAAAGAAGACTGCTTACGCCCTCTGCGATGGGAACAACCTCATCCAAGGTTACCGAGAGAAACTGCTGGCGTCCGTGGAGGGGCTCGTGGACGTCTGCGAGGTGATGACCACCGATAACCATGTCGTCCACGAGGTGGAGGGCGGGGTCAACCCCATAGGCAAGAAGCGATCGTTGGAGCACTTGAGCCGCGATCTCCGGACCGCCTTGGAAGAGGCGCTGGCGGGGCTCGCTCCGGCCGGCGTGGGAGCGGCGAAGACCCAGGTGCAGCACGTCCGGATCCTGGGTCCGGGGGTCACCTTCCGACTGATGACCGCCCTGTCGGACTCCTTTCACATCTTCTGGATGCTCTTTGTCGCGACCTTCCTGCTCGTCTTGAGCGGGGGACTGCTCGTGCTCGCGGTCACCCCTTGAGACGACACCCATTTTCCGTCGTTCCGCCCGCAGACGGTTACCGTGGGACCGCCCCGTCCGGCTTCGAGGCTCCGAAAAGCGCTTCCTCCCCGAAGCATTCCCGGTTTACCCCCGATTGGAGAAGGCTTTTTAAAGCTGAGGCGGTTGGGCCTTTCAATGGGAAGTCCATGAGTCGCCGGGGGCGACTGTAAGCTTCGAACGAGAGGACCCCGTACCGTCTACATGGACTTACTCGACGCGATTCAGCAATCAAAGCCCTGCCGCCTTTTCAAGGCGGCCCAGATCCCGGATGCGAAGCTGACCAGCGTCCTCAACGCGGGCCGGCTTGCCCCCTCCATCGATGACAAGCAACCGTGGCGATTCCTGGTCGTCCGGGAGGAGGGGAACAAGCTCAAGCTCTCCCAGCTCGTTTCCAAGGGGACTTTGATCCGTTCCGCCCCGGTCGTCATTGTGGTGCTCGCCTCCGAAGGAGAATCCCCGTCGCTCGTGGGCGGCGTGGTCATGAGCCACCTTCTCGACGTGGCCGTCGCGATCGAGAACATCGTTCTCGCCGCCACCGCCGAAGGGCTCGGGACCTTCTGGATTTCGGACTTTAACACGGACAAGATCTCCCGTTTCTTCGGGATCCCCGACGGCTTCCAGGTCGTCGGTCTCCTCCCGATCGGATTTCCCATGCCCGAGGCCCCCTCCACGAACGGGAAGGCCCCGAATGGCCGCAAGAGCCTGGCCGAAGTGACGGCCTACGAGCGGTTCAACTGGTGAGCCGCTCGAGATCGTCCATGGCCCCCCGGGTCTTCTTCTATACGAGCAATCCCGGGAAGGTCCACGAGGTCGAGCTCGTGCTCGGAGACCTTGGCTACGACGTGGTGTGGAGGAAAGCCGAGCTGATCGAGCCACAGATGGACTCGCTCGAGAAGGTCGCGGCGTTCAAACTGATGGGCGTTCCCGAACCGGACTCCCCGGCCATGGTAGAGGATTCCGGGCTATTCATCCCAAGCCTCGGAGGCTTCCCCGGCGTCTACTCCGCCTATGTGCTTCGGACCGTCGGCCTCGATGGCGTGCTCCGGCTCGTGCGCGGCAAGGACCGCGCGGCCGAGTTCCGGGCCGTGGTCGGGTTCCGGGATGACCGAGGCGTCCAACTCTTCACCGGCGCCGTACGGGGCCGGATCGCTCCCTCCCCTCGAGGCAAGAACGGCTTCGGCTACGACCCGATCTTCATCCCGACCGGGTATCGCCGGACCACGGCCGAGATGGCGAGCGAGGAGAAGAACCGCCTCTCCCACCGAGGGATCGCGGTCCGAAAGCTCGCGCAATGGCTCGCTCGGGAGGGGACCCGTCCTCCCCGGCGCGCTCGGACCACGTCTGTCCGGAACGTGGCTTAAATAGCCACTTCGGATAGAACAATTCGGTGGGACCGTGGCGGAGACGGTACGGAGCATCCAGCGTCGATTTCCTGGAAAGGAGACGCTGGAAGGCGCCGGGGTCCGGCTTCGACGGGCGTTCTCCAACCCCGAGGTCGCGCTGCTCGACCCCTTCTTGCTGCTCGACAACTTTGGTTCGAACAACCCGGCGGATTACTGTGCCGGCTTCCCCTGGCACCCTCACCGGGGTATCGAGACCGTCACCTACATGCTGAGCGGCGAGGTCGAGCACGGGGATACCCTCGGGAACCAGGGTACCATCGGTGCCGGGGACCTCCAGTGGATGCGCTCCGGCGGCGGGATCGTTCACCAGGAAATGCCCCAACAGACGGAAGGGGAGCTCCGGGGCTTCCAGCTCTGGCTCAACATGCCCGCACGGTCGAAGATGGACCCTCCCGCCTACCATGACGTGCGCGCTCCGAACATCCCGAAGGTGGACGGAGACAATGGTCAAGAGGTGAAGGTGGTCGCCGGGTCCTACGCCGGCGTGGAGGGACCGATCCACCACGCCGTCACCCGCCCCGAGTACCTTGATGTCCGGCTCCCCCCCGGGAGCTCGTTCTCGCACCCCGTATCCTCCGGGCGCACGGTCTTCGCCACCGTGATATCGGGAAGCGGCACGCTCGATGGGAGCGGCGCGGCGGTGCGGAAGGGAGAGACGGTCCTCTTCGGGGACGGGGGAAAGGTCGCGGCCACGCCGGGGGCCGATGGCCTACGGTTCCTCCTGGTGTCGGGAACACCGCTCCACGAGCCGATCGCCTGGTACGGTCCGATCGTGATGAACACGCAACGTGAGATCGCAACGGCGCTCAGCGAACTACGGAAGGGCGATTTCCTAAAACACCGGGAAGTCGAGGTCGAGGGCTAACAGGGCCTTCGATCCGTCATCGATAAAAATGGTTGCCGGGGATCCGGAGGGGTGCTCCGGAATCCCCGGTTGTATTCGACGAGTTCGGGGGGCTTAGTCTTCGCCGAAGTCCCCGCCGCCCATTCCGCCCATGCCACCCATTCCGCCCATGCCACCGGGTCCACCGGGGGAGGGGGCCGGGCTCGACTTGGACGCGATGACGTCATCGATGCGGAGGATCATGACCGCCGCGTCGGTGGCGCTCTCGATCGCCTGGCGGCCCACCCGGATCGGTTCGATCACGTTCTGGGCCTTCATGTCGTCGATCTTGCCGGTGACGACGTTGATCCCGCTCGTGATCTTGCCCGCCTTGTGGCTCTTGCGCAGGTCGATGATGACGTCGATGGGGTCGAGCCCGGCGTTCTCGGCCAGGGTGCGAGGAACGGTCTCGAGCGCTTCGGAGAAGCTCTCGAAGGCGATCTGCTCGCGGCCCCCGACCTTGGCGGCCTCGTCCCGAAGGCGCATGGCCAGTTCCTCAGCGCTGGACCCGCCGCCGGTGACGGTCTTCCCGTCCTCGATGGCGACGGCGACGACGTTGAGCGCATCCTCGACGGACCGCTCGATCTCGTCGATCACGTGCTCGGTCCCGCCGCGGATCAGCATGCTGACCGCCTTGGCGTTCTTGCAGCCCGTGACGAAGGTCATCTGGTCGTCCCCGATCTTGCGCTCCTCGACGAAGCCGGCCGTGCCGAGGTCTTCGGCGGTGAGCTCGCTCACCTTGCTCACGACGCTTCCGCCCGTGGCCTTGGCGAGCTTGTCCATGTCGGACTTCTTGACGCGGCGGACCGCGTAGATGCCTTCCTTGGCAAGGAAGTGCTGGGCGAGGTCATCGATGCCCTTCTGGCAGAAGACGACGTTCGCTCCGGACTTCTTGACCTGGTCGACCATCTTCCGGATCATGTTCTCCTCCTCCTGGAGGAAGGCATTGAGCTGGTTCGGGTCGTTGATCTCGATCTTGGCGTCGATCTCGGTCTTCTTGATCTCGAGGGCCGCGTCCAATAGGGCCACCTTCGGGCTCTTGACCGAAATGGGCATCCCGGTGTGCACCTTCTCCTTGTCGACGATGATCCCTTCGATCACCTCGGTGTCGGTCATGGTGCCTCCCTGCTTCTTGATGACCTGGATGTTATCGAGGTCCACGGTGTAGCCCTTCTCGGTCTTCTCGGCGACGGCCGTGACGGCCTTCACGCAGAGCTCCGAGAGCTGGTCCCGGTTGAACGAGACCGACTTCGAGGCCATCGCGGTGGTCGCGATCTTGGCGAGGGTGGAGTGGTTGGTGATCTCCACCTTCTCGCTGATGGCGTCCAGGGTCTCGATCGCCTTCTTGCAGGCGAGGCGGTACCCCTGGGCGATGATGGTGGGGTGAATGTTCTGCTCAATGAGCTGCTCGGCCTTCTTCAGGAGCTCCCCGGTCAGGACGACCGCGGTGGTGGTCCCATCCCCGCACTCCTGGTCCTGGGTCTTGGCGACCTCGACCAGCATCTTGGCGGCGGGATGTTCCACGTCCATCTCCTTGAGGATGGTCACGCCGTCGTTCGTCACGACCACGTCGCCCATCGAGTCGACCAGCATCTTGTCGAGACCGCGGGGACCCAGCGTGGACCGCACGGCGTCAGAGATCGCCTTGGCCGCGGCGATGTTGTTGGAAAGGGCACCTCGTCCCTTCTCTCGCTTCGTTCCCTCCTTCAGCACCAGTATCGGCGTTTGTCCAGACATCATATGCTTTCTCGTGCGCACGATTGCGCGGCCGGAATAAGAAAGCGCTCGTATATAAGCATTACCTTGAGGAGCCCCCGTTGCCGCCCCCCCTCGGTCGTCTCCCCGGGAGGCGGGGAACCGCCCGGACGGGACGGAGCGGACGCGTGCGCCTTATTTCACCTGAAAGACGATGTCCACCGTGTAGGTCCCCGGGGTCGTGGGGGTCCCCAGCTTGAGGACGAACATCCACATGAACCCCGGGGCGATCGATGCGGGGATCGCGGGACCGGACACGATGGAGAAGGGAGAACTGACCGTCATGGATTCCACCACGACCGTGCTGCTGCTCTGATTGTTCGTCAGCATCACCTCTTCCTGGGCGACGGATCCCGGGTTCACCTGCTCGACGCACAGAAAGCACCCATCTTGGGAGGAGGGACCCACCCCTCCGCTCAGCGACCCATTGGCATAGTCGACGGAGTAGTGGATGTCCGTGATCTTGACCACCCCCGAGCCGCCTCCTCCGCCCGTTCCCGATGCCCGAGAAAAGGGCGCCAAGGGTACCACGGCCAACGCCAGGAGCAGTAAGATGAGGAGAAGGGACACGAGGCTTCCCTTCCAAAAGCGCCGGCGGGGGACCAGCTCCCCGTCCCGGCTGGGGGAGGATGGAGTCTCGTCGGAGGCCTTCCCGGTACCGGTGCCGATCGGGGGAGTGAGGAAGAACCGCGCGAACTGCGGGTGACGCCCGCCCTCCTCCCAGTACCAGCGATCGACCGAGAGGTACTTCCCGGCCCCTCCCACGAAGAGGATGACGTAGATGAGGAGGTAGAGCGGATGGGCGCCCACATCGGTGCCCCCCGGGAGCATGAAGGTCATCAGGAACTGCGTCCACAGGAAGAAGACGGAGGCCACGCCCCCCACGAGACTGGCCAGTCGCGTGGTAAACCCTAGGAGAAGGGCGACCGCGAGGTATACTGAGACCACGGCGATCAACCATGCGAAGACCGCGGCATGCGCCACCACGAAATCCGGGATGGCCGGGCCCCCCAGGGTCTGGGTGTCGTAGGAGTCCGCGACGGAGGAGAACGTCGAGAAGTACTGGTTCGCGGGGTCCAGGATGAAGATGAGATTGAGCGCCCAGATGAACCCCATCCCGATGCGCAGGAGGTCCAGGGAGACCCCTTTCGGGTCTCCCGTCCAGAGCGTGCGGAGGCGGTCGAGCGGCCTCTCGGCACGTGCCGTGCTCCCGGTCATGGGCCGCCCGGGGGGGACCCCCCCCGCATGGCATCCGCTACCTGCGGGGCAGGCTCGGAGGGAGACAGGGGGCGCTTACCCGTTCACGACGGTCATGGTCCCCATCATGAAGCCGAGACTCGCCATGGAGGGGGAGTCACAGGGGGCCATGCACTGCCACACGAACGATCCGGTCGAGTTGAAGTACGCCTCGAAGGTAACCACGGTCGGGGAGGTGGTCGATGCGGCGGGCATGGCCACGTTGAACCCGGCGTACGGTCCCTTGAGGATGGTGAAGGTGTGGGCCACGGAGGTCACCGGCACGGAGCTCACTCCCGTGGTGCTGCCATTGAGGTACTCGAGGTTGCCCACCGTCCCGTTCATCTGAGAGTAGATGGGGGCGATCGGGTTCTCTCCGTTGTCATAATTGGTGATCTGGAAGATCAGCAACGTATGTGTCGGAACGGTGAAATTGGCCGGAGTGTACTGGTCGGTGGACTGGTTCCGGTCCGGGTTGGCGTTGATCGCCATGTAGATGTAGTCGGGGCCACCGCCGCCGGTCGTGCCCCCCTTCGTCGGGGTATTGCTGTTTCCAGAGCCGACGCCGACTCCGTAGGCAGCAGCGAATGCGAACCACGTGATAATGCCCGTAACGACGATCACCACCAATCCCCACGCTAGGGTGGATCCTTCGATTTTGCTATGGCTCCTGCTCTTCGGCTGGGACTCTTCAGTCATGTGCGCCTCAGGAGGTTCATCGGTTATAGGGTTTAAGAACTACGAGTGTTTTCCAAGTTCTTGTTCCAAAACTTTGGAATCACCAGCTTTGTACCGTGATCAGCCCCGACATTTTCCCGTCCACGGACATCTGGTTCTCGCCGCAGTTCGCCATGCACTGCCAACGATACACCCCCGGGGTGCTGAAGTAGACGTAGAAGCTGACCTGGGCCGGGGCCCCCGAGTTCCCCGGGGCGGCCGGGATGGGCACGTTGAACCCCCGGTAGCTGCCGTTCGTGATGGTCATGGTGTGGGCCAGCGTGATGTTGGCGAGGGACGAGAGGTTGGAGCCGGAGTACGACAATGTCCCGTTCACGGTTCCACAGACCGCGGTGTTCACCGCCGGGACCTGCGAGGGGCCGGAGTCATAGTCATCGATGGTCACCTCGACCAGCGTGGAGGCCGGGATCGTGAAGTTGGCCGGTGAAAAGAACTCCTCGTTATCTGCAGGGTTCACGAAGATCGAGAGGTTGAGGAAGTCCCGGACGGACGCTCCCGGGGGGATCGAAGCCGAAGCGCAGGCCGCCGGGGAGGTGAATCCCCCCTCCAGCCCGAGCACGCCGCTCATCCAGCCGCTCAGCAACAACGAAGCGATGGCGGTCGTCACCAACAGGACATACGCCTGCCGCAATGCCATCCGAGAGAGGAATGCGCGCCGCACAGCTCACCTTTAGAGGTAGTCTCCTCGTGGCATTACCGCCCGGTGGTACGGGGTCCTGAGGCGCGTCATCTCTGAGGGGATTATTTTCCGAAAGGGAGTATATGGAGGGGCACGATTCCACAGTTTTGGAAAGGAGCAGGAGGAGGGAGCGGAGAGGGCAAGCCCTTTTTCCCCCGGTTCCTTAGCGCGGTCCCGTGAAGGTGCTCTTCCTCGGGAGCGGCATGCTCCCCATTCCGCCTCCCGGGTGGGGCGCCGTCGAAAAGGCCATCTTCCGGCTGTCCGAGGCGTTGCGCTCCCGGGGGGTGGAGACCGAGATCCTCAATCGTCCCGGGAAGGGGCGGTCGCTCGACGAGTATCGTTTCGCCTGGAAGCTCCGAGGGTTGCTCCGGTCCCATACCTGGGATATCCTCCATGCCTCGACGCCGGTGGTGGCGAACCGCCTCCGTCAAATGTCGCTCCCCTATGTCTACACCTCCCACTCCCGTCACTGGTCGGGAACGAGCGGCCCGTCGCAACGCTTCGGATTCTACCTGGAGCGGCGAGCGGTCGCGGGAGCGCTCCAGGATGTGGCCCTCACCCCGGCCATTGCCGAACTGATGCGGGCGGGGCCGCTCCGGGAACATCCCGAACGTTGCCGCGTGATCCCGAACGGGGTCGAGACCTCGACCTATGGACCCCAGTGGTCCGAGCGGACGGGCCAGGTCGCGCTCGGGGTCGGTGCGGTCCATCCCCGGAAGCGCTGGCACGTGGCTGTGGAGGCGATGAGCCAGCTCCCGCAGGGCGAGCTCGTCATCGCGGGACCGATCCAGGATGCGCGCTATGCCGAAGAGCTCCGGCGAAGGTCCCCGAACGGACGGCTCCGGTTGGCGGGCGAGGTCTCGGAGACCGACCTGCGGGCGCTCTACTCGAAGGCGGACGTGTTCCTCCTTCCCAGCCGCTCGGAGCTCATGAGCATGGCCGTGGTCGAAGCCATGGCCTCCGGTCTGCCCGTGATCGGCACCGGGCGGCTCGAGGGTATGGTCCTACCGGGGGAACAGGGGTATCTCATCCCGGAAGGGTCCGGGACCGAGGAGGTCGCCGAGATCGCTCGCCGGCTCGGGGAGATACTAGGGGATGCGGCGCTTCGCCGCCGAATGGGGGAGTCGGCCCGGGCCAAGGCGGTCACGGAGTGGGACTGGTCGGTCATCGCGGGGAAGACCCTCGAACTCTATCAGGGGATTCCCGCGTCGACCCGCTCGCGTTGAACCGAAAGGAACGGTTCCTCCGTTTCAGCGGACCGCGGCTCACTTCGGAGGCACAGGCGGGGGAGGAGTCGGGCCCGGAGACTTTGTCGGGGGACCCGGAGGCGGGCGCTCGTTCGCCTTCTCCTTGACGAAATCTGCGGTCCCTTCCACCAGGAACCCGTCCGAAGTGATGACGTAGGGCCGCCGCTGGCTATCGTGCGGCGCCCCGCGCATCCTTCGCACCCAGATCCAGCGCTGGATACGGTGGCCGGCCCACTCCTTCGTGAGGTCGATCTCCCCGCGGCAGAGCACCGCCTCCGGAGTGAGGCTGTCGTAGGGACGGGCGGTCATCAGGGTCGTGATCCCCCGCTCGGACAGGAAGCGCAAGAGGGACTGGATCTCCAGGCGCTCGGTCTGGACATCGTCCCCCACGCGCAGGGCGTAATGGCGCACCGAGGTCATGGAGTCGATCAGGATCCGTTTGAACGGGATGACATCGAGCTGGCGCTTGAGCTTGAGGTAGATCGATTGGAGGGACACTTCCTCTCCCGTCTGGGAAGAGGGCTGTTTCTCGCCCATCTCGCCCATGGACTTGACATCATGCATGGACTTGATCTCCTGCAGGTTTCCCATGCGGCGGAAGACCGCGACCCCGGGGGTAGCGTCCAGGGTATGGATCTTGGAGAGGTCCCATCCGAAGGAGCGCACGTTGTCCAGGATCTCAGTGGCCGGCTCGTCGACCGCGACGAGCAGCACCTTCTCCCCCGCACGTACGCCCTCGAGCAGGAATTGGAGTCCGAGGAGCGTCCTGCCGCTCCCAGAGTCCCCGCAGAGGAGGTACGGCCGTCCGGGAATGAGCCCGCCCCCGAGCATGACGTCCAGGCCTGCCACGCCGGTGCCGAGCCGACCCTCACTGGGAGCCAGAGGTCACCTCCTTCTCAGGGGGAGGATCGGCAGGCGGAGGCGGCTCGGCCGGAGGGGGGGAGGGGGATTCGGGTGGAGCTGAGGGGGGCGCTTCGTTCCCGGGGGGAGGAGCATCGGAGGACGCCGCACTTCCTTCCGAGTGCCCCGCCTCGGCAGGTGGCGTACTGGGGGGAGAGGAAGCGGTCGCCGGTTTTTCCGTACCGGGGTCCGGGGCGGCATCTCCGTCCGGGGTCGCCTTCTTCTTGCGAGTGCGTGGGGCCCGGGGCTTAGCTTCCCCCGGCACCTTCGGCTTCGAGGCCCGACGGGGCTTCTTCGGTGCCTCGGGAACTCCCGAAGGAGGGACCGCCCCGGTCTCGGCACCGGGTGCAAACCCTTCCAATGTCGTGGGAGTCTCGGAGACCGGTAGCGCGCCCTCGACGGCGGTGGCGGTCTTGCGGGCGCGGGGTGGTCTGGGCTTGGCCCCTTCCGCCCCCGGCGTGCCCGCGGCTGAGCGAGTGCGTCGTGCGCGGGGTTTCGCAGGAACGGCCGTGGGTCCCGGAGCGGCAGGAAGGCTCTCGGGCACTGTGGGAGAGACGGACGGAGCCGCTGGCGCGGGGCTGGGGGGACTGGGCGAGACCTCCTGTTCCGGGGGAGCGGGCTCGGATGCGGGCGGGGACACCGCTGGAGCAGCGGGCGGCTCGACGGGGGTGGGTGCCGCGACGACGGGCGGCGTTTCGACCGCCTCGGCCGTGGGGATCACGGGAGCGGGCTCGGGCTTCGGAACTTCGGGCTTTTCGGTCGTCGTGAGGGGGAGTGGGGTCAGGGAGATCGGCGGTGCCTCGACCGGCCCCTTCTCGATGGCCGCTGGAGGGACCGGCTTGGGTTCTTCTTCACGGGAAGGGGCTACCACTTCCACCGGTCGTTCTTCCGCAGCGATCTTGGCCGGCTCGCTTGACTCGTCGGAGTTCACCGAAGCCTCGACGGGCAGTGCGGGGGCCACCGCGACCGGAGCGGGAACGACCGGTTCCTTCGCGATCTCTGGCGCTTCCTTCGAAGACTCTGTCGGAACCGGGACCGCTACCGGTACCGTCGGGGGAGCCGGTTCCACGGGAGACGGGGGCGCCACGGGGAGTTCCTTGGCCGCTTCCGGCACTTCCTTGGGCACCTCGGCAGGTACCGGGGCCTCTGTCGGAAGTACCGGGGGGACCGAGACGGGCGCGGGCTCTAAAGGGGTAGGGGCCGGCACGGCGGGTTCCTTGATGATCTCCGGCACTCCTTTCGGAGTCTCAGTGGAGACCGAGGGACGGACCTCCGGTTCGGGAGGGTGCGCCGGCGGGGGCGACTCTACGACGGGTACGGGCGCGGGCTCCACTTTCGGGGGGGAGACCTCCCGGGCTTCTGAAGGTTCACGTGGGAGAATAGGCTCCTCGGTCCGGGTGACGGCCGCAGGGGGCGCTTCGGTGGGTCGGGGCGGCTCGGGCTTCTCCACCTCCACGGGGGGAGTTGGAGAGGGGGCACGAGCAACTTCGGGCATCTCCTTCGGGACGGGGGCCGGGGGCGGACGGACGACCTCCGGCGGCTTCGAGGGGGAAATCGAGCTGGGCGGTGAGGATATGGGCCGAGGAGGGGGGGCTGGCGGAGCCGGCCCCTTCGCGCCGGTCGACCCCGAGGGCGGGGGAACATTGGGTTTCGAAGGAGGAGGGGACACGACGCCGGAAGGAGGCGGCCGCCCGAGCGGAGGGCGCGGCGGAATGGCCCCCGGCGGACGGGCGGGAGGAGGGGGACCGACCACCTTCTGTCCCGGCGGACCGGGCCGAGGGGGTAGGGGGCCGGGAGGGCGGGCCGCGGGGTTGAGCGGAGGGCGCGGCGGGGGGGCCCCCGTGCCCGGTGGCCGGGGAGGCGGGACGGCCGGGGCCCCCGGTCTTGGAGGAGGGGAGGTCGGCATTCCGGGGACATTGGGCTTCGGGGGAGGGACCGCGCTCGATGGAGGTGCCTCTTTGGACGGTGCAGGGCTGCCAGCGGGAACGGGCGCTGAAGGCGGGGCCGGCGCCGGAGGAGCGGGCGAGGCCGGTGAGGACTGCATCGCCCCGGAAAGCATGGTCTGAGCCACCCGTTCGAGCAGCTTGGGAGAAAGGTTCTCGGTCACGGAGCGGCCCTGCTTGGTGCCCAGCATGGCCACCATGCGGCTGAGGAGCGGGAGCATCGCCTGCATGTCGGCGCGACCGCCGCCGGCCAACTTGGAAAGGGGGCTGGGCTCGCCGGTCTCCATCGTGCGCTTGAGCGCGGGGAGACGTCCCCCTTTCTCCCGGAACTCCTGGGAGACCTGGTGGGTGAGGATCAGGTGATTGACCATCTGCCGGCTCTCCAAGAGGATCTTGAGGCTCTCGTCGACCTTGAGCGCGGAGAGCTCCGTGTGGGCCCTCTGGAGCAATACTCGTACCGGTTCGGCATCGATCCCGAGCTCGGAGAGCTCTCGGACGTCATCCAGCAACGTCAGCATCGCCCACTCGGCCTCGAACTGGAGTTCCGTCTCGGTCGGCTTGCTCACGAGGCTCGGGGCTTCCGCCGGCATCGGGATGAACTCCGTGGTTCCCAACGGGATCGACACGCTGCGGTCGATCTCGACCCCGTGGGCCGTGATCCGATAGGGGTGAAGGTAGGTGTCGTGCGCGCTGCCCCGGAACTTCTCGATGCCGACCGCCCGCATATGGGTACCCTGGGAATTCCAGTTCCGGAGCCGGATCTCCCCCCGGGCGAGGAGCCGTTCGGGAGGGTTGAACTCGAGCGGCGACTCTTCTGCGGTGACGAGCGCCGTGATCTTGAGGTCCGAAAGGAACCGGAGGAAGGCCTGCGCCCCGATGACGTCGTCGAAGCCCTTCATCCCGAAGTACTTGAGCGCGGTCAGGGAGTCCACCACGATCCTCCGATAGAGGCGCTTCACGGTCTCCATCTTGAGCGCCTGCATGAGCGCGGTGATCGCGATCTCGACGCTGCGGAACTCGTCGGTCTGGCGCATCGTGACCGGGATGTCCGAAAGGCGTTGGGTGGTGCGCACGGTGGCGATGTCCTTGAACGGCGCCTTCTCGTAGCGCATGACGTCCGGGATCGCGTCGAAGATCCAGACCTTCTCGATGTCCTTGGGGAACGAACGGAAGTTGTAACGGAGCTCGTTGGGGGGCTCTTCCAGGGTCACGTAGAGGACCTCCTCCCCCTGCCGGATCCCCTTCAGCAGGAACTGCATCGCCATGGTCGTCTTCCCGGAGCCGGGCGGACCCACGAGGAGATACGGACGTGCCGGAAGGAGGCCGCCCCCCAACATCTCGTCCAGACCGGCGATACCGGTCGCGATCCGGACGTGTGGGCCGACGTAGCCGTTTCTCATGAATAGTGAGCGACTATTCCCATGCGATTTCGGGGCTTAAAAGCTCTGCCGGTCCAACCGGTTGTGGATGATCGTGACGCACTGCGCGGTATGGAGCGCCAACGGTCCCAACGACACCTTCGGAAGGCCGATCCCCTCGAGCAGCTCCTGTTCCGGGGGGGTGAACTCGTACGGGTCGCTCAGGATCGCCCGCGCGGTGCTTCCCCCGACCACCTCCGGGAACGGCGTTCCCCGCTCGTGGAGCCAAAGGGTCCCCGGCTCCCGGGCGAAGGCGGAGAGGTCCTCGAGCGCTCGGGACCGGGCGACCCAGATGCCGGGGGAGGTCTCCGCGGTCTCCACCGGGGTCTCGCCCTCGCGTTCGGCGGCCGCCCGGTTCCCCCAGAAACGCTGGATCGCGTTCTTGAGCAGCGCGGCGGTCGACCGCTCATCGGGGTTGAGGTAGCGGAGCCCGGTGCCCTCCAATCGGACCCGAAGGGCCCGTTCAGGGTCCGACACGAGGAGCAGGGTGAGGGTCGTGTCCCGGCGCATGTTGTTCGAGTAGAGGAAGGTGGAAGTGACCACGTTCGCCACCGCATCCATGCGGCCCCCGGTCCCGGCGAGATCGTTCAGGGAAAAATCCGCGCTGACGGGAACCTTGTGGGCGATGACCAGGAAATGGCGCCTCAGTGCTCCTGTTGTTCCTGCTGCTGTGACGGCTGACGCTGGGCCCACACCTCGTCCCCAAGCTCGTTATAGATGGACTGGGCCGTGAGATAGGCGCCGGACTCGTTCTGCTCGTCCCGGGCGCGCTCGAGCTCCAGTTCCCGCGCCTCTTCGGACGCGAGCCGGATCACCCGTTCCTTGCGCATGGACCAGTAGTGGATCCGCCATTCCCGCCCGTCGTAGAGGGTGGTCTCGTCCCGCTCGGTCTCCAGGAGACCGCAGTCCTCGAGCATGTAGAACACGTCGCGGTCATCGGGCTCGAGGATGTTGTCGATGATGCGCTCGTTGAACCCAAAGAAGTTGAGGATATGCGAGGCGATGGCCTCAGCGTCCTCAATCCTCATGCTCTCACGTCCCACGCTGCGACGAAGGGCCATCGAGAGGGAGGCGGTGTCGATCGTCGTCTGAAGATGTTGTGCCATCTCCTCTTCGGAGGATAACATGACCGTCCTAGTGTATAAAACCTTGCACCGAAATGCGCTCGAAGTCGTGCTCCGACCCCGGGCGCGCGCTCGGGCCGGGGCCGGCGGAGGGCTGTTTGTCCGTAAACGGACACCCGGAGAAATCCAGAAAGGTTTAAACCCCCCGGTTTCTCTCTAGTACACAATGGAGACCCGCCGCAAGTGTCCGCAATGCGGCTCCCTGCGGGTTGAGAAGGACCCGCAACTTCTGGAGCTCACCTGTGCCGAGTGCGGACTCGTGCTCTCCGAGCCGGACCTCGTGAACCCCCTCCCCCAGTTCGAGCGGGACGGGATCGATCAAGGGGGCCGCGGAGTGGGACCCGTGGTCAAACCTCAGCCCTATCAGAAGGCGCTCGGCAGCTCGATGAACGGCCTCCGGGATGCCCAGGGGCGGCGTTTGTCCCAAGGGGCCCGCGACCGGTATGGTCACCTGGGGTGGCTCATGAAACGGGAGATCACCCGCGGAAAGCTCTGCCCGCAAGAGAACCCCGAGGCCCGGGACTCCATCGCCCGGATCGTGTCCCATCTCGAATTGCCGTCCATCATCCGGGAAGAGGCCGAGAGCATCTTCCGGGAGTCCTTGGTACGCGGCGTCCTGCGCGGCCGGAGCCTATCGGCATGTACCGGAGCGGCCGTCTACGCCGCCTGCCGCAAGTACGATCAGCCGCATGCCCTCTCGGAGATCGCCACGGCTGCGGGGATCAAGCGCTGGGAGGTCGGCCGGGCGTTCAAGGCCCTTAACCGGGGACTCGAGAAGCCCGTGCCGCCCACCAACCTCAAGACCTACCTTCAACGCTATGCCGAGGAGCTGGCCCTTTCCCCGGCCGTACGCGGCACGGTCGAGGACATGCTGGAGCGGGCGAGCGAGCACCCCGAAGTGTCGGGGCTTTCTCCGCACGGCATCGTCGCCGCCCTCATCTACATCGCCTCCGAGCAGCACGGGGAGAAGGTGTCCCGGGTCCAGATGGCCCGGGTCGGCTCCGTGACGGAGATGACCCTCCGCACCACCACGAAAGTGATGGAGCGCCTGGTCGGCAAGCCCCAAGCCCCGTAAATTGCTCGCCGGGCCCTACGGTGGGCTCGCGAGGTGCGGGGATAGGGCACCGCCCCCGATCGTCAAGGCGACCAGGGCGGATATCGCGGCGAAGAGAAGGAAGAGCACGAACCCCCCGAACGCCACTTTCCAAGGAAGCGTGAGGGTCTGCCGGGCATCCGGGGCGTCGGAGTTCGCCTGGGCCGGTTCCATCACCATCTTGTCCAGGAAGATCGTGACGGGGAACGTCAGGAGGGCGGTCCCTCCCAGCACGACGTAGAGCGCCAGCATCGCGAGAGGTTCCTTCGTCAGGTTCAGTTGGTAGGCGGCGATCCCGTAGTAGATGCTGAGGGCCCCGGTCATCCCGGCCAGAAGCCCCACGTATTGGGTGTGGAACCGCGCCTCCACGGATACGGCGAAGGCGACCAGGACGAACCCCAGCATGAGGTAGGGGTCATAGAACAGGATGTTGTAGGCGCCGAGCACGTTCGTGCCGTTGACCTCCACCGCGATGGGCCAGGTCACCTCTCCCCAAAGGCCGATGGCGGCGATCGCCACGCCCACGACCCCCAGCGGGACCGCCTGGGCCCTCAGGAGCTGGTACGTGGCTCGCGGCCCGCGCCGTGAGTAGGTGAGGTACCCCGTGATCCCGGAGTAGAAGATGAGTGTCGAGACGAAGACCAAGGTGAACAGCTGGAAGGCGAGGGGGTCGACGAAGGTCATGGCTTCCGATGGGACCTCTTAAGATGCAATTCCTCCACGAGGTATTTGAACCGGGCATCTATTCCCACATTTGGTTCCAATTTTCGGGAGTATGAAAATGCCCCCGCAGTTCCGTGTCGTGAGCGGAGCCCGGCCCGCCCGTGACGGCTCAGTACTTCGGCCGGGCGGCGCGGTAGGCCGTTTGGAGGGCCTCGGTGTCCACATGGGTGTAGAGTTCCGTGGTGGCCACGCTGGCGTGGCCCAGCTGCTTCTGGATGAAGCGGATGTCGAGCCCATGCCGGAGCAAGGTGGTGGCGAGGGTATGGCGGAGGGTGTGCGGGGTGACCTTCTTGTCAATCCCCGCTCGGCGGGCGTGGTCCTTGACCATCCGTTCCACCGTGCGGGGGACTACGCCGAAGAGGGTAGGTCCCGGGATCCCTTCGGTGCGAGCCTGGGCGTTCCAGGCACGGAGCGATGCGATGGTGGAATCGTCCACGACCACCATGCGGTCCTTGTCCCCCTTTCCCCGGCGGACCCGGACCAGGGAGTGGTCAAGGTCCACATCGTTGATCTCGAGGTGGCAAAGCTCTCCCACCCGGAATCCTCCGTAGCACAACAACCGGAGGATGGCCGCTGCCCGAGGGTCTCCCACCGTGGTGGCGAGGAGCCGGTGCGTTTCCTCTTCGTTGAGGAAGGAGGGGAGACGCTGGGACCGCCGGGGTACCTCGACCGTATCGGCGACGTGGGAACCCCGGGAGCGGAGGAAGTAGGCGACGGCCCGCAGGGCGAGGTAGACCGAGCTCTTGGCATAGCGCCGCTCGAGCACCAGGTGTTCCCGGAAACGCTGCACATCTTCGGAGGTGACATCGCTCGGGGCCTTCGGGACGAACTCGAGGAACTCTCGGACCAGGCAGAGGTACTCTTTCACCGTCCAGGGGCTCTTCTCCTCGCCCTCCATCCGGACCCGCAGCTCCCGGAGCAGTTCCCCGGCGTCGACCGCGTCTGCCATTTGTCAGACAATTGGCAGACACGCCAATTAAAGCCATCGCTCCAGTGGAAAGGCCGGGGTGCTACGGCGACGCATGGCGCACGACAGGCCGTTTTGGGTCTCACCGAGGGTTCCACCGGAAGAAGAGGGGTCCTCCCGGGGAGGAACCCCCGATTCCACTCCAGTGCCTCGAGGGAAGTGCGGCGGGACGCGCAGATTATGCTCTCGGGGGGCTCTCCCCGGGCATGGATTTTGAGCTCTCCCCCGAGGAGAACGCGCTTCGGGAGGCGGTTCGCGGGTTCGCCCGCAAGGACCTGGCCTCGGTCGCCGAGAAGATGGACCGCGAGGAGTACTTTCCCCAGGAAGTGTTCCGGAAGGCCGGCGAACTGGGCTTTCTCGGGGCCACTTTGCCCGAGGAGAATGGGGGCTCGGGGCTCGGATACCTGGCCCAAGCGGTGATCCTGGAGGAATTTGCCCGGGTATCCCCGGCGTTCGCGCTCACGGCCGGAGCGCATTCGAACTTGTGTGCGGACAACATTGCCCGCAATGCGAACCCGGACCTGAGGGCGCGCTACCTTCCGGGACTCGCCCGGGGAGAGACCATCGGCGCTCTTGCACTGACCGAGCCGGAATCCGGAAGCGATGCGATGTCCATCCGGACCCGGGCCGAGAAGAAGGGGGACGAGTACGTGCTCAACGGGAGCAAGCTGTTCATCACGAACGGACCCGTCGCCGACGTGCTCCTGGTCTATGCGAGCACGCGTCCCGATGCCGGGTCCCATGGCATCTCGGCCTTCATCGTGGAGAAGGGCTATCCCGGGTTCTCGGTCGTCCGGAAGCTCGACAAGATGGGCATGCGCGGCTCTCCGACCGGAGAGCTCGCCTTTGAGAACGTGCGGGTCCCGGCAGCGAACCTGGTGGGGCGGGAGAACGAAGGCGCGAAGGTCGTGATGAGCGGCCTCAACGTCGAACGGGCCGTGCTCGCGGCCATCCCCGTGGGGATCATGGAGGAGTGCCTGGCGCTCTCGCTCGCCTACGCCCGGGAGCGACGGCAGTTTGGTGAGCCCATCGGTTCCTTCCAGCTCATCCAGGAGAAGCTGGCCAACATGTACTCCCGCTCGCTCGCCTCCCGACTGCTCCTCTACCACGCCCTGCTCGCCGTGTCGAAGAACAAGCGGATCAACCGCGAGGCGTCGACCGCGCTCACCTACGGGAGCGAATCTTCCACCCAAGTGGCCCTGGACGCCATCCAGATCTTCGGGGGGAACGGCTACATGCGGGACTATCCCGTGGAACGCTTGATGCGCGATGCGAAGCTCCTCGAGATCGGGGCCGGCACGAGCGAGATCCGGCGGCTCGTGGTCGCCCGCGAGCTCCTCGGCCTCCAGCGGTAGGCGGCATGGCGAACATCCCTCGCTCCCATCCGCGTTACCGGAGCCTGGTGACCCGGGCGTTCCTCGCGAGCCAGATGGAGCGGGGGCTGTTGGTACCCGAGGGACTCATCGCCCAGGGACGCGGCGAGGCCTTCGACTACCTTTACGGGGAACGGACTCCGCCGTTCGCCCTCCGGGCGGAGCGGGCGGCGGCCGCGTTGCTCCTGCGATCGCGACGCCCGGTGATCTCGGTGAACGGGAACGTCGCGGCCCTCGCCGCCAAGGAGGTGGCCGCGCTCGCAAGATCGATCCCGAGGCTGCAGGTCGAGGTCAACCTCTTTCACCGAACCCCGCGCCGGGCCAAGTTGGTCGAGCAAGCGTTGATCGAAGCCGGCGTGGACCGGGTCCTCGGGGTACACCCGACCGCCCGGATCCGGGGGCTCGCCTCCGACCGCAGCTGGGTGGACCCCCAAGGAATTCTCCAAGCGGACACCGTGCTGATCCCGCTCGAGGACGGGGACCGGGCCGAAGCGCTCGTCCGGGCGGGGAAGACCGTGATATCGATCGACCTCAACCCCTTCTCCCGGACCACGCTTGCCGCCCAGCTTCCCATTGTGGACGAGTTGACCCGGGCGCTCCAGCGCATCCGTCGGGAGGCGCTCCAACGCACGCAACGAGCGGTCTCGACATCACATAAAGCGAGCCCGCCACCGTCGGCGGACCAACTGCGCCGGGAAAGCGTGGAGTTCCTGCTCCGACGCCTGGAACACATCGCGAAGGGTACTCGTTAGGCCCGTCCCGAAAGTTGTCGTGCCGTTGAGAGGATCGACCGTCGCTTCAGGCGACGGGGTTGGACGAGGAGGGTGCGAGCGCCGTCACGGTCGAGGCCAGGTGCCGGGCCAGTTCTTCCAGGAACGCCTGGTCCCCCGGGCCGTAGGCGTTCCTCGCCTCTCCGTCGATGTCGATCTCCCCGATGGCGACCGTTCCCCGGAAGATCGGGACCACGATCTCACTGCGCGTGTAGGGGAAACAGGCCAGGTACTCGGGGTTCGAATCCACGTTCCCGACCGTGACCGTCCGACCTTCTCGGACCGCCATTCCGCAGAGCCCCTTGTCGACGGGGATGCGCACATGCTCCGTGGCCTCACGCCCGTCCCAGGCCCAGAGCACCAGCTCGTGACCCTCCACCACGTAGATCCCGACCCAGTTGTAGTGCGGGAAGTCCGCCCGCAGCCGCCGACAGAGCTCGGAGAGGCGTTCTCGGGGGGACCCGGAAAGGCCATCGTACCACGCCAAGAACCGAGCGGGATCCGGTGGGGAACTCATGGGTGAACCCTCGGGGACTCGCCGCGAGAA